>CAZAJF010000012.1:56487-97867 GCA_964485395.1 uncultured Treponemataceae bacterium | reverse complement strand
TGGGGGCTTTGTGCCTTGTATCTTCTCGCGCAATGAAAAAAAAGACCTGATACCGGGGGATGGTGACTGGTTTCGCTGCACGGGGCGCAGGCGCCTGGGTATTGGGAAGAGGGATGGGGATACCGGGGGATGGTGACTGGTTTCGCTGCGCGGAGCGCAGGCGACTGAGTATTGGGAAGAGGGATGGGGATACGGGGGATGGTGACTGGTTTCGCTGCGCGGAGTGCAGGCGACTGAGTATTGGGAAGAGGGATGGGGATACGGAGGATAGTGACTGGTTTCGCTGCGCGGGGCGCAGGCGCTTAGGTATTGGGAAGAGTGGCGGTCGGTAAATCTTTTCTTACCCAAACGACGCAAAACAAAAAAACATGAAACTGCTTATACCAAAACTTGATTGCCGCGGGGTGGCGCGGAAAAAAGAGGTCACGCGATAAGAGGGCCCTCTTTTTGCAGTGACAGGACCCCGTAAACGAAGCTTCTTTACAAGCTTTTCACTGTTTATTTGTTGAAAAGCATTTCGCCCTTGCTCCATTACTGGAAAAATGCTAAACTTTTATGATACGTCAATAAAAAGCTTTGGGAGGAATTATGGCCGAAAGAGAAGTGCTCTTGCAGCTGGTCACATTTCAGCTGAGCGAAGAGCTGTACGGCATTGATATTATGGATGTCAAGGAAATCGTGCGTGTCCAGGACATCCGACCGCTTCCAAACGCTCCAACGTACGTAGAAGGATTATTCAATCTTCGCGGCGAGATTATCCCAATAATTAATTTACATAAGCGTTTTCATCTACGCAAGGCTCAACTCGATGATGACGAGGATTTATTATCCGGTTTTATAATTATCGATCTTGATGGAATGAAACTCGGAGTGATTATCGACAAGGTGGAACGCGTAATATCCATCGATTACAATGAGATTCAACCTCCGCCGCAAATGCTCGCGGGAATTGGCGCTGAATATATACAGGGCGTCGCAAACCAGAAGAATGGGTATCTGATAATCTTGGATATCCGTAAACTTTTCAGCGCAAAAGAACTTCAAAAAATAGTGGAAGTCAGGAAGTAGGCTTTTTACCCATGGAAATTAAAGCACTCAGTTCATATATCAGGCGGAAGGACATGGACTCCGTCCTGAATTGTCTCGTAACGGACAGTCTTGCTCCCGGCGAGTTTAACGATCGCCTTATGAAGACTGCAAAAGAACGTCTTTCTTTTAATTATGGGATCGCACTCCGCAGCCCCTATCATGCTTTTAGCATTGCTTTGCGATGCCTTGATCTTGAGCCTGGTTCAGTTATAGCTTTATCCGCATTTTCCGAGCCCTGGGTTTTGGACTGTTTAAGCGCCCAAGGTTTTCTTCCTTTCTGGCTTGATGTAGAACCTTCTACCTGTTTGCCCGGAGCTCAATCACTTGAAACCTTGTCGGGTTCAGGTGCCAAGGCATTGTATCTTGCTCAGCCTTGGGGTGTTTTTACAGACCCCGCGCTTCTTCTCGACATCGGAATTCCTATCATCGAAGATATTTCTACGACTATCGGTTCTGTTGCGGGTGGCGAGATTGGCTTGGTTCCTGACTCTGAAGAATCCGCTGACAAGCCGGAAATCCCTGAGAATTCCGCAGCTCCGGAGAGTATACGAGCTGGAGAACTCGGGATGTTCACGATTTTAGGCTTGGAACATGCGCATGCCGTGACTGCGGGTGGTGGTGCGATTCTGTATGCAAAAGACAGAAGGGAAGCCCAAGTTCTTAAGAATATATGTGAAAATATCAGCCCCACGCTTAAATTGGGGGATATGAACTGCGCACTGGCTTTTTCGCAACTCCGTGATTTGGATAAATTCATTGAAAAACGTTCCGAGTTGGCGAAATTATTCGAGCAATCGCTGGCTAGAGCCCATAAAAAAGCATTGGTGCAAGCAGTAGAAGGCAAACCTGCGTATTATAGTTGTGTCGTTGTTCTTGAATCCGGCATCAAGGATGTTATAGCCTATGCAAAAAAAAAGGATATACCCACATTGATGGCTTTCGAGATGACCTGCATCGGGATTGGAGCGATGCCCGAAGGTTCTTGTCCACACGCCCGCTCGTTGGTAAACAGGGCTTTGGCTTTTCCGCTGCATCCGCGAATCGGTAAGGGAATGGCGCAGAAGATCGCGAAGGTTTTGGCTACGCTGCCGTAGCGAAAGGGTAGCTGTGATAGATCATCCGGCCCGGATTCTGGTTATCGCGAACAGGCAAAAAGCGGATGCTGAACGATATGCCAAAGATATTCAAATCCGTCTGCAGGATGAAGGGCGTATCGTAACGCTTTTTGTCTTTGAGGGAAAGCCTGCGCAACATCCTTGCATGGACAATATCGATATAATAATTACCTTGGGCGGGGATGGCACCGTGTTGTATGCGACGAGGCTTGCAGCCTCTACCGGAATTCCCATATTGCCTGTAAACCTCGGCAGCCTTGGATTTATTGCCTGGGTTAAGAGCTCCCAATGGTACGAATATCTCATCAAGGCTGAATCGGGTAATCTCCCGTTGTCCAGCCGTGCGATGCTCGGTATTGAAGTTCAACGCGAAGGCGTCGTTCTATCCCGGTCGATCGCCATGAACGACGGGGTCGTTTCCGGTGCGGGGCTCGCAAAAATAGTCAACTTGAGTATAAACATCAGCGGCTCCTCCTTGGGGACCTATCGCTCCGACGGTGTGATCGTGGCGACCCCTACGGGTTCCACCGCCTATTCCCTGGCGGCTGGCGGACCTATCCTCGACCCTGACATGGATGCCATGGTGTTTAATCCCATTTGCCCTTTAGCGCTTTCCAACAGGCCGCTCGTGATTCCCGGTCACGAAACGATCGAAGTTTATGTTGAGCAGAAACAGCGAGAAACTACGGTGCTGACAGTGGATGGGCAGGATTATTTCTACCTCGAGGAAGGGGATCGTGTTTTTTTTAAGCAGTCCGAGCACCGTATAAAATTGTTCTGCGCAGCGCGAGGATCTTTCTATCAGGTTTTACGCGCGAAGCTGAATTGGTCGGGAGGACCAAATGCTTGAAGAGCTAATGGTTCGCGATTATGCGATAATCGATAAACTTACCATTCATTTTCAAAAAGGATTGAATCTTCTGACGGGTGAGACAGGCGCGGGAAAATCGATTCTTATTGGGGCCTTGGGCTTTCTTTTAGGCGCGAAGGCAGAAACCGGAATTATCCGCGCCGGCGCTGAAGAGACCCTGGTAAGCGGAATATTCGCGGTAGACGGGAACGACGAAGCGCTCGAGTGGCTTAAAAATCATGATATAGACTGCGAGGACGGAACCGTTCTCGTTAAGCGAAGCTTAAAAAAAACGGGCAGAGGCGCCATTTATATTCAGAATATGCCGGCCGTCAGGCAAGATCTTGCGGATTTTACCGCATGCTTGGTAGAGGTTCACGGCCAGCGAGAAGGATTGAATCTTCTTAAACCCGAAAAACAACGAAGCCTTTTAGACCGTTACGCTGGAATCGAGGCCGAGGTGATCGAGTACTCGCTGCTCTACCAAGAGCTTTGCGTACGAAGAAAAGCCTTTGAGCGTTTGTTGCAGGCAGGAAACGCTTCGGAACGGGAAATTGAATTGCTGCAATTTGCTATTGATGAGATTACCTTGGCGGCTTTGAAAATCGGAGAGGATGAGGAACTTCTTGAAGAGGAAAAGAGGATATCCCAATTTGAAAAGCTTTTTGGAAGCGTGGCATCTTTAAAGGAGCTGCTTTCAGACCCTGACGGTATTTTAGCAAAACTGCGCAAGGCGCGGACTCATCTGGAGTATATACAATCGCTCGATTCAAAACTGGCTCCAATTTCCGTGGGCATCGAGGGTGCTTATTTTGAGCTGGAGGACAGCGCTCAGACTATTCGTGATTATTTTGAACAGCTTCATAGCGACCCGGGTCGGCTGGAAGAAATCGAAACCCGCTTATCGATAATCCAGAAACTAAAGAGGAAGTATGGAAAATCGATAGAAGATATCCTGGCATACCGGGAAGAAGCCCTTGCCAAGATGCTCACCATGCAAAATCGCGATGCGGAATTGGAGTCGTTGCGTATAGAAATCTCAAAGGCTGAGGAACTTGTGCTGAAATCGGCTGAGAACCTGAGCGCAAAGCGGGCTGCTGCCGCAAAAAGCCTGGAAACAGGCGTCGTTAAAATATTGTCGACGCTTGGAATGCTTCATGCCCGCTTTATCGTAAGCCTGCCGAGAAAAGCCTTGGATAGCGGGAAAGTGGTCGTAGGGCCCTATGGAGTCGATGAACCAGAGTTCTTGATATCCGCGAACAAGGGAGAGCCGGATCGATCCCTGGCTGCCGTTGCTTCCGGCGGCGAGTTATCGCGCGTCATGTTGGCTATAAAAACCATGCTGGTCAGCACCGATTCCGTACCGACGATGATCTTCGATGAGGTTGATACCGGTATTGGCGGTGAGGTTGCTATGAGTGTCGGGGAGCATTTAAACGGAATAGCGGCAAAAAAGCAGGTTTTATGCATTACTCATCTAGCCTCTATCGCAGTTCGCGCCGATAATCACTATAAGGTCGAAAAACGTGTTGATGGCGGGCGTACAATTACGCAGTTATCGTTGCTGGATGCGCCTTCCCGAATCAGGGAAATAGCGCGAATGCTTTCCGGAGACGCCGATGCACCAAGTTCGATTCAGCATGCACAGGATTTGCTCGCGAAATATGCGGGAATACGGGGAAGCTGATGGCAAAAATTACACAGGAACAACGGAACCGTTATGCGGCGAAAGTCAAGGAATATAAAACCACGATCGATGCATTCCTTGCGAAAGAACAATCGCTCCTCACGTTGCTGAAACAGCCGGGAAATCAGGGGCAAGGCTATGCGCGGATCAAGCTGAGCCAAGAGATGCTGTCGCTTACCTCGTATCACATTCTATTGAACACGCTTTCGGTTTCTCTGCTCGGTATAAAAAACGAGGATGCCCTTGCCGAAGCGCGCAAGTCGCTGGTCCGCTCCATAAAATACATTGAAGACATCGTTACTGCGTATATCGATGCTCCATTCTCGGAATACGAGGAAAATCTAAAGGAAATCGCCGATATCAGCTATACCGATCGGTTTGAATTATTCATGAAAATCGGCTTTGCCATAAAGGAAATTGAAGAAGGTTACGGCGCGAATTCAAAATGGAAATGGTCGTTCGTTGAAATGTGGGGTAAGCTGGCCACGATTTCCAAAAATCTGCTAGATCTCAAGAAAGCTTTCCTGGATATGGAGCTAACCTCACCGAATAGGATGATCGTGACGTCATATGTCGCAAACGTAAAAAGGCTTTTTCAGTCGACTGCGGACAAATACCGGGAAAAATATGAGATTTTTTCCCTGAAACATGACGATTTTAAGCAGGCTATCGTATTCTTGAGCGCACTGCGTAGACTGTATATCGTTTTCAATGAGCGCAGTGAAGCGGATGAGCTCAAGAAAAAAATAGAGATATGGACCGGCAAACTCGAGGCCGACAAGAAAAAACAGGAAGAAGAAGCCAAAAAAATATAAAGAAACGGCTATTTGTCGGCGAGCTCATGCAATGCGTCATAGGGCATGAGTTCAGCCATCGTCGTTTCCACGAGCTTCCCGTCGGCACCGCCGAAGCAAATAGGAAAGTCCGGTCGTACAAACTCGCTGATTACCTGCCTGCACGCGCCACAGGGACTGACCGGATAAGCCGCATCGGGACAGGAAATGGCCAATGCCTTGAAGTGCTTTTTCCCTTGGGAAATTGCGGCTACCAAGGCTGATCTTTCCGCGCAAATAGTCAAGCCGAACGACCTGTTTTCCACGTTAGCGCCTGTAATGACCGTACCGTCTTCGCAGAGGAGCGCCGCTCCTACCCTGAAATGGGAATAAGGCGCATGCGCATGATGGGCTGCCGCCGTTGCCAGCAGAAAAAGTTCCATTGCTTTCATAGGGCTCCATTTTTCTTATTGACTGATTAGCACTTTAGTATATACCATTTCGTGTGTATTGAAAAGTATTTTGAGGCGTTCCGAGAAAAGGGAATGCCGCACTGCGGAGCACAAACGTGATTGATGAGAACCGGCGAAATCCGACAGCTTTCTGGATACTTTTTTCTCTATTTCTTCTTGTTTGTTTTTTTTTATTCCCCGAACCGCTTCCTCCGGAGTTCACGGCCAGGCCGGTATGGTATAAAAAAATAACCAGTGATCCCGCCTTGCCTCCCGCGGGGACCGATTTCACGTTTTCCATCGGTGGAAAAGCCGGATTTTTTAACCCCGAAGGCGCTACCTACTCAGTTGAACCTCCGTCTTCCGCCGTCCTGATGGGCGAAAATTCTTGGCTTACCCTTCCTCCCGGCAATGCCGCCGTAAAAACCGTAATGAATATGCAGGGAGAAAAACTCGGAAGCATTCCCCCCGCCGAGATCCCGTTTTTTATCAGAAACCGCTTGTTCTCGACAAGCTACGACGCTATGGGGCTTGTTGCCTATTCTGATCTTGGGAAACCGCTCTGGAATTATACGTTTCCCTGTCAAGTCAGCGGTTTTGACGCCAATGAATCCGTGAGCGTTGCCGGCCTAATAGACGGATCCGTCGAAATACTCGATAAAACGGGAAAACAACTTCTATCGTTTACCCCCGGGGGAAGTCGTCTGCAGGTAATTCTCGGAATTTCCAGTTCCGTGACCGGTAATTATGTAGCCATGGTCAGCGGAATAGACCGACAGCGCCTTGTCGTTTTGGGTAGGGGAGACAAGGATTATCGAGTTGTCGCGCATCGCTACCTGGAATCTGATTTTAGAACTCCGGTCTCCGTTTTTATTTTACCGGATGATCGGTATGTGTTATACCAACAACCGGAGGGTATCGGGGTTTTTTCGCTCGACGGCAAGGAAAACGCAATGTTACCCGTCAAGGCCGAGACCTTTACGGTACATCAGGGATATAAAAAAGATCTCTATTTTATCATGGCCAAAAGCAAGGGCAACGTCGAGCTTGTAGTTTTTTCTCCCCCTGATCGCCTGCTGGGCAGGACTCGCCTGCCGCCCGAAACGGAATTCTACCGCTTTAGCGATCGCCACCTGTTCTTGGGATACGATTCCGGTCTGAGTCGTATCGATTTCAAGGAGGAATGATCGATGCTGAAAAAAATAATCATTTGTCTTTTTTGCCTTTCGGGCGTTGCGGCTATCTATGCCTATATTTGGCCGCTGAACGAAAAACTAATACGATTTACGTTTGGGGCCAACAATAATCTTCCTTTTTTGCGCGGCACCGAATTTATCGGGGATGATACGGTGATCCAGGCGGCATCGGATGGTGAACTGTTGTTTGCGGTAGACGCCCCTATTTTGCCCTGCGGGTTTCCCGTTCCCGGAGGTTCCCTGCTTGCGCTGGCCCATACGCAGGAAATCATGAGCGTTTATACCGGTATGCAACCTGGAACGGTGTCTACGTATCTTTCGGTCGTGCGTGAAGGGGATATTCTCGGCCGGCTTTCCAAGAGCTCGAATACATCCCGGCCCGGCTTTGTTTTTTATACCTACGATCGCAGTTCAAGGCGTTTTATCCATCCTTTTTCGATAATGCCAATAATCACGGATACCGTGTCTCCCGTCGTAAAAGCCCTCGTGCTTAAGTCCGAGAGCAATGAAATCCATATCGAACAGGCAAAGAGCATTAAACAAGGGGCATGGGAATTACTTCTCGATGCCGAGGAATCCTTACCCAATAACTCTAAAGGCCTCCCGTTCTACGTCATTCTATCTTTTGACGGCGCGGAACAAACCCGATATGGTTTTGATTCGGTAGGTGCGGAACGAGGAATTCCCTTGTATCTTTCCGGCTCGGACAAAGCCGGAGTCGACGTTATTTCGGAAGAGGGCTACTTACGCCTGGGCACCTTCAACCTGGCCAGGGGAAAGACGGTGATCTCGTTGGTTTTAAGCGATTTTGCGGGCAATCGGCGGGAATATAGCTGGCCTGTAACCGTACAATAATATGCAGGAGCTCCGTACTTTCGCGACCGCCCCGCGCACCGAAAACTTGCTCGAAAAACCCTGCCCTCTTTGCGGTGGAATATCCGCGGGGAAAAGATGGCAAGCACAGGGCGTTATTTTCATACGATGCAAGGAATGCAGTCTATGGCGCCAGGATCCGCAGCCGGTACCGGAAGCGATTCACGCGAGGTATGATGGGGACTATCTAGCCTACGAGACGCGCAGGCATCTGGAATACCGGGAGATAGCTTTAAAGAGTCTGGCGCAGGCAGGATTGAGGCCGGAGATGGAGATTGTCGGCGCAGCGCCTGAAATACTGGAAATCGGATGCGCGACCGGCGCGTTGTTATCTTCTTTCAACGACCGCGGATGGCGGGTTCTCGGAGTAGAAATCGGGCCGGGCATGGCCGAGTATGCGAGGGATTATTTTCACATCGACGTGCGGACCGGATTTCTGGAACAAATGCAGCTCGAGGGCGAACGGTTCGACGCGATCATGGCATTGCATCTGGTGGAGCATCTCAACGATCCGAGAGGGTTCGTTCGAGAGTTGCGGCGGATCATCAAACTGACGGGAGCTTTATATTTAATAACTCCGAATGTCGACAGCTTCCAGGCGCTTATGCGCGGGCAAGCCTGGAGAAGCGCAATTCGCGACCATCTTTACCTATTCTCGATCAGGACGCTCAGCGGCCTTCTGGAAGAAAACGGCTTTCGGGTGGATTATTCCGGAACCTGGGGCGGGTGGCCTGCGGGAATGCGGCCGGCATTTCTTAAAAAGCCGTTGGACGCTTTGGCAAAGGCGACCGGTTGGGGTGACGTCATGGTTTTAAGGGCTTTGCCGGTAGCTTGACCGGCGATGATTCCAGGCACAGAGCAAGGAGCGAGTATGGAGCAGGCGCAAAAAGTTTTGTTCATCGATGCGTCTTCGGGTTTTTATAAAATCAGGCGCTATCCGCTGGTGGATTATTTTGGCCCGGTGGACCTGGGGCTTCATCTCGCCGGACGTTATATGAGCTTGAACATCGGTACCGGTTTGTTCGCGGGCTCTATTCTGCCCGGGTCAAATCGCCTGATCGTCAACGGATTTTCTCCTTGCTGGCGCGGTTTCTATATTTCCAGCATGGGTGGGGCGGGCCTTGTTTTTGACAACCTGGGAATCAATATGGTTTCAATCGTGGGCAAATCCCCGGTTCCCTCGATTCTATACCTGAATCGCGACCATGGCGAGGAAGTCGAAGTGGAGGTGGTTCCCGTCAATGCGGAGGCTGTATGGGCCAAGGGTAGAACCGGTGCGTATTCCATGATGGATGAGGCGCTGCAGAGCTTTGGTCCGCGCTACCATGGCGACTATCGGGCGCTTTCCGTAGGTCCCGCGGCGCAAAGCACCGATTTTGCGGGAATCCTGTCGGCACCGGTAAAGGACGGCAAAGCCACTTTTGTGGATACCTGGGCCGGCCGAGGCGGTTTCGGTTCCAAGCTGTGCGGCGATCACGGTATCGTTGCGGTAATCTACGGAGGTACCGTAATCGATGAGGACTTTAGGGATCGCAGCGTGGCCGATGGATGGTTCGAAGAAAAGTATAAGCAAAAGCTAGCCGTAAAAGATTTTGAGGCAACCACGAAATACCGCTTCGACCCGAAATTCGAGACGGGCGGAACCCTGGGCGTCAATTACGCGACAGTCGGCGGAAAAATGATCGCGCTTAATTATCGCTCTTTTTCGTGGACGGAAGAACAGCGAAAGAAACTGCATCAGGACTTCATAGTCGGCCATTATCTCAAGCAGTTCAACGATGAAACGATCAAGGGTAAACAGCAGGCGACATGCGGCGAACCCTGCGCGGCCGTGTGCAAGAAAATGCAAGGCGAGTTCAAGAAGGATTATGAACCGTACCAGGCGTTGGGCCCACTCTGCGGCGTGTTTGACCAACGTGCCGCGGAACTTTTGAATAAGGCCTCGGATGCGGCCGGGCTCGACGCTATTTCGGGCGGCGGGGTCGTTGCTTGGCTAATGGATTGCCTGGATTCCGGAGCGCTCACGCCCGAAGATCTCGGTGTTACGAAAAAGCCCCGTTGGAACATGGAAGGGTTTGACGTAGTAGCCGATTCCTTGCACAATGCGCAGCTCGGCGTTGAACTGATCGATGCGATCGTCGCAAAAAAGGGCCTGCTTGATTTGAGCGAAGGTGCGCGAAAGTGGGCTCGATCCGTCCGTAAGGCAAAGGGAATACGCATACTCGATTCTTTTGTGTATACTGCCAACGGTCGTAAAGGCTGGATGGTTCCGAACCAGTATTGGACTCCCGGCGTTTTGGCTCCTATGGCTATCATGGGTAAATATTACATGCATTACGGAGGGGAATTTCTGCCTCCCCGAGAACTTGGTAAAAAATGCGCCGAACGACTCAAAAAAGAGCTGATCATGGATAACGCGGGCGTTTGCCGGTTTCATCGAGGCTGGGCTGAAGAAATGCTTCCCGCTGCGATCGATGCGATTTACGGCAAAAAGGAATCGTACCTTGCATCGATCTCCAGCGCCGCCAGCCGAATAAATAGCAGAAACGCCGGAATATATTGGGAAAGTACGCGAAATGTAGAATTGGTACGAACTTTCCTCGAGAGGTTGCAAAAAATCGAAAGCAATGCGGATCCTGTACTTGGGCAGTGGGTGGAGGCTTTTCAGAAGGATCCCGCCGAAGCGGCGTTGAATTTCTGGTTTGAGGTGCGTAAAGGCATCGACGAATCGTTACGGGACTTCTTGTAATGCCGAATCCCGAGTTTCCCGGTTCCCTTACCCCAAGACTCCCTGCAATTCCCTTCGAACCGGGAAGTTCCGGGTATGACGAAGCTATCAGTAAGAATATCGCCGCGGTGGGCGTAAGAATTGCCGCGGCTTGCGAAAAAGCTTCCCGTATCAGTTCAGAAATAACGCTGCTTGCCGTAACAAAGTTTAATCCGGTGCAGGCAGTTCAAGCCGCCTACAAAGCCGGACTTCGGAATTTCGGCGAAAATCGCGTACAGGAAGCCACGGAAAAATACGCGCAAATAGGAAACCCAGGAGAACGGGATTTCAAGTTGCATCTGCTTGGACACTTGCAGAGTAACAAGGCAAAAAAAGCGCTTGAGGTTTTTGATTGCATCCAATCCGTTGATTCGCTCGCAATCTTAAAAGAATTGATAAAAAAGGCTGATTCAGCTGAAAAGAAGCTCGATCTCCTTTTTGAATTGCACACGGGGGAAGAAAGTAAAAGCGGTTTCCCCGATTCCGAGGCTCTTTATGAGGGTCTAAAACTTTGTAGGCATGAATCTTCCATTCGAGTTAGAGGGCTTATGACCATGGCTCCCTATACCGATGATCCTTTGCCGATCCAGAGGTCTTTCAGGGCGTGCAAGATAGCTTTTGATGAGGCGCGAACGCTTTTTGACTTTCCTATGTTTGACACCTTGTCTATGGGCATGACAAATGACCTGGAAATCGCGATTGAGGAAGGAGCCACACTGGTGCGAATCGGTACCGCTCTTTTCGGTGCAAGGAACTATGCATGACCACTGCTTTCCGTACATTCATAATGATTTTTTTTACCGTAGCGAGTGTCTCACTCATGAACGCTCAGACTGTCGCTCCGGCCGCGTTGCCGGAGCCCTATACCGCCGATGAGTTTCCCGATTGGGTTCGCGCTATACGCCGGTTTGAGGTGATAAGCGTCGGCGCCTTTCCAGTTTTGCTGTTCTATACCAGGGTTGGGTATGACATCAATCGGTGGAACAGCAACGGCAGGGATTCCAAATATCTCCCCTGGCCTTTTAAAAACGATTATTCGTACAAACCTCAGACAAAAGCTGAAATAGATACCTATAATTCCGAGCAGTTGCAAACGGTCCTGATCGCAGGCGCTTGTTCTCTTGTTTTTGCCGCTGCGGACGCCTTTATTCGATGGCTTCCCCATGCCGGTGATAAATGAGAGCAGAAATTAAACTACCCTTGACAGCTGCTAAACTCAATACTAGTATAGAGTAATCGTGAGTTTACAAAAAAAGAAGCTTTTAGTCGTCTATGAAGACGCCGTCGGTGAGCTTGAATCACTGGCAAAAGACATAAAAAAATGGGTCGGCGCTTCTGCAATCGTTAAAATCAGGTGTGCATCCGAAGTGTCTATACCGGAAGTTCTCGCCGCCGAGGCTTTCATTTTTGGCATTGCGGATTCCGACGCAGGTGCGTGGGCGGAATTAAAGCGGTTATTCAATGGTATTAATCTAGCTGGCAGGAATGGATTGTTTTATTATAAAGCAGGATGCAAGCCTAAAGTTCCAGATTCGTTTCAAATCTGCCTCAAGCCGACAGACTTGTCTATCAGCACTCTATCGTGTACGCGCGGTGTCGATGCACTCGCCTGGCTGCGCTCAATCTAACGGGATCGCCGAATAACGATACTTCGGTTTTTCGTTGCACCCGCTATCAACCAATGAGGTGAATATGTCAACAGGTTTCAATCTCGATGATGCCATCAGGAAAATTCCGGATTTTCCGAAGCCGGGTATTCTTTTTTATGATATTACTACCGTGCTTACCAATCCGGATGCGTTTCGGTATTGTATATCCGCGATGGTGAAGCTATACCGGAATCAAAATTTGGACGCCATTGCCGCGGTCGAATCCCGTGGATTTTTGTTTGCGGCTCCGCTGGCGGATCATTTAGGGCTTCCTATCATCCTTGTGCGCAAAAAAGGCAAACTACCGGGTAAAACCATTGCCCAGAAATATTCGCTCGAATACGGCGAGGCGGAGATCGAGATGCACGTGGATGATATCCCTGCTAACGGTAACGTGCTCATCGTCGACGATCTTATCGCTACGGGCGGAACCTTGCGCGCCGCGGCTGATCTTCTAATTCGCGCCGGTGCAAAACCGGCAGGCGTTTTCGGAGTAATCGGATTGCCATTTCTTCACTATGACGAGATTCTCAAGGATCTGGACGTACGGACGCTTATCGAATATTTCGGCGAATGACAGGGAGACACCATGGTTGAGGCTTTGAAGAAAAATACGTCCTGGATCGAGAGAAAAGGACCTTTGGTTTTGGTTATTATGGACGGTGTCGGCTATGGGGCTTTTCCAGAAGGCGACGCTGTTTCGGATGCCGCCATGAACACGCTCAATGCTTTAACTTCATCGTGTCCGCATACCAAGCTCAAGGCGCATGGCAAGGCCGTAGGCCTGCCTTCCGACGATGATATGGGAAACAGCGAGGTTGGCCATAATGCCATCGGTTGCGGCCGAGTGTTTGCGCAAGGCGCCAAGCTGGTTTCCGGATCCATCGCGTCCGGGGCCATGTTCAGGGGCAAAACCTGGCTGGAAATCGTAGGGGCACTAAAACCGAACCCTTCAAGTACGCTTCATTTTTTGGGTTTGTTTTCGGACGGAAACGTGCACAGCCACATTGATCATCTTAAGGCGATGCTTGCCAGGGCCAAGGAAGACGGAATAAAAAAAGCGCGTGTGCATATCCTCCTGGACGGCCGCGACGTAGGCGAGCAGAGCGCGCTTGAATACGTGCAACCGTTCGAAGCCTATCTGGCGGGTTTTCGCGCCGAAGGATACGATTTCAGGATAGCAAGCGGCGGTGGCAGGCAATATATTACAATGGATCGCTATAACGCCGATTGGGCCATGGTCGAGCGCGGTTGGCATGCCCATGTACTGGGAAAAGGCAGGCAGTTTGCCAGCGCCACGGAGGCAATTCTCGCCTATCGGGCGGAAAAGCCTTCCCTTATCGACCAGGACATGCATGAGTTCGTGATAGCCGAGGGCGGTAGGCCGATAGGTACCGTGGAGGATGGGGATGCCGTAGTTTATTATAACTTCCGCGGCGATCGGGCGCTTGAGATAACCGCGGCCTTCGAGCAGGCCGACTTCAGCCGCTTCGATCGCATACGCTATCCCAAGGTATACTATGCCGGCATGATGGAATACGACGGCGACCTTCATGTTCCCTCCTGTTACCTGGTAAGCCCGCCGGCAATCGACAAGACGCTCGGCGAATACCTCGTCGCCTCGGGTGTTCCCATGCTGGCAATCTCCGAGACGCAGAAATTCGGCCACGTTACATATTTTTTCAATGGCAATCGCAGTGGAAAATTCAGCGATAAGCTCGAGGAGTACATTGAGATTCCCAGCGATCGCCTGCCCTTCGAGCAGCGCCCCTGGATGAAAACCGCCGAAATAAGCGATCGTGTCCTCGAAGCGATCGCTTCCGGCAAGTACCGCTTTATACGCATCAATTTCCCGAACGGCGACATGGTAGGCCATACCGGCAATTATCAAGCCGTAGTCTGCGGCATCGAAGCCATGGACCTGCAATTGGGTCGGCTTCGCGAAGCGGTGGAAAAAGCCGGCGGCATTCTTGTACTTTCCGCCGATCACGGCAATGCGGACGATATGTACGAGCACGAAAAGAAAACGGGAGCGGTATCCAGGAAAGCAGATGGAACCCCTCGCGCCAAGACGAGCCACTCACTGAATCCCGTGCCCTGCGTTATTTTCGACCCTTCAGGCGGAACGGAATATAAAAAAGAGCTGAAGGAAGGTCTGGGCATCAGTTCCCTTGCGGCCACCTGCATAGAATTGCTCGGTTTTGTGCCGCCAGAAGGCTACGACCCGTCGGTGCTTGAGGCAGTAAAATAGAATGATGGAAATCGAGCTCAAGGCGCATGTGAGAAACATGTCCGAGGTAGAACGCCAAGTTGCCTCTTTTGCCACGTGGATGCGGGAATTCGATAAATTCGATTCGTATTGGCACGGACCGGATTGGCGGTTCGTGCGGGGAACGAAAGGGTTTAGGGTTCGATCCGATGACGGAAAAACCATCGTAAACTTCAAGACGAAACATAACGATAGCGGCATAGAAATAAATCGGGAAACGGAATTCGAGGTAAGCGATCGAGCTACTTTCCTGGCTTTGATCGAGCGTATCGGGTGTGAGCCTTTTTATGAAAAGCGTAAAAAAGGCGTTGCCTATGAATATGATGGATTCCTGATCGAGTTGCTACAGGTGGAAGGCCTCGGGCACTTCATCGAGATAGAGCAAATTCTCGAATCGGACGATCCGGCCGGAATCGCCTTGGCGCAAGGCGGCCTTCGTTCCATCTTGAACCGCGCCGGCGTCGCCGAAACCGAAATCGAGGCACGGAGCTATTCGGAATTGATCATCACGGCGAATCTTTAAAAGATTGCTTTCCAGACCTCGATCTTGAATCCGCAGAGAACTTCAGAATCTGTACGAAGAATAGGGGTCTTCAATAAACCCGGCACGCTAATCAATGTTTCCAGCGGATCAAAATCCCGATATTTCCAGCCATCGTTCTTATAAGTCTTACTTTCCGTATCCAAGAGTTCTTCGACCCCCGCTTGGCGCAAGAGTGTTTCCATCTCACCGCGTGACGGGGGTTTTTCAATTATATCCCGGAATTGATACTCGATATTCCTATCCTTGAAAAACCGCTCGGCCTTTCTGGTTTCGGGACATTTTTTCGTTCCAAATAATTGGGGTGTCATTCAATCAGCGCCATCTCACGCAAAGCTTCCAGTAATTTCAATTTCTGTAACGGCTTGTTCAGATAGGCATCGCACAGATTGTAGTAGGCAAGACTGACGTTCTTCGCATCGGCCAAGGCTGTGGTCATGAGAACTTTCGATTTATCCGCCGAATCCATATTGGCAGCTTCCTCAAGGGCTCGAATCTCCAGAAGCGCTTCCTGGCCATTTACTTCGGGCATCATGATATCCAGGCAGATCAAGTTGTAGGGTTCGCCCGCATCCAATGCGATCTTGACGGCTTCAATCGCCTCGCGTCCATTGACGGCGACATGTGGCTCCCCGTATGCTTTCAGAATCTCCTGAAGAAGCAGTCGGCTTGTAAAATCATCTTCTACAATCAGCATTTTCATTTAATACCTCCTGGAATATTATTTCCGGCTTTTGAAGTTCATCCTGCAAACGCTGCAGCTCCGCTTTTATCCGTGGCAAAAGAAGTCTCGATGCGATAACATCTCCCCGATGCGCGCTTTCTTCCATTTCCAATGCAGTCTCGCGCAGGATTTCTCCTCCGACGTTCGCAGCGGCGCTTTTTATGCTATGGGCCTGCCGTTCTATTATTCCTGCATCGCCTGAGTTTACATATTCTTCAAGTTTCGCCATTTGAATAGGTGTGTCCGATAGAAAACCCGCGATTATTTTTTGGGCCAGGGGTTTGTCATCCATCAGCCTGTCCAGCATGCCGTTCTTGTCCCATACCTGCATCCCGGACGACGAGGTTTTCCCGGCGTTCGGAATGGTTCGATTCGGCATTCGGGGAAGCCATGTCTCGAGCATGGCGGCCATCGATTGGGGCGTTATGGGTTTGGTTATATAATCATCCATCCCGGCCTTGATGCAGGTCTCCCGGTCTCCGCGAAGCGCATTGGCCGTCATCGCGATGATTGGAATGTCGGACTTATTGACGGCGGACGGAGACCCCTCGATTGCCCGGATCATTCTCGTAGCTTCCAGGCCGTCCATTACCGGCATCTGCAAATCCATGAGCACCAAATCGTACGGTAGCGTGGCCAGCGCCTTTATCGCTTCCGATCCGTTCGCCACCGCGTCCGCGCGTAAACCGAGCTTTGCCAAGATTCCCAGGGCAACCTGCTGGTTTGTTATATTATCTTCAGCCAACAGTATCCTGGCGCGGCTTCCTCCAAAATGGTTCTCAAGGTTGCGGGCGGAATGACGCGTGACGATCGCTTGCTTTCGGCTTGAATCCCCGTTCATGATGGCCAGTGTCATTGCCAATACGTTTTTAAGTTCTTGGTGATGCAACGGCTTGGTCATGTATGCGGCGAAGCCCATTTCCTCGAATCGCTTGGCGTCGCCCCGCGATCCCATGGATGTGAGCAAGACCATGATCGTGTCGTCCAGATCGGGAGAGCCCCTGATCGCGCGGGCGAGCGTTTCTCCGTTCATGTCGGGCATTTGCATATCGATCAGGGCAATTCGGAAAGGATCCAATTGCTGTTTGGCTGAAAGGAGCATCTTGAGAGCTTCCGGACCATCCGCCGCCGTTGAGGGGCGCATTTTCCAGTAGCCCAAACGGGTCATCAGCATTTCCCGGTTCGTGGCATTGTCATCGACTATAAGTATATGCAGATCCTGAAGTCCCGGCGCAGGCCTTTGGTTTTTTTCTTCGGCTTTTTGTATGCATTTTCCAAGGCGCGCGGTAAACCAGAACCGAGAACCTCTGCCTTCGTCGCTTTCTACGCCTACTTCTCCGTTCATGAGCTCGGACAGTTGTTTGCATATCGCCAAACCTAAACCTGTACCCCCATAATGTCTCGTCGTCGACGCGTCGGCCTGGGTAAATTTATTGAAGATATAATTCAACTTGTCATTCGGGATTCCTATGCCTGTATCGCGTACCTCAAAGCGAAGCATCATCGTGTCGTCCGCTTCCGACTGCATCGTGACGTGGATGGCCACTTCACCGATCCCGGTAAATTTGACTGCGTTGCCTGCCAAGTTTGCCAGCACCTGTCGTAATCGTCCCGGATCTCCGCGCATCGTTGCCGGGACGTTCGTGGCGATGGAGTACAGCAGTTCCAAACCCTTGTCATGAGCCCTGAGGGCAAGGGTATCGATAAAGTCATCCATGAGGTCGTAGAGATTAAACTCCATGATTTCCAGGTCCATTTTTCTGGCTTCGATCTTGGAAAAATCCAGTATATCGTTGAGGAGGCCCAAAAGCGATTCTCCGCTGGAACGGACGATTTCCGCGTATCGCTTTTGATCGTTGTTCAATTCCGTATCCAGAAGCAGGCCGGTCATGCCGATTATTCCATTCATCGGAGTGCGTATCTCATGGCTCATGTTTGCCAGGAATTCGCTTTTTGCCTGGTTGGCTTCTTCCGCGAGAGTTGCCTTGAGCAACGACTGTTCGGCAAGTTTTCTGTCGGTAATGTCGTGGCCGAACCCGATGATTTCCAGCAGCCGACCATCCTTATCCAATCGATTGAGGGAATTCCACGCTACCGTCCTGACGGTGCCGTCTTTCCTGGTATGGTGCATCTCATAATCTTTAACCGGGCCTTTTTTGAAATCCCGGAATAGTTGTTCCACTTGCTCATACTCATTTCCAGGGTAAAGCATTTTCCACCAGTTGCTTCCTATCAATTCTTCGGCAGCATAGCCGGTTATTTCTTCTCCGGCAGGATTAACGAACGTACATATTCCTTTTGGTGAAATACCGCAGATAACCGCAGGCGTACTCTTCAGAATATTAGCCGAATAATCCCGTTCAGCCCGTAAAGAATCTTCAGCCTGCTTTCGCTTGGTAATGTCGCGGAAAGACCATACTCTTCCAACGAAGTTGTCACCGAGCTTTTGCGGTTGGGAATAGCGTTCAAAGATGCGTCCATCAGTCAAGTAAAGCAGATCGAAGCTGATTTCGTCAGGGTGCTCATATAATTCCATTACCTTCGAGAGAAATGCCTCCGGTTGAGACATTTGCCCTACGACATATTCAAGAACCGGGTCTTTTCTTGTAGGATCGAGTAATTCCGCCGGTACCTTCCAAAGATCGATGAATTTTTGATTCCAGCGTGAGATCTTCTGATCCTTATTTACGACGAGAATCCCATCAGCAGTAGATTCAAGTGACGCGTCCAGAAGGGAAATCGACTCTTTCAAGGCTGCGGCATTCTCTTTTTGCTCTCTCATAAGATCATCAAGATCACCTTTTATTATCGCAATGGCATCGAATATTGGTTTAAAGGGATGCGATTCACTGACGTTTTTCCAGGAGGTACCAGCTTGCTCCCAGTTTATTATACCGATCAATTCCAATAATTCATCGGAGTATTGGCTAATTTCTTTTTGCGAATAAGTCTTTTTTTTAAGCTGCCTTGGTTTTATCCTCGACTTATTTTCGTATGAGCGCTTACTCCTGATAAATGCCAACGCTTCAGTAAGATTTTTTACGGTAAAGACAGGAGTTTTTACAAATCTTCTACTGATTCCTAGGATCATGGTCATTGATTTATTCAATCCGTAAATGACCGATACCGCGCAGGGGAAATCTTTTTGCAGTGAACCTATTCTTGCAGTATAGATTTTTCGTGCATTCCAAGTCATCTTCACCAAAGATTCCCAATTGGCTATACGATAATACGGTTTTTCCTTTGAAAAACCTATCTCTCTTAAAATTTTATCTTGGAGCCGGAAATGCTCGTTAATAGTCTCTTCGTCTAAAACGCCTCGAATCTCGTTAAACACGATATCGTCACCGATTAGCTCAAATCTATCGGAGAAATTATTCTTCGTAATTTCCCAGTCGGGCTGAGTTTTTTTTTCTATTTTTCTGTCGCCCACAATTACCTTGTTCTTTTCAAGCGCCGCTAAGGCATTGTTCACTGCTGTTTCATAATCACTTACGGCACTGATTGGCGCGTTTGGTTTATGCACGTGTATACCTACGTTAAACATCCACCGTACATAAAAAGGAGCATCAAAAACCCAGAATCCTAGAAGGTTCCCGGCGTTTGTTTCTTTTAGCAATAAATTGGTCAATAATATTCGGGCCTCGTTTTGAGGACGTCCCGTCATTTTGCCGTATCCTCTGATTTCAGCATATTTCTTGCCCCAAAGACCTAGTTCCTTCAGGATTTTTTCCCGTGCATGTATTATTTCATGAGTTCCTTTAAGAGTAGGGGCACCGTTTATTGAAAGGTATAGCAGAGCGTTTCCAATTAAGGCGACGGAAATCGAATAATTGGTATCCACTTCAATGTTTACCCATTCGGGTTTTGTTATAAAAGGTAAGCCGGAAACCGGACAACGAGGGACTTCTGCCGTATCTGAGGAAATAATCTCTTCGGCGCTCATGCCTTGCCTAAGGTTGTATAAAAAATGACCATACTCTAACTCTAATACCAGCGATTCTGTCTGTCAATTTTACCGAGCTACTATTTATGGGCGCTGAGGGATTGGCTTACGGTCGCACACTTCGTGTGTGCTCCCTACAGCCCGCCTTCGGCGTCTCTCGCCGGCATCGTGCCGGCTCGTCCTCGCAGCGCTCGGATCGACGCCTCGGTTCAAATCCCTCAGCGCCAAAATATAAAACCCCTCATCCGCTTTGCGGACAAGGGGTTTTATGGGCGCTGAGGGATTTGAACCCCCGACATCCTGGGTGTAAACCAGGCGTTCTGACCAGCTGAGCTAAGCGCCCCAGCGAATGGACAATAGCATGAGGCTCGCTTATGGGTCAATATGCTTTACTATTTTTGTAGTTATGCAATTTTTAAAACTATTGTTGTAGTGGCGTGCTTGGAAATTTTGTAGTATGCTTTAGTTGTGAAAACCAATCAACTAAAAATATATTGTGCGGGAAACGCGCTCCTCGATGTTACCGCGTTTGTGGAGAAGGACTTTTTTGATCACTCAAGTATTATCCCTGGATCAACGAACCATGTGGACAGTGCGCTTGTTAACGCTTTTTTTACCAAATTAAAGAATCCTTTATGTTTAGCCGGGGGCGGAGCGGCTAATACAGCCAAGGTTTTTACCGCTCTTGGCGGGACGAGTGCGTTTGCGGGATCTGTCGGCAATGATAAAAATGCAGATATCTATATTCAAGATATGAAGATAGAAGGTGTTGGCAATTATCTTCAACATCAAGTTGGAAACACCGGGATTTTTTGCGCTTTAATACAAGGTGATGGAACAAGGACAATCCTTGTAAACTCAGGCGTTGCATCCGCACTTGATTCGGCTCAAATACCGGATCAATTCTTCGATGCAAACACCATTTTGCATATAGACGGGTTTCTCGCCGCCAATCCGGAAAGATTCGAGGCCTTAGTCCAGCGAGCTTTGGAGCAAGGCTCACGGATATCCTTTGATATCGGTGGAAAAGGGATCGCAATAAAAAATCTATCGCTGTTCAAAAAAATTATTTCAGACGTTTCCTGGGTTTTTATGAATGAAGACGAGTATTGTGCTATTTCCGGTAGAAACGTTGATGATAGTCTCTCTGACTTTTCCGCAGAAACAAGAGCCACACTCATCGTAAAACGTGCTGAAGTAGGTGCTGTTTGCTTCTCCAATGGAATTTTAGTTCAAAGTCCGGTTAGAAGGATACTTCCTCTGGATGAGACTGGTGCCGGTGACGCATTCGCCGCAGGGTTCCTTTTCGCAGTATTGCGTAGCGCCGGCCTTCCGCAATGCATGAGACTTGCGAACAGGGCTGCCGAACATGTTATACAAGTTCCCGGAATGCAATTTGATCGATTGGTTCTCCAAAATATCGCCGCGGAAATTTTATAATTCCGCAATATACTTAAAATTGAGCATTTTATGTAATTCCCGTGGCTTTGAAAACTGAAAAATCGTCCGTGGCTATGGCCTTTTAACATAGTGATAGTTTAAATGATGGCGCAAAAGTAAAAAATATGATGGCAAAACTCTTGTCTAACATGTTAAAGTCTGTATATTTTATAGTAAACCCTTGTTTTTATCCTTGAAAGGAATAAATAATGCCCGACAATGAAATCGTCCCTATAGAAATACTTCTTCCCAGCAAATTACAAATTATTCCACTCAACGGTAAGCCGATTTTTCCTGGGATTTTTACCCCTCTGATGCTTGGAAGCGTCGAGGATATCAATACGGTCAACGAGGCAATGCAGTCTGACGGGATGATCGGTCTTGTTTTAGTGCGCGATGACACTGAAAAACCCACTATCGCGGATTTGCATCAAGTCGGTACCGTAGCCAAGATCGTGAAGCGCATTAACCTTCCGGATGGATCGGTGAATATTTTTATCTCCACCATCAAACGATTCAAGATTAAAAAAGCTCTTTCCAAGGAAGTCCCGATCGTGGCGGCCGTCGAGTATCTTGATGACATCGGAGAAGGGCCGGATGAGATAATTGCGCTTACCCGGGCGTTGTTGTCCGAGATGAAACAGATATCCGAGAATAACCCCCTGTTTTCCGAAGAGATGCGCTTGAATATGATAAACATCGATCATCCGGGGAAAATAGCCGATTTTATCGCCAGCATCTTGAATATAGATAAAAATGAGCAGCAACGGATATTGGAGCTGCTCGACATCCGGGAGCGCATGGAACGCGTCCTTGTATCCATAAAGCGCGAGCAGGAATTGTTGCGCATCCAAAAAAGAATCCAACATGAAATAAACGACAAGATAGATAAAAGCCAGCGTGAATATTTTCTCAAGGAGGAGCTCAAGGCCATCAAGCAGGAACTGGGGTTGCCCAGCGACGCTAAAAGCTCCGATTACCAGCGATTCAAGGAGAAAACGGAGGCCTTCGCCTTTAAGGGCGAGATAAAGGAGCTGGTGGAGCAGGAATTGGAGAAGTTCTCGCTCATGGATCCCAATTCAAGTGAATTTATTGTAACGAGAAATTGGCTCGAGTTGATTTGCGCGCTGCCTTGGCATGAAACGAAATCCGCGAGCCTGGACATCAAGCTTGCCCGGCAAATCCTGGAAGAGGACCACTACGGGCTGGACGACGTGAAAGACAGGATTATCGAATACCTCGCCGTGAGGAAGCTCAAGAAAGACTCCAAGGGGTCCATACTGTGCCTCGTCGGTCCTCCGGGCGTCGGTAAGACGAGCGTGGGGAAATCCATCGCAAAAGCCTTGGATAAGGAGTTTTTCAGGTTCTCAGTGGGCGGGATGCGCGATGAGGCGGAGATTAAAGGCCACCGTCGTACCTATGTCGGGGCGCTGCCGGGAAAAATACTGCAAGGCCTGAAGATCACCAAAAGCAGGACTCCTGTCTTCATGATAGACGAGATAGACAAGATGGGGTCGAGCTTTCAGGGAGATCCTTCGAGCGCCATGCTGGAAGTCCTGGATCCCGAACAGAATCATGCGTTCCGGGATCATTACCTTGATCTGCCTTTCGACGTTTCCGGGGTGTTTTTCATCGTTACGGCCAATACCCTCGATACTATTCCTCCGCCACTGCGCGACCGCATGGAAATAATCCATATTCCCGGATACATCGACAGCGAAAAGATGGAGATAGCCAAACGATACCTGGTACCCAAAAGCCTGGCAAAGGCGGGCCTTAAAAAATCTCAGGTTAAATATACGAGGGATGCTCTTTCCGCGATCGCCGAAGGTTATGCGCGCGAGGCAGGGGTGCGTAATTTCGAGATGCTCCTGGATAAAATACAGCGCAAGGTGGCCACATCCGTCGTGATGGCGGAGGTGGAGGGCAAAACTCGTGAAGATAAAATTACAATCGACAAACCGTCGCTGGAGAAATACCTGGGGAAACCGCGTTTCGATTCGGATGAGGTGAAACGCGCCACATTGCCGGGAATGTCCGTAGGATTGGCTTGGACCAGCATGGGCGGCGACACCCTGATAATCGAGGCCGTCGCAAATCCGGGCAAGGAAGGTTTCAAGATCAGCGGGCAGATGGGTTCCGTGATGCAGGAATCCACGGGGATAGCCTACACCTGGGTTCGGCACTACGCTGCCTTGAAATTCGGGATAAGCGCCGAATATTTCGAACAGCGGCAGATACACCTTCATATACCCGAAGGCGCTACCCCCAAGGACGGGCCCAGCGCGGGTATTACCATGGCCAGCGCGCTCATCTCCCTCGTAACCGGTAAATGCATCAAGGATCGCCTGGCCATGACGGGTGAACTGTCCCTGACCGGGCAGGTTTTGCCGATCGGCGGCTTGCGCGAAAAGACGGTGGCGGCCAAGAGGAACAAGATCAAGGAAATAATAATTCCCAAGGCTAACGAGAAAGACCTGGAGGATATTCCCGACCACGTTAAAAAAGGGCTTACGTTTTATTCTGTCGAGCGCATGGAAGAAGTCCTAGCGATTGCCTTGCCGGATTGAAAGCCGCTAGGGCCTTTGTCAAGCATCCCAGCGGCCTTCCTTTACGGTAAGGCCGCATGGGCCGACCAGCACGGCTTGCAAGCCCTGGGCCAGGTCGCGCGCCAGTCGCTGCATGGAGGCAGGTACCGGGTTGCGCGAACTTGCGAGTACCGTTTCCGCCAATAGTTTTGCCGCCAGAAAGCGCTCGGTTTTTTTTACCGCAAAACCCACGATGTCATCCAATAAACCTATGACTTCCCACGTTGACTGTTCCGCCTGGCTGTAGCGGCCCGAATCTTTGTCTTGATCCGAAAGCCTGACGGGCAGCGACTGTGCGATCCAATCCAATTTGGGGATTAGCGCCTGCAGATCGAAGAGTCCCGTCGCGCAGTTGAAGAGGATCTTTTTTCCTGCTTTTTCAAGCGCTTCAATATCTGAAAAAGCGATGCCTTGCCCGATATCCGCGACGGTTTTTTTTCCGTTTTTATCTTCGACGAAAATTCCGCCTTTTACGTCTATGGCCGTACGGAATGAAAAATCGAACCCGCCCTGCGCCCCGGAGAGTGCCATTATGGCGAGTTCCTTGGCGCTAGGGTAATAGCCCATATTGTCCACATTGCCTATGTATGCAAAGCGATAGCCTTCCGATAGAAGCCCGCGGTAGATATCGGCAAGGACCCGGAAACTTTGTCCATGGCCGCCGGGCAGAGCCAACGGTGAGTTTTCCTTCCCGAATGCCCGGGAAAAAAAACGGCGCGGATTTCCTTCTTCCGAATGCGTCAGGGCCGAAAGAAGAGGTTGGCAAGCGGAGCGTGGGTTGCAGGGGTTCGTTCCCGTTTCCCGTATCAGCGAGGCGATCCATGGATGCTTGGCGTAGGCTTTATATTCCTCCGCGAGAGCCTCGCTGGTTCCATCGCTGGTCATTTCGAAAAATGGCAAGATCGGGCGTTCAGGGTTCCCGTATGCTCGGATATATTTTTGGGCGCACAGAAGGCTTGCCCGCATTTTAAGCAGAAGGAAACTTTCTCCGGCACTTCCATCGGGATTAATATACGCCGGGGTTATTCCCTTGGGTTTATTCCTGCATAAAGGCTCTAGACGGCTGAAATCGTCCGAGATGGAATTGAATAATTCCTGACCCAGGGAGAGATTTTTTTTTAGGTCGGCATAGCTTGTCGCAAGGCCTCCATTGAGCACTCCCCACGCGGTATACGGGAAAAGCTGGATACCTATTTCTTCAAGGGCGGCAGAAGGGTACGACGCGGTTTTTCCATCGATTCTGGCCGATTCCGGTACGGAAATTTTCATTGCCTCGAGTCGATGCCTTGCTAAGTCGGCATCGCACTTGAACTCCATGGAGGAGCCCATGGTAATCGTCGTTTTTTCGTCTACCTCGGGAACCCCCCGTATTTCAATATCCTGCAAGCTGGATGTGCTTTCCGCATTGATCCTGTTGAGCAGGGCAAGGCTGGCCGGTATATCAATGTTTTTTTCATGCATACCGGCGATCAAGGAAGGAGACAGATTGGAAATTGCGAGAATATCGGGCATGGAGGCTTCCTTTAATAAAAAAGGGCAAGCTGTCTGCTTGCCCTTTAACTGTTGGTTGTCTGAGTATCAGATTTGTACGCGGATCATGAAGTTGGCGCCTAAACTTTTCGTTACAGGCACATACATCACGAGCGTATCCAGGTATACTACGAAAAGATTGAGGGAGAAGCCGCCGTAAACGCGGAATACCGGTTTTACGTTATCGATGGAGAACATGAAACCTTCTGGGCTTACATCGGGAACCACGATACCGGCAGCCGATAGACTCGTTTTCAGCGCTTCGATCGTCGCTGCATCGGTTGGGACGCCGTCGTAGAGTAATGAGGATTTTAGCCCGCCGGTAACGTTTGATTTACCCATGCTCAAGCCTGCGCCGACAAATGGGGTAATAAAAATAATGTTTTTGGAAGCTTGGGCCGTAAAGTCGAAGCTGTCCGTCGTAAAGCCGAACTCGAGTGCGGGATTCGTGAGCGACAGCGTATGGGTACCAAAGGCTAAAGGCGGAGGAGCAAGGGGCAGGGCCATCGAAATGCTGCCGGCGAGGCGATTGTAGCTGGCTCCCACGCTGACGTTCGGCAAAAGCAAGTTCTGTTTAATCAGCGCATAGCGTAAGCTTGCCCCCAATAGATTATAATCCGCCGTTATGCCTAAGCCCGCGAGCGCATCTTTTAATTTGCCCGGAAGCATCATTCCCTTGAGCCCGATATCGAAAGGAAGGATCAGCCCTCCGATTTTTGCCGTAATCGCCGCGGACGGTAAAGGTATTCCGATGTTCGACAGCGCTGCGGGAACACTGATGTTCAAGGTGGCAAAAAGCTTGTCTACGCTCGCGACGGGAACTAGCGTCATGCCTGCGGCTACGCCGACGCCGAAGTGAGGAAGATTTTTTATGTAGGCATCGGACCAAATATTTCCGGTAGTGGCGTTATATGAAAGAACCGCGGCGAAATCGTTAGAAAAGCTTTCGAAACCGGTTTTGAACGTCTCGAGACTTTGGGCTGCCGCTGTGGAAATAATCAGGCCAGCCAGGATAGAAACCAATAATTTCTTCATTGAAACCTCCTGTAATACTGCTTACAGTATAGCGCAAACCCAATGGTTTTCCAGAGCCGGAAATCGTAATTTTTTATTTTATGGAAAGGATAAGGTCGCGTATCGCAAACGATGACCATGCGGTGCCATCGGTTTCGTGGATTTCTACGTGTAAATGGTTGCCGTGACCTTTTTTCCTCGCATTGATTCCGGTATTGCCGCCGTTTCCCAGCGGCGTTCCCGGTAGTACGAACTGCCCCGGATGTACAGCGGCGTTTTTTAAATGAAAGTACGCGTAATACCGCCCGTTGTCCGGATTGAAGACGATTACGCCGTTTCCCGCCTTTGGGGAAAGACCGCCTTTTTTATAATTGCTTTGCTTATCGCCGCCTGCCCAGTCGCTGGCTACGGATACGACGATACCATAGCTCATGCTTTTAATTTGCGGCCCAGTTTCTTCCGCCCCGATTTTTTTTACCGATTTAAAGAAAATATCAAGGGCGTACTGATGCGACGCATTAAGGTCCCGTCTTGATGCAATCCAATAGTCTTTTCTTTGCAGCGGCAAGACAGTTGATTTTTGGCTCGAGGAAAGATCGGAAATCTCTTTCCATAATGCCGTTAGCATTATTTCAACATAAGGAGCCTGCTCCCGGACTGTAGGCAGTATTTCTTCCATTTCCGCGTACTGGCGGGCAAATTCGGTTTTTGTTCCTGCGTCTTCGGAAAGGGTTTTTTCATCCCGTGAGGTAATCAGGCGGGCTTGGAACCAGGCGGTTCCTGGGAGTAATTCACCGATGGCCAGGGAAGGCTCGGCGCCTTGCGCGCGGATTTCCTTTACCCAGGCATCGGCGCGTGCCGTTATGGTGGCTTCATGCTGGCCTTGGAGGGCTCCCGGTTCGAGCGAACGGGAGACGAGACGGAGATCCGATAGCGATAGGGTAGGGGTTTTGTCGGTTTTTTTATCGAACTGTATCAAATCCGGCTGGGCGATTGATTTGGCGACTTGTTTTTCGTCGGTAAGCGCTACGGCTGCGGCGATAAAGCCTGCGAGCCACAGAAGCGCGACAACGAGCGCGGTTCCGAATACTTTTCCGTTAATCGTGTGTTCCCCCGCCTTGTTCGGTTCAGTTTAGCTTTTCTGCCTTGGTGGGGTCAATAGTAAAAAGAAGGGACAAAGCGAATGCTTCATCCCTTCTCTTCATGGTAAAATTACCGGTCGTTTATTTTTTGCTCTTTTTCTCGGCGCGCGGTTTCTTCTCTTTCGTTTCCGTCGAAACGCGCTTTTCTCCGGAAGGACCCGTAAGGTCTTTCCAGCGAGAGCAAGCCTGATAATGTCCGTTACCCATATCGATCAACTGGGGCTCCGGCTGTTCCGAGCAGGATGGTATGGCGTGCGGGCAGCGCGTGTGGAATCGGCATCCGGAAGGTATGTTTGCCGATGAAGGAATCTCCCCTGAAATCGCAAGCTCTTTGATGACGTCCACGTTACCGCTTTCCGGTTCGGGCACTGCCTGAATAAGAGCTTTTGTATAGGGGTGTATGGGATTGTCTATCAATTCTTCCGTAGGCCCTATCTCAACGATTTTTCCGAGGTACAATACGGCGATTCTATCCGTAAAATAGCGTGCGGTAGAAAGGTCGTGGGTAATATAGAGATACGACAGGCCCATGTCGCGCTGTACTTCCCGCATCATGTGGAGGATTTCGGCGCGCGTAGAAAGATCGATCATGGAGACCGGCTCGTCGGCGACGAGCAGCAGCGGGTTGAGGATGAGCGTGCGCGCGGTGGCGATACGCTGTCGCTGTCCGCCCGAGAGCATATGCGGGAATCGCTCGATGAATTCTTCGGGCGGGGTGCATTTTACTTCGTTCAGCGCCTTGATTACGGCTGCCCTTCGTTCTTCCGGACTGCTTTTCTTGTTATGGATAAGCAGCGGCTCTTCGAGGACGTTCTTGATCTTGAAACGCGGATTCATGGACGCATAAGGATCCTGGAAAATCATTTGTACTTTTTTGCGGTACAATCTCAATTTTTCCTTGCTCAGCGTCGTTGAATCTTCGCCATTAAAAACGATGCTTCCCGAAGTCGAATCTATAAGTTTCATGATAAGTTTGCCGGTGGTTGTCTTTCCCGATCCGGATTCGCCGATCAAGCCGAATATCTCGCCTCGTTTTATATCGAAGCTTATTCCATCGACGGCTTTAATAACCTTTTTAGGTTTTTTCCCGCTGATAAGGGAGGAAAGAAAACCTTGATGAGGAATAAAGTGCTTGGTAAGGTTCTCTACCTTAAGAATGATATCTTCTGCCATGATTCCCCCTACTTCTTCTCGCAGAGCCAGCAAGCTACAAAGTGGCCTGGCTCTACTTCACGGATCGCCGGTTCTTCTTCGCGACACTTGTCCATCACCTTGTCGCAACGCGGATTAAAGCGGCAACCTTTGGGCGGGGTAACGAGATCGGGCGTGGTACCGGGAATAAACGCCAGCTTATCCACCTTTTGGTGCAGTCGAGGCGTTGCGGAAAGAAGTCGCTCGGTATATGGGTGCATAGGACCCTTTTTTCCGAAAATCTGGTCGTTGGTGCCCAGTTCCGCGATTTTTCCCGCATACATGACGCAAATCCTGTCGCACACTTCTGCCTCCAAGGCCAGATCGTGCGTGATGAAGATAAACGAAAGGTTGAAGGTTTTCTTGAGCTGCTTGAGCAGGTTGATGATCTGTGCCTGTACGATAACGTCCAACGCCGTAGTAGGCTCATCCAGAATGACGATGTCCGGCTTGAGGAACAGAGCCGTAGCGATTACCACGCGCTGCTTCATGCCGCCGGAAAGCTCGTGAGGATAGCGTTTCATGACATCGCCGGACAGGCCGACGAGCTCAAGGTATTCCTTGATGAGCTCGGCCGCCTGCACTTTATCCATTTCACGATGCTCAAGGAGCGTTTCCATCATCTGTTCGCCGATGGTATAGACAGGCGTAAGGCAGTTCATGGCTCCCTGGAAAACCATGGAAACTTTTTCCCAGCGGATGTTTTTGCGAACATCCTTTTCATCCAGGGGAATGATATCCTTGCCATCCATGAAAATTTGCCCGCCGCAGTATTTTCCCGGCGGAGTAGGCATTCGTAAAAGCGCGGTACCGGTCGTGGTTTTTCCGCAACCGGATTCACCGACAAGACCTAGAGTTTCACCCTTGAACAAATCAAAGGTAACATCATCGAGAGCGCGAACGACTCCCTTGGATGTAAAGTAATGCAGTTTTAGGTTTTTAACCTCAAGTATCTTATCCATGAGTTACCTCGTCCGGAGTTTGGGTTGCAGAATCTTGTCGAGTGAGAAACCGATAAAAGCGAAAGCCATACCGATGACGCCGATGGCGAGTCCCGGCGGGATTACCTGCCACCATAGGCCGTTTGCCGCGGCGCCTGCGCCGGCGGAGTTGAGTATCCTGCCGAAGGTGCAGAGGGTGGGGTCGCCCAGTCCCAGCATGCTGAATCCCGTTTCCGTAAGGATCGCCCCCGGGGCGGCCAATGCCATCATGGAGAACGAGTACAGGATCAGGTTGGGGAACATGTGCTTGAAAATAATGCGCCAGTTGGAAGCGCCCAATGCGCGAGCCGCCTCGATATAGGTTTCTTCCTTGAGCTGAAGCGCCATGGACCGTACCGTTTTTACCGGGCCCGTCCAGCTGAACATAATCATGATTCCAATAAGAAGCGGAAGGCTTATCTTGAATATCGCGCCAAGCACGATCACCAAGGGAATAAGCGGGATCGAGACGAAATATTCAAAGATGAAATTCATCGCTGAATCCACCCACCCGCCAAAATAAGCCATGATTATCGCATAAAGAACGCCGATAAGCACCGTTGTTATGGCAATTGAAAAACCGATTACAAAGGCCCATTTCATACCGGCGACAATGCCCGCCCAAATATCGTGTTTTTGGTTGTCGGTGCCAAAGATACCATATACCTTGCCTGGAAGAACCAGATAGATTGAGTCGAGACTTGCACCTTCGCTTTGGGGCACGAAACTCGCTTCAAAAACGTATTTCCCCTTTAATGCGGGACGCTCTATGAGCATGTTCTTTTTTGCCGCCATAAAAATAATTTCGGACGGATCTACGATGCCGCTTGTCAGGTACATCTGAATATTCTGAATGGAGTCGAATTTATTTTGCCTAACAAAATCATTTGCCTTGTTTTTGGCGTCGTTTTGCACTGAAAATCGCATGTTGTCTGAGTTGAAATTGGTATCTATCAGGTCAATTACGCGAGAGTCAGGCCTTGTTACCTTGAAATTAACCAAATAGCTGCCCTTGGAAGCTGTCTTGACGATGACATCCCGTGGGGCCTTATCATATTTGTAATTGTAGGTAAACGTATAAGTAACAGCCTTTTTATCTCCAATCATCGTTTCGGTTTTAACGAAATTTTTGATCGTGGCGGAACTTGCCGACTTTTTTTTGCTGAACAGATTCGTCCACGCAGGCGGGGCATTTACGGGATTGTCTTCCCAATATTCCATGTTGTTCCACTTGTGGCTTGTAAGCGGATACTTGGATAATACCGGCTCGAATATAATGATTGCGGTACAGATAAGCAAAATGCACAAACCGATAATGCCGAGCGCGTCTTTTTTATAAATCGACCAGAACTCGGCAAATTCGCCGGAAATTATTTTCTTTTTCATGCTTTTCCTCCTACCTTGATGCGAGGATCGAGGAATCCATAAATCAAATCAAGGAATACATAACCGCCAAGGGATATAAAGGTCGTCAAGGTCAGATCTCCCATCAGTACGGGCACGTCCATTTTATTAATGGCTTCCCAATACAAAAGGCCGATGCCCTGGTAGTTGAAAATGCCTTCAAAAATAATCGAGCCGCCCAGGAAGGTTGTAAGAATGCCCATGAAGGACATGGTAAAGATAGGGGGTAAAGCCGTGCGCAACGTGTGGCTGTACAGTATCTTTTTTTCCGGGATGCCGCGTGCGCGTGCAGACATTATAAAATCTTCCTGTAAAATGCCTATCACGACGTTGCGAATAATATATGCGGAACTCCACACGCCCAAGAAGACCAGGGTAAACAGGGGTAGTATCAAGTGTTTCAAGATATCCAAAAATTCATTATAGCCGACGGTTCCCGACATTCCCGCGGTTCTGAAACCTCCGGGAGGAAGCAGGCTGTGGCCGTTTATCTGGAAACCGTAGGAAAAGATGAGGATAACCATCATGCCCAGCCACCAGGAAGGAACCCCGAGGAGGGACAGGCTGAGGATCGTGGTGGATTTATCCAATTTTCCGCCGGGTTTTTGTGCCTTTTTAATGCCGAGCAGGATGGAAAAAATTATAACCAGAACGGCGTTCGTGGTAAACAGCAGAATCGAACGCGGCAGGCGCTCCATTAGGACGGCAATTACGCGCTTATCGCCTTTTGCTGTGGTAAAGGACTTGGAGTTGCCAAATTGAAAAGTAATGGCCCTGCCAAAGTTCAATATGGAGCGCTGCAGAAATGGCTTGTCCAAGCCGTTTTGCTTGATGAGGGAATTGGTTTGCTCTTCCCGCCATTTGTCCAGGCCTGCTTTGTCGCTGCCTATGGTCGGCGTTCTTTGGAGCAGCGTTCTTTCCCGCCCCTGAACCAATTCCTGGATTTCGGATATTTTGACCAATTCCAATTGTTTATTGAAGACAAAAGCCAGCGTAAACATTACCAGAACAAGTAAGATAGCGCTACGAAATATTCGTTTTACGGCATACAGTAAATACATGTGGACCACCTGATCAGGGTTAGGTTACCGTGGAAAAACAGCACCCTTTTTGGGGGTGCTGTTTTATTACCACCGGAAGGCCGTGTGGCCTTCCGAAGCAATGATGCTTGATTACTCGAGGTTTATCGTCTTTACAACGACGGAAGGAGACTCATCGGCAATCTGTGTCTGGATAATGACAGTGTACGTGCCGGCGGCAAGCTTACCGAGCTCTGTTGCGGGCATGGTAACTGCAAGTTCGCCAGCTTTAACAAATTTACCGGTAAATTTGGTTTCCTTGGCATCCGCAGCGATGAAGATAACCGTAGGAATAACTTTGTTGGTGGCCTCAACCGCTATATCAGCGGGGTAGGTCCTCTGTGAAGCGGCAAGTGTAACAACGAGGTCGGCAGCGCGTTTGGCGGTTGCGGGGAGGTTTTCGCTGTCGATGGTGGTAACGTCCATCAGATAGCGTTTTGTCCAGTCAACGGAGCTAAACGGATAGCTGTCATCGCGGGTTGCGGTGAGTTCGACGAAGTCCTCGCCGGAAATCTTGGAAATGAAGTACGGGCCGTTGGAGATGTGGGCGTGGCCATAGGTATTGATGAACTTGAGGGTAGCGGTGTAGCGCGCAACGGCTTTATCGGCCGTGGTGTAGTCTTTGAGAGATGCGGGTACATATTTTTCGTCGATCATTTTCTGGAGCATCATCTTGATGTCTTCTACGATAAGCGGGAGACGAACGTCGATCTCGGTGATCTGCTCGTTGTTACCATTGAAGGCATATTGCTTGCCATCTTTTCCACCCTCGAGAACGAGGCGGACCAGGGCTTCGGTAAGATCCCAAGGCATCGGCTTGTTGGCAAGGCCGGCGCCGGGCGTGGTTATCTGAGTGCCCATCCAACCGACTTTATCGGGATCGACGGGATTCAGGTAGTTATAGTAGGACGTAAAGGAACCGTCTTTGTTGGGGTTGATACCGGCGCAGACGAGGGACATCGTGGGTTCCTGGTAGGAAGCGAAATCTTCGTCGAAAGCTTTGTCTTCGGGACCGTTCTGGTAAGACCAGTCGTAGGCGAAAGCAGTGGCATACATTATGTCGGACAGGTCAGACATGATTCCGTTGTGCCATTTTGAATGCGTCCAAGTATTGACGGAAGAAGTCGTCGTGAACAAGTCTTTTCCTGCGGTGTGGATGATCGTAGGATCGAGGGTGTCCTTCATGGTAACGGGGCCCCAAACCTTGGCGACCGGATCCCAGGCAAGGGCGGTAGCGGGAACCGCGATCTTTCCGACGGGAACGTCTATTCCGTCAGCATTCTTCTTGAACTCGAAATTGGTCTTGATGTCTTTCCAGGTGGAGCGGATCATCTCATACGCGCCGCTGTTGGGCTTGAGATTGTAGGAAAGCTCACGTGTCGGGTTGGTCAGAGCAGAACCCCAAACGTCATTGTAGCCATAGGGGTAAATAGGATCCCAACCCTGCATGAACAGGGATCCGCGGGCGGAGTAGAGCTTTACGTTAAGAACGCGTTTCTGGGATTCCTTGCCGGCAGCGTCCTTGTATTTGGTAGGAGCGATATTGGCAGTGTAGTAGGATATTTCATTGGGACCATCACCTAAACCATATACGAGGCGAGTCGCGAAGCGGGCCTTGTAGGCGGTGAAATAGTTCAGCTGTGAAGCGATGTAGATACGAATGGAATCTTTCATTCCAAGTTCGGATGCTTTAAGGATTGAATCCCAATATTCCTGCTCCGTCGAGAACGCGCCGTTTACGACTTTCTGTACGAGAGCGTCGATTTCGGCGTTCTTGTACTGGAATCCGTGTCCGCCTTTGCCCACCATATTGGCGGCGAAAGGAGCGTACATCTGCTGGACGGTGCTTTCATAGAAACGGTTGGTGCCGCCGGCGCCCCAGCCTTCTGTGTAGAAGTTCCATTCCATCTTGGAAGGATCGCCGCGGCTGTAGATGGCGGATGCCCTGGTGCGGTCGATTTCCATGCGCTCGACTTTGATGCCGGCTTTTTCGATCTGATCGGCAAGGTAGCGGCCTTCGATGAGTCGGCCTTTGGGATCGTCCGAGCGGATGATGAACTTTACGATAACCGGCTGGCCTTTGAAGTTCCAGAAGCCGTCTTTTTGAACAAGCTTGCCCTTGAGCTCGGGAAGTTGTGACGCTTTCGTAAGTTCGGCGGTGATGTCGGCAATAGCTTTAGCTTCGTCGCCTTCGTCTTTCATGCCAAGCTTTGAAGCGAGGAGTCCATAGCGGTATGAACCGGGCTGGGTGGGCGTAACAGGGGTGAACTGAACAAGACCAGTTCCCTGGAGGATTTCTTCATTTACCTTTTTGCGGTTCCAGAGCCAGTTGAGCGCGTAGCGCACTTCGCGGATTGCGAAAGGATTGAAGATGTCTTTCTTGTCCACGACCTGGATATAGGGAGCTGCATCCGGGCAGGGATTGACGAGAACAGACCAAGTCCCGGCCGGAACTGCATAGGTCTCGATTTTCTGCTGCTCTTCGGGAGAGAGTGTCTTGATGAACCCGAGGTAGTCGGGACCGTTCAAAGCGTCATGGAACAGGTCGGTAGTACCATTCTGTACGTCTTTGAGTCCGAGTTCGCGCTGGGTGGTAACGGTGAACTGGATCACGTCTGGGATACCGCCTTTTACGTTCGGAATCGTCACGTTGGTTCCGCCGATGTTTACGGCAGTGTTTCCACCACCGCAGCTTGCCAGCAATACGATCGTGGCGATCGCAAGCGCTGAAGCAACTGTTAGTAATTTACTTCTCATTATAGCCTCCTGGAAAGATATGAAGAATCGCGGAGAGTATGAAGCATAATTGCAGTAATGTAAAGATTAGGTTTCTTTTTCGATTTTTCTTCAGCCGGTAATGACATTGAATATGAATTGATTTTTCTGATAACCGATGCGTAGTTTTCATAACAATTCAAAATTATGTGTGATTTTGCGGAAAACAGCAAAATCGCTTCTTGTTTTTATAATATAAAAATTGCAGATTTTGCCGATATTGGATGATTTTTTAAGTGTCGGAATAAAACGCCGCTGCCCGAAAGCCTTCGCGGCGTTTTATTTTCAATCAATATTTAAAAACGCTCTCTCCGATGAATTCCCTTACCAAGCTGTCGTTCGGTACGAACTGAGCGGGGATGGGGGCGAAAAATGCAAGGAAATTGAGTAGTCGCTTTGCCTCGCAATATTCAGGGTCCACCGGCTTAACCGTCCTCAGTATGGGTTCAGCGTAGCTCTTAAGCACGCCCAGTTCATAGTCGAGAGCCGAGTTGAGCGCAGCGTCCGCACCGTTCTGAAACGGGAATATATGGAGTCGCTCGCCGCGCTGGACGCTGGGCCACATCTTTATGGTCTGCAGCGCCGAATGGCCCCGGAACTGGTTGTCGCGCACCATGCGGCGCAGCAGCCTGTTGTCCGTGGTTGAAATGCGGTTGTGCCCGTCCATGTTAATCTGCGTAAGCGCGGAAACGTAAATCTTGAATTTCTGCTCGCGCGGAATCCTCGGCGTGAGTTTGTCGTTGAGTCCGTGGATGCCTTCCATTACGAGGATTTGACGATCGCCGAGTTTTATTTTCCTGCCGGACGGCTTGCGCGAACCAGCCTTGAAATCATAAACCGGCAACTCGATTTCCTCGCCCTTGAACAGGGCGACGAGCTGTTCGTTGAGGTACTCGACATCCAGCGCCTCGAGGCACTCGAAATCCAGTTCGCCGTTTTCGTCCCGGGGCGTCCTGTCCCGGTTGATAAAATAATCGTCCAGACCGATTACGACGGGATCGTAACCCAGGACCCGCAATTGAATGGAGAGCTTTTTCGAGGTGGTCGTTTTTCCGGAGCTGGAAGGACCCGCTATAAGAACGACTTTTACCGTCGATGCCTTTGCCGCGACCAAATCGGCGATTTCGGCGACGCGCTTGTTGTTGAGCGCTTCCGCGACTTGGATGTAATCCTTCATTTTCTTGGGCGTATTCAGGCGGTTCAGCGCGCCGATGCTGGAAACGCCGAGTATCTCCGAACGCTTGCGGCTGTCGTCCGTTATTTTATAAAGCAGCGGATCGTCCACGAATTCGGGCAGTTTGTCAGGAGTCTCCTTTTGCGGGTAGCGCAGCAGGAAGCCGTCGTCGTACGCCATCAGCTCGAACGTCTTGAGCACGCCGGTAGACGGAACGAGCGGGGTGCTATGCAAGTCGCGGAAGCCGGCGCACTCGTTGAGGGCGATCCTGGGCTCGTTCGTCAGCTCGAGGAGGAGCAAGGTGTCGTCCTGGGCCTGTTCCTTGAAATAATTGACCGCATCCTCGTAGCTCGACCATTGCATGGTTATGGGAATGTCCTGGTTTACGAGCGAGCGCATTTTTTCCTCGAGGCGCGCGATATCCGGCTGGCTGGCGGGACCGTCCTCGAAATAATGATAGAAGCCATAGCCGATCGCCTGCCCTACGACCAGGTCCCGTTGTGGGAAAAGTTGCCTGGAGGCGATGGCTGCGAGAAAGCAGAGCGAGCGCCGGTATGCGAACGCGCCTTGGTTTGAGTCGATTAGCACGGGTTCTATGGTGCAATTGGTTAGGATACTGGCGTCAAGCGCTTGAAGTTCGTTGTTGATGAGGACGGCGGCAAGGGGCGTGCGCAGCGACCCTAGTCCGCTGGTTACTGACGAGACCTTGATGCCGGAAGGGTAGGCGATGGACTCGCCCGATGGATACCGTACATTTATCTGGTGCATGATCGACTCCTTGGGTAATGATCGAATAATAATTGTAGTACGTTTTTTCCGCGCGCGATAGGGGTTTTTCAAAAAAACATTACGCGATGCGGAAGCAAAAGCCGCAAAATATGGTATACTGCGCTTGCCCGGAGGATTATGCACCTGCCTTTTTGGTTTACCGAATACTTGGCTCCCGGATCCGACCGCCCGACGATTCTGATCGGTGCCTTGAATGCGGCTGGCATCAAGGCCCGCGAGGTGAATCTATCCGGGGCGCGGCATGTCATCGCCTTTCCCAAAAACAACCGCCGCTCTCCCGCGTACAGGACTAAAATTATAACCGCGCATCATGACCGCGTAGCCGGGACCCAAGGCGCGCTCGATAATTCGGCGGCCGCACTGCAGCTCGTGGATTTTCTCGCTCGGGACGAAGCCGCTTTCAATACCTGCGTTATTTTTACCGATCATGAGGAGCTCGGCTCCGCATTGCCGACCGATCAGGGCTCGTACGCGTTGGGCCGGGCATTCTCCACGCTCGGGTTCAACGCGCCGGTTATATTTTCCCTCGATGTATGCGGACGCGGGGATACCCTGCTGCTTTCAAGCGCCACTGACTCGCTATTGCATCGGGAGCATGGCATGGAAAAGCTTGCCGCCCAGGTGGACGCAACCGCTACCCAGCTCTTGAATAAATTGAGAGGCCATGCCGACCAGACGGTCGCCATGGCTCGGCGCGCGAAAGTCCCGTTCGGTGAGGACCTTGGCTTTTTATGCGCCGGGCAGGCTTCCCTCGTCTTGACGGTCCTTCCAGGAAACGAAGTCGGGAGGCTCCCGGCCGATACCAACCTTCCGCCCTGGGCGGCAGTTTCAAGACCCGTGATGCCGGAGACCTGGGCCGTCCTGCACGGCAGCGGGGATACCGTTGAATTATATGAAGAACGGGCTTTCCGGCTTATGGGGCTCGTTTTGGAGCTGCTGGCCTCCTGGAAAATAAAGCGGGTTCAAAAAGAATAACAGCCAGCCCTTGACTCTCGAACGTTTTTGCCTTAGCGTGCTATTTAAACAGTATGCTAAGGAGCGTTCGATGGTTCACTGCGGTGCCATGACTTTCGGGTATGGCAGAAAAAAGCTGTTCGAGAATCTAAGCCTGGACCTGGCGCCCGGGGCCGTTTACGGGCTCCTGGGCCTTAACGGCGCGGGTAAGACGAGCTTGTTGAAGCTTCTCGCAGGCGCACTGCGTCCGGAAGCCGGCGCGATTTCGTGTTTCGGGCGCAACCCCGGCGCCAGGCAAGCCGCTTTCCTCGCGGATGTCGCCTTCGTTCCCGAGGATCCGTGGCTGCCTCCCCTCAAGCCGGGGCAATGGCTCAATCGCTACGCTGTTTTCAGGCCCGCCTTCGATCGCGCGCGATTTCAGGAATTGTTACTTGAATTTAACATAGATGAAGACAAGGTCCTCACGAGCTATTCCTACGGCCAGCGAAAGAAATTCGCGTTGGCGGCAGCCATGGCCAGCGGGGCCAGGCTTTTGCTCCTGGACGAGCCTACCAACGGGCTGGATATTCCGTCCAAGACCCAATTCCGCCGCATGCTCGTCGGGATCGCGGCGGCCGATCGGGTCGTCATCGTCTCCACCCACCAGGTGCGCGACCTGGAGAGCCTTATCGATCCGCTCATAATCGTGGAGAGCGGCAGGATACTCTGTACCTTGGCCCAGGCTGACATTCTCGCGAAATTATCCACCGTCATGCTCAATTCCCTCGATGGCCCCGGGATAGTGCATGCCGAAAAAAACGCCGCAGGCTGGGCGGCGCTGGTAGACGCGCGCTGCGGGGGAATCGCGGGCCGGATCGGGGAACCGCTCCCCGCCGATATAGAATTGCTCTTCAACGCCGCCGTCGCCAATCCCTCCAGGCTTCTTTCCGTAATGAACTCGCCGTCGGAATCCCGCGCGGAGCTGTCGGCATATTCAGATGGCCCCGCCATCTCGACCAGGGAGGCAACACTATGACGGCACGCCAATTAAACTGGAGATTCAGCCCGATTCGCGTCGCGCTGCTCCTGAGGAACCGGATGCTCGAAGAATTGCCTGCCTTCGGCATCATGGCTGGGCTGGCAGCTGGAATTAATATTCTGTCACTTGTTTTCTTCAAGCGAGCGCTGTTCAACACCCCGGACGGATCCGCGTGGTTTTTCGTTTTCTGCCTTTCGGGAGTTTTCCTGGCCGCCGGCGCCTTCAAGGCAATGCATAGGGGAAAGTCCGGATGCGACTGGATCCTTCTGCCTGCGACCGGCTGCGAGCAATATACGGTGGCATTCGTTTTCTGTTTTATTCTTTTCCCCGTCGCCTTCATGCTTGTGGGTTGGGGACTGTCTTTTTCGTTCGCGCTGGCTGAACGCGTCATGGGCTCTGAGGGAACGTTTGTCTGGATTCCCTTTAAAATCATGAAAGGGATCGACCTGGCCCGATTACTGGCGGGAATGTCGCTTTTCTTCGCGGGTTCCGCGAGGTTTCGAAAACTTCCCCTTCTTAAGACCGCCGGTTTTTATACCGGTTTCGTGACCGTTTTTTTCATAGCATTGACCATAAGCCTTATCATGCTGGGCAAGAATACAACCGGCGGATCCCTGTTCGTCAATTTATCCTCGATGGCCGGCGAGAACGGGGTCGGTAAGGACCTGAATATCCTCTTCGGCGTCTTTACCCTTGCGGTAATGCCCGTCTCGGCTTTTTTATACGGGTATTTCCGGGTAAGCGAAAAGGAGGCTCGGGATGAGGTTCAGTAGGGTGGATTACCTGCGCATGCGGACCATGGAAGCATTAAACCCAAGGCGCGCGCTCAACGCCGGGAAGGAACGATGGGCATGAAAAACAGCACGAAAATCCTGCTGATATTTATGGTTCTGAGTCTGGCCGCATTCGTCGCGGCAATAATAATTATCATTAATTGATAAGACCGCCTGCGCAGTATCGCGGTTTTGCGCAGGCGATCCCGTTTCAGGCGAAGCGAACTTTCCCGGCGGTCAGCGTGTAGGTCTTGGGAATGCCTTTGTCAAAGACATCCGACGACTGGTTTGGCTCTTCTTCCAGGCTTTGCACGACGAAGCCCGATCCGGCCACGGCGCTTATGATTTCGCCGAGGTTCCAGGCGCGAAGGAGCACCTTTGCGGATTCCGAGCCGTCGGGCAGGAATTTGCCGAAGGCGACGTCCCGTTCCTTGAGACCTTTGTCGAAATAATCGCCGTCAACCCTGTACTTCCTTACTTTCGCAGTTGAGCCCCGGTAGGATATGAGCTTCGTGGATACGGGATGGAAATCGCGAAGAATGAATAATCCATTAAAAGATAATAACTTGAAAACAGCATCCATAAAAGGTTTAAGCTCCGTGAAATAATGCAGGATGCCCATTTCGGCGAAGACGATGTCGAAGGATTGCATCTCGATTTTGCCTTCCAGGCTCAGGACGTCCGCTACTATATACTCGATATGCGTCCCTGCGGCTTCCGCCAAGTCTGTCGCGTATCGGCGATTTCCATCCGAGAAATCAACCACTGTTACTCGTGCTCCGAGGAGGGCCAGCGCTACGGCTTTCGTCCCGTTCGAGCCCATCAGGTTAAGTATTTTTTTTCCGTTGACGTTGCCCATAGCACTTGTCAGCGGCTGAAGCGTCTTGGCCGGGTCGTCCCGCAGCCTTTTCGCCATGTCGGCGGGGGTTCCGAAACGCTCGAGCCAGGCATCATAAGACTGCTTGTTCCAGGCGTCCTGATTTTGTTGATTCATGGATACCTTCCTTCGGCTTGGTTTAACAGGCTGTTGAAAAAGCTGGTTGCATTTCCAACAGCCTTCAACATTCCTCGCATTTGATTACAAATGCTACGGTAATGTTACGTTTTGGAAGTGTTGAAAATCCTCATCCGAGGTTTTTCAACACCCTGTTAAAGAGCGCTGTTAACGAAGTCGAGCGTTTCCTTCTGTGCGTCTATCTTTCCGACTATGACGATGTCATTTTCTGCGATCTTTTCGCTTAAGTAGGTCAAAGGCACTTTGGCTGATGTCCGTAGGAAATCCGCCTGTCTCACGCTCAAATTACAACCGTTCAGCAGTGCGGAACGCCGACCGTCCGCGCATTGCGGGAAGTCGGCTGCTTGATTCTAGCGTTCAAGTTTCCTGTATACGTAACGGTGCGGCCGCGCGTCGCTTCCGGCGACGCGTCCATGTCGGCACAAGTCGCCGACATGGCATAGTACGGAACGCCGACCGTCCGCGCATTGCGGGAAGTCGGCTGCTTGATTCTATCTTTCGAGTTTCCTGTAAACGTAACGGTGCGGACGCGCGTCGCTTCCGGCGACGCGTCCATGTCGGCACAAGTCGCCGACATGGCATA
>CAZAJF010000012.1:0-56387 GCA_964485395.1 uncultured Treponemataceae bacterium | reverse complement strand
GTACGGAACGCCGACCGTCCGCGCATTGCGGGAAGTCGGCGGCTTGATTCTATCTTTCGAGTTTCCTGTAAACATAACGGTGCGGACGGTCGGCGTCGCCGCCGAGTTTTTCTCGGCGGTATTCGGCGTACTCGCTCCAGTTGCCGTCGTACCACAGCACCTCGCCGTCCTCGAACGCAAGGAGGTGCGTGCAGACGCGGTCCAGGAACCAGCGGTCATGGCTTACTACCAAGGCGCAGCCGGCGAACTCGTCCAGGGCTTCCTCGAGGGCGCGCAGCGTATTTACGTCCAGGTCGTTGGTGGGCTCGTCAAGCATCATCACGTTGGCGCCTTCCTTGAGCATTACCGCGAGGTTGAGCCTGTTTCGCTCGCCGCCCGAAAGCACGCCCACTTTTTTCTGCTGGTCGCCGCCTGAGAAATTGAACCACGAGCAGTAGGCGCGGCTGTTAACTTCCTTGCCGCCGCCCAGCTTGATTATATCCAGGCCGTCGGAAAGCTGCTCCCATACGGTCTTGTCGGGGTCCAGTCCCGCGCGCATCTGATCGGCATAGGCCAGCTTGACCGTGTCGCCGAGCTTGAGCTCACCGCCGTCGAGTTTTTCCATGCCGGCTATCAGCTTGAACAGCGTGGTCTTTCCCGCGCCGTTGGGGCCGACGATGCCTACGACGGCTCCGGGCGGAACGGTGAAGCTGAGGTCGTTGAACAATAATTTATCACCGAAGGCTTTCGCGATGGCCTTGGCCTCGATCACCACCGAGCCCAGGCGCGGTCCCGGCGGGATCACGAGCTTGGTTTCTCGGACTTTCTCGCGCTCGCCGTCTGCAAGCAGCTTCTCGTAGCGCTCGATGCGGGACTTGCTCTTGGCGTGTCTACCCTTGGCGCTCATGCGCACCCATTCAAGCTCTCGCTCGAGCGTCTTGGCCCTGGCGCTGTCGCCTTTTTCCTCGAGGGCCAGGCGCTGGCCTTTCTGCTCGAGCCAGCTGGAATAGTTGCCTTTCCACGGGATTCCTTCTCCGCGGTCCAGCTCGAGAATCCAGCCGGCGACGTTGTCCAGGAAGTACCTGTCGTGCGTCACCGCGATGACGGTTCCTTCGTACTGCTGCAGGTGACGCTCGAGCCATGCAACGGTTTCCGCGTCCAGATGGTTGGTGGGCTCGTCCAGGAGCAGGATGTCGGGTTTTTGCAGCAGGAGCCTGCAGAGAGCCACGCGTCTGCGCTCGCCTCCGGACAGATGGTCCACTGCTTCGTCGGGAGGCGGGCATCGGAGGGCTTCCATGGCCAGGTCAAGCCTGGCGTCGAGGTTCCAACCGTCGGCCGCTTCGATCTTCTCCTGCAGCTGGGCTTGCTGGGTCGCCAGCTTGTCGAAGTCCGCGTCAGGATCGCCGAAGGCCTCGCTTACCTTTTCGAATTCCGCAAGCAGATCCACTATCTCCTGGACGCCTTCGGAAACCACCTGGCGGACGGTTTTGCCGTCGTCCATGTGGGGTTCCTGTTGCAGGAATCCGATAGTATAGCCAGGCGCGCAGCTCGTCTCGCCCAGGATTTCGGTGTCCGCGCCCGAAAGGATTCGGAGCAGGCTCGACTTTCCCGAGCCGTTAAGGCCGATGACGCCGATCTTCGCGCCGTAGAAATAGCTGAGCGATATGTCCTTGAGGACCTGTTTCGTTCCATGCTTCTTGGATACCCGATGCATGGTATAAATAATTTTCTTGTCGTCTACTGTTGCCATGATTCCAATTATATAGAAAATCCGGTCTTTTGGGGAGGGGGTAGATAGCCTGTACCTTTGCTTTCACGGCAATACTCCCTTATTTGTAAAAGGTTTTAACAATTTGTTTGCAAACTTTGCTTTCTGCATCTACACTAGCTGAACAAACGCAATTGAAAGGATATTCGATGACCAATTCCGTGCAGACTCTTCCCCTCTGGAAAAAATGGATGTATGCCTTCGGCCAATTCGGCTGGTCGCTGGCCAGCTTCGCCGTAGGTTCAAAGCTGGTTTATTTTTACCTTCCGCCCCCAGGCCTTAAGATGGGGCCGTTCGTGGTACAGGATAATGTGCTGCCGATCATACGCTCCGGCGGCGTCGTTTTATTCGGCCTGACGATAATCGGTCTCGTGTTTTCCTTGGGCCGTCTCTTTGACGCTATTACCGATCCGCTTATCGCAGGCTTGTCGGATCGTTCAAAATCAAAACTGGGCAAGCGCCGTTCCTTCCTGGCGGTTTCGGTTCTGCCGTTCGCAGCGTTGTCAGCGTTGGTGTTCTTTCCGCCCAACGCCGGAATCACCGCGCTCAATACCGTCTGGCTGTTCGTAACGGTCTTCCTTTTCTACTGGTTCATGACCATGTACGTGACGCCATTCTTCGCGCTTCTGCCCGAGCTCGGGCATTCACCAGACGAGCGTTTGCAGCTTTCGACGTTCATATCGATTACCTGGGCATTGGGCACGATGGTCGGTTCGCAGGTGGAATTGTTTCAAAGCATGTTTGAAAAGGCCGGCATGCCCTCGGCGCAGGCGTTCCAATCCGTCGTAACGCTCTTCGCCGTCGTATCCTTCGTTTTCATGCTGCTGCCCGTAATCTTCATCGATGAAAAAAAATATTGCGAAACCAACGTATCCACCGGTTCTATCTTCAAATCGATCGTCGCTGCGTTTAAAAACCGGAACTTCCTGCGCTTTACGCTTTCCGACCTTGCCTACTGGGTAGCTATCACGATCATAAATACGGTGCTGGTCTATTATGTGACGGTATTGCTCAAAATGAACAAAACCTACAATTCCACGCTCGTGATGATCATGTTCCTGCTGTCATTCGTTTTTTATGTGCCGGTCAACCTGATAGCCAAGAAAGTAGGCAAGAAACAGCTGCTCGTGCTTGCTTTCGGCTGGTTCATCGTCACGTTCGTCTATGCGACCTTCCTGGGTCTGTATCCGTTCTCGCCGGAAGTGCAGGGCTTGATCGTGGCGATCATGGCCGCGGTGCCCCTAGCGATTTTTGGGATAGTGCAGAATGCCATCGTCTCGGACATCGCCGAGGCGGACGGTATCGAGACGGGCAATTTCAAGGCCGGGATATTTTTCGGCGCACGAACGTTCATGTCCAAGTTGGGCCAGACCGTAGCGGGACTCCTGATACCCAGCCTCCTTCTCATCGGCGCCTCGGCAACCGCCTCTTCGGATATCGTCGTGGCCGATGTAGCATCCGGCGGGGCTTTGACGGGAGCTTTCGGCGTTCGCCTTACCGCTGTGATCGCCGCGGTTTTCTGCGCGATCGGACTTGTTTTATTCCTTATGTATGATGAAAAAGCAGTGATGAAATCGCTGGCGAAAAAAGAGAAACTGTCTCCCATAGAGTTGGCAGAAATAAAAAACTAGAAATACATCGTATCGAACGTGGTGCCGTCGCTAGCATGAAAACCGCTGCGGCGCCACGGTTTTAAAATAAGATTCCGGGAGCGGCAAGGATCGATAACCTAAAAATCTTATGTTATCTGATATTTATTAATCAACTTGGATATTTGTTTATTGATATATAATCAAAAAAATAATATGTTGACATTTTTTTAAAATACTCTTATTCTGCTATTCCATGAATAGCACAACGGAAACCCTAAGCTTCGGGGATTTGAAGCATGGTTGGTCGAAAGATCCCGTCGACAAGGCGAGAGTCTGCATTTTTTGCGGTATGCGGTTCGAGAAAGGCCGCCTGTACGGTCAGGATGGGAATTACTTCGACGCTAAAACCGCCGTAAAGATTCATCTTGGAGAAAAGCACGGTGGAGTATTTGAAAGCCTTTTGCAGCTAGGCCAGGACGCCAGCGGGCTGAGCGAGGTCCAGGAAAAAGTAATTCGCGGGCTTTTTAACGGTAAGTCGGATATCGAGATCGCGGAGTCGCTAGGTGACAAGGCGCTGTCAACCGTTCGCGCCCATCGGCGGAATTTGCGGATCAAGGCGGGGCAGGCGCGGGTCTTCCTCGCCGTGATGAATATGCTTGAGGGTAGATTGTCGGATGGGCGAAAGTTCATCGATTATGGTCCCGCGATGCCCGTGCGGGATGACCGGATCGACGTCACGCAAGATGAGGCTTCCGAGATAGAGGCTAAATATTTCCGTCCGGACGGTTCCCTGGTCAGGATTCCCCAAAAAGAAAAACACAAGCTGGTAACCCTTCGGAGGATCGCGCTGCTTTTTGAAAAGGGAGTCCGATACAGCGACGCCCAGGTAAGGTCGCTGCTTCAAGGGGTCAACGAAGATCATGCGCTGTTGCGCCGATGTCTCGTCGATTACCATTTTATAGTCCGGAACGCCGAAGGCAGCATCTATGAACGGGAATAGCGGGGTGCCGCCGTCCTGCAATTTTTTATAATGCCGTTGGCGTGGACGGCATGCTTGCCTGCCTCGGCAAGCCGATTTTTACGACGGCTCGGGAAAGGACCGGCAGGCGCGCCGAGGGACTCGGGCCAATGGTTTCGGGGCTGCGGCCTCCGTCGCTAAAAATGCGCGCGCGCCCTGCTGCGGGGCTTTTGCGCGGGGGAATGTTTCGGCAAAATGGAAAAAAGCTCGTTTTTTCAATGAAAACATGGGGTTTTTGAAATTCTTCGCTTGCTCATTATGAAAAATACACGTATTATTGCAGTAAAGCTTTACAAGCGAAAGGAAATTCTATGGCCACCATCAAGAAAGACGAGAAAAAAACCGTAGTAGGCGCAGCGAAAAAAGTTGACGCCGCCAAGAAACCCGCTGCCGTGAAAAAGGCGAGCGCCAAACCCGCAGCAAAAAAAGAAGCCGTAAAAAAAGCCGTTGAGCCCAAGAAGGACAAGAAGATTTCCTTACCAGAAAAATTCACCGTCGCCTCAATGACCACGTACATAGCGGATCTCAGGGACATCAGCAAAAAAGACGCGAAAGACCTTCTTGACAGCGTGTTCCACCTCGTTGAGTCCGGCGTAATGGCGGGCGAGCGCGTTCCGGTAGGAAACATGGGCAAGCTTTTCGTGAAGATCAAGCCGGCAACCAAGGCGCGATTGGGCAGGAATCCCCTGACAGGCGAAGCCATCAAGATTGCCGCGAAGAAAGCAACCAAGGTACCCAAGTTCAACTTCAACAAATCTTTCAAGGAATCCATTCTTAAGGCGAAGCTCAAGAACGAATAGCCCTCGCTGTCCTGGAAAAGATCGTTATATAAAAATCGGCCAGGAAAACAAAGGTTTTCCGGGCCGATTTTTTTGTTCGCATCGGGAATCAGGCTTGATGATGGTGCGGAACGCTGATGGATATTTCCGTTCCCGCCGATACGGGCTTGCCGTCGGACGAGGGGTTCATGCTCATCGTCGCATGCAGCTGGTCGCAAAGGGCCCGTATGATTGTAAAGCCCATGCCGCCGGATTTTTCCGGATTGAAGCCCGAAGGCATGCCTTTGCCGTTGTCGCGGATAGTTAATATTAAATCTTCTTTAACGGTTTGCTCTATGTGTATCCAGAGCGTGTTGTCCTGCCCGTCCGTAAACGCGTACTTATAGGCGTTGGTTATCAGCTCGTTCAGGATAAGCCCGATGGAGACCGCCTTGTCGAGCTCGAAGGATATTTCTCCGGTATCTATCTCGATATTGATATACAGGCTCTCGTTGTACCAGGTGTTAGAAATTTCCTTTATTAAATCATGGACGTAATCTTTGGCCGAGATGAAGCTGAAATCGCGGGAGTTGTAAAGCCTTTCGTGGACCTGGGCCATGGCCCTGATACGGCTTTGGCTTTCCGTGAACAGGTCGCGGTCGAATTCGTTCTGGAACCTGCCCGCCTGCAGGGAGAGCAGGCTTGATACTATTTGTAAATTGTTTTTAACGCGATGGTGGATTTCCCGCAGCAAGGCTTCCTTTTCCTGCAGGGAACCCCGGAGGATTATCTCGTTTGTCCTGGCCGCCGTTACGTCGCGCGCGATGCTCAGCACCTTCGCGTCGTCGAGCCTGACTATCCGGGACTCGAAGTAATGGATGCCGTCCGCGTAAGGCAGAGAGTATTCCACGATATGCACGCCGCCCTCGCGCAAAGCCGCCTGGACGGCCTTCCTGTTGTCTTCCGTTAGTTTTTCATTATTGAAGATTTCCTCGATGGTCTTGCCCAGGAGGTTCTCCGGCTTTACGGCGATTTGTTGGTTGTTGACCGCCATGATCTCGAGGAATTTCGACGTGCCATCCATCACAACCAGCAAGTCGGGTTGGGCTTCGAGGATCGCGTTGGTTTTTGCCTCGCTTTCCTTGAGCTCCGAGATCGTGCTGGCGAGTTCCGCCGTCTTTTCCGTAACCTTTTTTTTCAGGATGCCTGCGATGATTATCGCTCCGAAGGCTATGGCAAGCACGATTCCCGCGATAAGGCTGATGGCCATGACAAGTTTAGGATTTATGGTCGTCTTGAGAGCCTTGCCATGCCAGCGCTGGTCTATCTTATTGTATTCCGCCTCCGGGATCAGGGCGAATCCGGCATCTATCTGCCGCATGAGGATAGGGTTGTTTTTGGGGACGGCTCGATGGAAGTAGCCTGTATAGAGGTTGAGGGCGAAGCGATATTGCGCGCTTATTCCGGCTTTGGCCAGATAATACTGAGCGGGGTCCTGGTCGATGCAGAATACTTTTTCTATGCCCGCGGCCGCCGCGGCTATGATCGCCTCGTAGCTTGGATATTCAATGAGCGTGTCAATTCCATTGAAAAGCAGTATGTCGATGCAAGCATCCCCTTTTTTGACCGCGATGTTGAATCCGGTCAAATCCCCGATGGTGGCTATGCCTGAAATGCTCTCGTGGAAGAAAACGGGTACTTCGAGCGTGGCGTACGGCTGTGAAAATAAAAGAGTTTCCTCTCGGACGGGTGTCTTGAAGATGGTGTCGATGACATCGGACCGACCTTCGGCCATCTCCTTCTGGGCGAGACTCCATTCCATGCCTTTAAGATCCACTCGCATGCCCGTTACGGATTCCCAGGCATGCCACTGATCCACGACGATTCCCTGCAATTCTCCGCTTTTATCGAGAAAGGCATACGGCGGGTAATTATTGTCGCATACTACGCGGACGGTTTGTCCCTTCGCGAATGGAATTACATTGGAGAGCAGGCCTTGGCTCTGTCCGCTCAATGGAAGCGAAATGAGCAGCAGGAAAAAACAGTATTTCAGTTTCAATAAAGTTTTTGTCATTGCGGAGCGGCTCCCCTGTAATCGCATTTACGCTGGCAAACCGATAGTATCATATATATAGAAGAAAGGCGCTTATTTTCCGCAGCATTGCTTGTATTTTTTACCGCTGCCGCAAGGGCAAGGATCGTTCCTGCCTACTTTAGGAGCGGCGCGAACAACCGTGGTAGGTTTTACATCGCCTGATTCATAGAGCCATTCACCGTCTTTCTTGGTGAATTTGGCTGTTTCGTGATGTTCATCCTTCATGCCGTCCATGGTGTAGCGGGCTATGAATTCAACGATGCCCTCGCTGTCCGATGCGCCGCCCTTCTCGCTGCGGAGAATCGACAGGCTTTCCCACCGTGCGCCTTCGCTCCAGCGTCGGGTCGCGTCTTCGTCGATGTTTTCATCCTTGACGCAGCTTTTCATCACGTATTCCACCGCGCCGGTAGCGTAGGCCGAGTAGCGGGAGCGCATGAGCGCCTCGGCCGTAGGGGCGGGGACGATGCCTTTGATGATGGGTTGGCAGCAGGCGGAAAACTCTCGGCCGGAACCGCAAGGACAGGAACTCATATGAACCTCCACTGAAAATAAGTACTGTATACCCATTGTTGTACAATATTAGAAGCCTTTTAAACAAGCGGAGGCGAGGATACTTGACCGGGCGCCGGTATGAATGTATATTTACTCCATGACCATCCTGAAGCGGAAGAATTATTATTACTACTCACTTTACTCAAAGCTTCGGGAGTAGTGGAACTTTACCGTATGGTGACGTACCGGCCCTCGAAAAATCGGGGGCCGTTTTTTTTTATGGGAGGTATCGACATGGGGTATGCAACGAAGGCTTGATCGACGCGTTCGCGCGGACCACGGACGACGTAGTAAGCATGGAGGAATTCCGCGCGCTTCTAGGAACCGGGCGAAAGCTCAAGGTTAAGTTCGGGGCCGACGTCACCGCGCCGTTCCTGCACCTGGGCCACGCGGTGAATCTATGGATGATGAGGGAGATGCAGGAGCGCGGACACTCGGTCCAGTTCCTCATCGGCGATTTTACGACATTGATAGGCGATCCGACGGGAAGGACCGATGCCAGGAAACGGCGAACGCGGGCCGATATCGAGGGGGACGCCGAGTCCTTTATCCGTCAAGTGGGTAAAATTCTTATAACGGACGATCCTTCGGTGTTCGAGGTGCGTCGCAACGCTTCCTGGTGGGACGCGAAGCCGCTGTCGGTTTTCCTGGAGCTGCTCGGCTCGGTGACGGTCGCCAAGCTGCTGTCCCGCGACATGTTCCGTTCCAGGCTGGAAGGCGGCGGCGAGGTGCGCACGCATGAACTCGTCTATCCGGTGCTTCAGGGATGGGATTCCGTGGAACTCGGGTCGGACCTGACCATCGTGGGCTCGGATCAACTGTTCAACGAATCAATGGGCAGATTCTTTCAGGAACGGTCGGGGCAGAAGCCTCAGGTAATTATTACTTCCCGCATAACTCCGGGGCTGGACGGAGTGCGCAAGCAATCGAAGAGCCTCAATAATTTCGTGTCGCTCGACGATGGCCCCCGCGACATGTTCGGGAAGGTCATGTCGCTGCCGGATGATCTCATCGTTCAATGGCTCGAGGTGTACACGCAGCTTCCGACATCGGCGGTGGCGGAGATCGCCGAGGCTTTGGCCGCGGATCGCTGCAACCCACGGGACGCGAAGCTGCAGCTTGCCGGTGCCATCGTCGCGAGGCTGCATGGAAAGCAAGCGGCGGCGAAAGAGGCCGCGTGGTTCCTCTCTATAATCGGCGGCAAGGAATTTCCCGAAGACGCGCCGGTCGTGGAGTTTTGGCAAGCGACCTGGACTGCGCTCGACCTGCTTGCGCATCTCGATCCGGCGGTTTCCCGAAGCGAGCTGCGCCGGCTCATCGAAGGAGGCGGGGTGGAAATCAACGGCGTGAGGCTTGAGTCGGCCAATGAGCGGATCGTCTTGGCCGGTGGAAGCCTGTTGCGCCTGAAACTCGGCCGGCGGCGATTTTTCAGGATTCGGTTGGGAAAACTCGCCGGAGATTGCCCGTCGGGGCCGAGCGGATTCGGGTGTTGAAGGCACGGCGGCGGGGAATGCACACCCGCCGCCGTTTTTATCTCATGCGTCGCTCTATGCGCCGCACGAGAAACTCGATCCAGGGAGAAGGTTTTTTTTTCTGTCCGAAATCCCAATTCTTGTAAGGTTGATACACCGACTCGGCCATGTAGCTTCCGTCTCCGCGTTTTTTTTCGAGGATCGTCCCGATTATCTGAGCGAAACGCGGATCGGTTCTCGCCGCCTCGAAACGCGACAGGGTGTCCGCGACGTGCAGGATGTCGTACCACAGGAGCGGAGCCTTAAGCTTGCGAAAATCGTCGCCGGCATAGAAAATATATGGATGCCATTCGCGGCTTCTTTCCCAGCACGTCAACAACGCCTCGATGCCCGCGAGTACAGCCGTGCTTTTGCCCGATTTTTTCCAGCTCGCGGGTCCCTGGGGCGACTCCATGCAGGCTGCGGCCAAGTCGAGCGAGACAAGCGTCGCATAGGGGCATGGGTCGGTTTTTTTTCCGGGACCGCGGAACGTACCGAGCTCGGGAGCCACGGCGCAGGGCCAACCGAAGGGCTGGGAAAGAGAAAAAATACTATCGACTCCCGCCTGGACTTTTTTTTCGCCGCCAAGCCCGAAACGCACGAGAGCCTTGAGAATTATGGGCGCGTCGCAGAGCGCCCAACTCCAGGTCTCGGTTCCCGTTCCGCCAAAATGGACGGGGTAGGTCATGGGTAGCCGGGGTAGACCGTCGGACTGCATCCGCGAGAGTATCCGTTCCAAGGCCATGGCTATCGCCGGATGTTTCGCGGACACTCCAAGCTCGGCGGCAAAGCTCAAGCTGTGAAATGTCTGCTGCGCGCTCTTGTGGCTGTTGAGCACGACGCCGGGCCAATCGGCGATATCGGCGAGCAGCGCCGTCAATTGGGGCGTCCGTTCCATGGCTTCGCGCGCATGAGCGGCTTCCGGAGAATCGAGGTTCGCTCCATCCAGGTCCACCAATGATCGGAAGCGGACCCAAGCCGGATATTCCGGCGTGCTTTGCGGTATGTCACTCATGAAAGTACAGTATTGCATCACCTTGGAATTTTGCAAGCGAAAAATCTGACCAGGGCCTTTTCCGGAATCTCTTTGACAAAATCGTCCGGGCGGTTACTATGGACCAAACCCAATCGCATTGATTAATCGAATTCCGGAGGAACCCGATGGCTCTCGATACAGTATCTTCAGCACCCCAGACTGCCGGCATGGCCGGGATTTTCCGGAGGTCCTGTTTTTCGCTCGGTAAAGTAAAATTCCCTCTCGCGGAAGCTTCAATCTCCGACCTTCAGTCGTTGATGGCCTCCGGAAAATTCAGTTCGGAGAGCATCGTAAAACTGTACATACGGCGAATAGCGGCCTTGGACAGCGGAGAAGGCAAATTGAATTCAGTCTTGCAGATCAATCCCGACGCCGTCGCCATCGCCCGGGCCTTGGATCGCGAGCGCAAGGAAAAAGGCGTGCGCGGTCCGATGCACGGCATTCCCGTGCTGCTCAAGGACAATATCGACACTGCCGATTCCATGGACACCAGCGCCGGGTCGCTCGCGCTCCTGGGCTCAAAACCGGTGCGCGACGCTTTTATCGTGGAGCGTCTCAGGAGCGCCGGCGCGGTAATCCTCGGCAAGGCAAACTTGAGCGAATGGGCGAATTTCCGTTCCACCAAATCGTCCAGCGGATGGAGCGGACGCGGCGGACAGACCCGGAATCCTTATTTTCTGGACAGGACTCCCTCAGGTTCCAGCTCGGGTTCGGCAGTCGCGGTTTCCGCCAATTTGACGGCCGTCTCGGTGGGCACGGAAACCGACGGTTCCATCCTTTCTCCAGCCTCGATGTGCGGTATCGTAGGCATGAAGCCTACGATAGGCCTCGTGAGCCGTAGCGGCATCATTCCCATCGCGCACTCGCAGGATACGGCCGGTCCCATGGCCAGAAGCGTAAGCGATCTTGCCTTGCTTCTGGGAGCCATGACCGGAGCGGATTCTTCGGATCCGGCCACGATGGAATCCTCCGGTATCCCGGGATTCAAGACTTTTACCGACTATGCCTCCTTCCTGAAACCGGGTGGATTGCGTGGCGCCCATATCGGAATCGTCCGCGACCCAAGCTTCAATTTCAGGCCGGAGCTTGAACCTGTACTGACCGGCGTAATCGAAGCTTTGAAAGCGGAAGGCACGGTGGTGCTTGATCCCGTCGATCTGCCCCATGCAGCGGAAATTGGTGAAGATGAGTTTACCGTTTTACTGCACGAGTTCAAGGCCGATTTGGAGGCATATCTAGCCGCGCGGCCCGGGGCCGCCGTGAAGACCTTGGACGAGCTTATCGAGTTCAACAAAAAAAACGCGAGTAGGGAGATGCCGTATTTCGGGCAGGAATTGATCGAAAAGGCGGCATCGATGGGGCCTCTTACGGAAAAAGCGTATCGCGACGCCCTTGAGGGAAATCAGGATCGCACGCGCGCCAAGGGCATCGACGCGGCGCTGGCGGCAAACGGATTGGATGCCCTGCTTGTGCTTTCCAACGGACCCGCTCCCATGATCGACCTCGTGAACGGCGACAGCATCGACTCGGGCAGCTCCGCACCTGCGGCGGTGGCAGGTTATCCTTCCATAACGATACCTGCGGGCTGGTACCATGGCCTGCCCATCGGCGTGTCGTTTATCGGAACGGCATGGAGCGAAGGCCGGCTCATCAATCTGGCTTTTGCGCTGGAATCTGCGCTCAAGGCGCGCAAGGCGCCGCGCTTTCTGGCGTGCAGCCTCTAGCCGCCGGCGCCGGAGAGCGAGCTACCAGCGGTTGTATACGTCCTCGGCAAAGGCAAGGAAATTTTCAATCACGATTTTTTTGCCGTCGTCGAGGATGGCCGTGCCGCTGTACTCGCCGAATACCTGATGCTGGACCGACTTGACGGGGCCGAGCTTCATGGCGGAATTTCGATCTACGAGCGGCTTGAAGTCCATTTCGAAACGTCCGTCGGAGCTTGAGAAGCGCCAGGGTTTCGTATAATCGCTTTCGTCGATATGAAACTCGACGCTCTCCAGCTTATGCGCCTTGCCTGCGTAAAACAGCGCGTTTTCGCTGGCAGGCGTCCTGTCCGAGAATCCGTAGCCGATATTCCAGCCAAACGGGGCTCCCTGGACATAACCCGACCCTGAGCCCCAGTACCAGCGGTTTTCGTACGTCCAGCGGCCGCGCCCCCAGTCCAAGGCGCCGAAGTCGAGCGATGGATCGAAAGTATAACGTTTTTTTCCTATTGAAAAGCCGCCTGCCGCGGGCATGCAGTTTATTTTCCGGTTGTAATAGAACGCCGTGCGGTTTTTTGTCCATGACGTCGCGATATTCATGCTTTCCAGCATCTGCGGCTGCGCGAGTATGATCGAGCCTTCCAGCCCTTCGTCGCCTTCGTGATTATGAAACCCGGGAGCCTGGAAGGCCAGCGTCCGCAAGCCTTTCTTATACTCGAAAACCATGCTCAATTTTTTGTCGCCGAAGCATATTCGACCCTCGTCCGAGCCTGCGGGAAAACCGGTCCTTCCGAGGGGCAGCAGGCTGATGGTATCCACCTGATGAAAGCTGCGGTTTTTAAAATCCAGGAAGCAGACGGCGAAGAGTCCGGCATAGCCGAGGTCGCTCATCGTGAGCGTCAGGCCGAAGCGTCCTCCGGGCGAGAGTATGGAGTAATAATCCCATTCCTTGATTCGAAACGGGCTTGCCTTGATTTTTTTCCGGTCGTAGTTCCAGAATGGCTGGCGTGCCCAGCCCTCGATTTGCAGGGTTCCGTCGTTTCCCAGGAGCTCGAGCGGAGCGTATATCTCTTTTTGCATCGTAGGCCTCCAAAATATGCCACCATGATACGCCCGCAGGACGGGATTTGCCAGCGATTTTTTCTTGCAAAGCGCCGGCTTCCGAACAATACTGATAATCTGACGCCGGAGATAATCGCGCCAGAAGGAGACGACGGTGGAAAATAAATCTGCTATGGATGTTTTCATGGCCCAGCAGGCGATGCCCGCTCCCGAGGCTGAACCTGCCGATTTGCTCATGGATGTGGAAGAGAGCGACGAGAAAAAAAGTTATTATTCCAAAGAGGAGGCGAACGGCGGCGCGGGCGCCGGAGTGGAGATGGATATGCCGTCCGCTCCTTCCCCCATGCGAATGATGAAGGCGAAGCGGGCTCCTTCCGCGCCGATTCCCGTCTCTTCCATCAAGACTTCGGAACAGCTCCTCATGGAAAAGGAACCTATCAATATCCGAGAAACCGGTTTCTGGCTGTGGCGGCGGATGATCGTTCCTCCGAACGTATATGTCGTGCATACCCGTATCAACAGAAAGGAACCCGTTACGATGGGGCTGGGCATATCGTTCCGCTATATTCCCGCCAAGGATTCCTTTCAGGTGATTCCCGCGTCCATCCAGACCATCGGAGTCGTCGCCAATTGCATATCGCGCGAGAAGCAGGGCATCAACGTGCTCGCCTACGTGCAGTGGCAGATTGAGGATATTTCGGTGGCCTACCGCAAGATCGATTTTTCCGACCGACGGGATCCGCTTGCCATCGTGAACGCCCAACTTCGCGAGCAGGCGGAAGCAGCCATCAAGGACAAGATCGCGACCATGAGCGTGGAAGAAGTCCTGACCGACAAGGCTCCCATAATCAGCGAGCTGACCACGCGGCTCAAGGCGGTTACGGAGGAACAGCAGTCTGACGGCAAGACTCGGTACGAAGGCCTAGGCATCATGATAATTACGGTACAGATCCGGGAGGCCATCGTCTGCTCCCAGACTTTATGGAAGGACCTGCAAAGCCCTTTCCGCTATCAGCAGGCAAAAGCCGCGCGCATCAGCTATCTGGAATCCCAGGACGAGATCAACATCAAGGAACTTGAAACGCGCAGGCAGGTGGAGATCCGCGAAGCCGAGACCAACGTGGAAATCGAGCGAATCAAGCAAAAAAAGGAAACCGAGGCGCAGGAACTCAGGCTCAACGAAGAATCTGCCCGTTGCCAACAGATGCAGAATTCACGGCAGCAGGTGCTTCGCCTGGAGGAAAAGACGCAGGTAGCGGAAATAGAATCGCGTGAACGCCTCCTTGCCAAAGATCAGGAACTGCAGTTGAAGCGGGAGTTGGAGGTTCTCCAGAATCAGGACCGCAAAGACGCGGAAGAGGCTTCCCTCGGACTGGAAGCGCAGAAGCGTTCCATAAGCTTCGCGACCGAGCAGGCCGCGCACAAGTCGGCCGAGGATACGAGGCTACTGCTCCGCACGATCGAGCTGAAGCAGCAGGAGATCCTGGCCGAGAACGATCTCAAGAAGACCCAGCTGGAATTCCAGGGAATCGTGCAGGCGGTAAACGACAGGCTCCAGGCGGCGTCCCTCGAGGCGAACCTCGCCCGCGAGCGAATGTCGCGCGGTTTCGAGCTGGAGATGGCCGAAAAGCGGAACCTCGCGGCCAATCTGCAGGAAGAAGCCGGTGTCAGGATAGATCGCCAGAGGCGCGAAATAGAAAACCTCATTGGAGACAAGCTGCTCGTGAACGAGTTGATCGAGCGCCTGCCGGAAATAGCGTCCGCGCTTCCCAAACCCGATGAGCTGAAGATTATCCAGACGGGCGACGGGAAAGCGGATTTTACCGAGACGCTCGCAGCGTTCATAAGCAAGATGCTTGCCGTGTGCACGACTCTGGGCATCGCGCTGCCGGGGCTCGGAAAGAAGGATCCGGAAGCCTAGGCCGCTCGAGCCGCCGATATTTTCAGTGATCTTTTATTTGCGCGGCGTTACGGGCGTCCCGTGATGCCGCGCCTTTCTCCCGGCCATTAAATCGTAGCATGCCGCGATGTTTTTTCCTGTGTCCCCGGGATTATGGGCATCGGATGCCGCGATGAGATTAATCTGGTGCTCTTGCAGGGTTTTCAGTAAACGGGGGTTCGGGCCTATTTCCAGATGCCCGTAGTTATTGTAAAGCCCGGCGCTTATCTCCGCCGTAATGCTGTTCTTTTTTAGCGATTCGGAAAGTTTACGATAGATGGCGTCCATGTCGACGGAAGGGATGTGACCGAAGCACTTGATGGAATCCGGATGGGCCAAGATATCGAACAGGCCTGAGCACGCAAGCCCAGTCATCGTGGCGTAGTAGTTTTCATAGACCGAGTCTATGTCCTTGCCTGCCCAGGAGGATGCGGTATGGTCAAAGCCCCAATCGCCTATCCAGTGAACCGCTCCCGTAACGAAATCAAAGGCGTCGTCGCTTGTTAATTTTTTTATCAGCGCTTCTTTTCCCGGAATGTAGCAGACTTCCAGTCCCCACCGTATCCGTACCGGAAAGTTTCTTTTTTTCATCTTCCGCACGAAGTCTAGGTACTCGTCTAGACTTCGTGTCTTTTTTTTTGTGAGCCAGTCGTGCTGGTAGGCGTCGTATGAGGAAACGGATTCGTAGAGGGATGAAAAATCGAGGAACCGGTGCGAGTGTTCCAGGAGATGTATTTCATCGATGTTTCTTTCTGCGGCCATTTCTGCGAATTTCATGATCCATTCGTAATCATAGGGACCCCGTTCGATATGCACATGCCCGTCGGTCATACTTCCTCTTTTCAGGTTCAAAAACCTTTGTTTCTACGGTATGGCTCAGTATATTCTGAATAAGCGTTTTAGGAAATCATCATGGAGGACTATGCAAATGTCAAACCCGATCCGACCCCATGGAACAATTATGCTGCTTTTAGGCGCGCTTTTTATTTTCTTTGCGATGGGTTCCTGCATCGACAAGACGGGAGACGAACGAACCTCGGCAAAGGACGCTCTCTTGCTGGATGCGGGTATCGGTTATGAACGTTTGGCAACCTTGCTGGAGCGTGATCCAGGAACGCTGCTGCTCCTGGACGTGAGGACGGCCGAGGAATTCGAGCAGGGACATATCCCCGGAGCGGTTTTATTGCCGTACGACGAGATTGAGGGCGTTTTCAAGGAATCCGACAAAGACAAGCCGATAGTCGTATATTGCAGATCCGGCCGTCGGAGCGCGCTGGCGCTCGAGACTTTGCGTGGTATGGGCTACAGGAACGTTTCCGATTTCGGGGGTATCGTGAACTGGAAAGGGAAATTGGAGCCATAGCGGATCTTTTTCCCTGCTCCTAGGCAGTCGGTTCGAAGAAAGGTATGTCTTCCGGTTCTTGATATGTTTTTTTAATATCCATGAACTTTTCCATGTTGGCGAATAAAAGGTCGATGAGCTCGGGATCGAAGGCCGTTCCCCGGTCCAGCTTGAATTGCTCCAGTACTTTTTCCATGGGCCAAGCGGGTTTATACGAGCGCTTGAACGCCAGCGCGTCGAAAACGTCGCAGATCGCCACGATCCTGCCCGTCAGCGCTATCGTCTTTCCCGATTTTCCCAGCGGGTAGCCCTTACCGTCCCAGCGTTCGTGATGCTCGAGCGCGATGACCGCAGCCGCGCGAAAGAGCGGGTTTTCCGAGGACCGGAGTATTTCATAACCCACGACCGTGTGGTGCTTCATGGTCTCGCGCTCGTCCGGCGTCAGTATGCCGGGCTTGCAGAGGATCGAGTCGGGAATGGATATCTTTCCGACGTCGTGCATGGGCGCGGCGGCCCCGACCATCTCCACCTCTTCCGCGGACAGGCCATAGGCGTGCGCGAGTATCTTGGCGAATTCCGCGACGCGGGTAACGTGGTGGGCGGTTTCCTTGCTTCGGCTTTCCACCACCTCGGAGAGGGTGAGGAGAACCTCTCGCTGGGTCTTGGATATTTCCTTGTTCATTTCGCGGAGCTTTTCTTCCGCGTCGCTGCGTCGGACGATCTCGTCCTGCAATAAGAGCGTCCGCTCCCGGACCTTGGCTTCCAAGGTCTCGTTGATGCCCGAGAGCTCCTGCGTGAGCATCTTTACGCCGGTAATCTCGTTGAACACCACGACTTTCCATGATTTTTTTCGTATGGAGTATTTGCCCGAGACGACGCTTATCCTGTAGCTCCGCAACCGCGTGTCGGTATCGATGTCCATTTCCGTCTCGGCTTCGGGGAAGTCCAGCGCCGCGTTCGCCGCCCCAGGCCACTTCGCGAAATGCATTCTCGCGGAACTGCCGATCAGCGAATCCTTCTTCCTGCCCACGAGCGAGCAGGCCGCGATGTTGCAGTCAGCGATGATGTCATTGGCGGTAAGCACGAATACCGGGTCCATCATCGTATCCATGACCGACCTGCGGGCCACGGTTATGAAGCCGAAATGGTTCTCGTTGAACAGGCCGTATGCAATAATTATATTACCGGCCGCGAACCAGAGCGGCAGCGAATTCCTGTGGCCGAACATGCCCACCCCGAAAAGGGCAAGCGAGCTGCCGAGGATCGAGGTGAGCAGGCCCACGGTTATGAACCATGCGCCTCGCCTGAAACTGTCTCTCGACTTGAATATATAGATAATCACCCTGGCTATTGAGATTCCCAGGACGGTGAAAATAAAGCAGAACGCGGCAATCATGATCGGCGAAAACGGGTATTCCAGTTCGCCGAAGGGAACGGATGCGTCCACGCTGTGCAATGAGGGATCGATTTTGAGGAATACGAATCCCGCGATGAGAGCTCCGCCGAAAATTACGGTGGCGATGGTTACGGCAATGAACGTCGTGTCGTGTTTTTTCTCGGTTTTTATATAGGCTCGGGAAAAGCTCAGGGTGTGGAAGGCGATGGCCAGGGTAATGACCCACTGCACGCCGTCCCAAAACAGCTTGGAATCCAGCGAGGGTGAAATAAGCTCGAAAAGAAAGCAGATGATATGGGCTGTCTCGGTAAAGACGAGTGCGGCGAACAGGCGGCTGTCCTTGCGGACTCCCGCATTGGCGACGGCCGCTCCGCCGATGCCGACGCAGGTAAAAAGAGCGATCAGATAGGGTGCTATCGAGAGGAGTATATTTTGTGGTGCAATATTCATGGTTTCCTGACGCTCATTTCATATAATAAGGGTTCTGAACCGCAAACGCAAGTATTCGCAATGAGGAAACCGTGCCTATTGCGAAATTTCCCAGCAAAGTGCATAGTATAGGTATGAATGATTCACTGTATCTTTCCGCTTCGTGCGTCGTCGGCGCCGAGCGCGTACTGGCCCACGAGATAGAGCTCCTGGGCATGAAAGCCACCGAACGCTCGGCCGGCCGCGTTTATTTCAACGCCGATTCCCGGGAAATCGCCCGCGCCCTCGTAAACCTTAGAACCGCCGACAGGCTGTTCCTCCAGTTCGGCTCTTTTCCCGCGGCCGATTTCGACGAGCTGTTCGAGGGCGCTCTCGCCTTGCCCTGGGAACGCCTCGCCGCGAAAACGGACAGCATCGTCATCGAGAAAGCCCGCTGCAACCGCTCCAAGATAGATTCGCAGAGCACCGTGCAGGCTATGGTGCAGAAGGCCGCGTACGAGCGGATCGCGCAGGCTTATAAGCTGGGCCGACCCGCCGCCACCGGGGCGCAGGTAACGGCGCGCGTGCGCATCGAGGCCGATCAGGCCACCGTCGAGGTGGACCTGTCCGGAGACGCCCTGTCCCGCCGCGGATACCGACGGCTTCCCACGGAGGCGCCGCTGAAGGAAAGCCTCGCGGCCGCGCTCCTTTTCATGGCCGGTTGGAAACGCTCCTTTCCGCTGCACGATCTGTTCTGCGGCTCGGGCACCATACCCATCGAGGCTGCCCTGTATGCCCTGGATATCGCCCCGGGCCTTAAGCGCCACTTTACCTGGGAAACCATGCCCATCGGAAACATCCTGCACATGAAGGAAGAAAAAGACCGCGCGCAGGCCAAGATCCAGATGGATCGTGAAGTTTATATAGCTGGATCCGACGCGGACGCGAGCACCGTCAAGGCGGCCGTGGCCAACGCGGGTACCGCCGGCGTCGCGACGAAGATAAAGTTTTTTTCCTCCAAGGCCGAGGACGCGACCCCGCTCGCCGAGAAAGGCTTCCTGTTCGCGGATCCTCCCTACGGCAAGCGCCTGGGCTCGCCCGAGGAATCCAACGCCCTGTACGCCAGGCTCGCGGACCTTCCCAAGAAGTTCGCCGGATGGAACATATGCTTCGTCGTGGACCGCGAGGATTTCGGCAAGTCATGGAGCCGGACCGGCGCCAAGCACACCAAGCTGGTGGACGGAGCCGAAGTCCGCTATTTCCACCGATTCCAGGCGCAGTAGCCTCGTTCCCAGGGCGCGCCTGTTTTATGGGCGTTTTCTGGGGCCCGGCGTCGTGCCCGGAGCGCTCTGAACGGCTCCCGCTTTCCTGAGCAGCTCGGCGCCTTGCTCGTTGTTCATGAGCAGGGCTTTGTCCAAGGCGTTTCGGCCGTTGGGCGCCTTGACGTTCACGTCGACGCCCGACGCGATAAGGAAGGCGATGGTGCCGTTGGCGATATCGCCGGGAAATCCCGCCGCCGTAAGCAGCAGCGTGCCGCCCGATGCGTCCGTCTCCCTGGGGTCGCCGCCCTTGCCGCAGAGCCATTCAACCATGCCGGGATGAAGGCAGGCCTCGAATAGCGCCGACTTTCCCGATGAATCTTTTTTTGCGACCGACAGTCGCTTCGACTCCACGAGGAACTTTACCAGCTCCATGTTCCCCGATTCGCAAGCGGCGTGCAGCATCGTCCTGCCTTCCGCCGTAAGGCTGGAAAAATCGGCTTCCTTGGATTCGAGATAGCGTACCCGGCTCAAGTTGCCGGACCTCACCGTCTCGAAGAGCGGCGTCTTTCCGTCCCCGAGATCCTGGTTTACCGAGGGTAAATTATTTATTGCGGATTTCCAGGCCTCGTCGTCGTTCGAGCCGATCAGCCGGTGGAATCGATCGATATTCTCCTGCAGTTCGGTCTTTGGCGCGATAAAAACTCCACCCCCCGGCGCGACCAGGCGGATTCCCCCTCGCGAGACCAGCAAGTCGGCGATTTCCGGGCGTCGGTTCCTGTCCGCCCAATCCACCGCCGAACCGAATCCGCTTACGCCGACGTTCGGGTCCGCGCCTTTGTCGAGCAGGTATCCGATTATCGCGATATCGCCGCCCTTACCCCGGTAATCGATAGCGTACATCAGAGCCGTGATGCCCGATTCGCCCGTTCCGTTGGGATTGGCGCCCCGTTCCACGAGGAATCTTACCATCTCAGGCTGTTTGCCCATGATAGCTCCGTTCAAGGGAGTCCGCACCCCTTGCGGCTCATCCAGTTGGGCGCCGACGGACAGGAGGTATTCGGCCAGAGGCCTGTTGCCCGCGGCCGCGGCGAGCGACAACGGCGCGTCGACGGCGTTTTTCCTGTCCGGATTGTTGGGAGGAGCTCCAGCCTCTATCAGGGTTTTGACTACGGCGAGATTGCCCAATGCGGCCGCGTATTGAATCGCGTTCCTGCCGAATCGCAGGGTAGCCATTGGAGAAGCCCCTCTCGCCAGCAGCGTTTTCATCGTGGCTATATCGGCTTTTTCCATAACGAAAAAGAGCAGCGGCTTGCCTTCGGGCATCGGGCCTGGCGCATCGAGATCCTTGACGAAAGGCAGCAGAAACGAAAAGAGGTTCATGTTGCCTGCGGCGTATACGCGGGCCGCCGTGGATGCCGACACGGGAGCTTTCGCTATTTTTTTTGCCAAGGCTTCGTTTCCCGCCTGAATGACGAAATCGAGGGCCGTCAGGCCGTTCTTGTCGGACCGCGATAGATCCGCGCCCAAGCCGGCAAGCCGCGCGATCATCGCGTCGCGGCCGCCCCCGGCGGCCACGTTGGCGGCGGCGAGGATAAGCGGCGTATACCCCTCCTTGCTGACCGGATCCACCGGCGAGCCGTATTTCAGGAGAAGGTCGAACATGGCCAGCCTGCCTTCGCGCGCGGTGGCATGGATGGGCAGGAAGCCTTCCTGGTCCGGCGTGGTCAAGGTTTTTTTCAGTAATGCGGGATTCAATCCTGCGCTTGCCAAGTAAGCCAGCATATCCGGATAATTGGCGTCGATGGCGACGTCGTGCGGCCCCCAACCGCTTGAGTCCATGATATTCGGCGATGCCTTTTTTGCGACGAGCAGTTTGGCGAGCGCGATATTGCCCCGGGCAGCCGCGTAAAAAAGCGGGGTGCGGCCAAGCTCGTCCTTGAAGTTGACGTCCGCGCCGGCATTCAGCGCGGCGGTCGCCGCATTCGCGTTTCCGGATTTTACCGCCTTGAGCAGATCCTGGTTCGGGGCGGCCATGACCTCGAAAGAAATGGCAGTTATAAAGAATATGACGAGTGCGCGTCTCATTCCATGCCTCCTTGGGGGAAGCGGAGGACTTATCGTTGTCGTTTCCCGCCAATACTCAGTATAGAACCCGACGCGCCGAAAATCAAAGCGCCGCGAAGGTTATTTTGGAATTCCGTCCGGTACCCAGGTTATGACGTAGTCGGCTTCCTGAATTTTTTTTAACGGAGATTCTTCGTAAACCCAACGACCGGACGAACCGGATGCCTTGGCGGAAAGCTCGAAATGACACATCGCGATTCCGATGTCCGAGCGCTGCAGGTCAAAAGAAAAGGGTTTTCCGTAACCTGGATTTCGCTTGACGAAAAATCGGTAGCTTCCATGCAGCCTGGATACGCGCCACGGCTGCTTGTTGGAGGCCGAAGGAGCCCATCGAACGGCTTCAAGCGCCTTTGCATACGATCCCGCGCTTTCCTCAGTCAGGGGAAGTCCCGTCTCTGCGTCCGAGAACAGCTGGTTCCATGGGAGGCGCTTGTCCGAGGCCGCGGCGAATCGAAACACTTTATCCATGAAAAACCGTTTGTCTGCGGGGTAGCCCAGCGGGCTTATGGCCGGCATCACGGAGTCGTCCTTGAGGCCCAGGGCATTGGCAAAAGCGCTCCTGTCCAGGGTGCCCGCGAGCCAGCAGCTGCCGATACCCAGTTCAGCGGCCTTGAGAACGATTTTCTCGAAGGCGTAGCCGAAGCTCTCTATTTTTTCGTCGTTGCGCGGAAAACTTCCCGACAGGAACAGATTCGCCCCTTTGATGACCCCGTAGGTCCCGAGCTTTTCGGTCGCGCCCGGCGACGATTGCTCCCGGTCGATGAGCTTGAGGGCAAGCGACCGACCTAAGTGGTCGATGTTGTCGCTGAGCACCGCTGCCTCGAGCTGCTTGCGGTGAAGTTCCTGAAGAGGCTGTGAATCGTAGCTGCGGCAGGATTTTCGAGCCGCGATGGTTTCGTCGATTGTCATGAGAAGGGAAAGTACTCATCCGGGCGCGGAGAGTCAATAGAATTGCGGAATGTAGGGGCGCTCAGCCTTGATTAAGCCCGGATCGCCCACCAAAGCCTGGCGGCGGTGGACCTGGGGTTTTGGTGGCGCTCCGCGGCGCTTGCCTTTGCGCCGCATTCCGAGACGGAAGAGTAGCGACCGTCCGCCAAGCCTTCCCGGAAAGCAGCCTCGACGCGCTTCTCCTCGCCCGAATGAAAGCAGAGTATCACCGCGCGGCCGCCTGGGTTCAGGCATGAAGGCAGGGCGGCAAGCAGCTTGTCCAATGCGGAAAGCTCGCCGTTCACGGCGATGCGTATGGCCTGAAACGTGCGCCGTACCGATTTCTTCTTGGAATCCTCGGGGCTGCTTGAGTCTTGTATCGCATCGCGAACCGCCTTTGCCAGCGCCTTGGTGGTTATGAGCGAGCCTCTTCTTTGGGTGAGCACCCTGGCGATCGCCTGGGCCTCGGGCTCGTCCGCGTAGTCCACCAGGATGCGCTTGAGTTCGGATTCGGAAAGCGTCTTGAGAAAGGCTGCCGCGCTCTGCCCTGCGGCAGGATTCATGCGCATGTCCAATGGGCCGTCGCGCTTGAAGGTAAATCCGCGCTCGGGATTGTCTATCTGCATGGATGAAACGCCGAGGTCTGCGAGTATCATGTCAAAGCCGGATCGATTCTCGAGGGCGGGAAGCTTGTCGATGTCGGCGAAATTCATGTGCCTTACGCGGAGGCAGGCCTCAGAGAATCCGGCGTCGCGCAGACGCTTCTCCGTCTTTGCGATTTCCAGCGGATCGCGGTCCAGGCCGAACAGCGTGCCGCCCGGCAGGATAGCCTTGAGAATCTCGGCGGCATGGCCTCCGTGCCCGAGCGTCGCGTCCACGGCGGTTTCACCTGGCTTCGGCGCAAGCGCCGCGAGCACTTCCCCGACGCAGATGCTCCGGTGGCTGCCCGCCGGGGTGTCCCCGCGCGATAACACTTTCTTAATGTCATCCGCGTATCGCTCCGGGTTAAGCTCCTTGTATTTCTGGGAGAATTTTCGCGGATGGGTTCCCCGGTAGCGCGGACGGCGCTTGTGGGGTTCTGACGGCTTTTCTGGGTTAGGATCTTCGCTTGGCATGATTGCGGATTCTCGCATAACCTTTAAAATAAAGATAGGGGCGCGTCGGCTCGCCGCATGGAAGGCTGACAAAAAGCGGGCGATGCGCTACCCTGTGTTCCATGGCGATACAGGAGATAGAAGCCAAGACCGGCTTGACCAAGAATACTATGGCGGAAGCGTTTCTCGTGTCGCTGTACCGGGTTACGGCGCCGTATCGCGGCTGCGCGCACGGCTGCCGCTATTGCGACGGGCGGGCCGAAAAATATTACGTGGAAGGCGATTTCGAGCGGGATATAGCCGTGCGCGCGAACCTTCCGGAACTCGTGGCGGCCGACGTGGGCAAAGGTTTTTCCGCGCGCGAATTCGGCGCATTGTGCATCGGTTCGGGCGTCACGGACGTGTATCAACCGTTGGAAGCCAGCCTTCAGTTGACGCGGCGCACTCTTGAAGCGCTCGTTCCCGCGGGCTTGCCCATCGTAATCCTTACAAAGAGCGATTTAATCCTCCGCGATTTCGACGTGCTCGCAAAGTTTCCCCGGACTTTGATAATCGTTACGCTGACCACGGTTGACCAATCGGTCGCCAGCCTCTTGGAACCAGGGGCGGCATCCGTTGCGAGCCGCTTGGCCGTACTTGAAAAAGCCCGGGAAGCCGGCTTCCTGACCGGGGTCATGGCAATGCCGCTGTGCCCCGGAATAGGGGACCAGCCCTCCCGGACGGAAGCGCTATTCGCGGCCTCGGCGGACGCGGGCGCCGGCTTCGTGTATCCGGGATCTCTGACCCTGCGGCCCGGCCGCCAGAAAGACAAGTTCATCGGGCTTGTGGACGACAGCTTTCCGCAGTTAAGAAGTCTTTACGACGATGTATACCGGGAAAACCGCCCGTCGGGGATGCCGATCATGTCGTACGCGGGCCCGCTCATGGCTTCCTGGCACAGGCGACTCGCCGAAATGCGCATGCCGGCGATGATTCCACACGGCATGTACAGGCAGCTTCTGGCGCCGCCGGACGCTTTGTTCGTGCTGCTTACGCATATGGAATCCCTGTACTCGATGAAAGGCGTCGATACGCGGCCGCTGCGCCGGGCCGCCGGAAAGTATGCCGCGTGGCTCAAGGCGGAGCGCACCGCGTTGAGGCGCAAGCGTTTCCCCGCGCTCGAGTCCGACCCTTTCCCGATCACGAGGATTCTCACGGAGAAACTCCGGGACGTGTGCGGTGAACCCGACGGCTTTTCCGGGCTGTGCGGCAATGAGAGGCTCGCGTCCCTCGTCAAGGAAATCGTGCTCGGGGGCTGCACTTTCGATTACGCGTCACTGTCCGCCGTTCCCCCGGTTTCAGCTATATAACTAACTCGATGGCGGTGGATATTCCGCTCTCTCAAGGAATTCATGGATCTTAACGGAACTTTCTCTTTCTGTTCCTTACGTTCCCATCGTATACTGCGTGGGAATTTTTAGTTCGGCTCCGAAGAATCGAGGATCAATGCAGAACGACGGAAAAAACGCGACGGTCGGCCGTGGAAACGCCCGGCGGACGCTGAGACTTTTAGGACGCTATCTCATGGGGCGCAAGGCACTGGTTACGGGACTCGGAATTACCATCCTGGCTTCCAATGGGCTCAGGCTCGTAAACCCCCTGGTGCTCAGGGGATTCATAGACGCGATCTCGGGAGGGGCTCCCGTAGGCGTGCTTTACGGGCAGGCTGCCTGGTTTATCGGACTGGCGCTGGGCGTCCAGTTTCTTGCGGTGGCCGCAGCCTGGCTAGGGCAGGATCTAGGCTGGAAGGCCACGAACGACCTTCGCATGGATCTCATGAAATCCACCATGGCGATGGATCTTTCCTACCACAAGGAGCATCTCCCCGGCGAGTTGATAGAACGCGTGGACGGCGATGCCAAGGTTCTCATGAGTTTCTTCTCGGATTTTGCCATCCGCGTCGTGGGAAGCGCGGCGCTCATGGCGGGTATCCTGGTCGTCCTGTTCCTGCAAGATGTCCGCGTGGGCGCGGCGATCGGGGCTTTTGCCGGCATTACAGGATTTTTCCTGTTCCGGGTAGCGATATTGGCCGCTCCCCTCTGGAAGATAAATCGCGCAAAGGCGGCTGAGTTTTACGGTTTCCTGGGAGAGCGCATCGCGGCACGGGAAGATATCAAGAGCCTGGGAGCGGCCGCGCACGCGGAAAAGCGCCTGCGCTCGCATCTTGCAGACTGGTACCCAAAGCGGCTTAAGGCCAATCTTCTGGGCTATGGCGTCTGGATGTCCTCGGAGCTGGCGGCCGGAATCGGCACGGTGCTTTCCCTCGGCCTTGGCGCGATGCTTTGGCGCTCGGGAACGGTGAGCCTCGGGACCGTCTACCTGATCTACAGCTATGCCGAGCTCATTCGGCAGCCTTTGGAGCAGCTGCGCGAACAACTCGAGGACCTGCAAAAAGCCCTGGCTGGAAGTTCCCGTACCATGGAATTGCTGGCGATGAAACCCGGCATGTCGTACGGTACGGCGCAGCTTCCTTCCGGCGCCCTGTTCCTTTCCTTCAAGGACGCGAGTTTCGCCTACGAGGAAGGCAAGCAGGTAATTAAAAATTTCTCGCTGGATCTTGAGCCCGGCCGATCTTTGGGAATCCTGGGCCGAACGGGCAGCGGCAAGACGACGGTGGGGCGCCTGGCTCTCAGGCTGTACGACTGCGATACCGGGACGATAACCCTCGAGGGCAGGCCCATCGCCGATTACTCGAGGGAATCGCTGCGGCGCGGCCTTGCGGTAGTCACGCAGGATGTCGAGCTATTCAGCGCCACGCTCCGCGATAACGCCAGGCTCTGGGATGTTTCCATAGGGGATGACGCGATCAGGGAGGCGTTCGGCAAGCTGGGGCTTTCCGAATGGCTGGGAGGTTTCCCGCTCGGGCTTGACCAGCGGCTTGGTACGGGCGGCGTCGGCCTGTCCGGCGGGCAGGCGCAGCTTCTGGCCATGGTCCGGGTGTTCCTCAGGGATCCCGGTCTCGTCATATTGGACGAAGCCTCGTCACGGCTCGACCCCGCCACCGAATCGCTCATCGACGGCGCGGTTGGGACCTTGCTTGAGGGCCGCAGCGCCATCATCATCGCGCATCGGCTATCCACCCTGGACCGCGTGGACCGCATCCTCGTCATGGAAGACGGCTTGGCCGCGGAGTACGGGGACCGTGCCGGCCTGGCCTCGAACCCGGACAGCCTCTTTTCGCGTTACGTGAGGGCGGCGGGCGCGACCGCGGATGCGGCCGAGCCATGCCCGACAGCCGGTGAAGGATTGTTATCATGAAAACATTGCGTCTTTTAAAGGGGATGATGGCCTATCGGCCTTGGCTGTACGCCTTCGACGGAATGCTGTGGATGCTGGTCCATGGCGCCTTCATCATTCCCGGTCTGCTCGCCAAAGCTTTTTTCGACGCGCTGCAGGCGGACTCTCCCGCCGCTTCCGACGTGCTGTGGCTGATCATCGCCTTTACCGCCGTTCGCATCGCCCATATCACCCTGTCGGCCTGGGTAGACATACTGCATCGCTTTACAATGAGCGCGCTGCTTCGATCCAACGCTTTTTCCTCGATTTTCAGGCTGCCCGGCGCCGCTCCGCTTTCTTGCTCCTCCACGGAGGCCTTGGACTACCTCAAGGAAGACGCCCAGCAGATCGAGGATGCGCTCAGCTGGACGCTCGATGTCCTGGGTTCCGCCGTCTTTACGGTGGTGTCCCTGGTTCTGCTGGTGCGCATCAACCTGACGGTTACCCTGCTGGCCTTCGTTCCGCTGGTGCTGGTCGTGGCCTTGGCTCAGAGCGCCGAGTCCCGGGTAAGCCGCTATCGCGAAGCGGCGCGAACAGCGTCCGAACACGCCACGGGGGCGATGGGCGAGGCGTTCGGCTCGATACAAGCCATAAAAGTGGCGGGGGCGGAAAAGGATGCGCTCGCGCACCTGTCCATCTTATGCGAGACGCGGCGCAAGGCGGCCCTCCGCGACGGATTGTTCAAGCAGCTTCTCGACTCCATTTACCATAACACCGTAGGAATCGGCACCGGTATCATCCTGCTCGTGGTAGCCAGCAAGGTAAGCGCGCAAAATTTCAGCCTGGGGGATTTTTCGCTTTTTATTTTCTGTCTGTCCTTCGTGAGCGACTATACCTGTTTCTGGGGCAGCTTCCTGGCTCATTTCCAGCAGACGCGCGTTTCATTCAGCAGATTGAAGGATCTGGTATCGGATCCTTCCGGCTCGTCCCTGGTGCGTCGCGAACGCCTTGCCCTGACGCCTCGGGCGGTCCGGCATGAGCAATCGCATCCGCAGGCCGCCGCAGACACGGCGGAAAATCCCGATGCTTTCCATGATCTGGAAGTCCGTAACCTCACCTGCCTTCACGCTTCGGGCAAAGGCATCCACGATGTAAGCCTTCGCATAGCCAAAGGCGAGCTCGTGGTGATAACGGGGAGAATCGGCAGCGGCAAGACCACGTTGCTGCGCGCGATGCAAGGCCTGCTTTCCTGCAGCGGGCAGATACTGTGGAACGGCGAGCCCGTAATCGATCCGGGCGCCTTCTTCGTTCCGCCGCAGAGCTCCTACACCCCGCAGTCACCGCAGCTGCTTTCCGATACCCTTGCCGAGAACTTGCTGTTGGGGCTCGACGCCGACCATTCCCGTCTCGCGCACGCCCTGCGCCAGGCGGTGCTCGAAGAAGATATCGAGACTCTGCCTGACGGCCTGCAAACCAAGATAGGCCCGCGAGGGCTCAAGCTCTCCGGTGGTCAGGCGCAGAGGACGGCGGCGGCGCGCATGTTTCTCAGGCAGCCCGGCCTTTACTTCATCGACGACATGTCCAGCGCTTTGGACTCGCAGACTGAATTCCTTCTTTGGAAGCGATTCGCGGAAAACCCCGGGAGGGCCTGTATCGCGGTTTCCCATAGGCGCGGCACTCTAGAGCTGGCTGACCGCGTGATCGTGCTGTCTGAAGGCAGGGTGGAGGCCCAGGGAGCCCTTGCCGATGTTCTGGAAAGATCACCCGAGATGAGGAAGCTCTGGGGACGCTGAACAATCGTGTGCGAGTCTTTTGAAAGCGCATGGATAGAGCCTGAATCGAAGGCCGCGCGCGGTGTGGCGGATACGTGAAACTGATCTTTGCAGAATACTATGGTTTTTAAATGGGAATCTCGGGCAGAAAATGCAGCCCGAGATTCCTGTCGGTTGTCGTAACCGAGTGTTACTTCTTCGGTGCTACGACAGGCTTTGCGGCCGCTGGTTTTTTTGCAGGGGTTTTAGCCGGAGCTTTTTTAGCCGGAGCTTTCGGGGCGGGCGCTGAAGCCGCTTTCTTCTCTTCCGCCTTTACGAACTTGATGAGTTCGACCATCTCGGCATTGAATTTCGCTGCCTTGACCTGAAGGGCTTCGATCTTCTTGGTGATCTTGGAAACTGCGTTTGCTGGTGCTGCCATGATTGTTCCTTTAGAGTGAGTGATACTCCTATTATGAAACAGATTTGCAAAGAGGGCAAGTGCTAAATTTTGGGGTACCCAAAATATTTTATATTCCCTTTACATAAAGAGTTTGCATTTTTTATTTACACGAAATTTCCGGAATGGAACGCCGTGAAAAAATCGGTAACCCCTGGCGAGGGCCGAAAGCGTCTGAGCTTGCCACTCGATTCGGCTGTTTTTTATGAAACCCCGCGCATCCTCGACCTTTACGATCCTCGAAACCCGAGAGGCTGGACTCTGTCGGACAAATCAACAATTTTTATACACGGATCGCGGTGCCCGGGGCTAAAGAAGCTGCCTGGATGAGGACCTGATTACGCCGCGCCGGGGTTGCGCTATGGATCCGGTAATTTTATCATGAATTGAAGTCATACCGCGATTTCCGGAATTTTCCCTGTGCTTCCAATGGCCGTTCCCTAAATTGAACGGTTTTTGCGGGTTATAAATCTGTATCTCGATATCTGGGGACGATAAAACATCCGTTTCGGGGATCGAGGATAAAAAAGCCCGATTTTCCGGGAAACCGCCTTGAAACCTTTGATAACCAAGAGGGTTATCAGAGGTTCCCATAATACTTCCTTTACTTGCTGATAATAATTCTTCCTGCTCAAGGGGCGCTTTTCGACGGAAGTTGCGCAAGAAACCACCCTGCCTGGGGGAAGCTTGCGCTTTATGCATTGTTCCTCCGAGAATCAGGTCGTCATTTGATCTTGCGCTCGCCGTTTTGCATGTAGTAGAGGAGAATTCCTTGACCCTTTAAAAAGCCTTGAGTATTTTAATTATCAGGTGGTAAACAATAATGATCAATTCAATCGGAAGTGGAGTGGATCCCCTATATTCGATGCAACCATCGGTTCGGGAGTCAGAAGCTGCGGAAAAGACTCCTGATAACGAAGCCGCGGAATCATTTCGCGCCAAAGCTCCTCTAGGGCAAGGGCAAGGCTCGGTAATAGACGTTGAAGCCTAAAGACGGTAATCAGCCGACCGGAATTTTATATTTGGAGCGTTGAGTTTTCAGGATTCCGGAAAGTGTATGCTTATGCGCGCTAAGGCTTTGACTCGCAGGAATCTTGAGAGTTAAAGCTGCGCATACGCGGAATCCGACATTGTCGTCGGTAACGGCCTCTTTAATCCAGTTGCGTTTCGTTGAGCTTGCATGCCTGCCTCCCACGTCTATCCACGAGTCGCCTCTAATTACTTTCTATTCACCTGAGTCGGGGCAAATCGGATTTTGAAGCGGGGTTCTCGCATAGTAATCGGAACCAAACAAGTCCAGTCCAGACACCATTCACATTCTGCCTCGGTAGGTAATCGCACGACCATGCCGTTGATCTTTCCCTGCCACTGGCAAAAGGCCTGTGCGTCGTCCCGGCCAACCTGGGTAACCGGAGTAAGGGCCATATGATATTCGGAAAGCCGAACCGTGTACAAAGGCAACTGACAGCGATAGTAATAGTCCGCTTGCCGGAGTGAGTAGCCTTCCCTAAGAGCCTCCTGAATGCTGGCCTGTACCTGCGATTCCGTGGAGCCCATGTTAAAATCGACAGCCGACATGCGGATGGTTTGGAGAAACACTTCTACGTTTATTTTGATTATTTTTTCCGGTTTGCACATAAACGCCCGCGGAAATCGGATTATCATTATTTTCTTAACCGTTCGAGCATTTCGTCGATTGTATAATTCCGTTTAGATTAATTAATACATTGCGCGATATTTCAGCCGAGATCGGGAATCCTCTCCGGTTTTAGACATCCTGTCTCAAACCTCTGAGCCGCCTCCGTTCGCTTACGGCGCCATCCATGACGCCTCGTCCTCCCGCTGGGACGCGAACTTCGTTCGCTAGTCCGTAAGGAAATTTATTATAGGTTTCGCCGTCGCGAAATGTGGACCGGCGCTCACTCCGGTACATCGCTTCGCGTTGGATCGCAAGGAATAGATTATTGTGGTTCGCATCCTGCGAACGGCGATGCGATTCCCAATCTTGTCCTATAAAAAAAAGCAAGACCCCATAATTGGGGTCTTGCTTTTTTCAGCCGAGATCGGGAATCGAACCCGATACCTGCGCTTTATGAGAGCGGCTAATTGCTTATCCTACAATAGTTTACGTTATCAGTATACTGTAATTAGTTGTAAAGTCAAGAACTTTGCTATCTGGTCTTATCTCAGTTTATCCTGAGTATACCGTAAATTCTCATGATTGATTCTCATTCGAAAATTGGCCATTTCTGTTGATTAGCTGCAATTTGGTATCATGTAGAAGATAGCTGTGTCCGTACGGACCTACGGCATTGAAAAGCGTGGGTAGTCAGGATTGCCGGTGGAAGATAGACTAAACTACCACACTTGCCAATAAGTGTGGTATGTTTTATCAAAAGGTTGACATGAAAGCAGAGACCCAGAAACGGATACTCGAGCTCGTCTCGGCCAGGGCGGCTATGCCGCAACCAGAACCCTCCTCGCTGCCGGCATACATCCGGCCCAACTTGCTGACCTTGTGAGTTCGGGCACTCTGGTACGGCTTAAAAGAGGTTTGTATACCCTTACCGTTGGCGGGAACAGATCCGAGCTTGCCGATGTCCAGCGCGCGATTCCCGGTTGCGTATTCTGCCTGGGGACGGCTCTTTCCATTCATGGTATAGGTACCTGGGAACCGACCGATGTTCAGCTGGCTGTACGTAGGGACAGGCGGGTCATACTGCCTGAATTCCCGCCGATCAGGCTCTTCTCTTTTTCCGGCGTGCGCTTCGAGCTTGGGGTGGAGGAACACGAGACAGACACCGGCACCATTCTTGTCTATGATAGGGAAAAGACTATCTGCGATATCCTGCGATTCCGGAACGCGATCGGCCTCGACATAGCCATGGAAGCTCTGCGCGAGTACTTTAAGGCTAAGCCTCGAAATGTCCAGAAGCTTTTCGAGTACGCTAAACAGCTTCGCATGGAAGGGACGATTCGCGCTTATGCGGAAGCGCTGCTATGAAGGGGCGGGAAGCATCGATAGCGGCGCGGCTGAAAAACGTGGCGATCGAGAAGGGTATAAGCTTCCAGTACGCGACCCTCCTCTACATGCATGAAGGCCTGCTCTGGAGGCTCGCTGCCTCTCCGTATCGAGAGCGTTTCGCGCTCAAAGGCGGGCTTCTTCTCCAATGTCTGACTGAATCGGGCGGACGAAGTACCAAGGATATCGATGTACTCGGAAGCGGGATTGAGAATGATGCCGAATCGATACGAGCCATTTTTGTTTCCATGGCCCGCATAAGCGCCGACGATGGCCTTCGCTTTGATGACGAAGCCATGGTAGCCGAAGCCAGCATCGAAGGCGCTGAGTACCATGGAGTCCGTATTCGCTTACCCTGTTATCTAGGCACGATCAAGATTTTTCTTACTCCTTCACAGGGATTCATCGGTATCATGTCGTTTGCAGTTGCCCATTTGACGGCGGTGGAAATGCAGCCAAAGGCTTTTCCTATGGTTCCGGGAGCCAGCGGCTTTCCTTCTTCACCGCCTCCTTCGGATAGCTTAACAAGGGCTTCCCGGATATCGGTCTTACGAAGGGACCCGAGCTGAACCGTGCCAAGTGTAGTGCTCCAATAGCGGTCAACGATGCGCCTCATTTCCCGGATATGGCTCAAGCTGATGATGCGGCCTCGAGCACGCTCGCTGCGGATATACTGGCTTTCATCGGGATTCCAAAAACTTTTGAGGAAGTTGATAAATGGGACGGACCCTGGCGCTCCTCGTAAGGAAACCCCATCGATGAAGCCTCGCTCCGCGAGGACGGCAAGTACCTCTGCAGCGTCTTCTCGTGAAAATGAGGGTGATTTGATACTTTGGAGTATAGTGTCGCAGTTGAAGCAATCCTTGGCTTGGCGGAGCTTTCTTGCCCTGCCGGAGGGGATTCCGAGACGCAGCCATTCAGAGGCGATGACGAGGGCTTCGTCCCGATCGCTCGTGCCGGTGCTCTTTGCGGTTATGAGTTTTCCGGTAGAAGGGTTTCGAAGTTGGCAATAGTAGATGCCATGACGAGTGTGAAAATAGAAACGGCGCATTGTCCACCCCTTCGGAAGCATTCTCATGAATACTTCTCATTGTGAGTTTTGTAGGACAAGGCGCCAGTTTTCTGGTAGCCTGTAATTCCTTGCTATCCAAGGAATTGTCTATAGCCGAGATCGGGAATCGAACCCGATACCTGCGCTTTACGAGAGCGCCGCTCTGCCTGGTGAGCTATCTCGGCGAACGAAAATGACTATACACATAAAAAACAGGGAGGGGCAAGGGGGATGGCAGCAGTCCTGTCAGGTTTTCTTGCGTTTGGAACTGACGAAACGTATAAAATCGTTGATATTTTTTACGACGATTCGATCCTGGTACAGCTCGACGCGACGCTGATTGGAAAAGTGACCGAGTATGGTCTGCACTTCCGCCGTTGTCATGCCCGCCCAGTGGGCTACGTCGTCCACGGTTACCTTGAATTCGCGCCGGTCGCCTTGTCCCGGCTCCGGGGTGCCTCCCGAGCCTCCTTGGGTTTCGTCGAGCATCAGGAATACGTCCGCTATCTTCGCCTGCGGATCTTCAAGTTTCAGTATCATGAAGCGGCGCTTCTGGTCGTAGATTCTTTTCGCGAAAAGGCGTAAGAGGCGCAAGGCTATCTGGGGGTTTCCCATCATCAATATTTCAAAGTTGGCGCGGTTGAATTCAAGGACCTTCACCGTATCGATGGCTATGGCGGTTGCGGAACGCGGAGCGCCTTCCAGTATGGCCATCTCGCCGAAAATTTCCGGAGGCTGGAGTATGTCCAGGTTTTTTTCTATTTCGCCGACGATTTTCGTTATTCGAACCCTGCCGGATTGTATCAAATAGAAACTATCGCCGGGTTCATATTCCGAGAAAATCATTTCTCCGGCTTGATACGTTCGCGCGAAGCGCATGAATGCGGATAAATCTGCCATGGTTTAGGCTCCTCCCAAGGCATTCAATGCTTTTTTCGCCTTTATGCGGGCGCTCGAATCTTCGTCGCCGGGAATGGTCAATACTTTTTTATAAAAGCCTTTCGCCCGCTCGGAATCGCCTTTTCTGTCCCAGGCCTGGCCCATCATGTACAGAATATCGGACATATCCGCGTGTTTCGGCGTGGATTGTATAATGGCAGTGAAGTGTTTAATGGTTGCGTCCCACTGGCTTAGGGCGAAAAGGCAGCGACCCATGTCGAATTGCGCCTTGCTTGTGTACTCGGATTCTTCGTCGTTATCGACGATGCGCTTGAACTCTACGAAAGCTTCCTTGAATTTTTCCTGGGTAAAAATACTCACCGCGTTATAATAGTCCTTTGCGGGATCGGAAAGCGCGGGGGGCTGTTTGGAGGCCGCCGCCGGTTTCTGTTGGGATGCCGGGGCTTTTACCGGTTCCTGCTCGGGCGCTTGCTGTCCGGCTTGGGGTCTTGCCCCCGAACCGGGAAGCGGAGAGGGGCCTTTGCCGTCGCCATATCGATTCAGCGCGGTCTCGGCCGCCTCGAGGAACTTTGCGCACTGATCGGCCATTTTGCCCGCGGGGTAATAGGTAAGGTATCGCGACAGTACATAGCGCGCCTGGCTGTACATCCGGTTGCGGAGGTAGTATTCCCCCGTTTTAAAGAGGCCGAATTCTGTGCCTCCGGCAATAGGATTCTCCATCAGGTTTTCTACCTGATTGTGTATTCGCCGTAATTGGTTGGAAAAAACCTTGAGCATTTTTATGACGATGCGCGTGTTGGATGCGGCAAACTGCTCGAATTCGGGTACTGTGAAGATGAGTACCGAGGAATCATCCAGCACGACGGCGTTTTCTTCCCGGGGGTAATGCCCCATGGCGCTCTTCACGCCAAAAAACTCACCCATCTGGATTACTTCGCGGATGTCTTTTCCGTTTTCTATGTCGCTGTAATTTAAACTGATCTTACCGCGCTGCAGAACGAATACTTTATCGCCGACGTCGCCTTGGAAGTAGATTACGGAATTTGCTCGATATACGACTGCTTTGGGCATTTCTTCGCTTAACTCCCCTGGCGCGCGTGCGCATTCATAGTATACACCACTTTTTTAGTATCCGCCATGCTTGGCTTTCAACAATCAAACGGAAGGTATTCAAGTTTCTTCTTGAATCCGACCGCCTCGCGCACCGATTTATAGAGTGCTTTCGGGGTGCCGCGAACCTTCATTTTTCTGCCGTTTACTTTGATGTCCTCGTATCCAGTGTCGGGAATAAGCTCAAAAAAGCGTTCTTCCGCGTATACCGGTACTCCGTCTACGGACAAGAATTCGATATCTTCCATAGTAGCGCTTGCGAAATTCTCGTATTGATCTTCCGTATGGGCACGGAGAACGAGAATGTCAGCCTGCTTGCCTTCCTCGATGCTGCCGATTTTATCCTGCATGCGAAAAGCCTTCGCGGGATTCATTGTCACCATGTCAAACAGCGACTTTGCCGGTATATCCTCGCCATACATTTGTTGGTATACCAAGCGGGCATACTTAAGCTCGGCAAACAGGTTCTCAGAGCCGGTATGCGTAGAATCGGTTCCGATCGCGACGTTAATGCCGGCTTTCAGTATTTTTCTTATTTTGCAGGTAGCGTTGAACATGAAAATATTGGAGGCGGGGCACCAGGAAACGGAGGCGCCTGCCTTGGCGGTCTTGGCTATGTCTTCATCGGAAAAACCGATGCAATGAATAAAAACATCGTGACTATCCAGGCATTTCAGGCGTTCCAGAATTGCAATGCCATCTTGTGCCTCGGGGTCGAATCCTTCCGCCAGATGGGTAATGAACGGCCAATCATTCATGACCGCGAGCTCATGCTCTATTTCTATGCCTTTTCCCCAATGGAGGTCGTAGGATGAGCATTCATGGGCAAGGCAATATTCGCGGATTACGCGAATCGGCAGGCGGGGAATGAACTGCTCGTTTATTTCGTGGGGGAAGTGGTCGTTGACCGTCGCGACACCGGAAAAAAGGTTTTTATAGGCAGAAAGGAAGTATAAGTTCTCCACGCTTAGATTTGAGCGCTCTTCGTACACGCTCGATGATTTCAGGTCCGCGTCCCAAAATGACCAGTTAACGTAAAAACTGTCACCCTGAGGACCTACTCTCGGCAGGTAGTTTCCCCGCATATGATCATGGACGTTGATAAGCGCTGGGTAGACGTATGAATTTTTTTTGAGGTCTATAACGGTTCCTGCAGGTTTGAAGCCTTCGATTTTGCTTCCCGATACCGCGAGCGATCCACTTGATATAACTTTCTTTCCTGTAACTATATCTGCATTGCCCAGGGTATATTCTGTCACTATCATCCATCCTTGCTATATTATGCCTTCTACTATATTTCGGTATGTTTATCCTTAAAATTTACATAAGTTCGCATCATTTTTAAATTTCCGGGTGGTTCTATTGCAATTTATCGTGTTGTTTACTAAAATTAAGCTAAAATCAGGGTTTTTAAAACCCTTACTGTGGAAATTTTAGATTAATAACGTAAATTTATAATGTTTATTGAAAAAGAGGATGAAAAAATGGTCAATATCGTTGAATATGAATTATTGAGCATGGAAACCGCGGTGTTCGAAGATATTGAATTGGACCTCTTGCGGGAAACCCTGAAAGTTTGGAAAGATAAACCCGCCAAACCTTACGAATTGGTGGAAGTGCGCGAGGGGCGAACCCTTGCGGGCTTTTGTCTTTTTTATAAATCTCCCGATACCGAATATACCTTCGACATACATTCCTTCGTGATAGGTTCCCGCTACCGCAACTCCGCTTTCGGCGGTTCGCTGCTTTCCCTTGTCATGGATAAAGTTTCAAGCCTGGTCTCCTGCGGCGTTTTAAGGATAGAAACATCCCGCAACAAGGAAAATTCGGTTGCGGACGGATTTTTCCCTTCGCACGGTTTTCAGCTTATCGGGCATATACCCGATTTCTACAAATCCGATAACGATTATTATATTTACATGAAACAGATTTGCGTGCCGGAATCCGAGCCGGTCAAATCCGTTTCGGGTGGCGTGTTTTTATCCGACGAGTATCCCCGCTTCATATCCGCTTGAATCCCTGATCGGTTCCCGTATAAAATGCGTAACTCGCAAAATAGGGCATAGACCTCGAGGCCGATCTCTCCACAAGGGGCATGTATGGATTTGAAAAACACCGAAAATGCGGATTTTGATCAGGCAAAGGCTCTGCTGAATAGTTTACGCTCCGTCATGGCTACGAGGCTCATCGGAAAGCACGACCTGGTAAGCGGAATGCTCGTCGGGCTTTTATGCGAAGGGCACGTGCTTCTCGAGGGAGTCCCCGGCCTGGCCAAGACCCTGGCCGTGCGCACCTTTTCCGAAGCGCTCGGGCTGCTGTTCAAGCGCATCCAATTTACCCCCGACCTGCTTCCAGGCGACATCACCGGCACGTTGTTCTACGATGCCCAGACTGCCCAGTTTACCCCGCGCAAGGGACCTGTTTTCGCCAATGTAATCCTGGCGGACGAGATTAACCGGGCGCCGGCAAAAGTCCAATCCGCCTTGCTCGAGTCCATGGAGGAACGCCAGGTAACCATGGGTGACAGAACCCTTCAGCTGCCCGATCCCTTTTTTGTGCTGGCTACCCAGAATCCCATCGAGCACGAAGGCACCTTCCGGCTGCCCGAGGCGCAGCTGGATCGCTTCATGCTCAAGCTTCTGGTGGACTATCCGACCGAGACCGAGGAGCTGGACGTCGTGCTCAAATATGGCAAAGGCGCGGACTCGGGGCAGGCAAGCCCGTCCACGTCGTCGCCTCCGGCCTTGTCAAGCGTGGATTTGATCCTCTTGAAGCGCGCGCTTCGAGGGGTCCGCATCGATCCCGCGCTGGCTTCCTACGCCGTGGCCTTGGTGCGCGCCGCTCGGCCTCCGGAAAACGGTTCCGGCGGAGCCGCTCCGAAAGCCAACTTCCCTCGGAGCGCACTTCAGCGAAACGCGCTTCTACGAAGCGACGAGCCTCGGCCCCAGTCCTACCGCGAATTGGACCGCTACATAGAATTCGGTCCCAGCCCCCGCGCATCCCTGGCCTTGTTCCGGGGGGCTTGCGCGTTTGCGCTGCTCGAGGGCAGGAATTACGTATTGCCCGATGACATCAAGGCTTCGGCCCCCGCCGTATTGCGTCACCGCATCGTTCCTTCGTATGAGGCGGAAGCCGATCGCGTAAACAGCGATTCCATCGTCCGTGCCCTTTTGGCGGCGGTTCCGGTACCCTGATGGATTACGCTTCGCGACGCAAGGCGATGCGCAGGCTCATAATTTCCTCCTCCATGCTGTCACGTGCCTTGCTCTATGGGAATTTCAGGTCTGCCTTCCGGGGGCGCGGCATCGATTTCGACTCGCTCAGGGAATATGAGGCGGGCGACGATGCCATGCGCATAGATTGGAACGCCACGGTTCGCCTGGGCAGAACCTACGTCAAGGACTATGTGGACGAACGGGGATTGCCGGTGTACCTCGTGCTGGACCGCTCGTCGTCCATGGCCTTCGGCAAAGGCCAGACAAAAGCGGATACGGCCGCTTTGACCGCGGCGTTGCTGGCGTACGCCTGCATGCTGCACGGCCATAAGGTGGGCGCCATGTTCTTTGGCATTCCACAGTCGCCGGAACGGGACTATTGGCACCGCGACCCCGCATCCGGAACCCATGCCATCCGTACGCTGATAGAGAATATCCTCGTAAACCAAGTTCCCGCGTCCGGATACGGAACCGATCTCGCCGCGGCCCTGGACGCTGTCTCCTCGCACCTGTCCTCAAAGAGCCTCATCATGGTCTTCAGCGATTTTCGCTCCGCTTCCTACGCGCTCCCGCTGGCCAGGCTCTCGCGGAAGCACGATGTCGTCTGCGTACGGCTGAAGGATCCCTCCGATGAAAAAATACCAGGTGCGCGCATGCTTATCCGCGCTTGCGACTCGGAAACATCGCGGCGATCGCTTGTCGCCACCGGCATGGCGGAGGCGCAGGAAACGAGAAGAGCCTTTGCCGAAGCGGAGCGGATGACATGGCTGTCGGCGATAGCGGCCTCCAAAGTCGCCACCCTCGAGCTTGGCCCCGAGGACGATCCGGCCTTTCATCTGATCCGATTTTTTGATTCAAGAACCGGTGGCCACCATGCGTCGTGACGCCCGCCTTGCGGCGGTTCTCCTGCTTCTTCTATGCGCCGTTCCTTTATACGCGGAGCTCAAGCTCGTTTCAACGGAGTTTTCCCCGGCCAGCTTCACGGCAGGCATGAAGGTTCAGGTTTTTGCCCGGCTGGAACTGCTTTCCGGCAGCCTGCCCGAAGGGGTATTGAAGCCGGAACAAGGGGCGTTAAGGAAACTTGCTCCGTCCGTGGAAAAAATACTCCTGAAAAAACAAACCGGTTACTATCTTTATACACTGACGTTCATCGCATGGCAGGTAGGACCGGGGACCCTGCCGTCTATGCAGGCCGGGACCGAGATTTTGCCGGCTATTCCCTTTACGACGGTTTCCTCCCTGTCGGAGGACGCTTCCCTCCCTCCGCCGCGCGCGCAGAAAGAGCTCCCGGGCATGCGCATCCGGATCTATCTTTTTGTGGGGCTGCTCTTGGCGATAGCGCTGTCGGGGGTTTTGGCGGCCTTTGTACTTCCCAGGATATTGGCCGGATTTTTTATCCGGCGAAGTATTTTCAAGGCCCGGCGGACTTTTCTCCAAACCCTCTCGGAATTGGAGAAAAGCGGGGACTCGGGACCCGATTCGTGGAAACGCCTCTGCGGCGCCTTGCGCTTCTATATCGGTTTTCGGCTGACGGGCAATGCCGATTTTTCACCGGCGCTCACCGGGTTGCCCGCGTTGACGGCCAGGGAATTTTCCTGCCTTGCGCCGGACTTGATTCCTGGCGGCGGTCACGACGCCCTGGCCGGCATCTTTCTGCGGGCTGATGTCGTGCGCTGGGCGGGCTTTGCGGATAGCCGGCTTCCTCAGGCGGTGAAGGATGCCCGGGAGGCGGTGGATAGCCTCGAGAACGCGCTGCCCGGCAGCCGGGCTTCGAGCCCGGAAAAAAAAAGGCGCGGTGAAAGCTCATGATATTATTTTCACATCCCTCGCTGTTCCTGCTCGTACCTCTTCCCCTGCTGATAATCCTGCTTTTTCGAGGCAGGCGGCTTGGAATTCCCCTGCCTCTGGATATTTGGAACGGATCGCTGATGCCCGGTCCCGGCGCTCTCCTGGTCCTCATGGTTCGGGCAAGCGTACTCGGGTATGGGCTTGCCTGGATTTTCATGGTGATGGCCTTATCCGGCCCTTACCTCGACGAGCCGGTATCCATGGCTCCCGGGCGGGACGTGGACGTAATTTTCGCGATCGACGTTTCTCCGAGCATGGCCGCCCTTGATATGGAGTCCAGCCGGCTCAAGGCGGCCGTATCCTTCGTGAAGGATTACCTCCTGCAGGACAACGGCACTTCCGTAGGGATCGTCGCCTTTGGCGGCGAGGCTTCCCTGGCCTGCCCGCCCACGGGAGATTACCGCGCGGTGCTGGATAGGCTCGACCTCCTGAAACCGGGAATGCTGGGAGAAGGAACCGCCGTGGGCTTGGGGCTCGCCAGCGCATTGGGCCATATCCAACGCAGCGACGGCAAAAAAAAATCAGTCGTCTTGATAACGGACGGCGAAGACAACGTAGGCATGATCCACCCGCTGGACATAGCCCTCGGAATGTACCGAGCCGGGATTTTCCTGACCGTCGTGGGAATCGGCACCCGCGGGACCACTTCCATCGAGTACGTGGATCCCTCAAGCGGAGAACAATTGTCCGGGGCGTACCAATCCAGTTTCAACGAGGAGAGCCTCAAGGAAATCGCGTCGGCGGCGGGCGGCAATTATCGATATGCGGCCGGGGCCGAAGAATTGTCCCGCATCCTGTCATCTTTGGGCCCCCGGTACGCCGCCCCGGTCCCGGATACCAAAACGCGAACCGGAAGTTCGCGCGCATATCTGTTCGTAGCCCTCGCCTTAGCATGCGCGGCCTTCTCCTGGGTAAGCCGAAACCTTCTGGTAGGGGGCATAGCGTGACCTTCGAGCATCCCTTCCTTTTGATCCTGCTCGCCGGAATCCTTCCCTACGCGGTCATAGCCTTGCGGGTGTTATCGAAAATTCGCGCCTGTTCCGGGAATTATTCCCCGGTCGAGGCCGCCCGGTGGGCCTCCTTCCGTTCAAGAAGGGCGGCGGCCTTTGCCCTGGGAGCTGTGTTTTACGTTTCCTCGGTCTTGGCCCTGGTGGATCCTTCCCTGGGCACCCGCTACGTCACCGAACAGGTTCGCGACGTGGAAACGGTGTTCGTGCTGGACGTTTCCAATTCCATGGCTGCAAAGGACGGAGCCGATACCCGGCTTTCCGTCGCGGCTTCGTTCATCCGAGCCATCGTCGCGGCTACCCCGGGAACCAGGAACGCGCTGTATGCCTTCAAAGGCACGTCCGTGCTGCTCGTGCCGCCTACTTCTTCAGTTCTGGCGTTCGAGGACGCGTTGTCGTGGGCGACGCCGGACGCGATGACCAGCTCGGGAAGCAATGTGGGGCAAGCCCTGTCTGCGGCCAACAGAAAAGGCGGGGCCGGGCTCGCCCGCGTCATCGTTCTTCTGACGGACGGCAACGATACCGGCTTGCAGGCGGCCGACGCGTGCAAGGCTGTCGTAAAGTCCGGAGTCCACCTGTGCATCGTTGGTCTTGGCGGTTCCGTCCCTTCGGCGGTTTTTCTTCCGGACGGCAGCGAAGTCCGCGATTTGCAGGGCAATCCCGTGCTGCTCGCGTCCAACGATGCGGAGATGCGGAGATGGTCGATTCTTTCCGGATGCGAGTACGCCAAGGCCGAAGCATCCGGCTCCCTCGCTTTCGTAATCGACTACGTCTTGAAAAATTCAGTTTTGCTGGGGCGCGCCAGAAGCACGGCGGTTCCGGCCAGCTTGCAGTATTATTGTATTCTCGCCGCCGCGATAAGCCTTTTGTTCGCGGGAATCCTCTCCGCGCCTTTTACCGCCTCCAAGCCGCCGACGAAACAAAGGGGAAAGGTTTCGGCGATCCTGGTCTTTACGTCGCTGTTGCCGCTCTTTTTTTCCTGCGGGAGGCTTTCCGAGGATTTTGGGGTCATGAAGGCCAATTCGCTGTTCTCCGATTCCCGGTACAACGAGGCGATAGCGCTTTATCTTTCCGCGGAAAAAACGAATAAGGAGGAATCCCTGTCGTACAACGTGGCCAACGCCTTCGTCGCCCTCGGCGAATTCGACTCGGCCCTCCCGCTGTATGAAAAAATAACAAAATCGGGCGACGCATCCCTTGCCGCCGCCGCTTGGTATAATATGGGGCTGGCCTGGCATAAGATGGAATCGTACGACAACGCGCTTGCGGCTTACAGGGAGTCGCTGCTGCTCGTTCCTTCCGACCCGGACGCCTGCCGGGCATACGAGCTTTCCCTGTCCGCACGGCGCCAGAAGGAATCGGAATCCGCGAAGGAGAGGGCGCGCGCGACGGATGGCCCGGGCAGCGAGGCCGCCATGTTCAGCCTTTCCCGGAAAGCCCATACCGAGCTGTTCGTTCCGGGGCTCACCTCCGAGCGAAGAACGGGGAACGACCATTAGCAGGGTGTCGAAAATCAACCGGCTTTTTCAACAGCCTGTCAGGGAGGTCCTTTGATGCATGAAAAGACAATCGCGGGAAAACTTCCGCTGTTACTGGCGCTGGTTATATTTTCTACGCAGATTTCCCATTCGCAGGAAGACCCCTCCGTCTCGATCGAGCCGAAACTGCCGACGGCGGGCGCGGAATTCGCAGTTCTCGCGGAAATTCCCGGAGTCGATCCCGCGACGGTCGCGGTTCCGGATCCGGTCGCGGAGGAGGGCTTGCGCTTTCTTGGGGTGGACGTGCGGCCTTCCGCGAATGAGTCGTCGCGGGGGAGCTCCCTGGTATTCAGGTTTCTGGCGCTGAAGCCCGGCAGGTGGGAGTTGGCCAACCTCGAAGTTTCGATCGACGGCAAAAAAAGGAATCTGGGTTCGTGGAGCATCGATGTACAGGGCGTTTCCGGTTTGCCGCCCGTATCGGAACGCGCGGAATGGAACGCTCCCGGCAGCGTTTGGCAATTTCAGCAGTTCATCGTGCGAGCCATCGGATCGGACGGGAAAATCCTCGACCTCCCCGGCGTCCCCGGCATCGAAAACGCCAGTTCGGAAATGTCTGCGGACGGCAAGGCGCTTTTAATTTCCTCCCGCGAGAGTTTTTCCCTTCCGGCCACCGGCATCTCAGCATTCGGAAAGAAATATTTCCTCGATCCCAAGAAAATATCCGTGCGGAGCCTTCCCGCTTCGGCCGGCGGTGTTTTTGGCGTAGGCCGGTTCGGCATTGCGATAGAGTGCGAAACGCTCAATGCCGAAGTCGGGGATTTCATTCCATTCTCGATTCGTGTGGAAGGGCCCGGAATCCCAATTCATGTAAAAATGCCGAATCTCGCCTTGACGCGCGAAACAAATTCGGGACAGGCGGTCGCCATCGACCTCGAGGCGGTATCGAAACCGCTGATCAGCATGTCCGTGCGAGGCAGCGCCTGGTTTTGCACCGTCAATTCCCGTACCGGTTTTTACGCGGCCAAGGAAGGGGTTTATAAAGTCCGCATGGATCCCGTCAGGTTTTTCGATCCCGTCTCCGGGACCGTAGACACGGATTCCCCACGTAAAATTTCCATAACCATCAAGGGGAAAAAAAACGTTGCGCCGGAAATCGACCCTTCGGTTTCGCGGAAGCTTATCTCTATTCTGTCGGCTTTTGTAAAAAAGAGCCCTGAGTGGCGCGATGCGCTGGAATTTACCGAGGCGCAAAAATACGCAAAAGCCTTGGAAAGCGCGATGTCCAAGCGGCGGGAAAACCTGGATATGAGCCCGAAGGAGCAGGAAATCTTCGCGTCCCTGCTGCTGTTGAACGGCAAGGTGGATGAAATGAACGCGATGCTGCTGCCCTTGGAGCGGGGCTTCTGGCCTCGTGCCGATGTTTCGCGGCTGCTCGACTTGGCTTCCGCACTGTCGGGTTTTCCGGAAAGACCCGTTTCCTTGCTTCCGGCACCTGGAGTTTTTTTCCTTATCGGCGCGATTCCGGGCTTGATGATCCTTGGCATAGCACTGCGAGCGGCTTGGTTTATGATCGTAAAAAAACGCAGAGATCGGCAAAAATCCCGGCTCTTTGCCGCTGTCTTGCTCGTGTCGTTCCTTTTGTGTACTATATGCGGCCTTCTCTCCCTTGCGGAGCGTGCACGTCCCTTGTTCGTAACTACGGGGAGCGTCGTGCGAATCGTACCTTCGGCAATGTCGACGGTTTCCTTCGTGGCGCCTCCGGGTTTCAGCGGCCGGGTCGAGAAATCCGTGTCCCCCTGGTTCCTGGCGGCGTTTTCCGACGGTCGCAACGGTTGGATCCTGGAGCAGGATGTTACATTTTACTGACAGATTCGATTCGATGCGCGCGGCGAATCGAACTATAGCCCGCGCCGGACGATTGATGCCAGCCGGGTCGTTACAGATTTCTTGCTGTTTTCTGGAGAGACGAGGCCGTATGACTGCTTATTCCGTTATAATTTCCGAACTACCATGAACTTTGGCGATATACTCAAGGACTGGGACGCCCTCCGCGGACGACGCGAGGATACCCGCGATAGCGCCAAGAAACCTCAAAAAGCTCCACCGGCCGGTCCGGAGATAAAGAAAGACAAAAAAAAGCCCGGAATCCATGAGCTGCAAAGCCAGTGGATCCGGGACTATGGAGTCGTCGACAAGGACGGCGATGAAGAATCCAAGGTGGAATACGGCCTGCATCGGTATTATACGAAAAAAGAAGTGGACAGGATGCCCGTAGACGCGGTGTTGGACCTTCATGGCATGACGGTACTGTCGGCGGAAGACGCGCTCGACGATTTTTTTACGCTTTCGGAGAGCAGGAAGCTGCGTAAGGTGCTGGTGATACACGGTAAGGGCTTGCATTCCGAACGGGGCTCTGTGCTGGCGGATGTCGTGCGCCTGTGGCTGGAGCGTCGCCCCTCCGCAGGCAGAACCGGCTTTGCAGACTCGGACTTGGGTGGTGGAGGGGCTACCTGGGTATTATTGAAGTATGCGGATCAGCGTTCTCGATAGATGATGCGGCCGCGGGTAAGATCATAGGGAGACAAAGCTACTTTTACCGTATCGCCAGGAACAATCTTGATATAGTGTTTGCGCATTTTCCCGGACAGGTGCGCCAGGATTACGTGCCCGGCCTTGAGCTCTACCCTGAACATTGTGTTGGGGAGAGCTTCGCGCACGACTCCCTCTACTTCGATGGCTTCTTCTTTGGCCACATTTCCTCCAGATCAATGATTGGGGCAAGAAATTCTTTTTGCGGTTCGGTATTGAACTGCATGCCCGGAACGATATAATAGTATGAGTTACATCATTCAGTGTCAACATGCCAAATCGGGTAATTGACATGCGTGCTGGTTTTGTGAATAGTGAGGCGCTTGCCGGTGGCAACAAACGCGATACTGCCGCCCGACACCGAGTCTTGCTGATTACATAAGGAGGTTTCTCATGGACAAGGAATTTACCGAAAAGATGCGCGATTCGCTTTCTGCGATGAGGCAGGAAATACTCGATAAGCTTGTAACGACCAATGCCGACTTTCGCGCCATCGTCGAAGAAATGGATCCTAAGGACGTTGTCGACGTAGCCTCCGACGATGTAGACCGCAAGATGATAGAAGCCCTCGGTGCCCAGGATATCAAGCGACTCAAGTCGATTGAAGCGGCAATCGTTCGCATTCAGCAGGGCCGCTATGGTCTGTGCATGCAGTGTTCCAAAAAAATTCCCCAGGAACGTCTTGTGGCGTTGCCGTATGCCGTTTTATGCATAGACTGCCAACGGAGCGACGAGCGTCGCAACCGGTAGGTTGTGCGCAATCGTTAGATAGCAAGTAATCGCTGGACTTTGTGCGTCGATACCTGCTCCGACAGCCATGTACCATCCGGGTCGCTTCAGGTGGATTCCACGCGAGGCGGCCCGTTTTACATAATCTCGACCGCCTGCCTGCCTGAAGCCGTTAAAACGGTGAGCCGTTCATAACCCGCTTGCCGCGCAAGTACGACCCCCGCTTCCCTGAAAGCCGAGAGATGCTGAACGTCATGCGCGTCGGAGTTGATGCAGACCGGTATGTTCCGAACTCGCATCTCCTTGAGAATCCACAGAGACGGGTAGGGGCTGTCCGTCTTCCCGCGCGCCATTCCTCCCGTGTTTATCTCGACGATTATTTCCGTTCCCGCAAGCGCCTCCACGGCCATCATGGCGGCTGCTTTGTATCGGGTTTCCGTTTCGCTGAAAAAGCGCCCGTCGCGGTTGTTTTTGCGAATCAGGTCGAAGTGGGCCAGCATATCGAAGCCTCCCGCGCGGACGCATGAGGCGATGGCAGAATAATAATCTTCGATCAATCGATAGACGTCGCCATCGTAGTTCGATTTTATATGCTGGGTAAAATCCTCAAGGTTTTCGTCAACGGCGAACAATCCGGCCCCGTCAGGTTTGGTGCCTTGTACGTAATGCACGGAAGCCAGGCGGTAATCGAGGGGCAGTGATGCGAAACGCTCTTCGCGGGGACCGCAGTATCCTTCTATGTAATCGATCTCCAATCCCCGCAGAATCCGCATTTCGGGGGAATATTCCGCTACGAGCCCCTCGAGAGTCGCGAGGTAGGCCGGCAGATCCTCAGTATCCATGTTCCATTCGGTCCGGAAGGGCAGCGGGGCGTGCGAGCTGAATCCAAGGATTTTAAAACCGTCCAGCGCGGCTCTGTTTGCCATTGCGGCGGCAGTAGTTTTTCCGTCGCAGAAATCGCAGTGCGTATGGTAATTTGCAAGCATGCGGAGAATATATCTTAAACTGGTATATTAATCGAGTATCTGCTATGATCCGGCTATGAAACGATTTTTTTTGATTCTCGTCATTCTAGTCAGCGCATCGACCCTCCTGGTTTCCGAGCCGTCTTCCTCCAAGAAGTCAACGGCGGGTAAACGAACGGTTAAACAAGGTACCAGGTCGTCGGATGCGGAAAATCAGCCGTTTAAAGCTCCCTATTCCGCCTACGGCTTGGGTGTTTTTCTCGGACAACCTATCGGCATAACCTTTGGAATGGATCTATCGCCGACTTCATTGCTTGATTTCAAGGCAGCCTGGGATTTTTCCGGCGTGGACGGCACCCGCTTTGCGATGCTGTTCCAGGGAAATTACCAATTTACCCTGCCGGGCTCTTTTGTAATCCAGCGCCACGATATCGTTCCGTTCTTCGGTTTAGGCGCGGAGCTCGGGCTTGGCAGCGACGGCGTGAAGCTGGGCCTCCGCATACCGCTCGGTCTCGATTATCGCTTCGTTTCCGTTCCGCTGGAATTATTCCTGGAAGCGGGCATCGGCATGTACGTGTTCCCGAAAACGGAATTATCGTGGGGTGGAGGATTGGGAGTCCGGTACCGCTTCCGGTAGAGCGGACGGCCACCGTATAATCGCTAGAGGCATACCCGAACATAGCGCGTCAGGTGGCCTTTGGCGATGGTACATGCATCGACGATCGAAAAGCCTGCCGCCGTAATAGCGTCATCCATGTCCTCGAACGTAAGCAGCACAAGGCGTCGCGCGATCCTTCGCGCCGTTTTTATAAGGTCCAACTGAGATTCCCGGGTAACGGGAGTGAATAATCCATAGGGCATGTCAACGATGGCCGCATCGAAAAAATCCTTGATTTCGTGCATGTCGCCCGTCCTGATAACATCGCGATATCCAAAAAAAACTAAGTTTTCCTTAGCTTTTTCGGCGATGGAACCGTTTATTTCATATCCTTTTACGTCAACTGCCATGGATAGCGCCTCGATGACGACCGTTCCTATGCCGCAGCAGGGATCCACCAAGGTACAGCCGTGAGCGTCCTGCACCGCGATATTCACCAAGGCTCGCGCCAGTATCAAGCCCACGGAGTGGCTGTTTTTGTGCGGCTTTCCGTCATGCTTCCGCCACTCGTTATCGTTTCTCGCATACTCCCCGAATAACCAGAGTCCTTCTATTTTCGCGAGCCCCAACAACACCGACGGGGAGTGCATGTCGGCTTCGCCGTCTATCGCCGCTCCGAGCCTGGTTACGCAGGTAATCCAATCCGCGTAGCCCAATTCATCGCCTTCTGCCGCGAAATGGGCGAACTTGAAATTATGGAACGCGAGCTTGCGTTCATGTATGTAGTCCACGAGCCCTTCCAACGAGCCTTCCCGGCAAAAAATGAAGAGAGAATGCCTGATATACGGGCTTCGCGAGGGATCGATTTTTATATCCGAAAAAAAATATTTTTTGTCGATCTCTTCCCGGAACAAGGCGTTTATTTCCATGCGGCATATGCATTCCTCCGCGACGGGGTAGCTGACGGCGTAGAAATTATTCTTTTTCGATGATTCGGCCATCCGGCCATTATAGACGAAACTGATGCGCAAGAACCATCGGTTTTTTTGACTTCACTCGGGGCATGAACAGGGAGGAGGCTCTACCCCTGATAATAACGCTCGTGTGCGGTTTTAACAGTGCCAAGAAATATTTACAGATAGACAGGGTGGAATAATCGCGCGGGACAAGCGCAATAAAACTGATATATAAGAACTTTCTTCACCTTGACATTTTAAAAAAAGACGCTAAAAATTAAGGTAGCTGAGGCTTTTATGCAAGAAGACGAAAAATGATCAAAAAAAGCGGTCGTACGTGTTTTTGGCTTGTGACATTATCCTTGTTTTTTATCTTTCCGGGCTGCAAGGAAACGAAACCTGCCTTGGCGACCGTCATTTCGGTCCCGATAAACTATGATAGCTATGATTATGGCACCGGAGACGAGTCGAAAATCATCGATTTTGGCTACCTGCCCAACGGATTGAATTCCGCCGAGGCATTGTTCCATGACCGGGTTCTGCAAAAACAATTGGCTGAGCAGGGATGGACGCTGCGGGGACACGGTTATAAAAACGGGCCGGAGATGTTGCCTTACGGCGATGGCCGCCTGGATATCATGGTCTTGGGAGACATTCCCGCCTTCAGCAATGTGTTTCGCCATGATTTTGGAATCTATGCCGTTTCGGGAATTCATACCTGCGCGCTTATTTCCGGCAGCAGCCTTGCTCCTTCCGCCTTGAAAGGCAAACGGATCGGGTACCTTCCCGGCTCGGTAATGCACTTCGCCGTTTTCAGAACCCTGAAAGCGGCGCATCTGGGCATGGACGACATCGTGTCGGTGCCGCTGGCCATCAATGAAATGGAACTCGCGCTTCGTGAAAAACGGGTAGACGTCATCACGACATACGAGCCTACGACGACGACCGTCCTCGATAGTTTTCCGGGAACTTCAGCGCTCGCCAAATCCGAGATATACGGATACGTGATGGCGGGCAGAGGTTTTTCAGACCGGAATCCGGAGATTCTCAAAGCCATCCTCGCGGCATACGCCCGCTGTACCCGCTGGTGCAAGGGCGGCGACGACAATATTTATTCGCTTCTCGGGTGGGTGCAAAAAGCCAATATCGATTTTTCCGGCAAATCCGCGATCGAGATAAATAAAAACTGGGTTCGGATACTCCGCAGGGCCACCATTGACAATCCTTCCTTTCCCTTGCTGCCGCTGACGATCCGGGATGAAAATGGCGAACCGTATCAGCAGCTTGAATTCCTCAAGGCAAGCGGCCTGCTGCCTGCCGATGCGGAGTGGAAAAAGATCCGCGACCGCTTCGATACGACCTTCCTTCCGGAAGTGCTCCAAGACGGCAGGAAATGGAAGCTGGAAGAATTCGACTACGCCCCTGATCGTCTCGATGGACTTGAAGAAGGGAAAAACCAACCTTGAAATTGATTCCCGCAAGTTTCAGAAAACGCCTCGTCGCCTCATTCAGCGTGCTTATCATGCTGTTCATGGCCATCATCATCGGCCTTGATACCTGGGGAATCCCGGGAACGGACAATTACGGTAAATTCGGCCGTTACCGGGTCAAGGCGTTCGACGAGATGAGCGTCGTTTCCGGATTGCTGGCCGAGCGCGTGCATGCTTGGTTTTTGGACAGCAGGAGCGACATCGAGGGATTGGCCCGATCGCTGCCGTTCATGAAGCCGATTACGGGCAAAGAAGACCTTACCGGCGACGTGCAAGGCCGTCTGGAATCATTCAAGAGATCGAGCAGCAGCCTCGACTCCATATCGTTGGAATTTCCCGAAAGTCCGGGCTCGAGGACCGCGTTCGCGGACCGGAATCCCGGTTATGAAGAAATTATAACTATTGACCGGGGTACGGGAGGCCGGCCCTGCCTGCGAATTTCGCGCCTGGTTTTTGCCACCAGGAAGAGGGAACGCGTAAGCGCCAACCTGATCGCCGACTACGATATCGAGGGAGCCCTTACCTCCCTGCTCTGGTCGTCAAGCGATTTTTTTCCGCGAAACCTTACGAGCAGCGTCGCGATGCAAAAAGACTCGCGCATAATCCAGTATGGCGGCGATTCTTCCGGCGATGTGGCGCGTACGGAATATGACGCCGATGCCATCTCGTTCCCGCCGTTTTCCCTCGCGCTCTCGGGGATCGACGGCCCGTACGAGGGCGTCGATGAAAACGGAGCCATGGTTCTGGCGTATCATCGCCACGTGCGCCTGGACAGCGGGCTCGCCTTTGCGCTGGTTCTGAGGATGGACCGCGCGCGCGTACTGGAGCCTGCCTGGGCCGATCTCGCCCGGCAATGCGCCATATGGCTCTTCATGCTTGTGCTTGGAATCCTCGTTTCCGTCCTCTTGGCCAGCCTAATCTCGAGACCCGTAAAAAACCTCATTGCCGTGGCCAAGCGGATCGAGGCCGGCGATCTTTCCGCGCGGGCCGCAGGAAGCGGGGAATCCGAGATCGGCAAGTTCGTTTCCGTATTCAACGACATGGTCGGTCGGCTTCAGTCCTGGAACCAGGAGCTGGAAGGCCGGGTCTACGGCGGTACCGCAGCTTTGCGGCAAAACGAGGAACAGCGGCAAACGATCTTGCAGGCGGCCATGGATGGTTTTTGGATGTTGGATGCGCAGGGAAGGATCATGGAGGTGAACGCTGCGTATTGCTCGATGAGCGGCTATACCCAGCAGGAATTAACCTCCATGACGATTTCTGATATTGAAGCGGAGGAGACCTCCGCCGAGACATCTGCCCACATGGCTCAAATTCAAAAAGAGGGAACGGGCCGTTTTGAGACACGGCATCGGAGAAAAGACGGTACTTCGTTCGACGTCGAGGTGAGCGTGCAATACCATGATATCAACGGCGGCCGGCTGGTCTCTTTCCTGCGGGACATTACCGAGCGCAAAAGCGCGGAAGCCAAGCTCAGGCGGAGCCTCAGGGAAAAGGAGATTCTGCTGCGGGAGATACATCACCGGGTGAAAAACAACCTGAATGTCATCTCCAGCCTCTTGAGCCTTCAATCTTCCTATATAAAAACGCCGCAAGAGGCGATAAAAGCCTTTCAGAACAGCAGGGACCGAATCATGGCGATGTCGCTGGTGCACAAAGTGCTGTATGAATCCGGCGATTTCGGCCATATCGACATGAGCCCGTATATGCAGCGCCTTACCCAAGTAATCCTGGACATTTACGATTCCGGCGGGAGGGTAGGAATTCGGATCGATGCCGCGGGCGTCCTGCTGCCGATAGACCAGGCGATTCCCTGCGGGCTTATTTTAAACGAACTGATGACCAACGCGTTCAAGTACGCCTTTCCCGAGGAACGCCGCGGGGAAATTTCCATCGTCCTGAAGCCGCGCGCCGATGGATATTTCGAGCTTCAGGTTATCGATGACGGCATCGGATTGCCGTCGGTGCATCGCGAGGGCGCAACCCTGGGTTTCATCTTGGTGCGTTCGCTCGCTGAGCAATTGGGCGGAACCCTGGTGCTGGCGAACGATGTCGGCACGCATTGCAGCATCCGCTTTCCGAGAGCGATGGAAAAATAGGCGGCCGGTTTTTCAGCACCTTGTTAAAGCTTCAGCCCCGCGAGGCCTGGAACGGTTTCGGGCTTTACCGGCCTCCCGGCTTTGACGCATACGCCGGTGACCTTGGCTTGGACGACAAGCGCATCCGTTCCATGCTTACGAATCTCCTGATCGAAAATTATGCGCAGCTGACCCTCTTTATAGACGGCCAGCTTTACGGTAAACGCGTCGCGGCTTTTAAGCGACTGTTTGTAGTCGATCTCGATGCGGGAAACGACAAGATCTACGCCCTCCGCATGTAATTTTGCGAAATCGATGTTCTGCTCCAGCAGGAATTGGTGCCTGGCATGTTCCATATAATGCAGGTAGTTGGCGTTATTCACGATTCCCTGCAGGTCGCATTCATAATCGCGCACCACGAAATCAAGGCTGTACAGGTAATTCTTATCTTCCATGCTGAACCTTCCTTGTTTGTCGAACTTGAGGATAATCGATAAAAGCCATGGTTTAGTCAAGAGTAGCAAAACCGGGAATCATCTATAAGTGCCTTTGAGCATATTATGATCAATCCTTCGTCTGCGCATGCCTGCTTTACGGATAATGCGAAACCTCGGTGCTCCAAGGAATATGGTCGCCTTCAGCCCGGGGTAGAGGTTTTTTTGCGGATTATATCGCTGGGTTTCATTAGGTCCCGCTTGGAGATTGTCCATGACCGTGGGGACAAGGCAAGCCTGCACTGAGGAAGGGCACCCGAAAAGCCGCGCGGCTTGCGGATGCCCAATTCGTCTTTCAGAAAAACAGTATCACCACCGCCGAAACGATTGCCCCGACTCCCAGCACGATGGCGACGATTGACATGATCTTGGCGCCGGATTCGGCCGACTTGGTGAGGTCTTCCTCGCTCTTTACCGAGATGATGAAGCGTTCGCCCTTTTTGGCCGGTTTGCCGATGCGCAGGCGATTCTCGTCGTCGCGCGCCTCGCCCAAGACATACAGGCGCTTGCCCAGGGTAATGGCCCATTCTTCAAGCTTGTAGCCGATGGTGCGCCTGCCGCTGCCGAGCGCACCCAGGTTCAGCCTGAAGTTGCCGAAGGACAGGGATGGGCCGCGGTCGCCTTGCTCGAACTGGGACACGATTCGTTCGCCGTCGATGCTGGCGCCTTCGGGATCTATGGTAATGGTGCCGCTTTCATCGCGAAGCTGGAAGGGTACGCTTCGCTCGTTGGACGAAACGGTTTCCGAGCCGCGCCTGGTTCCGGTCTTGGTGTGTCCCTCGCTGTCGCGCTCGGTATAGCTTTCTTCATACTCGCGCGTAACCGTGGACCGGTACCATACGCAGTCGCTGCCGTTCATCTCTGACTTCAGGGGCGATGCGCATTCCGCCGTACCTTTGACTTCAGCCTGCTGGCTGAACGAGCCGACGCCGATTTCCTTGGATACGTCCGCCGCCGACCGCGCGAGCTCCGCCGCCGTGGACGTCTGCACGGATTTCATGTCATAGGCCTTTTTATTCTGGCCGCGACCCACAAAGAACAGAATTACGGCGATTCCCGCCAAGCCGATAGGAATAAAAATCATAGGTGCCTCCGTTGACAATTCTTGTGCAATCGCAACCGGGACGCAAGGGCGTTTGACAGGAAATTTCGCCGTACTTGACAGCGCGGCCCGCATTCCTGATAGTTGTCTACCATGAGTCAACGCAATTTTTCCGTGGACGGCATCGTCTTGCGCTCGCGCGAGATTCCGTCGGGCGGCAGGGTAGTCTCGCTCCTCACGGCAGAGGACGGCGTAATAGACAGCTTCATGTTCGGCGGGTCCAAAAGCAAGCTGCGCTCGCTGGCGGCTCCCTGGCACGAAGGGCGGGCCTGGCTCTACCGCGATACCCAGAAAGATTTCATCAAACTCAGCGATTTTGACGCGCTGATCGAGTTTCCTTCCATACGCACCAACCTGGAAGCCCTGTCCGTGGCGGGTTTCGTGTCGGAATTCATAAGCGAAACCTCGGCGCTCGGCGGGGACGGCGCGTCGGCCTTTTCGCTGGTGCACGATACGCTCCTGGCGCTCGAGACCATGCTTTCTTCAAGGTCGGGCGCGATTCCGCCCGCCGCCCACCTGCCGGTGCTCGTGCAGTTTTGCCTGCGTGCGCTTCTGGTCATGGGCATGCTTCCAGATTCCGAATCCTGCTGCCTGTGCGCTGGAACAATCGTGCCTAATGCGATACACTCGTATGCCCGATCGCACGCCGGTTTCGTCTGCGCCGGGTGCCGGGCTGAAGCGGAATACGGCGAATCGTACGTGGATATTCCGGCGGGCGCCATCGTGTGGCTGCAGAAAACCTTGGATCTGCCTTTTGCGCAGGCCACCAGGATCGGCCTGGCCGCTGAGGCGCTGGCGGCGCTGGAAACCTGCACGCTGGATATCGTTCGCCAGGCCGCCGATTCGCCCTTGAAAACCCTGAATCAGCTGGAACGGCTCCGCTGATCGCCCTATACGCAATTTTTTATCGCGAAAGCGCGTGCGAATATCCCGTTCCGCGCGTTGTTTAGCAAGGACTTTTCCTGCAAGGAGTTACTATGAGAGCGGTAGACATCATCATGAAGAAACGGGACGGCCTGGAGCTTTCCCGCGAAGAGATCGCGTTTCTGGTAAACGGCTACGTATCCGGAGAAATCCCCGAATATCAGGTTTCCGCCTGGCTTATGGCGGTTTTCTTCAAGGGCATGAGCTTCGACGAAACGGCGGCCCTCACCGACCTGATGCTCAAGTCGGGCACCGTCATGAACCTTTCGGGCCTCAAGGGGCCCTTCGTGGACAAGCATTCCACCGGCGGGGTGGGCGACAAGGTGTCGTTGCTGCTGGCGCCTATCGTGGCGGCTTGCGGCGTACAGGTGCCCATGATGTCCGGCCGCGCCTTGGGCCACACCGGCGGCACCCTGGACAAGCTTGAAAGCATTCCGGGTTACACCACCCGGCTGGACGAAACCCGCTTTCGCGACTATATAGCCAAAGACGGCTTCGCGATGACCGGCCAAACGGACACTATCGTTCCGGCCGACAAAAAACTGTATTCCCTGCGGGACGTGACCGCTACCGTGGAATCGGTACCGCTCATAACCGCAAGCATACTTTCCAAGAAGGTGGCCGAAGGTTCGGACGCGCTCGTGTTCGACGTAAAGAGCGGCCCGGGCGCCTTCATGAAAACGGTGGAAGCCGCCGAGCGCCTGGCCAACAGCCTCGTAAAGACGGGCAACGCCATGGGCAAGCGCGTGGTAGGCGTCATCACGGACATGACCGAACCCTTGGGCCTGAAGGTGGGAAATTTCTTCGAGATCGAGGAAACCATCGACTGCCTCAAGGGCAAAGGCCCGGCCGATCTCATGGAAGTGAGCTATCGCCTGTGCGGCTGGATGCTCGTAGCCGGCGGCATCAGCAAAAACGTGGACGACGCCATCGTCCTCTGCAAGGAAGCCGTGGAGTCGGGAAAGGCCTACGAGCTGTTCATACGCAACGTAAAGACGCAGGGCGGCGATGGGGAAAAAATGCTGGCGCTGTACGGTACCTACCGCGCGCCGGTCGTACGCGAGTTTACAGCACCGAAAGACGGCTTCATCGGCTCCATCGACGCCTACAAGATAGGCCTTGCGGGCGTGTACCTGGGCGTGGGCCGGAACAAGACCACCGATCCCGTGCAGCCGGACGTGGGGTTCATCTTCGAGCGCGTAAAAGGCGCCGCGGTGAAGAAGGGCGACCTGATCGCGCGCGTGTATGCCCGCGACGAGTCCTCCATGAACGGCGCCTGGAGTCTCGTGGAAGCCTCGCTCCGCATCGATTCGGCGAAGCCCACGGATACGAAATTGATCATCAAGGAAATTTCTTCATTATGAGATGGAAAAAGCGGGACGTTTCGGGAGCCGTGATAAAAGAACTGGCCGCATCGTATAACCTGGATTTGCTCTCGGCTTCCATTCTCGCGCGCCGAGGAATCGTCGCCCCCGAGGATCTGCTCTTTTTCCTGGAGGACGACCCCCGCTTCATGCGGAACCCGTTCCTGTTCAAGGATATGGAAGACGCCGTGGATCGCATACTCCTGGCGGCGGACGGGGGCGAGAAAGTGCCCGTTTTCGGCGACCGCGACCATGATGAGTGCAATCAGCGCCAGCGCCAGCGAAACGCGCAAACCGACTACCGATGACGCCATGAACGCAGCCATGGTGGAAAGCTGAGTCGATCCGGCGATCAGCGCCAGCGTGAAGACGATCATGATCATGGCGGGCTCGGCGAGCGAGGCGATCATCACCTCGCGGCTCGATCCGATACCG
>CAZAJF010000011.1:0-98999 GCA_964485395.1 uncultured Treponemataceae bacterium | reverse complement strand
GCGGGCCCCACCCTTGCCGCGTCCGTAGCCGTGTTGCTCGGCCGCCGGGTGCCCGCTGCCGTGGGGAGGATGCCGCCAACGGTAATTATTCCATAACGTTTCTTTATGTCGCGTACCGCGTCGCACACGCTCTTGGTGTCGCCGTGCGCGGTATCCAGCACCACGAAATCGCATTTTGCCTTGAGGAGAAGCGGGATGCGCAGGTCGAAATCCTGGGGCGAGACGGCCGCTCCCACGATGAGCCTGCCTGCCTTGTCCATCGCCGCTAGAGGATACAGCTCGTGCTTCTCCATGTCCTTGACGGTGATGAGGCCGCGCAGGCTGCCGTCCGCGTCCACGACGGGAAGCTTCTCGATTCGATGCGCGTCGAACTTCTCGCGTGCGCTCTTGGGCGTGGCGTCGAGCTTTTCAAGGACAAGCTCGCGCGTCATGGCATCCTTGACGAGGGCGTTTTCCTCTTTGCGGAAACGCAGGTCGCGCGCCGTGATGATGCCTACGAGGCGGCCCTCGGGGCCGAGTACGGGCAGGCCCGTGACGCCGTGACGCTCCATGATGGCGCGGACGTCGCGTATGGTCCTGTCTTCCTCCACCGTGACGGGCGACTCGATGATCCAGTTCAGGTAGCGCTTCACGTTGGCCACCTGCTCGGCCTGCTCCGCCGGGCGGAGATTGCGGTGTATCACGCCGGCGCCGCCCTGGAGCGCCAGGGTAATGGCCAGGCGGTCCTCGGTTACCGTGTCCATCGCGGCGCTCACGACCGGGACGTTAAGGAATATATCGCCGGCCAGCTTGGTCCTCACCTTGGCGTCACGAGGAAGGATCTCGGAATACCCAGGAAGCAAAAGAACGTCGTCGTAGGAAAGGCTTTCGCTCAACTGCATGGTCAACTCCTGTCGTTTCCGGTTTTGGTCCCGGTTTTCAATCCGGACGTATCGGCGTATCGCGCGGCTATCTGGCGGTAACGGGCGCTTATTTCGCGGGCTTTCTCCGAGGCTCTGCCCTTGTATAGCTGGGGAGAGGAAAAGAACGCGGCGGGGTCGGCGTGGCCCAGCTCGCGCAGCTTGGCGTAAATGGCCTTTTGCGCGTCCGGGTGCCGCGCGAGCGCGTCGCCGAAACCCAGTTTTTCCTTCTCGGCGCAGAGGGTTATGTTGCGGATAACCTCGTGGGCGTCCGCGACGCCCGTCTCCGCCAGCAAAATGTAGGCAGGTTCGGCGAGCACGCCGCCGCCGGACGACATGAGGTTGCGAAGCATGTTCTCGCGGTTGACGGAAAGGCTTTTGAGCACGGACAGCATGCGGTTCATGGCTGCGCCGAATCCGGCCAGGTAATCGGCTATGAAACGCTCGCTCGCCGAGTTGGTAAGGTCGCGCTGGTGCTCGGAAATCTGGTCCATGAAGAAGGTCATGGAACGGGGCGCAAAAGCCTTCCAGAGGCTCTTGACGTGCTCGGAATTCCAGGGATTCCGTTTTTGCGGCATCGTGGAGGAGCCGACCTGGCCCGAGCCGAAGCTTTCGCGCACTTCGTCGATCTCGGAACGCTGCAGGTTGCGCAGGTCGTCGGCGAGGTTGGCGATGACGCCGAAAGCGGTGTTGATCTCCAGGAGCATGCGCAGCACGTGCTCGGGCTCAACGAGCTGCGTCGCGTGCTCGCTGGGTTTCAGCCCCAAGTTGGAGAGATACAGTTTTTCCACGGCTTCGGGATCGGCATAGCTCATGGACAGCGCGTTATAGGAACCGGTAGCCCCGGCGAGCTTGCCGCGGAGGTCCCGCGCGCGCGCCTCTATCTCTGGGAGGCACTTGCCCAGGCGCGCGGCGTATTCCGCCATCGCGAAGCCGAACGTTATGGGAACCGCGTGCTGTCCGTGGGTTCTGCCGACTTGGGGAGTATCGGCTTCGTCATGGGCGAAGCGGCAGAGCTCCGCAAGAACCTTGGCGAGCAAGGGAAGCAGGACGTTCAGCACGCAGTCGCGAAGGCGCGCGGCATGCGCGGTGTCCAGGACGTCCACGCTGGTGGCGCCGAGGTGCACGAGCGGGGCCACCTCTGGGGGAACCATGCGCACGAGCACGTTGACGAGCGCGCGGATGTTGTGCTTGGTGGTTTCTTCTTCCGTATATACTGCGGAAACATCGATACCGGCGGCTATCCTGTCCAGTTCTGCGAATAGCGTGGCGTTTTCGCCGGAACGAAATGATAGATGTGCTTTGACCAAGGCGATTTCCGCGCTGGCGCCATAGCGCACGGCGGCTTCTTCGGAGAGATAATCTGCCAGTTGGTTGAATAAAGCGTCGTTCGCTGCCCAGTAGCGGTGGTCCAGCGGTGAAATATTGCGGAATATGTCTCGGGTGTGCATGAGTGGTTATACAACAAAACACGAAAGTACGGCAAGTGTTTTTTGCCCGCTAGCCGCTTTTTTTCCCGAATGCCTCGGAGAGGATCCGCTTGGTTTCGTGGACATCCTGGACAAGCACTCGCTTGCCGGCCAGCAACTCGGAAATGCCTATCTCGCGCGGATACCGGGGGATTATGTGCAGGTGGATATGCTCGATGCTGGCTCCCGCCACCGGCCCCATGTTGTAGCCGATATTGTAGCCTCCCGGACGGTGGGTTGAGTCGAGCACGTCCAGGGACAGGCGCGTGAGCCGATCCATCTCCAAGCGCTCTGTCTCGCTCAAGTCCCGGATATCGTGGAGATGGCGCTTGGGAAACAGGATAAGGTGGCCCGGATTGTACGGATACAGATTGAGCGAAACGACGACCGAGTCCGTCTCGTGCACGACGAGCTGAACCACGTCCACCGAGCCCGAGGACACGAGGCACAGGATGCAGCCGTCCGGGCGCTTGCCGGTGAGGTAGTCCATCTTATCGAAGTTAAAAAAATATTCCATCCTACTTTACCGCCGGCAATTGCCTGGGGGCGATTCCGGCCTCTATGGCCAGGAGATCCACGAGGGAGGGGTATTCCGAGAGAAGCTTGCCGTAGCGCTTGAGGCTGTCCAGGCGAACCTGGTCGCCCGCGGCCTTCTTGGACGCCTCGGCCAGCACCGGCTCTATCATGGCGCGGTATGATTCCATGTAGCCTGAATACAGGGCGCGGGCGGACTCGTAGAGGGCCAGGTCGGGCATGCGCGACGACAGCACGGATACTTCGCGGATGGCCAGCGCGGGCCGCTTGGCCTGCACCGTATCCATCAAGCTTGAGGACAGCGCGCCGGAAACGAGGCCCTGCGCCTTGGCGGGATCGGCCGCCGCGGCTACCAGGATCGGCCTTAAATCTTCCGCGGCGCGCGCAAGTTCGCCGCGAAGCCAGTCAGCCAGCCCGGCGTCGTCCTGCACGCCGAAGCCCGACACGATTTTGGGTAAATACCCGGGATTCACCGAAGCGGCAAGGCGAAGGCTCAGTTGCCAGGAAAAATCGGGCTCTCCGGCCAAGAAAGCCCGGTAGGCGGCGGCGGAAGGCATTTCGCCGTTCAAGTCGATTTTCTGCTCGAGCGTAGCGGATTTAAAAGTGTACAGCTTAATATTGGTGGGAAGCAGCGCTTCTGGAGACCAGAAAAAAGAGCCCGGACTGAGCACAGCAGCGTGTACGCCGCCGGTTTTGCTCACGAGGACCGCAGAAAGGCCCGCAGGCACTCGCAAAGGCAGCCAGCCGATGCAAAACACGGTGATGGCAGAAAGAAGGACTATGATCATCGTAACGCTTAATTTTTTCATTCCGCACAACTCCTCGGGGACCGGTATATGGTACCCCATCTTGGAATTTTTATCCAGAAGAATTATTGGCCGAAGCTGCAAGGCGGCTCTATTGCGAAACGCCGCCTCTTGCGCTAGCCGGCCAAGTCGCATTATTGTTGTAGCATGAACGACAAGCCCGTGGTTACGGTCAGCGAAGTTACCGAACTCATCAAGAACCTGCTCGAGACGAGCCTTCCGGATCTCATGATAGAAGGAGAACTGTCCAATTGGCGCCCAGCTCCTTCGGGCCACGTGTATTGCACGCTCAAGGATCGAAACGCCATGCTGCAGGCGGTGATGTTCAAGGGCAAGGCCATGCGCCTGTCCTTCAGGCCTGCAGACGGCATGCTGGTGCGCGTCACCGGAAGCATTTCGGTGTATGCCGCGCGGGGTCAGTACCAGCTTATCATCGATACTATGGAAAAAGCCGGCGCAGGCGATATTCAGGCAAGGCTCGACGAACTCAAGAAGCGCCTGTCGGCGGAAGGCTTGTTCGACCTTTCCCGAAAAAGGCCGATTCCCGCGTTTCCCGCCCGCGTGGCGGTGATCACCTCGCCCACCGGCGCCGCGATTCGCGACATCCTGAACGTCCTCGGCAGGCGAAACGCCGGCATGCGCATCACCGTGCTGCCCGCCTTGGTTCAGGGCGACGAAGCACCGGGCGCTCTCGTGCGGCAAATTAAAACGGCCAATGCCTTCAAGCTGGGCGACGTGATTATTATAGGCAGGGGCGGCGGCTCGCTCGAGGACCTGTTGGCTTTTTCCGACGAAGCCGTGGTGCGCGCCGTGGCCGAATCGACCATCCCGGTAATCAGCGCCGTAGGCCATGAAACCGACTGGAGCCTGTGCGACCACGCTGCCGACCTTCGCGCGCCCACGCCCAGCGCGGCGGCCGAACTGGTATCGGAAAGCGCCGGTGCCGTGCTCGAGCGCGCGACGAACGCGGAGAACGCCCTGATAGGCGAGATAAAGGCGCGGCTCAGGCATGCCAGGATGCTGATCCAGGGCTTTTCGAGCGAGGCGCTCGCCCTCAAGCTGGAACGAACCCTGCAGCCGTTCAGGCAGCGCATGGATTACAGCCGGGAAGCGCTGCTCTACGGCGTGCAGTCCTCTAAAATCAGGGCGGCCAACCGTATCGGCCAGGCCAGCGCCATTCTCAAGGCAGCGGACCCGGCATCTATCCTGGCGCGTGGATTCGCCGTTATCCGCAAGCACGGCCAAAGCGGCGCGGTGCGGAGCAGTTCGGAATTACGCGCGGAAGACGCTATAAACATACAGTTTGCCTCCGGAAAGGCATCCGCGATTATCAAGGAGAGCACACCATGAAAAATTTCGAAGAACGGCTTGAACGCCTCGAACAGCTTGCTGACCAAATACGGGACACCGCGCTGCCCCTTGAAGAAGCCGTAGCCGTGTTCGAGGAAGGCATAAAATTATCGCGAAGCCTTGAAAAAGACATGGGAAAACTGGAAGGCCGGGTGGAGATTCTCTTGAACCAGCCATCCATCCCCGAAGGAAAACCCGAGCTTGGTCTCTTTGACCAGGATGAAGACTGAAAACGGTCAGACGAGCATCGGCAAAATGAACGGCAGGAGCATCCGGTCGGAATCGGCAAGATCCGCCCGGATAAGGCTCTCGGCGCTTACCCACTGAACGGCACTGTGTTCGATGAGGGACAGGCCGTTTTCCGGCAGCTCGATGCGGTGCGCGGCCAACTGATAGTTGGCGCCCTTATGCGTAAAATGCGTTTCCGCGATGGAATCGCCCACCGTAATGGCAATATTGAATTCTTCGCGATATTCCCTCATAAGGGCTTGCTCGTCGTTTTCGCCGGATTCGAGCTTTCCACCGGGGAATTCCCATTTTCCGCCGAGGTCTCCGCCTGGCAACCGCTTGGCTATGAAAACGGTTCCGTCTTTTATGGCGATTCCCGCCACCGAGCGTTTATCGGGCATCCTGCGTCATTTTATAGAAAAAGAATGTTGGCGAATAAAAAGTGGACGAATCCGCTGGCCATGGAAATAATTCCCACGAGGCGCCTGTTGGTTATGAATATCTTGTCGAGTTTTTCGAGGGTCGGAGTCGTCACCGTGGAATTGCTTCGATAGAACTCCAGAAGCATGGTAAAACCGGCAGCCATTCCGGCAAATGACGGCACCAGGTCGCCTACGACCGGAATATCGCCGCGCATTACCGTGAGCAGTTTCATGAACCCCACGGTGGAGCACAGGACGCCGACGACAAGCCTTATCACCGGGTCTTTTACGAATTCGCGCACGCCGTCGAATTTGGAGCCTTTCGGTTCGGCGTTATAAGAAAACAAGGCATACCCCGCAATCACATTGAGGAGCACACTCAGAAAATAAAACTGTATCATGCTGATGCCTCCCCTATGCGGGATATTTCCATAAAAACCGCGGAATCTTACTATCTACCATACAGGAAAGACCATGGGGGGTCAATAACACGGCTAATTATTCCTATTTTACCGGAGCCGTCAATTCAACCTTATCCTCGCCGAAGCTTACGATCGCAGCGGCCATTTGCGGTTTTTCAGGCGAGGGAATCTTTATCTTGGCCGATGTTTCGCCGGCTGGCAAAATAAAGGCGGAAACGGTGTCCCCTATGGTGGCCAGTATGGAAAATTGTACGGGCAGAGGTTTAGATTTTAAAAATCCCGGACTCCTGTTCACCGAAATATAGACATCGCCTTCGAACCACAGGGCGCTCATATAGACCGAATAGTCGGCAAGGGAGCCTTTGTCGCGGGAACCCGTGGAAAAATACATGATTCCCGACGCGATTACGCAGAGAACCACGGTCATGAACATTACTTTGAGGCCCCGGGAAGCCACCAGCGAGCCAAAAAAACCGGTACGCTTCCGCGTCGTGGAGTTCGCGGCGAAGCGCGCCTGCTCGCTCGCGTTGGCAAGGCGCCGCTCCCTGTTGTAATAATAAGTAACTTTACCGTTTTCTTGGGTTTCCATCGTGTTTCCTTTTCCGGCAATCTTGCGCATAAAGCAGCGATGCCAGCGGTACTGTGAGCTCGAGCGCGTCAAAAAATCCCGTATCCCGCGCCAGGACGCGACCTGCCATGCCATGGGCAAGCACCGCGGCGCAGGCGGCCTCAAAGGGGCTGCCGCCTCGGGCAAGCAGGCCGGCAAGGGCCCCGGCCAGAACGTCCCCGGAGCCGCCGGTAGCCAAGGCGGGGCATCTACCGTCAAATACGGCGGCCCTGCCGTCCGGGTGCACGATCCAGCTTGCCGAAGCCTTGAGCACGACGACGGCATCAAAGCGTCTCGACACTTCCAGGCAGAGTTCGTAGGTGTTGAAACGCAGGCGCAAATCCGCGCTTGCAGGATCCATGAGACCGCACCCGGCCACGATCGCCGCCATTTCTCCGGGGTGCGGCGCAAGCACCGTACGCGTCGATCCGAAAGCCGTTCGCTCCCGGGCTGGGCGCGAGCCCAACATGCGCAAGGCGTCCGCGTCCACCACGAGCGGCGTGTCCGAGGACCAGCACGCATCCAGGAGCTCGTGCCCGGTTTCGTCCATACCGAGCCCCGGGCCGATCAGCTGGGCTTGGTACTCCCGGCATGAGCCTTGAGCCAGCGGCCGAGCCATGATGCCGGTCAAAGCAGGCACGAGCAGCGGATAAATCTCGTCGCGCAGCATGAGCGTAACCGTGCCGGCGCCCGAGGCCGCACCTGCTTTTGCCGCCAGAATCGGAGCTCCCGTACTGCCCGCCGAACCGGCATAGATACCGAGATTGCCTCGGTTTCCTTTATGCATGTCAGGGAGCAAGGGCGGCAAAAACCGGCTCAGGTCGCTTTCTTCAAGCAGGCACATCGGGCTTCCGGAACCCGAGTCCGAGGGAAACACTCCGTTTATTTCCACTATTTCCCCGCAGGCGGGACGGTTCCCCGGAAAAAAAAGCAGGCTTTTAATCGGCGCTACCGTCAGGGAAACACTGGCCCGCACGGCCTCGAAGGAATCAACGGGAAACTGTAAGGAAGGCGAAATTTCAAAAAGCCCCGATGGAATATCCACGGCCACGACTACTCCCGCGGCTTGTTTGCGCAAGTTGGCCAGGGAGAGGCTTGGCCCGCGGAGCGGACCGTGAGCGCCGGTTCCGGTCAAGCCGTCTAAAATGAGGCGCGCGCGGGTTAAAAGCAGGGGAACGCGGGTGTCCTCAGAGTCGAGGATAAGGGCGCCGGAGGCTCGCGCTTCCGCCAGGCGGCGACCAGTCTGCTCGCCGAGGGAATCGAGCGGGGCTGCCAGGACGGCGACGATGTTCTGCGCGCCGTCGAACAGAGCGTGGCGCAGGACGGCCAAGGCATCGCCGCCGTTGTTGCCGGCGCCGCACAGGGCGACGATCGAGGGAGCATCGGTGGACGATACCGTGGAATCAACCATAGATTCCGGTAAAAAAAGCGTACCATAGCGCTGTTTGATGGCTGCGTACATGCCGCTCGCCGCGTTTTCCATGAGAATATCCGCTGAAACGCAGCGGGATTCCTGGATATTCGCATCGAGCGCACGAGCCTCGGCGCAAGAAACGAGGCGTTTCATGAGCCGATACCGCCGATAATCTTGTCGAAACGCCACCAGACGATTCGGACTTCGAACTCCGTGCACAGCAGGGCGGAGAGGATTCCGTCCAGCGACAGCGAGAAACTGGTATACTTAAGTTCTTCGGGATCGATCCTCAACAGGTATCGTTTAAAGGAATGATTGGCAAGGTCGAACAGCGCGTAATAGGTTTGACCATCCTCGTCACTCGAGGTAAAGAACAGCGATCCTCGCGCCGAGCCTACGAAATCCCAGTTGAGCGCGACCGCGGCTTCTTCGTTCTTCTTGGCCGAAATGGATTCAAAGGCGGGGATTTCGAATTTGCCGGTATAATCGCCGCTTTTTTGATCCATCTGCCAGACATAGCTGGAATCCAGGATTATGCCCGACGGGGTTTTCGTTTCCGGGTCTACCGTTTCCTTGAAATAATCGATTTTTATAAAAAGACTATCGCCGTCGGGATTGGGGTAGATGCCGTCCAGGGAAGCGATCAGGGCTTCGTCCTGGGGATGGTCCGACTCCGGATGGGGCAACGCGTCCCGCTGAATCGTAATCGTGGACATGAGGCTGCCCCGGCCATCGAACAGGAAAATGGACCAGGCGTCGGGGATTACGGTTACCACGATGCATTCATCGTTGTTGGTTACGTACAGCCCGGTAATAAAGGGAAAAGGCGTACCGCCGACCCCTTCCTGCCCGAGGTAGTCCATATAGGTACCGTCGGAGGCGAATCGAACCACGACGTACTCAAGTTCCGCGCCGGTCGTTCCGTCCTTGCTGCGCCGCTCCTCGGGCACCCTATCCTCCACGAACAGGGAGCGCTTGGAGTCTACGGCTATCTCGCCGGGCTCATTGAAGGGATAGGAAAGCGCGGTACGGGTTCGCGGCGCGGAGGTGACGCCGACGTTCACGGCGGTATCGACGGTCTTGAGCACGAAAGGCGGAGGATTCCTGTCCGGGTTGTAGATCATGGCCAGGAGGTCTCCGAAGGAAGAAGTGGTAATGAGCTTGCCAGAGTTTCCGTTTACTATATAGAAGATGCCGTCCCGCATGGCCAGGCGCGTCTTGAGCGGCGGGGCGTCCCCTTCGAGCATGAACAGGTTGAGCTGATCCTCAAGGAGTCCATAGCTCATGGTAAAGAGCTGTTCCCGCTGGAGCGTCTCCACCGCGCGATTGGCGGAACACGACGGCAAGAGAAGCATTCCGCAGGCAACCATGCCTAAAAATGCGATACGCGCGGTTCTAAACTTCATGTACGGGCCTCCGGTGCTTTGCGGACAGTTCTGCCTTGACCGCGTATACCTAAAAGATATAGATTAAGAGCCATGGCCTTCAACCCCCTAACCGCGCTCTTTGGTTCAAAACGCGAGCGCGACATAAAACAATTACTGCCTCCCCTGCACGCGGTCAACGAAAAAGAAGCGTGGGCGATGGCACTCAAACCGGAAGATTTCCCCGCCGAGACGGCTAAGCTCAAAAAACGCGCGGCCGACGGGGAATCCCTGAACCAGCTTCTTCCCGAGGCGTTTGCCCTCGCACGGGAAGCCGCCCGCCGTACCTTGGGAGAACGTGCCTTCGATACCCAGATCATGGGCGGTATCGTCCTGCACAGCGGAAAGATCGTGGAAATGAAAACCGGCGAAGGAAAAACCCTTTCTTCGGTGGCCGCGGTCTACCTCAATTCGCTGTCGGGCAAGGGCGTTCACATCGTTACCGTAAACGACTACCTGGCGGAACGCGACGCGCTCTGGATGGGGCAAGTGTATTCCTACCTCGGGCTCAGCGTCGGCGCCATCCTTTCCAACATGGACAACGACGCCCGACGCGTGGCTTACGGCAAGGACATTACCTACGCCACCAACAACGAGCTCGGCTTCGACTACCTGCGCGACAACATGACCATGGATCCCGCCCAGCGGGTTCAGCGCGACCACCACTATTGCGTCATCGACGAAATCGACTCCATCCTTATCGACGAAGCCCGCACGCCCCTCATCATATCGGGCGCGGCGGAAGACGATACCTTCAAGATCAACGAAGTAAGCCGGCTGGTCGGCAACCTCGTGGAAGTAGCCAAGGATCCGGCGACCGGGGAATATCCAAAGGAAGAAAACGGCGAGATCATGGTGGGCGATTATAAAAAGGAAGAGAAAAACAAGAAAATCTCCTTTACGTCCGACGGTCTCGGTAAAATCGAGGAATTGCTTAAAAAGCGCGGCCTTATCCAGGGCTCGCTGTTCGACGAGCAGAATTTCGAGTATTCCCACTACTTCATCCAGGCGGTCCGCGCCCGCGAGCTATTCTCCAAGGACGTGGAATACGTCGTGCAGGACGGTCTCGTGCAGATCGTGGACGAGTTCACGGGACGTATTTTACACGGCAGGCGCTATTCCGACGGCCTCCACGAAGCCATCGAGGCCAAGGAGCGAATCAAGATCGCCCGCCGCAACAGGACATTGGCCACCATCACCTTCCAGAACTTCTTCCGCATGTACGACAAGATCTCCGGCATGACGGGTACGGCCGAGACCGAGGCCGTGGAATTTACGAAAATATACAACCTTGACGTCATCGTCATACCCACCAACAGACCGGTAACCAGAAACGACGAGGACGACCTCGTCTACCTGAACGAGGACGAAAAATTCGACGCCATCTGCGACGAGATCGTTGAGGCCCACGCAAAAGGCCAGCCGATGCTCATCGGTACGGTCTCCATAGAAAAATCCGAAAAACTGTCCGCCGCGCTTACCCGCAAGGGCATCAGGCACGAAGTCTTGAACGCCAAGAACCATGCCCGCGAGGCCACCATCATCGCGGAAGCCGGATCCAAAGGCGCCGTTACCATAGCCACCAACATGGCAGGCCGCGGTACGGACATCAAGCTCGGCGGCAATCCCGATTACCGGGCACGCAAGAAAGCCGCTACGCAAGCGGAAGCCGAGACCTTCAAGAAAGTATTCAAGGAAGAATTCGAGTCGTGGCGCAAGGACTACGAGGAAGTAAAGGCGGCCGGCGGGCTCTACGTCCTGGGAACCGAGCGCCATGAGTCGCGGCGCATCGACAACCAGCTGCGCGGCCGCTCGGGCCGACAGGGCGATCCGGGCCGTTCCAAGTTCTTCATATCGCTGGACGACGAGCTCATGCGCCTGTTCGGCGGAAGCAACCTGAAGAACCTCATGCAGAAGATAGGCATGAAGCCCGGCGAGGCAATCAATCACCCGCTGCTCAACCGCACCATAGAGAGCGCGCAGAAAAAAGTCGAAGAGCGCAACTTCGAGGTTCGCAAGCATCTCCTTGAATACGACGACGTACTCAACCAGCAGCGAAAATTCGTCTACGAGCAGCGTACCAGCATCGTGCACGACAACGACATCGCCGAGCGCGTAAAGAATACCGGCATAGAGATGCTCGACCTGCTCCTGGAAAATTATACCGCTACGTCCAAGAACAACCCGGCGCTGGCGTGGTCCAACCTGCAGGACGACCTGAAGGACCAGTTCGGCCTCCAGATGCCGTTCCGCGCCGACTCGCCCGAAATCCGCAAGGTGGAAACCCTGCGCGACACGGCGAGAAAGATGCTCGACGACGACCTGAACGAAAAACGCGCCATGGCCGGCAACGAGAACCTGAACCACTTCCTGCGCTGGAAATACCTGACCACCATAGACCAGAAATGGCTGGATCATCTTGAAAACATGGAAGGTCTCCGAGAAGCGGTTTACCTCCGCCATTACGCGCAGAAAAACCCCCTGCTCGAGTACAAGCTTGAGGGTTTCGAGATCTTCGACACCATGATAGAGGAAATCCGAAAATCGGTGGCCACGAACCTGTTCCTCGTGCGCGTGCAAAAGCAGGAAGAGCGAACCGTCAAGTCCGTGGTAAGCAGCGTCGGAGCCATGCGCCACGACGAATTAGGACAGTTCGGCACGGCGCCGGGGCAAGCGGCTCTCGGGCCGGCGCCTTCCGGAAGGGCCGCGGCCGGTCCCATGGCGGAAGGTACCGCGCTCAAGGCGGCCACCGTCGTGCGTACGGTTCCCAAGGTGGGCCGCAACGAGCCCTGCCCCTGCGGATCGGGCAAAAAATATAAACACTGTCACGGAGCGTAAGCGCACGGGCCGACGGGTATTGAGCCTGTCGGCCTTTTTTATGTAAAAGGAGTTTGCGATGTCGCTCAACTGGAAAGAGATAGACGCGGTATTGGCGGAACTCGACCTGGCCGGGGCGCAGCTGCAGAAAATTACCCAACCCGCCTACGATACCATCGTGCTGTCGCTGTACAAGCCCGGAAAGGCCACCGAGCTGCTCATCTGCGTGGCGCACGGAGCCTGTCGCATCCATACCACGCGGTACCCCGTGCATAAAACCGAAAAGCCGCAGCGATTTACCGAGCTCCTGCGCGCCCACGTGCGCGGCGCCCGCATAGAGTCCATCGAGCAGCTGGGCACGGAGCGCATCCTGAAAATACGCCTGGGCTACGACGACGGCGAACGCTTTCTATACGCTCGCCTGTGGTCTGGCGCGGCAAACGTCATCCTCACCAAGCCGGACGGCCACATCATCGACGTGCTGGCCCGAAAGCCCCTCAAGGGCGAAGTCGCCGGACAAATGTACTGCCCAGAAACCGAGGCCGCAGTAAACCGAGCCCCGCGGGAATTCGCAATTCGCGACTTTCCCGAAGTTCCCACCCTGCTGGGCGGAGGTTCCATCAATGACAGAATCGATACATACTACGCCGAGCATGGATCGGAACTCTCGCGAGACGCCCTGCTTAAAAAGGCCAGGGCTTGGCTGGAGGGCAGGAGGACGATACTCGCGGGGAGACTGGCTTCGCTGGGAAAGACGGCAAAGGAATACGCCGATCCCGAGCGATTCAGGGAGATCGGGGACATACTCATGGCCAACGGGCAGGCTGCGCCGGTAAAGAACGAAGTAATCCTCGATGATTTTTATCGAGGCGGCACCGTAAGCGTCCGAATCGACCCAAAAAAAACCATTGTCCAGAACGCCAAGGATTATTACGAAAAATCAAAAAAGGCAAAATCCGGCGCAGTGGAGACAGCGCTCGAGATAGAGTCCGCGCAGGCTGCCATGGATGCCCTGGAAAAGGACGCGGCCGCCGTGGAGCGGGAAGAAAATCCGCACGAGATACGCGCGTTCATCATGAAGCGGAAAACGACGACTGCCGCCGACGCTGACCGGCGATTCCCCGGCCTCTCCTTGGAGAAAGACGGCTGGCTCATGCTTATCGGCCGATCGGCCGCAGAGAACGACCAGCTTCTGCGAAGGCACGTAAAAGGGAACGATATGTGGCTGCATGCGCGGGATTACTCGGGCGCGTACGTTTTCATCAAGGCGCGCGCAGGGAAAAGCATACCGCTGGAAACGCTTCTGGACGCAGGCACGCTTGCGCTGTATTACTCCAAGGCGCGGTCGGCGGGAGCCGGCGACCTGTACTATACCCACGTAAAATACCTGCGCCGCGCCAAAAACGGCCCCAAGGGGCTCGTCATTCCCATGCAGGAAAAAAATCTTCACGTCCGCATCGAGGACAACAGGATACGGGAGCTGCGCCGCCTTATCGGGCACGACCAGGACCAGGCCTAGTTTTTCAGGTCGGAGACGAACTCGCCGAACCCCAGGTGCGCGAGGATCCTCAGGGCGTTTCCCCGCGCTATGATTCCCGGCTTCAAGAGATAGTCGAAAACGATATCGCCGTCCACGATGTCTTCCTCGAAGAAGAACGGCTCGTATGTTCCGCCGACGGCGTTCGCGATCTCAAGATCGTGCGTCGTGGCCACGACGATGGAATCCGTTTCCGCCAAATGCCGCAATATGCCGATGGCGGCGCGTATCCGGTCAGAGCTGTTGGTTCCCGTAAGAATTTCGTCCACGAGCGCGAGACAGCGGCATTCCTTCGCCGTGCCGATGATGGACAGCATCCGCTCCGCCTCGCAGAGATACCTGCTCTTGGCGTTCAAAAGGCTGTCGTTCAGCGAGATGGACGAAACCACCTTGAGAAAGTCCGTGGAGAAGTACTGCGCGCAGCAGATACCCAAGGTGGTGGCCAGGATCTGGTTGATGCCCAAGGTTCGGATGAATGTCGTCTTGCCCGACATGTTCGTGCCGGTTATAATTAAATCTCTCCGTATCGGCAGGCTGAACGGCACGCAGCCCTCTATCAGCGGGTGGACCATTCCGCGCGCCTCGATGATACCGCCGGGGGCGGTTTCGCCTTTGGCCGCCTCGCCCTTTGCGAATCCGCATCGCCGGACAGCTTCGCTCCGCAGCAATCCATCGATGCACAGGGACACGTCTATCTCGCCCAGCAGCTCGAACATGGAAAGCACGCTTTCGCGTTCCTGCACGAGCTTGCCGTAGAATCTCAGGAACGAGGCAAGCTCGCCTAAAAAGAACACCTTGAAGTACATGAGAATGGAATCCCCCGTGTCCCCCGCGAAGGTCAAGGGCGTCATGAAAAGGACGGGGTGAACTTTTATTTTCCTGACTCGGGCGGCGGTTTCGGCGAGCCTCTGGGCATGTAAATTTCCCCGGCCGAGCACCGCCCTATCGGAAAGCGCGAATAAAGCGGTCTTAAGCCTGCAAAAATACGCGATTGAACCGGCCTTAAGGCTGATGAGCGAGGTCGTTTTCAGGAAAAGAATCAGGTTTACGAGGCAGACGGCAGCGATTACGAAAAAGGGAAGAACCTGGAATAGGAGAGACAGAGCTATGAGCGCCGGGTACGCGAAAGCCCAAGCCAGAAGCGCGATCCTGTATTCCGCGAACGGCTCGGGACCGCCGTCCAGGAGCTCGTCTATCAAACTTCCCCTTTTTTGGGTTCCAAGCCTCCGCAAGGTCGTGCGGATAAAGGAAGTAATTTTATCGTTACCGATAAAAAAACCCGAAAGCGCCAGCCGGGCATCCAGCGACTTTTTGTCCTTGCACTGGTTCCGCAACCAATAATAGAGCATGGATCCGCCGGGGCCGGAAAGCGTGCCGTCCAGCTTTGCATAGACCTCGTCCACGTAAAGGTCGCCCGCCGTCAGCTCGTCGACAAGAAGGTCGCGGCCGCGCTGGGCAGCCTTGTATTGCTGGTATGTCTTATCGATCACGGGGCGGATTCCTCAAAAAATCAATTTTTTATAACTTCGTCGTCCACCTTCTTGGAAGGCAGGCTTACTTTCAGGCTCAGGGCCTCATCCTTGCCGCGGACCTTGATGGTGGCGCCCGGAGGGCATTCGCCGGATACCATGAACGTGGCGATAGGATCCTCCAGCAGCTTGGTTATGAGCCTTCGCATGGGCCGGGCGCCGTACGCCGCGTCGTAGCCTTTTTCCACGAGGTGATCCGTGGCCTTGCGGTCCAGGTCCAGCGACACGCCCCGCTCAGCCAGGCGCTGGCGCAACCCGTTGAGCTCCAGCTGGAGCACCGAGGTCACCTGCTCCCGGTTCAGGGGGTGGAACACCACGAGCTCGTCCACCCGGTTTATGAACTCCGGGTTGAAGATGCGCTTAAGTTCGGTAAGGGCGGCCGACTTGACGCTCTCGTAATCGAAGCGGACCGCTTCGGCCCCGAAGCCCAGCCTGGTACCGCGAGTAATGTCCCGAGTACCCGCGTTGCTGGTCATGATGATCACGCAGTTGCGGAACGACACGACATGCCCCAAGTTGTCGCGCAGCTCGCCCTCTTCCAAAAGCTGCAGAAGCAGGTTGAACACGTCCACATGAGCCTTCTCTATCTCGTCGAACAGCACCACGCTGTACGGCTTGCGGCGAACGCGCTCGGTGAGCATGCCCCCCTCGTCGTACCCGACGTAGCCCGGAGGAGCTCCGACGAGGCGGGACGCGTTGTGCTTTTCCATAAAATCGGACATGTCGATGCGTATGAGCGCATCTTGGCTGCCGAACAGGGTCTCCGCCAGGGTTTTGGCCAGCAAGGTCTTGCCGACGCCGGTGGGACCCAGGAATATGAACGATCCAAGCGGTCTGTTGGCGTCCCCGATTCCCGCCCGCGCCCGGCGAACGGCTTGAGCCAAAGCGGATACGGCCGCGTCCTGCCCCACGATTTTTTTGTGCAGTTCCGCTTCCATGTTGATGAGGCGGCCGGACTCGCCCTCGGCGATCCGCTCGAGGGGGATGCCCGTTATCTCGGATACCACCGCTCGGATGTCTTCATGGCCTACCCAGGCCACGCCCTGGCCGTTGCAGGAAAGCTGCTTGGCCTTGAGCTCGTCGAGCTCCGCCCGGAGTTGCTTTACCCTGTCGCGGATGTGCGCGGCCCGCTCGTAGTTCTGCGTGGAAACGAGCGCCAGTTTCTCCTCGGTGAGCTTGCGTATCTCGTCCTCTATGGCTCCAAGTTCGGGAAGGGACCCTATATGCTCGATTTTCTTCCGGGCGCCCGCCTCGTCCATCACGTCGATGGCTTTGTCCGGCATGCAGCGCTCGCTGATATAGCGCTTGGCGTAGGTTACGGCCGCATCGATGGCTTCGGGCGTATAGCGCACGCAATGGAAGCGCTCGTAACGCTCCTTGATGCCGTTGAGGATCTGGATGCTCATGGTGGTGTCCGGTTCCTCGACGAGAACGGTCTGGAACCGACGCTCGAGCGCCGCGTCCTTCTCGAAGTACTTGCGGAATTCGTCCAAGGTTGTGGCGCCGATGCATTGCAGTTCCCCGCGGGATAACGCCGGTTTCAGCATATTGGAAGCGTCGATCGTGCCCTCCGCGCTTCCCGCCCCGATTATGGTATGCAGCTCGTCGATAAACAGGATGACGTTGCCGGAGGCCGCTATTTCCTTCATGATGCGCTTCAGGCGTTCCTCGAACTCGCCGCGGTATTTCGTTCCCGCCACGATTGAGGCCACGTCCAGTACCATGAGGCGCTTATTGAGGAGCCCTGCGGGAACCTCCGCCCGCGCGATACGGAGGGCGAGCCCTTCCACAATGGCGGTTTTGCCTACTCCGGGGTCGCCTATCAGCACGGGATTATTCTTGGTTCGCCGGGATAAAATGCGTATCAGCCGAGTTGTTTCCGCGTTTCTGCCGATCACGGGGTCGATTTTATCCTCACGCGCCCGCGCCGTAAGGTCGCGCGAATGCTCGTTGAGCAAAGGGGTGGGAGCCTCGGTCTGAGTCCTGGCCTGCGCGAGAAACGGCTGCGGAGTTTGGGTGATGAGACGGGCTTTTGAGGTTTTATCCTCTCCGGACGCAACGATGAGGCGCAAGGCGCCGCGCAGCTGTTCGTAAAAAATGCCATAGCGTCCCAGCAGCCCCTCGAAAGAGGAACCGGTCTCGCGGGCAGCGGCAACGACCAGGTGCTCGGTCCCGATATACTCGCACTCCATGAGCCGGGCTTCCTCCGCGGCCGCCTCAAGCATGCTCTTGAGCCTGCGGGAAAGCGGGGCGTCGCCCAGTATAAAACCGCCCTTGCGGCTGATGGCGTTGCGCTCGAGCTCCAATATCAGTTCATGAATGTCGATTTTAAGCGTCTCGACCAGTTTGTAGCCGGCCCCCTCGGAGGAATGAAGAATGGCCAGCAAAACGTGCTCGGGACTCAGCTCGGACGCATGGAAGCGCTTTGCCTCTTCCTGAGCCAAAATCGTCAGGATTCGTTGTGCTCTCTTGGTCAAGCCTTTAAACATCGCTGTACCTCTCGGAAAAATGTAATCCCTGCACGGCCTTCCGCAGCAAATCGGCACGGGCTACGTGTTCAGGCTTCGCCCGATTCTGCACCCTGGACGAACGGATATTCCTCACTATATACAATAAGTCAGTTGCCTGGGCGTCGTCCATACCTGCAAGCACTTTAATGCATAATCCCAGCCGGATGCCCGAAACGATCTCGGCGCATTCGTCCCAGCCGACGCTATGGGCGTGCAGCGCGCGTCCCGCGGCCCTCCCGATAAAGTCGAAAAGCTCCCAAGAGGACGAATCGAGAAGCTCAGCCCGCGCCGCGCGTTCGTACTGGAGCAAAAGCTTCGCAGCGCGCTCCAATCTATCCAGGGCTATTTCCTCCGCATCCATGAATCCCGTGGGAAGCGCCATTTCATAGAGCGAACCGCCCGAGACGCCGGCCGAGCCGTACATGCCCCCGACGCTGAAACCCGCATCCATGGCCTGCTTGCAGGCGGTCTCGATGAAACCGGTCAATTCAAGGGCCGGTAAATGCATCAGGACGGATGCGGAAAGGCCTGTTCCTATCCTTTGGATATCGCCGCTTATATAGCCGAAATCCGGGTCAAAAGCCCAATCGCAGGCGGCTCCCAGCTTTTCCTCGGTCTTTCGCGTAAAACCCCACGCAGAGGAAAGTGACAACCCGCGTTGGTGCGCCTGCACCAGGATATGGTCTTTTTCCATGCAAAGGATCCACAGAGGATCGGTTTCCGACAGCGCGAGCGAACTTGTTTCATCCACGGCGAAGGCTCTTGGTAAAAACTCGCGGTCGATAAGCGCGGATCGCTCGTTTTCAGGAATCTCGGGAATCTTAAAAACGGAAAATCCGCAACCGGCGAGTTTCTTGTGAAGCTCGGAAAGCAATTCATGTTTTTGGGCGGCGGTAATCGCGGGGGCGAAGGGATACGCGGAAAGATTGCGGGACAGCCCGACGCGGGAATGTATCACGACGTCGAAATCAGGATGGCCGGTGTCGGCGGATTGCCAAAGGGGCGAGAAGGAGCTCATAGCCGGGCATCCGCCCGCGGAGTATCCAGCATGTCGCGAAGTATTGCGGCATGCTCGAAATCATCGTTTTGGAGCGCGATCTCCAGTTCTTTCCTGATCCCGGCGGAATCCTCGCGGTTTATCGAAAGGGGCGTCCTGCCCGAGTATTTGAACCCGTGGCCGTTCCTCCGGAATTGCATGACTATCTCGGAACGGAATTCCCTGAGACAGAGCGCGCAGCCGATGGTGCCGTGCTTCCGGACGCTCTCTATTGTCATGCCGCAGGACGGGCAGGTTTTCTCGCTCATACCGATACTATAATAAATTTATGGGATATAATATAGTGGAACCTCAAGAAATTTCTTGCGCCTCCATACTAAGGAAGGATACCCGATGAAACGAACCATGCTGATCATTATGGCGCTGTCGCTTTTCTCGCTTCAGCTTTTCGCCCTTGGCGGCAAGGAGAAGGCGGCAGTCAACCTTCCCGATATAACCATAAGCGCGGGAGCAATCAAGGGCCCCAGCGGCATTGGAATGATTTACCTGTTCGCCGAAAAGCCTGCGCTGCCGCAAAATGCGCAGCTCGCCGTGGAGGCTTTCGCATCCGCGGACGCCATCGCCGCCAAGCTGCTTTCCGGCGAGTTGGACATCGCCGTGCTGCCGGTAAACATGGCCGCCAAGCTCTACAACTCGGGCATCGATTATCCCATGCTCGCCGTCGTGGGCAACGGCATGCTCAAGCTCGTATCCACGGATCCCGCCGTCAAAGGCATAGCCGATCTCCGGGGCAAGGACTTATACGTTGCAGGCCAAGGCGCAACGCCCGAGTTCCTGATCCGCACCATCCTTAAAAACGAGGGAATCGATGCCGATACAGGCATAAAACTCATCTTCAACCTGGGGTACCCGGAACTGGCCGCCAGCTTGATCGCGGGCAGGATAAGCACGGCGCTGCTTCCCGAGCCTTTCGCGACGATGGCCCTGCGCGGCAACAAGGACGCACGCGACGCTTTTCCCCTGCTCCCCCTCTGGAAAGCCGCAAGCGGGCAGGACGACTACCCCATGACCGTCGTGGTGGCCAAGGCGTCGTTGATCAGGGAACGACCGCTGGCCGTCAAGGCATTCCTGGACGCCTACGGGCAATCCATAAAAAAAATCCTGGCCGATCCGGTTAAAGCTGGAGCCTTAGTCGAGTCTTTCGAGCTCGGCCTCAAGGCGCCCGTCGCCGCCGCCGCGATTCCGGCGTCCAATTACGTGTTCATACCGTCCGCGCAGGCCAAGTCGGCCGTCGGCAAACTGCTGGAAGTATTCCTGGCCTCCGCTCCGGCCTCGATAGGCGCGAAACTGCCGCCGGCATCGTTCTACGCAGAACTTCCCGATGGCAAAAACTGAGCGGGTGCGGACATCCGGCGGCGCTCTTTTTCAGGGAGCGGATTACCTGCTGGGTTTCGCGCTCCTCGCAGGCGTATGGAAACTCTCCGCGTTCGGAATCGGGAAGGACATAATCCTCCCGACCCCGGATAAGGTTTTCGTAACATTCGCGAAGCTCTGCCTTTCGCCCCGCTTCCAGTCGGCGCTTGCGGCGACCGCACTGCGCGGGCTCGCCGCCTTCGCCGTTTCCATGATCGTCGGCTCGGCCTTGGGATTTTTCACGGCCATGTCGCCCCGCTTCGCCCGGCTTATCTCGCCCCTCATGGCCATAATCAGGGCGACGCCGGTGCTCGCGATAATCCTGATAGCCCTGATCTGGTTTCCCTCCGGCATCGTGCCCATATTTTCGGCCGTGCTCATGGCCTTTCCGGTCGTCCTGGCGGACGTTGCGGCAGGCGTGCGGTCCGTGGACGGTCACCTCGTTTCCATGGCGGTCGCCTTCAGGGTATCGCCCGCGGACATACTCTGGAAGGTCCGGTTTCCCTCCGCCCTGCCCCACATCGTCGCGGCCGCACGGAATTCGCTGGGTTTGGCCTGGAAGGTCGTTGTCGCGGGCGAAGTCCTGAGCCAACCTCCGTCGGCCATCGGAACAGGCATGCAGACGGCCAGGGTCATGCTCGAAACCACCGAGGTATTCGCGTGGGCGGCAGCCGGCATCCTGCTTTGCGCCGTTTCGGACGCGCTATTCGCCCTGGCGGCAAGGAAATTCAAGTGGACTACCGCATAACGGGGCTAAGCAAGTCCTATGGATCGGTCCCGACGCTGGACGGCATAGACCTTGCCTGCGCGTCCGGCGAGATTACCGTATTGCTGGGGCCGTCGGGCTGCGGCAAAACCAGCCTCCTCAACATCTTGGCGGGGCTGGACAAGGACTACAGCGGCAGCCTTGGTGATTTTTCATTAACCGAAGTGAGCTGCGTATTCCAGGAAGACAGGCTGCTCCCGTGGATGAGCGCGGCGGATAACGTGGCCTTCATCCTCAAGCCCTATATGCGGGAAACCGAGCGCAAAAAAAAGGCGGCAGAAGCCCTGGCGTCGATGGGATTGTCCGAAAGCCTCAATATGCTTCCCGGCCAGCTGTCGGGCGGCATGAGGAGAAGGGTCGCCCTGGCGCGCGCGTTCGCCTGCCCGTCTTCGGTAATGCTTCTTGACGAGCCGTTCAGCTCGCTGGATCTGAAGACGCGCATCGGCGTCATGGACGCGTTCCTCGAAGTAAGGCGCAAGGACGGCCGCACAGCCCTGGTAGTCACGCACGACGTCCGCGAGGCCATCTACTTGGGTGATACAATAGTAACATTAAGCGAAAAACCCGCGCGGGTTCTTGAAACCCACCGGGTAAACCTGAAACGGGAAGACCGCGCCTTCGCAAGCCAGGCGGCCGCCGGCATCGAGGCCCGCCTGTACGCCGCGATACTGGGTACCTGAGCTCAGGATTTCACGAGCGGCAGATACACGGTAAACTTGGAGCCGGAATTCTTCTTAGTATCCAGATCGATGTAGCCATGGGCGCTTTGCACTATCCCGAGCACGGTGGACAAGCCCAGGCCCGTGCCCGTCTCCCGCGATTTCGTGGTAAAGAACGGCTCGAACACATGGTGGACGATGGACTCGTCCATGCCGGTACCATGATCCTCCACGCTCATATACACCCAGGAGCCCTCGGGTATCTCCATCACGGCTCCCATGATTTTTTCCTTGAGGCAGACGGTTCCGGTCGTGACGCGTATGATGCCGCCGCCGGGCATGGCATCCCTTGCGTTTACGCATAGATTCATTACGACCTGCTCCATGCGCGATCGGTCGATGAAGACATTGTCGTCGAAACCTTCGCTCTCGAGCTTCAAGTGCATATCGCTTCCCAACAGGTGCGACAGCATCTGCACCATGTCCCCGCAAAGCTCATGAAGGGAAACATGAACCGGTTCCGAGTTTTCGGCGCGGGCGAACATGAGCAGCCGCCGCGTAAGCGTGGAAGCACGATTGGCGGTCTGGATGATTCCGTCCACATCTGCCAGAGACGGCGAATCTTCGGGGAATTCGGTTTCCAGCATTCGGGCATAGCCGATTATCGCCGTGAGGATATTATTGAAATCGTGGGCCACGCTGCTCGAGAGCCTGCCGAGCGCGTCCATTTTTTGGGATTGCAGAAGCTGCCGCATGAGTTCGTGCCGCTCGGTTATGTCGATCGCCTGGCAGAGAAAGTTCGACTGTTTAGAAAAGAGGCTCAAGGGGGTCAGGCCAATCAAGATATTTTTCTTAACGCCGGATGCCGTGCTCAGGACCGTTTCCCGGACCGGCATTCCCGTTCCCTTGGAAAGGCATGCGTCCACCTGCTCGCGAAATTCCGGTTCCGTTAGGAGATCGGCGAAAAGCGGGTTTCCGTCGCCCACGCCCGCAAGGATCGCGAACGCTTCGTTTTTTTCGCTGATGGTGCCATCGCTTGAGATCAGGCACTGGGCCGTAAGCCCGTCCGAAAACAAGCTTCGATACAGTGCTTCGCTGTCGCGGAGCTTTCTTTCCATGGAAGCCCGGTACAAACCCAGCTCTATGGCGGTCTTAAGTTCCCGTTCGTCGTAGGGTTTCAGCACATACGCGTAAGGCTGGGTAATCTTGGCCCGTTCGATCGTGGCTGCGTCCGCGTAGGCCGTGAGCAGGATTACCGGGATGGCGTACTGCGAAAAAATTATGGACGATGCCTCGATGCCGTCCAGTTTGCCCTTCAGGTGGATATCCATGAGCACCAAATCCGGCTTAACCGTCTTCAGAAACTCCAGCAACCCTTCCGCGGAGTCGAAGGATCCATTGCACTCGTAGCCGTTTCGTTCGAGGAACTTGGCTATATCGAGCGAAACGATCCGCTCATCCTCGCATATAGCTATCCGCACCGGGGTGGTTATCACAGGCTTTATCCCGTAATGGGTAAAAAACCCAGTTTTTGCATTTCGGAGCGTACTTTAAGCCGGTCTACCGGCTTGACCAGATACGAAGTGGCGCCGCCTGAGAAATAGGCGTCCACTACGTTGCGGGGATCTTCAAGCACGGTCGTCATGATGATCTTTACTTCGTTCGCAGGATTAACCGCCAATTCTTTTTCCAAGGCGCGGATCCTTTTCAGAGCCTCGTGTCCGTCCATCCTGGGCATCATTATATCCAAAAAAATAGCGTCATATTTTTTATTCTCGGCCTTTGCCATGGAAAAAGCCTGCACCGCCTCTTCACCATCCACCACCACGTCCACATCGCCGTAATCCTGCAATATTTTCTGCATCATGCGCCTACTGCCAAAATCATCCTCAACAACAAGAATTTTTGCCATTTTTTTTCCTCCCTATCGTCAAGAACCGAGGTGGTTTTTTATCAGCGCGTGCAGACTTCGTATCCAAGGTCCCGGACCTTTGCGCGAATCCATCAATACAGACAGCGTAAACTGCGCGCACGCCTTGGCGTTTTGCGCGGAAAAATTATCGTAATGCCGTTTGGCTATCCGCTCGATAGCCTCTTCGTCGCTGTTTACATAGGCATCCTGGATATCCAGGAAGAGATTTTGCATCGCTCCCTTGATATCGGCTGAGGGCTGCATTTCTTTTTTCGCCGCGTCGAAAAGCTTGGAGTATTCAAGGCTTACCGTCTCGTGCTTGCTCGTATTCAAGTCGTGCGAGGCAATCTTGGGGGCATCGATCCGTACGTCGAGATATTCCAGCGGAGACAGGTCGGGTACATTTTTTTCGCATGCGAGACAGGAATCTGCCCTTTGAAGCACGGAGTGGATAAGGCTGAGGCTCACAGGATAGGAGACGCGCTGCGGCTTGCCTTGTTCCGGGATCGGGTTAAGCTCGCCCGGAGACGCCACGATAAATACCAGCGGCAAGCCGCTTTTAACCGCCGCGATGCACTGGGACCGTACCGCCGCGGATGACCGGGACCAAGAAGCGACGTCGATGAACAACGCGCTCAGGCTGCCGGCTTCCAAACGCGATGCGTCAAGCTGGATCGTGGAGGCGCCCAGGCTCTCCGCCATGAAGGAAAAATCCGCGCATACCGCCGCATTGATCCCGAAGAGCCCGATCGTAAGAGCCGAGAATCGCTGGCCTGCCTGCGGGTACGATCGTGGGGAGCCGTCGTCGATGGCGAGAGACAACTGGAATTCGGTGCCGCCGGCGGGATTTTCCCGCAGCGTAAGCTTAATTCCAAGAAGATACGCCAATCCCTGAACCAGGGAGAGCCCTAAGCCCATGCCGCCGACGAGCCTCGTATACGAGGCGTCGAACTGGGTAAACCGCTGAAAGATAGTTTCGCGATACTCCGCGGGAATCCCTCTTCCGCTGTCCAGGATGGAAATCTGCATCATACTCCGCCCATCCACGGTTTCCCGGCGCGCGGAAAGGCTGATATACCCGGATTCGGTAAATTTAACCGCGTTCTCGAGGAGGTTTTTGATGATCTCGGAAATATGCCCCGCGTCCCCATGCAGCGTGGGCGGCAAAGCCGGATCCAGGCTGAGCCCGAGGGCGAGCCCTTTCGCGTACGCTTCCGCGGCATAGGGTTCCCAGGACCGCAAGAGCATGTCCTCTATCCCGAACTCGGAGAAAACAGGTATCAGCGCGCCGCTTTCCAGTTTCGTGTAATCCAGCAGCGAATTGATGCTCGACTCGAGCTTCCTGGCGCCGCGGCTGGCCATGTAGATGTATTCCCTTAATTCGGGGTCCTCGGCAAGGCCGGACGCCAGGTCGGTAAATCCTATGATGGCGTTCAACGGCGTCTTGAGCTCATGACTGATATTGGAGAGAAACAAGCTCTTGGCCCGATCCTGGGCTTCGGCCATTTCCTTGGCTTCGACGATTTTTTTCTCATACGAGAATTTGGACAGCGCAAGCTCGATGGCTATCCGCAACTCGCGCTCGTGGTAAGGCTTTACGATATAGCCGTAGGAACTGGAGCTCTGAACGCTTTTCAGCGTTACTTCGTCCGTGTACGCGGTTACGAAAACGACAGGAACCTCGCGCGCCTTGCGTATTCGGCGCGCCGTCTCGACGCCATCGGTGTCGCCATGGAGCTTTATGTCCATGAGAACGAGATGAGGCTCGAATTTTTTCGCGAGCGCGATCGCGATTTCGCTGGATGGCGCGGTGCCCACTACGACATACCCGAGGCTCTCGAGCCGTGCCCGCATATCCAAGGCGACGATGGTTTCGTCCTCCACGATGAGAATACGGACTTCGGAGGATTCAGGATTGTCCGGTGCTATTTTCTTGCTATGCATGCTCTGCTTCCAAAACCGGTGCGCTGTTGGCGTACGTCGCGTCGATATCCAGGAGAATTATGAAATCCTTACCTATCTTGGCCAAGCCGGCCACGCAGGAGGCGGCTATCGAGCCGGCTCCTTTTCTCTCCCCGATCTTGGGGGTGGGTTCCAAAGCGTCGGCTTCGATGTCGATCACTTCGCGCACACCGTCCGCAAGCATGCCCGCCGTAAGGGTTTCGCCTTCGTATTTCACCTGCAGCACGACGATGGAGCAACTGTCGTCCCGCAAGGAGGGAGCCTGGCCGAAACGTATCCGCAGATCCACAACGGGAATTACCGATCCGCGATGGTTGATGACGCCGCATATCTGCTTCTCTGTATTCGGAACCCGGGTAATTGCCTGCATTTCAAGGACGACTTCGACTCGTTCCACCGTTACGGCATATATCTCGCCGTCGAGTACGAACGACAAGTATCTTCCGGCAAGGGGTTTTTCTTGTCCCACGGCTATTCCGCTACCTTTTTAACGACTGCCAGGAGCTTATCAGCGCTGAAAGGCTTTACGATCCAGCCCGTCGCGCCGGCATCCTTGCCTTCGTTCATCTTGGCGCCCTGCGACTCCGTCGTAAGCACCAGGATGGGTACGAATTTAAACTTGGCGTTTTCGCGCGCCTTTCGAATAAACGTGATTCCATCCATGTTGGGCATATTTACGTCGGTGATGATGCAATCAAGACGGTCGACGCCGTCGAGTTTCTGCAGCCCTTCCAAGCCGTCACAGGCTTCGGTCGTTTCATAACCTTCTTGATTGAGGATGTAGGAAATGCTCTGCCGAATCGCGGCGGAATCGTCGATCACCAAAATTTTTTTACCCATAAAATCCTCCTAAAATCAAACTGATGGCCCAAAGACCGTATACTGCACAAAACGGCTTAACGGGCCGCCTTCAGAACTTCCGCGGTTATTTTGCCCAACGGCACGACCAAATGGACACCGCCAAGCTTGATCGCCTCGTTGGGCATTCCAAACACTATACATGATTCTTCGTCCTGCGCAATATTAAAAGCGCCGGCGTCGTACAATTCCTTCATTCCCCGGGAACCGTCGTCGCCCATGCCCGTCATGATAACCCCTACGGCATTTTTTCCCGCATAGCGGGCCGCCGATCGAAACAGCACATCGACACTGGGCCGGTGGCGGCAGACGAGCGGACCTTCCTTTACCTCCACGTAGTATCGGGCACCGCTCCTTTTCAGCAGCGTATGCTTGTTTCCGGGAGCTATGAGCGCACGCCCCCGAATTACGGTATCGTTGTCCTCCGCTTCCTTGACGCCGATTCGGCAGATGCCGTCAAGGCGGCGCGCGAAGGCGGCGGTAAAATGCTCGGGCATATGCTGGACAATGACGATGCCCGGCGCGTCCTCGGCGAAAAGCTCGAGGAATTCGCGCAGCGCCTCGGTTCCGCCGGTGGAGGCGCCTACGACGATTACCTTCTCGGTGGTTTCCAATACGTTGCCCGCGTTCGGTTTTGGCATGATCACATCCGCAGTCAGTTTAGGCGCGACGTCCCTCATCGGGGCGGAGAACGGCCGGCGGTGCTTGGCAAGGTGCGCGGCCTTTACCACGTCGCAGATGGCCACCCGAGATTCTTCCAGGAATTGCTTGGTACCCACCTTGGGTTTTTGAATGATATCGACCGCACCGTATTCCATGGCCTTGATCGCGTTGTCCGAGCCTTCCTCGGTCTTGCTGGAGCAGATGACCAGGGGAATGTCGATCGTCTCGCGAATCTTGCGCAGGAAAGCGAGACCGTCCATCCTGGGCATCTCCACATCGGAGACGATGACGTCCGGTCTTTCCGTTTCCAGGCGCTTCAAGGCGAAAATAGGGTCGGAGGCTACGGACAGAACCTCGATCTGAGGATCCGAATCCAGGAGATCCTTCAAGGTTTGCCGTACGACGGCAGAGTCATCCACGATCATTACTTTAATCTTCTGCATCTCAATACGTCCTCTTCGCTCTACAATTTTTCATACACGGTCGGCGCTATCGAACGCAGAGGCAGATTCATACCGGTAAGCGTTTCCGAATGTCCCAATATCAGGTTCCCGCCGGACCGGAGGTGCCTGCAGATTCGGCCCAGCATTTTTTCCTGGGTTGCGCGGTCAAAATAAATTATCACGTTCCGGCAGAACACCACGTCGAAAACGCCCTCGAACGGATAGCTGTCATCCATGAAGTTAAGGCGAATGAATTTTATCTTCTCGCGAACTTCCTGCTTGAAGCGCACGACGTCTTTTTTGGAGTCCTTGGACCGCAAGAGATATTTCTTCTTGAGCGACAGCGGAACCACATCCACCCGCTCGCTCGCGTAAACTCCGTTGACTGCCTTCTGCAAAGCCTGCGTCGAGATGTCGGAGGCGACGATGCGGTAGGAAAAACCCGGATGCCCTGCGGCAAATTCCTCGAGAACCATCGCCAGCGTATACGGTTCCTCTCCCGTCGCGCAACCGGCGGACCAGAACGAGAAGGCTCGTCCCGAACCAAAATCGCTTATGGCTTTTGGAAGAATCCTGGATGTGAGCAGGTCAAAGTGATCGGGTTCCCGGAAAAAATCCGTTTTGTTCGTGGTTACGGCGTCGATCATCTGCACGAGTTCGGTATCGTCCTTATCGGAGAAAACGAAGTCCAGGTAGGCGTCATAGTCGGGAAGCCCCAGGATGCGAAGGCGTTTCTGCAAACGGCTTTCCAGCATGATTTTCTTGGCGTCGGGCATGCGTATGCCCAGTTGGGCTTCTATGAAAACAGCGAGTCTCTTGAAAGCCTTTTCCGAAAGCCCTTCGTACTGTTTGAGGTCGTTCGACTCTTCCCTGCTCATCCGACGCTCGCAGTCTTCTTGGCGGCGGTCAGGGAGTGATTCGCCAGACGATTAAAGTCCACGATCAGGGCCACCGTGCCGTCCCCGAGTATCGTGGCGCCGGACAAGCCCGCGGCGTTCTTGAACATGCGCCCCAGTGGCTTAATGACCGTTTGGTAGTCCCCGATGACGTTATCCACGACCAGTCCCATGTGGCTGCCTTGGGAATTGATGACGACGACTTGGGATAGGGCGGGAGCTGCGCCGGGAACCGAGAAAAAGTCGCGTAAGTCGATATAAGGCAGCAATTCCTCGCGGTAACGCATGATCTGGCCGTTGTTTCCGGTGCCCTTCTCATCCCGCGAGAGCTCCACGCAGCCTTCAACCGAGGACAAGGGCAGTACGAAGAATTCATCGCCGATCCGTACCAGCAAGCCCTCGATTATCGCGAGCGTAAGCGGAATCTTAAGCGATATCTTGGAGCCTTTTCCCGATATCGATTCCACGTTGACCATACCGCCCAGAGAATCGATCTCCCGCTTTACCACGTCCATGCCCACGCCCCTTCCGGAGACGCTGGTAACGTTTTTCGCGGTGCTGAAACCGGGCCGGAAGATCAGCATGAAGGCTTCTTCCTCGCTAAGTTCCTGATTCGCGCTGATGATGCCCCGCTCCACCGCCTTTGCGCGGATCGCGGACAGGTCCAGGCCTTTGCCGTCATCGGAAACGCTGATTACCACATGCGCGCCGGAATGCTGCGCCGACAGCGTTATCTTGCCGCCCGACTGTTTGCCGGCGGCGAGCCTGTCTTGCGGTTTCTCGATTCCGTGATCCAGGGAGTTGCGGATAATATGCACCAACGGATCGTTCAAACGCTCGATCACGGTCTTGTCCAGCTCGGTGTCCGCTCCCTCGGTCAAGAGCTCCACTTCCTTGCCCAGCTCTGCGGACAGATCCCGCACGACCCTGCGGAATTTATTGAAGGTGGATCCTATCGGCAACATGCGCACGCTCATGGCGTTATCCCGCAACTGGGACACAAGCCGCTCGAACTGCTCCGATATCGAGGACAATCCAGTATCGGACAGCTGTATCGAAGTCCGGGCCAGCCGGGCCTGCAGGGTAACCATCTCTCCTACGAGATCCACAAGCTGGTCCAGCTTGTCGCTGGATACCCGTATGGATCCCGCGGTTTCGCTCTGCTTTTCCTGCGCCCGCTTCAAATGCGCCTGCTCCACCAATGCCGATTCCAGCTCGCCCGGGGAAACGATATTCTTTTCCAGCAGCACTTCACCGAGTTTTCGCTGCGATTTCAGCGCTATCCCCAAGGCGTCGGCTTGAAGCAGTCCGCGCTCCACGAGTATCTCTCCCAGCTTTTTAGGCTGATCCGAAGAAAGCTCGTCGGGATTATCAAGGCGCTCTATCTTTAATTCCGCGGCGTCATCAATAAAAATAAACACGTCCTGGATTGCATTCGAGCCGTTATTGGTCGTAAGTATGATGTCCCAGGCGACATAGCACTGTTCGGGGTCCAGCGTATCCAGATCGGGGATGTCGCGCATGCGCGGATGCGCGGAAAGCTCACCGAGCTCGGCAAGTTCCTCGAAGAGCTTCAGCACGCGCGTGCCGTTCTTGAAAACGGACGGCGGCGGCTTGAAGAAAATCCTATACGTTCCCGAGGAATCATCGTTTGAAACGACAGGGACAGCCTCTTTGGTAACGGGATTCAGGCTTTGGCTTTCAGGCTGAACCGCGGGTAGCGGAACCGGTGCCTTGGCGGCCTCCGGCGCTGAATCGCCGCATGAATTTACGGCGAGGCGGAATTCATTCATCAGTTGCAGGGCAATTTCGCCGAAAGGCGCGGGGCTGTCTTCTTCCGCGAGCATTTCGCGAATAATATCGCGCGCCTTCAGCGAAAGATCGATAAGATGCTTGTCGATCTTGCACTTACCCGAACGGCAGCTGTCCAAAAGCGTCTCGAAATCGTGCGTAAAGCGGCTGATGCGCTCGAACCCGAACATGCCGGCCGAACCTTTGATGGTATGCACCGCCCGGAAAGCGGCATTGATCAATTCCATGTCGGTGCTGTCCGCCTCAAGTTCGAGCAGCAAAGTTTCAAGGTTAACGAGAAGTTCCTGCGCTTCCTCGCGGAAAGCGTCTTTGAATTTGTCTAACATGCTTTACTGCCTGCCGCATTGAAATCGGGGAGCATAGCCATCAATGATTCCCCGGAAGTGCAGGCGTTTTGTATGAAGCCCGCGTGGAGCAGCCTGCGAACGGCTTGCGGGGCTATGTTACCCGTCAGTATTACGGTTTTCCCTTTGACCGCAGCCGTTTTGGACAACGAGTACAAAAGTTGAATGCCCGGAAGGTCCAGCTCGGTCACGCCGGACAGATCCACTGCCAGTCTCCCGCATTTCTTCAAGGCATCGGCAAGGAGTCCGGCGATTTTGGCTGAATTCTCGATATTGATTACGCCCGATAACGGAAGGTCCACTTGATTGTCCGGCCTCTCCATACTACCTCCATTGCATATTTAGCAATACTGATAATTTTAGGAGAGGACGTGCCGGAACGCAAGGCTAGTGGGCGATAAATTTACTCTAAAATTTCCGCATACAGCACGCCCGCGACGGAAAGCACGAAATATCTTGCGGAAGCGCGCACTCCCCAGCCGGGAATCGGAATTTGCGTTCCAAAATCGAAAGGTTTCCTGCCTAACCACAGAATGTTTCCGCCGGAATCGGGTATCAGGAAAAGCTCTTTGCCGTTCCTGAAAGCCTGAATGATTTTTCCCTCCGAATAGACGAGAACGATATCCCGATTTCCATCGAGCCTGCTCGAAAATTCATAGCGCAACCGTTGGGCATTTTCCGGAATCAGGCGAAGATCCATGCTGCCGTTGTCATCGAGATCCCAGTTTTTTTCAAATGGAGCCGCCAAAGATTCGCTATACTCGTAAATGCCGTCGGCATTGGCGTCTATCTCGATAATCCGGGGAATAGATTCGCCCGAAGAATCCAGAACCCAGGTTTTTCGCCCTTCATACCTTCCGTCATTATTTAAATCCAGCTGCTCATAGTGGGCCATGCCGTTGGCGTACACAACGGTTGCGGACAAGCCCGATTGCAGTGAATACCAGGATTGTACGGGCAGTCCCTCAGCCAAGTCGACCGACTGCCGCTTGCCGGCTTTTTTCTCGTCAACATGAACGGCGTTGGCAAGCGCTTGCTGCTCAAGGAGCGGCGGAATCGCAGCATGCTCATACAGTATCGCCGGTCGTCCCTTCCAGCGCCCGAGAATCGTCATATCGATTATTCGATACGCAAGCGAAGCCGGTTTTACGCTGTAGTTTTTTTGTGCACTGGCATCTGTATAGGAAACCGCATCGATATAAGGCCATATTCCGTATTTGAACTCTACATCCAAGCTTGGACTCAGCAAGCTGCCGCTCAAAGGCACGCCATCGGCGAACAGCAGTCTTCCTTCGGCCCTGTCGTCCTGGTTTTCATCGAGGATCGCAGATTGCGCCTGCCCCATTTCGTAGGTAATAGAGAAATCGGCAAGGCCGTCATGATTCTCGTCCGAGGCAATGCTGCCTGAAAAAGACAGAAACGCCTGTAGAAATGATTGACGGCTTTGCTCGCTGCCTAAATTATCGAATAGCTCCCGCACAACAACCGAAAACAGTGGGTAAGCTCCCGAAAATAATTCAGCTATTGCGTCGTTATCGGTGATAAGACCCCATTTTAGGGATGCTATCGTAGCGTTTGCGCTTTTTCCGCCCATGGCCCTGAATTCCCGAAGCAGCAAGCGGGAATCTTCCAGCGTCGCGGCAAATGGAGCAAGCGCCGCCAAAAATTCCAAGGAGCGCTCTTTGATCCCAGGTAGCAGACGGAACAGTTCGGATACAAGCTGCGCATCGAGAGCGGATCGAGTTTCCTGATCCAAGGAAAGAAGCCAGGGCAGGCAGCGAGCGGCCTCCGACGGATATCTGCCAATCAGCGACAGAAGGGCCTGCCGCGCCTTTTCCGGATTCCCTGACAGCCGCAACGCCTCCGCTTCAAGGGCATCCCGCACTGCACTGTGTCGAAGGCCGGAAAGCAATCGCAAGGCATCGTCATAATTCCGGACGCGAACGAGGTACGAGCAGTACAGGACAAGGGCGTCTTCGCGGGAATAGTAGAAAAACTGGTTTGTGGAGAGCGCGTTCTCGAGCAGGAAGCCTATCTGTGCGAACGGTTCCTTCAGCGAAAGCCCGCACAGGGCGCGAAAGTAAAGAGCATCGGAATTGGCGGGCGAGTATTCCAGCGCTTCGTTCGTAAGCTCCACGGCTTCACGTAGATAGCCGAGGCTGAGCGCGTTCCTGGCCCCTTCTAGCAGCGTGCCCGTAAGCGCGGCGTCGCGTTTGCGCGTATCGCCCGAGGGAGAGCCTTCGGCGATGGCAAGGGGTTGCGAAAAAAAGAAGCCGGCAAAAGCGAGCGCAAACAACAGAAAACGGCCGCCAGAAAGGGCGGCCGTTCCGCATTGCGGGTATTCCGGATCAGGCTTCCTTGCCGGCTCTGCTTTTAAAGCCGAACATGGCGGTAATATCCTCATCAAGCAAGGTCTCCTTCAGCATGAGCTCCTGAGCCAGACGTTCCAGCTGATCCCGGTATTTTGTCAATAAATCGAAGGCGGTTTGACGCGCTTCCTCAAGAATCTTGAAAACGGCATGGTCTATACGCCGGGCGGTATCCTCGGAATAGTCTTTGTGCCTGGCAATTTCCTTGCCGAGGAATATCGGCTCGTCTTCCTGCCCATAGGCGATAGGACCCAGATCTTCAGCCATGCCCCACTCGCAAGCCATCTTGTGCGCCAGATTCGTGGCTTCCTTGATGTCCTGAGTCGTACCCGTGGTGGTCTCGTTATAGATGATGCTCTCGGCGGAAAATCCACCGTATGCTATGACGATCCTGTCGCGAATCCAACCGCGTCCACGAGAATAAGCGTCGCGATCAGGCAGCGAGAAAGCCGAACCAAGCGAGCGTCCACGGGGAACGATGGTTACTTTGTGCAGCTGGTCGGCGTTTTTAAGATAATAATGCAAAAGCGCATGACCGGCTTCATGATAGGCGGTCGCCAACTTCTCGTCATCGGAAATCACCAGCGACGACCGTGCGACGCCCATAATGAGCTTATCGCGCGCTTCCTCGAAATCCTGCATTTCTACAGTCGGTTTTTCACGCCTGATGGCAAAAAGCGTGGCCTCGTTTACGAGATTGGCAAGATCGGCACCGCTCATGCCCGGTGTTGCGCGGGCAATCTTCTTGATGTCGATTGCCGGATCTATCGGCACTTTTACCATGTGTATCTTCAAGATATCTTCGCGTTCCTGGATATCGGGCATGGCCACGACCACTTGGCGGTCAAAACGGCCGGGACGGAGCAAAGCGGGATCCAAGACGTCGGGACGGTTGGTGGCGGCAATGATTATTACGCCGTCCTTCGTGTCGAAGCCGTCCATTTCCACGAGCATCTGGTTCAAGGTCTGCTCGCGCTCGTCATGGCCTCCGCCATAGCCGGCTCCGCGGGTGCGTCCCACGGCGTCAAGCTCATCGATGAATATGATGCAAGGAGCGCTTCGCCTGCCCTGCTCGAATAAATCACGAACGCGACTGGCGCCGACGCCCACGAACATTTCCACGAAATCGGAACCGGACATATGGAAGAAAGGAACGCCCGCCTCACCGGCTACCGCTTTGGCAAGCAGTGTCTTACCGGTTCCCGGCATGCCCACGAGCAGTACTCCTTTGGGAATCCGGGCTCCCATCTTGACGAATTTCTGGGGATTCTTGAGATAATCCACGACTTCCGTAAGTTCGTACTTTGCCTCCACCTGGCCGGCGACGTCCGCGAAAGTATATTTCTTGTCATTCTCGGTATAGCGTTTTGCCTTGCTTTTGCCGAAGGTAAACGCCTTGTTGTTACCCTGGAACTGCCTGAACATCAGCCAGAGGATGAAGAAACCGAAACCCCAAGGAAGCAGCTCAAGAAGTATTCTCCAAGGGCTGGCGGAACTCAGGGAGCCTTCGATGCGAACCTGCTTGGATCTGAGCTCTTTAAGGAGCTCCAGGTCTACATACGGTATCAAGGTGCGGAATTCCTGGCTTTCACCGCTTGCCCCGCGTAGTTTTCCTTCGATGGTCAACTGGTCGATTATTCGTACCGAGTCTACGTTGCCCTCGGTCAGATGCGTAAGGAAGGTGGAGTACGGCAAGATATTCTTGGCGGACTTGCCATCTACGAAAAGAAACAATGCTGTTGCGCTGATCAAGCCCAGAAAAACAATCAGTGACAGCTTATTTGCGCGGGGCGGGTTTGCATTCGGCTTGCGCGGCAGCTTGTTGTTATCATCGTCAAATTCCATCGTTGAAAACGGCTCCTTTCAGTTCTACGGACAAAAAAGAAGGGGATTCGCAGTGTTCGATTTCCCCGTTATATCTAAAAACATCGCGGGATCCGCACAGGCGTCCCAATACCGCTACGACACCTCGTCCATCCTCAACCACCGGTACCAAACCAAGCTGGGCACGAGGGATTTTTAAATCGGTCAGCAAGCCCGATACTTTACGCGGCCCGCTTTTCGTTAACAGGACATCAGCTTCCCTGACGCCATGCACGTTCAGCGGCCATGAAAAGGAATCCGTACGCAGGAACGAAACGGAGCTCCCGGAAGAAGCACTCGAGCAGTATAAACCGAACGTCAATTCTTTGCCTATCGTGTAATCGCCGAAAGTACCGGCAATAAAATCATACGATGCAGAAGCGTCGTTGCCTTCGACCGTTCGTACCCAAATCGATCCTCTGTCTGAATATATTGAAATACCAGCCCCTTCGGCCAGTAATCCGGAGGTTTTATTATTGCAAGCGGCGTTATACATGAAATTCCAGGGAATCCTTGGGGAATAGTGTCTGGCAACAAGGTACAAGGCGCGAATCCTTACGGCTGGCGCGGCATCGTAAAAGGCGGCGCAGGGAATCCGGAACGGCATATACGGCGAGAAGGGAGGCAATGCCGCCGGAAGAAGAAGGTCGCGGGCATACGCATTGAGGGCATCGTCATCGAGCGAGGCTTTCCTCGCCGAAGAAGCCAAGGCGATATCCACGTTCGGAAAAACGGAAGCAATAGCGGGTATCAAGGAATGCCGCACGCGATTCCGCAGGTATTCCTGCTGCTCGTTGGTGGAATCGACCCGGTACGCAAGGGACTCGGATTCAAGAAAGCCCAAAATATCTTTTTTGTGAATGCCCAATAAAGGCCGCACGAGACGGCCGGCGGATGCCGCGATTCCCCTGAGTCCGCCCGTTCCGGAGCCTGTAAAAAAACGCATTACCATGGTTTCTAGTACATCATCCTGCATATGCGCCAAAAGAATCGAGTCGCAGCCGCTTTCCACCCTGGCTTTTTCAAGGCAAGCATGGCGAAAATCCCTCGCCGCCGCCTCTATTCCGCCATTTTCGGCTTTTCTTCCCGCAGCCCTGATCTGTCCTTCCCAAGCTTCAAAAATTACGAGGGGAATCTCCCGGGTGTCGCAAAACTTTTCCACGAAAACACGCTCTTCCTGTAATTCGCGGGGACTGCGCAGGGCATGGTTTACCCAGCAGGCATGGAGCTCCAGCTTGAATTCTTCCCTCAGGCGATAGAGCGACTCGAGCAGCGCCGTTGAATCGGGACCGCCTGAGTACGCGACCAAAAGCCGCCTACAGGCAGGATTCTCCTTGAGAAAGGTTTGTACCGCCTGTATTACGGAATAACGGCGCACAGGGGCTTTTTGAATATCGGGGCCTGACGATGCCGGAGTGCGGGGGTGAGTGTTTTTCATGGAAACCTACAAAAAACAAGCACTATGGAACCTCTGCGACGAGATGAAAATAAAAGCCGGGCCGGGACAGCTCTATGATAAAAGGCCGTCCAGGTATGGACGGCCTTTTTCGATCCGAGCTTATTCGACTTATTTTTTCGCTGCGGGAGCAGCGGCTGCCGCAGGGGCCGCACCGGCTGCGGGAGCAGCGGCGCCGGCCGCGGGCGTTGCGCCTGCCTCGGCGGTGGTTGCTGCGGGTGCTTCCGCTGCCGCATCGGCTTTCGCGAACTTGACCAATGCGACGACCTGATCGGCGGAGCTCAGTATCTTGACGCCGTCTGTGCGCTTGATGTCGCGTACGTGGATCGAGTGGTTTGCATGCAGTTCGGAAACATCGATATCGAAATGGCTGGGGAGATCCTTGGGAAGACATTCGACTTCGACTTCGTGTACGGGATTCTCGAGGATTCCGCCTTCGCGCACGCCGACCGGTGTGCCGATGAGGTGAATGGAAACCTTGAGACGGATGCTGACACCGCTTTCCACTTCAAAAAAGTCGACGTGGACGAGTTTGCCTTTGAGCCAATCAAGCTGTCGATCCTTGATAAAGCACTCTGTTTCCTTGCCGTCAATCAGGAGTTTAACGATGGTACTCTCGGAAACACCTTTGGTCGCCTTGAAAAAAGCGATTTCATCAAGTGAAATTGACGTGGCTTTTCCGTGTCGATTGTACACGACTGCAGGAATCTTACCCTCTCTCCTCAAGGAGTTCAGGGCACCTTTAGTGGATATGGCGCGTGCGCCTGCGGTTAATACGGGCTGACTCATGAATATTCTCTCCTCGCTCATGGCGTGTTGTATGCATTGGGACGGCAGGACTCGAACCTGCGATTGGCGGAACCAAAAACCGCTGACTTACCGCTTGTCTACGTCCCAAAATAATATACCAAAAAAAATTCTTGGTATAGCGCGTAGTTTATACCCTGGAAGCAGGCAGTTTGTCACGTGGTTAAAACAAAATATTCTATGAATATGTTGTTTTTTTTGGATTTTTTGACCTGCGCGGCAATTTTGAATCAATCTTCCGTATCAAGATCGACTGTGGAATCGGAATTCTCAAAAGCATGAACGATTAAATCCTGGAGCTTCGTCCTGAATTCGGGACAAATCGGATGGGCGATGTCTTTGTGCTCTCCGGTTTTAGTTTTTCTACTTGGCATTGCGATAAAAAAACCGGTTTTCCCTTCGATTACCTTGATATTATGAATCACGAAGCATTCATCGAACGTAACTGTTACATATGCCCGCAATTTACCTTCTTCGTTCACGCGCCTTATCCGGATATCGGTGATATTCATGCAGCTCGTCTCCTTGTAAAAGAAACCAAGATGTAAACCAGCCCGGCTGTCAGGATTCTAAACCCGGGCTCGGCTCCGCGCAAGCATAATTTTATATATTACTGGATATGCGGGGGATACCAAGCGGTAAACCAGGAATGAAAAGATACCTGAAAGCAGGTGAATTTTTCAGGCTTCCTACGCAATGCGGCTTTTAACGGAGAGTCGGCGTAAAAAAATGCGAATCAGGCAAAAATAAGGTGAAATAATGAAAAATATAGTTGACAGAGTATCAAACTCTCTTTTAGATTTCATGTACGTTAACGCTTACAAGATACGTGAAATTTCTGCAATAAGGGAGGATCGCAATGGATCCGATTCGGGACACGCCAATGCCTGACAACGTTTTGGAGATCGCTCTCGTGAACGTTGGAGACTACTCTCAATATCCCCCTATCCCTTGTATTCTCTTCGACGATTATGAGGACGACGACGAAGACGATTTCGAGGATGAGGATGATTTTGAAAACGAAGATGATTTTGACGACTTCGGCGACGAAGAAGACGATTTCGATGACGATGATGACTTCGACGATGACGAAGACGATGAATTCGAAGAAGAGGGCGACGGCTACGACGTCGAGGATGATATAGACTACAACGATTTTGACGAATAAGGTTTAGAGTCGATATTCAAACCGCTCTGCCCCACAGGACGAGCGGTATTAAAAGGCTAATTACAAACCTTGGCGCTTTTCAGACAGGGTTTGTCTTCGGGGCTACTTCCGTGCTTTTTCCTTCAGACCATAACGATTCAAGCTCATAAAACGCCCGCGCCTCGGTACTCATGATATGCACCACGAAATTACCGAAATCCACCAGGCACCACTGCTCGTCTTCGGCGGCACGCGGCCTCCGGAGCGCGGTAATACCCTGAGTGTGAACATAATCATCCAAGTGGCGAACTAGTCCGCGCATGTGCGTCGAGCTCGTCGCCGTGGCAATCACGAAAAAATCGGTCCAGCCGGATACTTTTCGCAGATCGATAACCAGGGTGTCGCCTCCGTTGTTGTCAGCGAGAACCTGCGCGCATGAAAATGCGGCTTCTTGTATTTCAGTCGACACAATACCTCCCATTAAAATTCTTTCCTAAAATTATGACGAAGTCGGCGGGCACATTGCCGGTCGACGCAGACTCGCCGGACTCCACTTTCTTGCACCGGATTACGCCGGCAATCGTGGATACGGCATTGCTATCGCCATACCTGTTGACGATGCGGGTGGATTCCTCGTTCTGGGTTGGCGCATTCCCCACCGCGATAACCTCATACCCGAAACTCTGAAAAATATCGGCGGCCTTTTGAGCCAAGCCGCGAATAGCCGTACCGTTCTGTATCTCCAGCGTAAAAATTTTCTCGTCAGCCGAAAAAGAACCGGTATTCAAAAGGGCATTCAGCGTTTGCCTGACAATATCCCGAACCAGCTCCCCGTCATAATGCGGGAATAACAGCAACACGCCCTCTACTTTTCGGGGCGTGCCTGTAAGACGTTGGTACACCAGCCGTTCCGTATCGAGGCTTTTCAGCCCTTCCACCAGTTTTATCAGCGCCTTTTGCGGCAAATTCGTGCGAAGACGCTGCATGACGGACGGAAATATCCTTTTGCTCTGAACATAGTCGCTGCGCGTGCCTAGGCTGCTCAGCAATGCGTGGATAACGTTCTGCCTCCTGGCCACCGTCTCGGCCTCGGGGCGGATATCATCCTGATAGGTTGCGTAGATTCGCATTTTACTGCCGTCCAGCACATTTGCCCCGGAGGGCAGCAAAACTTTCTTGCCATCCAGCTCGGTGATGATCTGGTTGGGGATGAAAACGCTGAAACCGTCCATGATGTCGACGAGTTCGCCCAAAGCCTTCTCGTCTACGATTACATACCAGGTCAGGACCGCGCCCGTAAGCGCGCTGATCTCGTCCAGGTATTTCTTGGGATTCTTCGCGTCGTACAGAACTTCTATTTTATCCACCCGGTTCAGGGACTTTATGATCAAGCCGGTTTCGGAGGGAATATCCAGCAAGGCGCCCCGGCTGTTGACGGGATAATACATGAATATTTCAGTCGCTATCGGCTTCCCCTGCTTTTCGACGATAAAGGCGATATTCATGATGCGATCATCGCCGACAGCCTGCTCAAACGGATCGCTCTTGAGCTTAAAGGACACAAGAACGACGGAAATCACGACCAAGGCAATGATGAGTATCAAAAATATGGCGCTTTTATCAATTACGATTCGCTTCACCGATGGACTCCGCCTGCATGCAGCTTATTGTACCGGCTCCGCCCGCTCGACGCAACACGTTCGGGGAGCCCCGTGGGAATCTTTGAAAGCGGCGCCTTTACGTTCGCCGTTACCGCATCTAACTTGGACATGACGGACAGCTTACAATGGATTCCCGGTCCATGAATCCCGGGAATCGGATCGTTCCAATTTCACCACCGATTCAAGGAACGATTTGGAAACGGCCGGTAAACCTTCCCCCGAAAAAACCGAGATGCCCAGCACGGTCTCGTTGGGCAGGAGAGCCGCAAGTTCCGCCAGGCGACCTTCTGTCTCGGGCAGGTCCAGCTTGGTGCCCAGGACGATGCGGGGTTTTACGGCGAGATCCTCGGAAAAACTGGAAAGCTCGGATAACAGTATCCCAAAGGCTTCCCGATAATTATCGTCCGACAGGTCGATGAGAAACGCCAGGGCCGCAGTGCGCGCGATGTGCTTCAGGAAGCGTATTCCAAGGCCAAGGCCGTCATGGGCGCCTTCTATGATACCGGGGATGTCGGCGAGGATTATATCGCGCTCAGCCACCGTTAAAACGCCAAGGTTGGGAATTTTCGTAGTAAACGGATACGGCGCTATTTTAGGGCGCGCATTCGTGAAACGGTCCAGGAGGCTCGATTTACCGGCATTCGGAAAACCTACGAATCCGATATCCGCCATCAACTGCAGTTCCAGGCGAAGGTCCACCGATCTGCCCAGCTGACCGGGAATGGCGGTACGCGGAGCCTGGTTGGTACTCGACTTGAAATGGGTATTGCCCCAGCCGCCGTTGCCGCCTTTGAGGAAAACCCAGCGGCCTTCTTTCTCCGACAGGAATTCGCGTATCACGTCGCCCGATTCCTCGCTTATGAGTACAGTACCCGGCGGTACGGGTATGACGACGTCTTCGCCGTCCAGGCCATACATGTTGCGCCCCATGCCGTCGTGGCCATTCTTGGCCTTGAAGGAATGCGTATAGCGCAAATGGGCAAGCGTTCGGAGATTTCGGCGTACTTCGAATATTACGTCCCCGCCCCTTCCGCCGTCGCCGCCGGCAGGTCCGCCGAACGGTACGTATTTTTCCCTGCGAAACGCGATACAACCGTTGCCACCCTTACCGGACGTTACCGTGATGGTTGTTTCATCGGCAAATTTGATCATTACTGGCCTCCAGGCCGGCCTTCAGGCCTAAAAAAAAGACCGCCGCCCGGAAAAACCGGTTACGGCGGCATACCAAGGAAAAGTTCCGGTGAACGGTATCAAACCTGGGTAGGCTCGATGCTGACGTATTTCCTACCGCGGAATTCCTTGAAGGACACGCGGCCGTCTTTCAGGGCGAACAGCGTGTAATCTTTGCCGCAACCGACGTTGGTACCGGGATGCACTTTTGTGCCGCGCTGCCTTACGATGATGGAACCTGCCGTAATAGTCTGATTTCCAAAAGCCTTGATACCCATGTGCTGGGGATTGGAATCGCGACCGTTAACTCCCTTATGAGCCATAATTGCCTCCATTGATGCTAATTTCTAGTTGAATCTTGCCTGGAAATTCGCGCTCGACGCCCGATAGCCCGACAAGAAGAAAATCGCTCGCGCCCCGCATCAACTGCTCTGCTTCCGGGGAAAACCGCCGGACGGTAAAACAGAGATTTCCCGGAGCGCTCGCCTGCCCGCTCACGTCCACGCCTTTGAACTGCGCGAAAGTCTCGTAGGCACTCCGCAAAAGTACGCTTACCGCGGCGCAGGCAACGTTGAAGCCGGCGGCTTCCGAGCCTGCGTGCCCCACCGCCGTGGCCTGGCGGACTATTCCGTCATGGCCGACCTGCAGCTGTATGCGCACGAACGGGGAATCAGGCCCCAACAATATCCTCAATCTTGATCATCGTGTAGCACTGGCGGTGACCCATCGTGCGGCGATAATCTTTTTTCGGCTTGTATTTGAATACGATAACCTTGTCACCCTTGTTCTGGTCCTGGATAACAGCCTTGACCGAAGCGCCCTTAACGTAAGGAGCCCCAACCTTGACGGTATCGCCGGAGACAAGAAGCACGGAATCGAAGGAAACCGCGGCTCCCTTGTCACCTTCCATGCGATCGACGCGGAGGACTGCACCTTTTTCGGCGCGATATTGCTTTCCCTGCACTTCTACGACTGCGTACATGCTTGTAAACCTCTTTAGTAAGTATGACGAGGCCGAAACGGGACTAAAACCCCTGCCGACCGACGTGTACATCGATACAACGCCCCGTACGGGACGCTTGCCATGAACGGTTACATGACGTGCCTACAACGATAAATAAGGTTGTCCGGCGCGATTTTATACTATGAAAGGCATGATGATGTCAACCGCATGCGGAATTTCATCACATGCGGTCCATGACATCTATTCCCAGCAGCGACAAACCGAGTTTCAGCGTCTCGCCTACCAATCTGCACAGCGCCAGCCTGCTTCGTTTGGTGGATTCGTCCGGTGCGTTCATGACCGGGCACTTTTCGTAGAAACTATGAAAAAGCGAAGCTAAGCCGTACAGATAGGTACAGAGCCGGTGCGGTTCGAGGCTGCGCGACACCTGGCTTACGATATCGGTTAGCTTGAGTATCTCGATGGCCAAGGCTCGCTCTTCCGGCGTTCCGAGGCTTATCCGGGGATTCGGCACGTCCGATCCCGCGCCTAGGCTAAAGCCAGTGTCCGCAGCCTTGCGGAAAATCCCCTGGATGCGGACATACGCGTTTTGGAGGTACGGCGCGGTGTTGCCGTCGAAAGCCAGCATGCGCTCCCAATTGAACACGTAATCCTTGATCCGGTCGTTGGAAAGATCGGCGTACTTGAGGGCGCCCATGCCGATGGCGCGCGCGATTTGCCTGCGCTCGGCTTCCGGAACTTCCGGGGATTTTTCGTCGACGATGGCCTGGGCGCGCGAAAGCGCCTCCTCGATCAGGTCGGTGAGGCGAACAGTGTCGCCCGAGCGCGTCTTGAACGGCTTGCCGTCGTCGCCGAGTATCGCGCCGAACGACACATGCTCCGCGACGACGCCTTCGGGAAGGTATCCGGCGAGCTTGGCACCGGAAAACAGGATTGCGAAATGGTGTTTCTGGCGGGCATCGACGACGTATACGATGCGCGAGGCGCCCAGGTCCCGCACCCGGTGGCGGATGGCGGCAAGATCGGTGGTGTCGTAGCCGTAGCCGCCGTCGCCCTTGCGTACGATGAGGGGCACGGGCTCTCCGTCCTTGCCCTTGAATCCCGGGGGAAAAAGGCATACGGCGCCCTGGCTCATGACGGCTACGCCCGATGCGAGCAGCTCCTCGGTGACGGGAGCCAACATGTCGTTATAAAAACTTTCCCCGTAATAGTCGCTTTCCGTCAGACCGACTCCGAGGATTCCGTAGATTTGCTGGAAGTGGCGCTTGGATTCCGCTATGAGGAGGCGCCAGAGCCTCAGCGTCTCGGGGTCCCCTGCCTGCAGGGCGACGACGCGCCTTCCCGCGCGTTCGGCGAAGTCAGGCTCGGAATCCATGCGTATTTTCGAGGCGCGATACAGTGCGTTCAGGTCGCCGATCGCGTGGGTAGAGGTCTCGTCCGTGAGTTTTTGGTCCACCATGTGCTCGATGAGCTGGCCGAACTGCAGCCCCCAGTCGCCCAAATGGTTGCGGCGAAGGACGGTATGCCCCTGGAACTCGAACAGGCGCGCCAACGCGTCCCCGATGATGGTGGAGCGTATGTGGCCGACGTGCATTTCCTTGGCTACGTTGGGAGCCGAATAATCCACGACCACCACGCCCGGCTGCTTTACCCGCTCGACTCCCTTGCGGGAATCCGAAGCTATCGCCCCGATGCTTTTTTCGAGGAAGGCGGATGAGAGGCGAATATTCACGAAACCGGGGCCGGCTACGTCCAGCTTGTCGGCGATGTCGCCCAAGTCCAGCTTCTCGAGCACGGCATCCGCAACCTGGCGAGGATTCCTGCCCATGCGCTTGGCGAGGCTCATGGCGAAATTCGCCTGCCAGTCCCCGAAGGCGGGGTCCGTGGAAGCGCGCAGGAGCGGGTCGGAATCTTTATACTCATCGCCGAAAGCGGCGGTAATGGCGCGCGAAAATGCCTCGGAAAGAATGGTTTGAACATCGCTCACGGAGCGTCCTCCAGGGTATGGTGATGGCTTTATACTACCCTACAATGCCCTGGAGGGGCAACCTCACGAGGAGACTTGGAAACGAAGCACGGTTTTCATTTTTTCCGCCGTCGTGCGGCGCGGATCCGAAAGGTAAATCTCATGATGCTTCATCGAGCTGCGCCTCAAGCCGCGCTCCGCGCAGAACGATTCCATCCGTGCGAAACTGGCAGGCTCGTCGTCGTAAGGCCCAATGTGAAGCATCTGGACGCACGAACCTTCCGCCATCCTTTCGAATCGAACCGCTTCCGCCGGAAGCTGCGGTTTTTTTTCCTTTACGGCGGACAGAACTTCAGCTGCGTATGCCGCCGTTACGAAATCCGGCTGCCGTATCATCACCGTGTATACGAGCGTATCCTTGTCGAGCACCTTGAAAAACCCCTTCGCCTCGTCGCTGACGTCCCAGAGTCCCTCCAGGGGAAAAACTGCGTAATCGAGATACCCTTCCGGAGCCTTCCCCGATTTCGGTGACATTTTTATAGCATAAGAAAGCGCATAAAGGGTTTCCACGAGAACGCCAAAAGCGTCGCCGTTGGGGTTCCCGCGTCCGTCAAGCTCGAAAAACCCGAACTCGGGAATCGTGACCACGGATGGCTCGGGCTTGGGCAGGTAGAATTCCTTCTGGCTCTTTTTCCATTCGTACTTCATGGCTCCTCCACGGGAAATTGGATCTCGGTAAGATAGCGCGCGGGGTTGCCCTTGAAGAACATGCCCGGTCCCTTCAAGTACACCTCGCGCGTAGGACGCGCCACGCGGAGGCCATTTTTTTTCACGTAATCGGTAAGCGATTTGTACGATGCGGACAGGGTTTCATACGAGCCCCGGTGTACTATCGAAACAACCTTGCAGGAAGCCAGCTCCCTTACTTCCGGGCCGACCGCGTCTTCCCGCACGGGGAGGGAGGCCTCGAAATCTGCTCCGTCCTCCTTGTACTCGTCATCGTGATACAGGGCCATGGGCTTACCGCAGGCCCAACGCCCGAAAGCTTTGTAAAGCCCGGAAATTATGCCGCCGTATTCCGAATACCTTCCATTATGCCGTCTTGAAGCGATCCGCATCGCCCCTATTTCCTTAATAAAAATTTCACCAGACTTACCCACGGTTTCCTCCTTGAATGAGCTCAATGCCGATTCCAGCTGCTGCGCCCGCAATCCGAGCAGCGCGATTGACTCGCGCGTCTGCCCAAGTTTTCTTTCAAGATACGGCGTCAAATCCTCGTCGCAGCCTGCTTTCAACAAGGTTTCACGTATCTCGTCCACGGAAAAATCCCATTCGCGCAAGGTTTTTATCATACCCGCTTTTTCAAGCTGGTCCTCGCGGTAGTAGCGATATGAAGTAAACGCATCGGTTCGCGCAGGTTCCAGAAGCCCCTGTTCCTGGTAGAAACGCAATGCCTTTACCGTAAGTTTCGCTATGAGGGAAAACTCGCCTATGCTGTATTCCATAGGCTCATTGTAATCCCGTGTCGCGTTTTTCGCCAGCGCGCGCATACTCTTCCTCCTCTCCAAGACAGTATCAAGGCTCCCGCAAGGGGAGAGTCAAGGGATTAGTTTCGCTTTATAATGCAAACGCCTCGAAAAACCATAGCGGTTTCCCGAGGCGCCTCATGCAAATCCCGATGCGTGTACTCGATTACTCTTCGCTTTCCGGCTCGTCGGGTATTTGGGTTGCGGCAAGTCGCTCGAGGGCGGCCAAGGCCTTGGCGGGTACCGATACTTTCTTGTGCCGCGAAGTGGCTCCGCCGACGACGGTCACGGAGGAGCGGGAAATGCCGAGCAGTTCCGCGACGAAGCGCTCAAGCTCGGAGTTGGCCTTGCCTTTCTCCGGAGGGGCCGCCAGCTTGAACAGCAGCTCTCCGGAGCGCACGCCGGCGAAAGCCGATACCTGCATCCCCGGTATTACCTTGGCCGGAATTATTACGTTTGTGCCGCTATGGCGTATTTCAAGTGTCATATTCTTTAAAACTCCCGTGCGTTCTTGATTACTATTCCGCCAGACTGTTCCACCCATATCGAAAACCGGTCTCCCGCCTTTACGCGGCGATGCACGGCGCTGCCGTAGACGCTGCGCACGATACCTTCGCGTCGTGCCCTGCCGTCGTCGTTCAATATGGCGATGAGCTCCGAAAGCCGCGAATTGAAGGCTTCCGGCGCGATTCCATAGATATTCCCAGCCTCCCTGATGTACATATACGGAATGCCTTTCGAGTCGCGGACTCCCAGCACTACGCCGTTTTCCTGCGCCGTTTTGTCGGAAAACACGCGATACGGTATGGCCAGGTTCACTTTGCGGCCCGAGGCTATTTCCGCGTAGTCGAAATTGCAGACGATGGCGTCGAAATAGATATCCGTGCCGGCTACGCTCACGCTTTGCTCGGATACGCTTTTTTCGGCGGAGGACGCGTCGAAGTAGGAAAGGCGCATGTCGGTGGCTTCGCCGTCTACGGATGTTATCAAAACATCCGCGACCTTCTGCCGCTTTTCAAGGTTGCGCACCACGGTGGAAAGCTCGCTTATCCGCGCCGCGTTGAGCCGCATCTCGTCGATGGATTTCAGGGAGTCCGAAACCGCGAATACCGTCCCGGAAATGGCGACTACGGCGACGACGGCCGGAAGGCCCGCAACGACCCCGAGCACCATGTCGTACAGCTCCTTGCCGAGTATCGCCAAGGCTTCACCGACCGACATTTTCGCGTCGGCGGCTTCGCAGGCTAGCGCCCGTGCCCGGGCTGCGCTCCAGACCCGAAAGAGAAAAAATCCGACCGCCAATATAAACACGGCAAAAATACCCGGCTTCGTGGTAAAAAGAAACCGGACGGCATCGGCATACGCGAATAATATTTTCTTGAACCCTTCAGTTTCCATCGTCATCCTCCAGAATCTCGATGCCGCCTTTAGTACGGACGACTATTTTGTATACCGTTTCCAACGAGAAGGAAGCAAGCTCCGCAACGTCGTGCACCGCGTTCCCGAACGAGCCTTTGGGCACGTCGCCGCGGACCATGGAGGCATGCAACTCGCCGAGCTTCTCGAGAGCCCGTCGGTCGAGCGGCCCGCCGCGGTAGGTCAAGGGCATGCCCTCGGGCGCCACGAGCATTGAAAGATCCACTCCTTCCGCCGGAGGAACCTTCTCGGTGAATATTCTATAAGGAAACGCAAGCCAAGTCTTATTGTAGGGCATGGCTATAAAATCGAAAAAAACCTGGCGCCCAGGGAGGTTCGTTTCCATGAAGCCGATCTCGGTTCCGCCCAGGTCGTAGAGCCTCACGCGAACGGTTACGGAATCGTCTTCCCTGGCCAACACCATGAAACGCAATGGCACCGTCTCGGACTGCAGGGCGGCGATGCCGGATTCAAGGGCTCGCATCCTGCGATTCTGAAGGGACTTGACGCCGAACAGCGAGCCTGACACTATCGCCGCGGCGATGAAAACAATCAGCAGGGCTTTCAGAAACGATAATTTCATGACTCTCTCCCGCCCAGCATCGCCAAGAATTCTTCTTCTCCGATTATGGGGATTCCCAGCTTGAGCGCGCTTTTATTCTTTGACGATCCCGAAAGCGGATCATTGGTCACGAGATATGAAAGGCCCTTGGCTACCGTAGACCGCGCCTGCCCTCCGAGCGACTTGACCAGAGCCTCCGCGCGGGAACGCTTCATGGCGGCCATTTCACCCGTGAAGCAGAACGACAATCCCGAGAGCGGCCCCTCGGATACGGCGGCCGTACGGATGAGGACCCCTCCCGTCGACAGGACCGCGTCCATATCGCCCGCCAGCGAGGCAAGCCCTTGCGTCAGGACGGCCGCGTTTATCTCGCCGAAACCGTCGATCGTCGCCAAGGTCTCGGCTTCGGCGGCTCTCAATTTCTCGAGCGTGTCGTAGCCTGCGCGAACCGCCTTCTCGGCCAACCCCATGCCTATGCCCTCGATGTCGAAGCCGGCGAGGAATTCCTCGAGCGTCAACTCGGACCTTGCATGCAGATTTTGTAATATTTTTATCGCTAGCGTTTGCCCCATGCGCTCGAAGGACGTCAACTCCTCCACGGTAAGCGAATAGAGGTCGGCTATGCCCCGTACCCTGCCCGCCGCGCAGAGCTTGCCGACGATGACGCCGCCGAAATCGCGCACATCGAGGACGGATAGCCACTTCTCTATGCGATGCAGGATTTTCTTGAAACAGGAAGGATTCGGACACAGGAGGCGCGTGCCTTCGTCGACCAGCTCGGCGCCGCAGGAACAGGCGACGGGTACGGGAATCGCCCGGACACCCGGTGGATTTTCGACTACGCCCTCGATCTTGGGGATTATTTCACCCCGCTTCACGATGATCACCTTGGAACCCAACCGCAAGCCCATGCCGTTTATGGTATTCGTGTTGCACAGGTTGGCCCGCTTTACCGTAGTCCCGGCCAGCCTTACCGGCTCAACGATGCCGATAGGCGTAAAGGTAGCGCCCGACTCGCTCCATTCAACGTCCACGAGCGTCGTAAGCGCTTCCTCAAGGGCGAATTTAAACGCTATCTGCTTTTCCGGCCTGGCGCGCCGCATATCGTCCGGGTCCACAATCCGGCCTTTGGCCACGAGTCCATCTATATCGAAGGGATACATGTCCCGCTCGGCCATTACGCGCGCGCGATAATCGATGACCTCGTAGGGATTCGCGCACACCAAGTAGCGGACTACGCTGAACCCGGAGTTTCGCAGCCATTCGAGTTTGTTCAATTCGTCGTCGAATGGCGGTTGCGCCTCGTGGGCGAACAAGCTGCCCTCCTCGCCGTCGAACAGGCCGCGGGGAGCGGCGTCATAACACAGCACCTGCAAATGCTCCACGCCGATGCCGTCCTTGCGCTTCATGAGACCGTTTGCCGCGTTGCGGCAATTCGCCTTATCCGCGAAATGTTCCCGGTGGACCTCTTTTGACATGAGAACTTCGCCGCGAACGGCTCCGTCCCATAAAAAACCAAGCAGCAGCGGCACGCCGCGCATTTTTCGGACATTGGGCGTTATATCGTCGCCGATGACGCCATCGCCTCGCGTAATGGCCCGCACCAGCGAACCGGCCTCGTATTGAAGCTCGATGCTCGCGCCATCCATCTTGTCTTCTATTATGTACAATGGATGTTTTATTTTTTCGCACCAAGCCAGGAATTCCTCGGGATCGGCGGCTTTTTCCTGGCTGCCCATGGGAAGAACGTGCTTGGCTTTCGGGAAGCCGTCCAACATACCGTCATTCATGACGCCGGCATTTATGACGCCGGCATTCATGACGCCGGCATTTATGACGCCGTCCCTGCCGATTGCCTTGAGTACGGCGCTATCGGGAGCGAGAGCCTTGAGCTCGTCCCATAAGGCGTCGAACTGAGCGTCGGAAATTACAGGGTCGCCGTTGTAGTATAAGTCCTGATGATAAGGAATCAGGCGTTCCAGTTCGGCTACGCGTTCCGTCTGCGCGGGTTTTATTTCCTTTTTCATGGAGACAATTGTATGCGTTGCAAAGGAAACGGTCAACGGCCATTTTAAAAACGCATAAGTTCGGCGCTCACATGCCGTCCATGGAGATTGCTCAAAAAGCCCCGGCAAGACAGCGCGGTCTTGCCGGGGCTTTTTGTTAGTATTTATTATGCAGGTATCGCGAGCCCGGCCGGCTTGGGCGGGGCCGTTATTGCGGGGTTCCCAGCAAAGCCTGGATGACCTTGTCGGTGATGTCGATCATGGGGCTGTACCATACGATGCCGCTCATGACGCTGTCCGTGTTCCGCGAACTTAGAACGAGGGAGTAGCCGTCCATCTCCGCCATGGACTGGATAGTTCGGTAGAGAGTCTGCACGAAGGCATTGGTTTCGGACAGCGCCTTCGCCTTGTCGTCAAGCTCGGCTTTTTTTATGCTTATGTAATCCTTTAAAAACTGCCCCTTGCGGAGCAGCAGGGCATCAAACGCCTGAAGCGCGGCCAAGTCTCCGCCCGCCTGGATTTCAAGGCGGCTTGACATCATCGCTTTTATTTCTTCGCCCAGTTTCTGGATTTCGGTCTGGATGCGCATTTTTTCTTCCTCGAAGCTGCGCACGGCCTGGGAATCCTTATAATATGTCATATAGACTTTTTGAAGGTCGATTACCGCGACACGCGTTATTTGCTGCGAAAAAAGGAGAACCGAAAAACCCAAAAAGAAAACGAGAGAAAGCGCGGAACGTCTATGCATTTAATTCCTCCAAAAGGATACCGCGACGGGTATGCAGAAATAAAAGGCCCCGGGGCCGCGAAGCCCCGGCATCGCCGGAAATCAATTCAGGGGCTGGGATACGCTGAGCACGAAATCCCACCCGGTCTTCACCCAGTCGGGCTTGCCGCTCTCGTTCACGTAGAAGCGCTTGGCCATGTAGACTCGGAAGGGGAACTGCGGGATGAGGAAGCGCAACCCGCCGCCCGTGCTGAAGGCGAAATTGGAGAGCCCGAGATCGGCAAGCGAGGTGCCGGAATCTATCAATGAACTTTTGTTCACAACGCCGGCGATGTTCAGGAGCCCCGAGTCGGTTGCGAGCGTGGCGGCGTCGAGAAAGCCGTCGAGGGCCAGGATGCCGGGGAAAATGGGCATGCGCAGTTCCAGCCAGCTCTCCCATTGGGACGTGCCGCTGTAGGATGAAAGGTCGCTCCAGCCGCGTCCGACGAAGGTTCCGTCTATCCTGAGCAGGTTCGCCGAGCTGCCGATCACGGAAGTCTGGCCGAACCAGGGCAACAGGAAACTGGCGCCGGTATGCGCTCCGAGAACGATCTTGAGCGGCCAGTTCTCCAGTACCGGAACATCGGTAAATCTATGGTTTATCAGCGTAAGATACCCGTCGAGGCGGCTATCCAGCCTAAAATAGCGGTTAAGCTCGCTGGGAGAGAATCCGTTGAGGGTAAAGCGCTGGCTGGCGAAATATCCCAGGCTCGGATCGTAGGAAAGATCGAGGCGGTTGAGGCTGACCTTGGCGTAGAGGGCATTGGAGATCAGCCAGTTGTTGAGGTTGTCGGATATCGTCTTGTCGTACGGGCGATAAAGGCTTTCATCGTAGGTCTTGAAGTTGAGTGCGGTGAGAAGCCCGCCGGCCAGCGACAGGTCGCCAGCCGTTGTTTTAAAAGTATAACCGGAACTGAAACCGATGCTTGCGCTCAGGGTATCGTAATTCATGAGATAGGTTTCGGGTACTTTCTTGTTGGCCAGGGTGTACTCCGCGAGGGACTGGTACGGGTCCGGGACGCGGCCTGGATCCGTATACGAGAACAGCGGGAACGCCGAGTCCTGCATGGTGGTCAGGCTTTCGTGCTTGAAGGACAGGTCTACGCCGCCGAACCAGCGTTTTCCAAACAGCCAGTTCTCCTTGAATCCGAACGTAAGGTCCTGGGAATCATAGGCGACGTTCGCGGCCACGGAAAAGGTCTGCCCGTTCCCGAAGAAATTCGTGTCGTTCCACTTGACCATGCCCACGATCGGGAATTTACTGGTTTTAGCGCCGAGATTGGCCAGGGTAAAGCCGAAATTGATATTGGCGGTACTTGCTTCCTCAAGGTTCATGACGAGGTCCATGAGCAGGTCCTCGCTTCCCGGCAGCAATTGCGGCGTAATGGGGCTCGCGAAATACTGCAGGTTGGAAAGGTTGCGCAGACCTTCGATGATTTTCGTCTTCGAGAAAATATCGCCGGGCTCGAGGGGAATCTCGCGGTAGATAACGTTATCCTTCGTCTTCGTGTTCCCGCGCAGTATTATATTTTCTATATGGGCCCTGTCGCGCTCGACGATCTCTATGACGAAGGAAACGGAATTCCTGTCCTCGTCGCGCGTCTCCCTGATGTCTATCTTGTTGAAGATGTAGCCGTTTTCATAATAGAGGTCGTCGAGGGCGGCCTTGCTCTCCATAAAACGCTGGTAATTGAAAATCGTGCCCTTCTTTATGCTGAAAAACGCAGCGAGGGTCTCGGTGGAAAAGACGTTGTTGCCCTCGAACCCGACGCTGTCGAACGTGTAGCGTTTTCCTTCGATGATCGTGAAAGAAAGGGACAGCCGACGAATCCCGGTTTTTTCCTCGACGACTACCTGCCTGCCGACATCCTGGACTTTCGCGTCGATATAGCCTTTCGTCTTGTAGAGCAATTCGATCGCCTGCCTGTCGGATTCGAGCTTGATCTCATTGAAGGCGCCCTGCTGGAATAAACCCCGCTCCTTGAGCTGCATGGCTTTCTTGAGGGCATTGACCGAAAGGGCCGAAACGCCGGAGAATTCTATTTTATCAAGCGTAATCCGCTTGCCCTCGTCAATGGTGAAAATTACGATGACCGAGCCGTTTTCGCTCTCAGTTCGTGATGAAACCGTAATTTCCGGGTAGCCTTTATCGAGATAAAGCTTGCGGATTTCTATCTCGTCCAGCCTTACCGCGGTTTCCTTGTAGATGGTACTTATCTTTACGGAAAGGATATCCTGGATTTCGCTCGTACGGAGCTGTTTGTTACCTTCGATCCGGATAAGGGAGACGGAGGGACGTTCCGTAACTCTGAAGACTATGACCACGGTCTGCCTGAGACTGTCGCCCGGTTTGGCCTCGGGCACGATTTCCTCGAAGTAATTAAGGTCGTAAACCCTCGTAAGCAGTTCCATCCAAAGTTTTTCGGTGAATATCTCGCCTTTATAGCTGCGAATGACCGGATCGACGTCCTTCTGGGCGATGGTCGACAAGCCCTCGAAACGTATGTCCTTGATCTCTTTGCCCAGATACCAGGCGGACTCTTCCTGTGCGGAGAGAAAGCCGAAAGCCAGCAAGGTGAAAAGTAAAACCAGTATGCATTTCTTCATCTCAATATACTCCCTATGAAGGACAGCCCGTCGCATGGTTACTCGATTCGGGATATCGTAGCGTTTTTGCGCAAGCACTTACGGCAACGCGATACGCCAGGAAACAGACAAGGACTGTTCCGGCAAGAAATAATTATAAAGATCAGGACGAATCTGCCAATTCAATAAAAAATGAGGAGCATTCCACTCTAGGCTCAGTTCCAAGTCTAACCGTAAATTACCGCTCTGTGCAAGCGGAGACTCCTGCATGCGAAACGTGGCCTGCCCGAACAGGTCGTCGGTAAAGTACTTACCCGCCACGATCGCCGAATTATCAAGATAATCGGCGAGGGTCATGGTTTCGCCGCTTGTGCCGAGTCCCGAAAGATCATAGAGCCAGCGTTGCACGACCAAGGTTTTCATGTATAAAAAATCCAGCCCCAATAAGGATTGCGCCCGTGTTTTGAATAATGAAACTATATCGAGCTGCGGAACTATGTCGCTATTCTCTATAAGAGCTTTCCCGGCATCGAAATTCGAGCCCTTGTTGGTGGCGACCAAGTCTTGGCCGAGCAGGCTCGCGATTTCGGATTCGGAGTACGAAGGAATCGATTCCAGCCTGAAGGTAAGCATGTTCAAGGGAACGTTTATCGCGCTTACCGTCACCAGCACGGGCCCTGCGGCGTTGGCGGTGCGCGTCTCCGCCTTGAGCGTAACCAGGGGATTGAAGGAGGAAGAATCCTCGTCGAAATCCACGGTCGCGGTCTTCAGGAAAAAATTCTTCTGTATGTAAAAAACGCTGCCGCCCCTGAGGACGGTCTTGCCTTTGATGGAGAAATCCCCCGTGTTCCCGTTGTACAGGATCCTGAGCCTGCTGGAAGGATCGGTTTGTCCCGAGAAAATGGGGAATTTCAGTTTTGAGATGTTCGGCTGGAATTTTACGGTTACGTTCTTGCCGAACAGTATCTGCATGTCCGCGCTCAGGGCTCCTCCGCTGGGCCGCACGAATTCGCCCCGTCCGCTGGCCAGCGTCTCGGAAGTTATTTCAATATCACCTTTTGGGAAAGCGAGCGTTCCGGAGACGTTCGGCCCCCTCTCGTCGACGGTAATGGAAATATCAGGATTGGAATATCCGTCGATGATCAAACCGAGTATTTTCGACTTGAGGTGAACCAGGGAGCCCTCGGAGCCCTTTATGTTGACGCGGACGGAATCCGGCAGCCAGGCGGAAAGGGACAGGAACAGCTGGAGCGAGACCGTCGAATCGCCGCAGGCTACGGTGGCCTGCGAAAGATCCGCCTCCTTGCCGTCGATGATGATGGGCGACGTGATGGGCCCGATGGCGTCGCTTACGAAATCTTCAAGCTTCATGAAAAAATCCTGGAATTCGATGGAGCCGCTCATGACCGGATCCTTCACCGGGCCGGTTATCTGGATGTTCCCCCTCGCGACGCCGCTCTGCGCCTTGACGATGGGAAACTCGAGAAAGGTGAATAAAAACGGCAGGTCGGCGCGGACATTCTCCGTTTTTATGCTGATGACGCCATTTTTGAGCCTGCCGGCGAGGTCACCCGATACCGGAAGGCTCGAGGCGACGTGCGCGCTGAAATCGCCTGACGGCGCCGTAGTCAGGGCAAACTGGCGATCGGCGCCGCACACGAGATTCAAGGATCCCTTGCCGAGCCGCAGATCGAACGGCCAGTCCGGGTATGTTTTTTCCCGAACCGTGAACAGGGAAACAGAGCCCTTGAAATCATATTCCAAAAACGAGCCGATCGGATTGGCGGAGAAAACGGAGCCTATATCGTTGCCTGCATCGGATTTCAACGGCAAGGCCGTGGGAGCCGAGCCTTCGACCCGGAACTTTCCGGAAATATTGGAAACGTTCGAAAGGGTCTGGAAGGCGTAGTTGACGACGCCGCTGCCGGAGAGCCTGCCGCGGGCGACGTCGTAGTCCAGGGAGCCGTCCTTGACGCTCAAGCCTTCGGTATAGGCCATGAGCGAATCGAGTTTGACCAGGCCGTTTTCGTACGAACCATTTCCCTCGAGGAAAGGGGCGTTGGGCATTTCCCGTCCTTCGTTGAGTACGAAGGAAGCGGTGACCAGCGGATTCGATAGCGATCCTGAAAATTCAGCGTCCACGTTGGCTATCCCCTGCAAAAAATTGATGTCCCACCGCTCAAGCAATGCCTTGCGCGCCGAAAAAGTGCCGGACACGAAACCCCCGGAATACTCACCGGAAGCGGCGTATGCCTCGCCGTTCGATCCATTCAATACTGAATCCAGCGCAACTCGTAAACCGCCGGAAAGACTCCAGGTTACATTCATGTTGCCCTGCAGCGACGAATTGCGCCCCTGCACCCGCAAAGAGTCAAGCGTGGCTCCGGCATGATTTAGTTCGCCCGCCAAGTCGACGCGGGATATACCGGCGGGGTCCGAACCCGACGGAACGATGCTCATCGATTCAAGGGCCAATTTCCAGTTATCGAAAGATACGTATTTGAGGGCGGCGCTCATCGAGACGAAGAACACGGAACCACCCGCCGGAATCGGGAGGTTTTCCGCGAAGATGCTTCCCGACACGACGGACGCGCGGGTATTGAGGATTACGCGCAGGCCGTAATCTCCGCTGATGAAAATATCATCCTGCATCAACGAGGCAGTGAGCTTGTAGGGAACCTCGTCCACCGTAACGTCCACTTGGACGGAGTTGGCGCCGTTGGGCTCGAAGAGCATGGCCGCGCTGCCGCCTATCGAATATCCCGCGATATGGGCGTCTATCTTCGATATTTCCAGTTTCTGCCGGTTGCCCTGCACGGTCAGTACCGCGAAGGCATTCCGCGATGCCGCGTACGTCACGACCGCGTTGCTGACGTTGTATGAATATTCCTTGAAATCGCTGTAGACGTTCAGGCTTCCCGCAAGGACGATATTTTTCAGGATACCGGCGATGGAAGGATCGAAGAACGAGCCGAGCATGCCGGGAAAGCCGGCGAAAGCGAGGGACTCGAAGGAGACGGAAGCCGAAAGATAGGGATCCTTGCCCAGCCAGACGCTTCCTTCCAGGCTCAGCTTGGTTCCTTCCGGTTCGACGTAGGAATCCTCACCGGCTACGACGCCGGCCGCTTGAGCCTTCGGCGGCTCCGACGGCACCACGGCATCGACCAGGAAAAATAATTCCTCGGCCTTGAAATTCATCGACGCGCTCAAGTCTCGCACGACGGAGCCGGCGACGAGGGTCTCCCTTGCATAGGCGAAAAGGGATCCTTCCGAAGCGAACACTTCCATCACGGTTTTTATCCGGGCCGACTCGCTCAAAGCGTAGTCTACGGCAAGCGAGCCCTCGAAACCGAGCTTGCCGGGGTATGCCGTGCCGGAAAGCCCAAGGTCGAACAGGGAGTTCTTCAGGCGTATCCGCCGCACCGCGATCCGGTCGGGCGAACCGGAAAGCGCGATCGAGGCGCTCGGCCTACCGCCGGGCGCGTCGATCGGCAGGATCGTTTCAAGGCTTGCGGAGAAATCAGTGCCGGCGGGCGTCAAATCGCTCGTGACCTCCAGCCTGCCGCCGTACCTGCCTGAAAGCCAAGGTTCTATATTTTTATAACGATCCGACAGAGCCACGAAGCTGGATGGCTCGAAGCGATCCATGGATACGGAAGCCTGGACGCGCGCGAGTTTCGGGTCCCATGCCACGTAGATATCCGGGGTACCGCTCTTTCCCGGAAGCTTCGCCGTAACGGAATTTGCGTCCGCCTTGACGCTCCAGGTCTTTGCCTTGACGGTAAATTCATCGGTGATTGCGGAGAATTTAAGATCGGCTTCCGCCAGGGAAAAATCCTGGAGCACGTATCCGGACGCCTGAAAGGGAAGCTTCAAAGCATGAATTCCAAGGATGGGAACCGTAAGCGCCAAGGTAAGTTCAGCCTTTGCGTCCAGACTGATCCTGGAATCCTCCACCACGGCTTTAATGGAATTTCCCCTGAATCCGACGACGGTTCCGTCGGGCAGCCTGACGCTGGCTGCGGATTTTTTAATAACAATCTTGAGCCCCCGGATCGGCGTCGCAGGGCTGCTCACCGTGGAGGAGCCGGAAAGCAGGTCCAGCAGGTACTTGTCGCGCGCGAGATCCAGCGTAAGGTCGAGCCCGCTGGCTGTGACGCTCCTGAGACTCGATATTTTCCGGGTTCGGAGAAGTTCGGGCAGATCGTAGCCGATATCCAGCGAGGGAATAGCGGCGAGAAGGTTGCCCCTCGAGGATACCGTGAGCCCGCGGACCTTCACATGCCCCAGCAACGCGGGAGAAATATTCTCGTAAGAAACCTGGATATCGTACGGCCGTATGAGGGACGCGAGCAGACCGCTTGCTTCAGCGCGGATTTTCCGCTCGAATTCCAGCTGGATAGGGCGGATGGCCAAAGCCCAGGTCGCGGAACATGCGGCGGCGATTATAAAGACTATATAAACCTTGGCAGGCAATTTTACGCTCACAAGGCAAAGGATACCACAGAGGAGGTTTTTTCGCTAGAACTCGGAAAAACCATGCTTGAAGCGATACGATTTCTGTGCTACTTGTAAAGGAACCGAAGGCTGCCCCTGTTCAACTTTTGGTCCCAAGGGAAGCCAATGCGCGGGAAATTCAAGGAGGATGAGGCCGAATGAAGGAAACCAAGGAAATACAGAAAGGCTTCATCGTCTTTGAGGGCATCGACGGCACCGGAACTACCACCCAACTGAACCGCCTGGACGCCTACCTGGGCTCGAGGGGAACACCGCATGCAAGCACCTGCGAACCTACCAAAACCCCGTCGGGATTCCTGATCAGGCAGGCTTTATCGGGCGAGCTCGCCATGGACCCCAAAACCGTGGCGTATCTTTTTGCCGCGGACCGCTGCGAGCACCTGTATGGGAAAAACGGCATCCGGGAACTATGCCGGAGGGGAAACCTTGTAATCAGCGACCGCTACCTGTTCTCGTCACTGGCCTATCAGGGAGTTACCTGCGGACGCGAACTGCCCCGCTACCTGAACGACGCATTTCCGCTTCCCGAGCTGCTGTTCTTCTTTCAACTGCATCCGGAAACCGCCATGAAGCGCATGTCCAGCCGGGAATCGCTGGAAATTTACGAGACCTTGCCGTTCCAGGAAAAAGTAGCGGCCGAATTTACCGCCGTTATCGAATCGTTCAAAGACTGCGGCATGAAAATCGTCGCCATCGACGCATCGCGAAAACCCGACGAGATAGAAGCGACGATACGCCGTGAAATGCTGCCGCTCATCGAACAGGCCGATAATCGACGCTAACCGAGGCTTTTTACGCGAAGCGGGTTTTAGAAGAGCCTCAAACGGCATCGTTTTCCTGCCGATAACTATAGGCATGAAGCGATTCGCCATGTTCCTCTTCCTGTTTCTCTCGATAAGCGCCGTCGGAACGGCGTTTCCGGTATATTTCAAGGAACAATACTTTAAGCTGTACCATACCCACTACATACAATATCCCGACGACACCATAGAGAACATCTATTGGCTGGAGCAGGCGCGCAAGGCTGATTTCTGCAACCCCTTATACGCCATGGCCAAGATCGAGGACGAGAAACACTGGGAACGGTACCGTTACCTGTTCAACATGCACATCGAGCTGAAAATGATCGAGCAGCATCTTTTATTGGGAAGCAAGTTCGACAAGCAGGTGGCATATTTCTATAACGCGCCGTGGAAAAAGGAAAATCTGGAAAGCCTGAAAACCGCGGAGACCGCCTACAAAGCGGCTCTCTTCTACTGGAAAACCGCAAAGGAATGGTCGGCCAAGGCTGAAAAGATGCCTTGGGTATTCCTGCCCGACGCGCAGTTCTGGGTGGATGAATCCTACCGCATCGCCAATGGCGAACTTGACTATGGGCGAATGATAGAGCGGGAACTGGCACGGCTTGAGAAGGTGCGCGCGGCGTTCGAGGCGATGGACGAGAAGGGGTATTAAGAAATACTCCGGAAATTTCGGCATGAAGTCACAGAGTCACGGAGAAGGCGAATAGAAAAAGCCAAGGCATGAAGATTGGGGCTAATCACCTGGTTATCCATCCAGCGCAGCCTCCGGTCCACATTGTGTCCGTGTCCGCGCAGGCGCTATAGGGCGTGCCCGACACGGAATTATCCTTGACGTATTTGAATGTATACAATATCGGGGAAGCGGGATTGTCCTTGGAGAAGGTTCCGCCCGTGTGGATGAAGTGCAGTAAGCATTGCAGGCTGGTAACCGAGATGTTCGCACCGGAGCCACCCCGATGAATGCACAATTTTCAACGGTACGCTGGAATTTATCAAGAAAATAAACCTGAATGGCAGAATGGCTACGATTCGGCTTTTATGGTAAAATCCTTTCGATGATTACCAACACTGCAAACGAGTTCAAGGCTAGTGTAGCACTCAAGCAACGCAAAAACAGACAGGAAAGCGGTCTTTTTTTGGCCGAAGGGCGTAAAGTCGTAGAAGAAGGTCTCAAATCCGGTTGCGTCTGCCGCGCGGTGTACGTACGCGAGGGCTTTTTCGGACGCTACGAAGAAACCGACGCGCTTTTGAGTACGGTCAATACCATTGTTTTAAGCGAAAAAGACTTTGCAAAACTGGCAGAAACCGAAAATCCGCAAGGCTTGATAGCCGTTTTCGAATACGGATCATTGTTGATTCCGGAGCCGACTGCCGCCATTCTGCCGGTATTGTTCGACGTCGCCGATCCGCGCAACATGGGCAACATCGTGCGCAGTGCCGACTGGTTCGGCTTCGGAGAGCTTTTAATCGGCGAGACCTGCGTTGATCCGTTCAACGGAAAGGCCGTACGTTCCAGCATGGGATCGATTTTCCGCAGTCGTTTTATCGTCTGCGACAACCTTGAAGCGCGGCTTGTGGAATTAAAAAAAAGCTATCGCATTGTCGTAGCGGATTTGAACGGCAGGGATTATCGGGAGTTCAAGGGCAGTTTGCGCTCGGCGATAGTTTTTTCAAACGAAGCGCGCGGTCCTTCGGAAGGAATTCTGGCCCTTGCGGACGATATCGCCACGATTCCGGGAGCTGGTCGAGCGGAATCGCTCTCCGTGGCCACCGCCGCCGCGGTCATGATGGCGGCGCTGTTTTAGCCCCCATACCGCCGGTTTCCCAGTCGTTCAGCTCCTTTAAATCCACCTCAAGCCCAATTTCGGTAAATATGTCCCGGGATTTTTTTACATAATATTCCATTGTAAGTTTGTTGAACGATCTTACGCGATTTTTCGGGTCGGCAAGGAACTTTGCCACTTCGAAGCAGATGCGGCCAAGCTCGGGTTTTGCGCCGAGCAGTTCACCGATGGCAAACCCTTTTTTCCAATAGCGTAATGCGGACCGCTTCCTGCCTGTCATAAGGCAGAATGTGCCGGCGAGCCGCAGAGCCTCCGGATATTTATAAACGTATTTCGGACCGTAACGTCCGATTTCCTTTAGCAGGGGAAACGTTTTCTTCACTATCCTCCTGCGCTCGATTTTTTCTGCCGCGTCTCTGTAGGATATAGTGTTGAACCACAAAAAGCTCATAAGCGGCGAGATGATTTGCAGCGGAAGATGGAGTTTCTCCTCATTGATAAGCATCGTTATTTCTGCAATTATTTTGGCAGCTTCCTGCATGTTTCCCCGTATCATAAATGCGTTAGCCTTAAAAGACAGGTAAATCTTCAAAGCCGACCGGTCACCTTTTTTATTAGCAAGCGCGATAAGAGCGTTTACATGATCCATAGTGCCATCGGCATTTCTTCTTACATTATCCAACAGCGCAAGATGTTCATAATGTGAAAGCAGCAATTTCGGGGTATCATACGCTTCGGATATCAGCAGTTCGCTGTCGGCCAGAATCTCCGCTTCCCGGAATGCGCCTGTACAGATGAAACGATGGCCCCAAAAAACAAGATACCACCCGCAGTTAACCAAATCACCTTGCTTGATCAAGAAATCAACGGTTTCCTGTTCAAAGCGGCAGACTCGGGAACCTGAGAAAATATTGAGCCATTGTTCGCTATGCCTGAAAATATGTATTGAATAATCATCATTAAGATTCGGCTCGATAAAATCTAGTATTTTGCCAGCTATGGAGAAAGAAATTCCGGTAGCAGAAAATAACTGAGAAATACCGCACAGCATGACGAGCCCAGACGGGATGGAAAGCAGGCTTCTTGTCAGGAGAATGCTCGTATCTATCAACCCATTCAGAAAAAAATCAGTGGAATTAATTGTTCCCAGTACCATATCCCGCGCTACCAGAATTTTGAATTTTTCCGTTTCAAACTGAGTCGGTTCTTTTATGGAACGGGTAAGCGGCACATAGAGATATCTTAAAATAGCGATGAAGCCGATAATCGCTTTAACCAGCTTTTTGCTTGCTGAATCTTGCGTGACTCCAAAAAATGCAAGCGCGTTATTAAAATGCTCCAAAGCCGACTGCATGAGACCCTTGTTGTGAAAAGCGAGGGCAATATTTTTTTCGAACATAGCGAGCTGCTCCGGTGACGCTCCTTTTCCTTTTTTTTGCAGGTAAATCGATAACGCTTTTTGAAAAAATAAAATCGCTTCGGATGAAGCCGATGATTCCAATGCCGCAGTACCCGCTTTTTCCAAATACTCCCCGGCTTTTTCGAGTTCCTCGCCCTGGCTGTAGTGAAAGGCGAGAACTCCGTAGAATTCCTGTATCCGCTCCCGGAACGATTCCTCAAGCGCGCGCGCTACCTTTATGTGAAGCAACTTACGGCTGCGGATCAGGATGGAATTGTAGACCGTCTCCTGCACAAGTACGTGCTTGAACAGGAATTCAACTTCCCCTATCCGTTTCCGTTCCCGGATCAGCTGCATGTCCTTGAGACCCTCTATACACAGACCGAAATCCTTTCCGCAATCGGCGACACTCGACAGTATCCGGTAAAAAAAACTGCGCCCGATTACGGAAGCTACTTTCAGAAGCTCCTTCATCCCTTCGTCGAGCCTGTCGACGCGCGACATGATTACCGCGTCGATGCTGTTGGGAATGTCGATCAGCTCGATATCGGTCGATACGATAAGCCCGCCTTTCCCGATGACCATGAGCCCCCGATCGATAAAGGAACGGATTACTTCCTCGATGAAAAACGGATTGCCGTCCGCCTTCTCCCCGATGCGCTCGATGAGGCGTTCGGGAATACCCGTATTTTTCAGGAGGTTTCTGGCAAGCTCTTCGGATTTTCCCGATTCAAGGGGCGAAAGCGCGATATCAGCCGTCGCATCAGGGAAATTCTTCGCGAGGAAGCCGTGGAATTTTCCCGTCGTCTCTTCGTATCCGGGGCGCCATGCGCAGAGAAACATGACCGGATGCTTTCCTGTCAGGCCTACGATCGATTTAAGAAGCTCGAGTGTGCTTTCGTCGGCCCAATGGAGATCCTCCAGCACAAACAGAATCGGCCTGAATTCGGCGGCTTTTGCTATCAGGTCTTTCAGGTGCTTGGCGATGATCTTGCCAAGCGATTCCCCGCTTATCCCTTCCATGCTTGCCGCATAATCCCCGGAAAGCCGATACCCCATGAGGGTTGCTATATATGGAACCATTATCGTTGTTTGTTCATTCATGACGGCGCGGACAGCCGCTTCAAGCTTGACGAAAGCAGCGTTTTCCGAATCATCCTCGCTGATTGACGCCCAGGATTTCAGGATTCCGATAAGCGGATAATAGCTCAAAGTCTGACCGACGGCGAGCGAACGCCCTTCGAGGACCGTGACCCACTTCATAAAATCCTTGCCATAAAGTTCGGCGCAGAGACGCGATTTTCCGATTCCGGCTTCGCCGATGAGGTTTACTACCGAACCTTGGCCGTTCAGAAGTTTCATGACTTGAAGTTCCAGCTTCTTCAGCTCCTCATCCCTGCCGACGAGGACCGATTGAATCATTCTGTCGGAATTCTCCGGATCGGCGCAGGCAAGGTTTCCTAGAACCTCGTAAACCTGTACCAGATCGGCTTTACCCTTCAGGCTCACCGGTTTTAAAGGATTGAAACGAAAGGCATCGCGGGTAGAACGCCAAGTAAACGCTCCTACCAGCACATGACCGGTTTCAGCAAGGTCTTTTAGCCGCGATGCCAGGTTGACGGCGTCCCCCATCACCGTAAAATCGCGACGCGCTTCGGAACCGACCATTCCCGAAAGGACTTCTCCGGTGTTTATGCCGATGTGTATGCCAAGGGGAATGGCTAGCTTGCGCTTCGAGTTGAAGATTGCGATTTCCTTGATCATTTTCAAGGCTGCGGCGATAGCCTTCCGAGGTGCGCCTTCCAATGCCTTTGGTGCGCCGAAAAGCGCCATCACGCAGTCTCCGATGAATTTGTCTATGACTCCTCCATGCTCGGTGACAATCGACCCGAGGAGGGTAAAACAATCACTCATGATTTCGGTCACTTCTTCAGGGTCCAGGTGTTCGGACATGGAGGTAAAGCCGGAGATGTCGGCGAAAAGAACGGTTGCCTGCCTGCGTTCTGATTCGGTTTGAATGGCCATTACCAAGCCTCCATGGCTCTATAGCCTTTTTACTGCCAGCCCACAGAAAATGAAGGATCGATTCTGGAACCTACTATCAATTACCTCTTCTCGGTGAGGTACCTCTGAATGACAGCATCGTCAATATAGCCCAATTCAATTGCAATTTCCCCTAAAAGCCGGGGTTCTTCCTCTGCATCCTGAATCTTTATTACCTCAGCCAACTGTTCCTGCGTAATAGCCCCGATTCGAATCAAGAAATCACCAACCCGTTCTGCCATGAAACGCCCTCCGTTTGGTAAATCGTAATTTATTTGTTTAAAATAAGCAAATTCGGAAAAAAATGCTTAAAAGTCATGGAGTAATCAAGAAAAAGAAATAAATAAAGATTTTAGCACGGAGACGCGGAGGACACGGAGAAAACGAAGGATGAAAAAAAGGAAAAGGAAGATTGCACGAAAGGCGCGAAGGAATATTAAGAAAAAAGAGATTATGATCAAGGCGGGCCTTTTTTTTGACAGGACTCCACGTTAAAACTTATTATAAAGTCCGTCCGCGCCTTTGCCTTTTACCGCCCTTTGTCGCGGATGAACATGGCGTCGCCGTAGGAAAAAAATCTATAACGTTCCTTGACGGCTTCCTCATAAGCCGCCATGATGCGCTCCCTGCCTGCGAAGGCGGATACCAGCATGAGCAGCGTGGATTCGGGCGTATGGAAATTCGTGAACAGGGAATCAACCACGTTGAACCTGCAGCCTGGATACAGGAATATATTCGTGGAAGCGCTTCCTGCGCGCAGGGATCCATCGCTCCAGGCGCTTTCCAGCGTGCGGAGGCTCGTTGTGCCCACGGCGACGACGGGCCTGCCCTCTTTCTTTGCCTCGTTGACGGCGGCGGCGATTTCTTCCGATACCGTATAATCCTCGGAGTGCATCTTGTGATCCTCGATTGCGTCCACCCGAACCGGCCAGAAGGTGCCGAGGCCCACGTGCAGCGTGACGTAGCGGATTTCCACGCCCTTCGCCTCGATTCCCGCGAGGATCGGCTGCGTAAAATGAAGTCCGGCCGTAGGGGCCGCGGCGGAGCCCTGCTCGCGCGCGTATACCGTCTGGTAGCGGTCGGCGTCTACCGGTTTGTCCGCGCGCTTTATGTAAGGCGGCAAAGGAAGGTGGCCGTTGCGCTCCAGGTAGTCGTCGTCGATCTCGGCTGAGAACTCCAGAAGGCGCTCGTCCTGCCGCACCTGGACGACTTCCGCGCTTACGCCTTCGGGTAAGTTAAGTATTTTTCCTACAGTCTGCTTGGCCATGCGGTTGGTCACCGCGGCCCAGCGTCTCGGGGCTTCTCGCCGAAGCAGGAGCAGCTCGATCTTGCCGCCGGTCTGGGAAGACGCATAAAGCCTTGCGCGGCGCACCTTGGAGTCGTTGAAAACGAGCACGGCGCCCGGCGGGAGAAAATCCGCGAGGCTCGCGACGACCGAATGCTCGATGGCGCCCGTTGCCCGGTCCAGCACGAGCATGCGGGAAGTCCCGCGCTCCAAAGGAGGCTCTTGGGCTATGAGCTCTTCGGGAAGGTTAAAACGGAAGTCCGTCAGGTTCATTTCGGGTCCTGTATCCAAGGTGTTCGTACGCGAGGGGCGTAACGACGCGCCCGCGCGGGGTGCGCATGATGAAGCCTGCCTGCATGAGGTAGGGCTCGACGTAATCCTCGAGGGTTTCGATGCTTTCGCCCGTGGATACCGCGAGCGTTTCCGCCCCGACTGGCCCTCCGCCGTATTTTTCTATAACTGCCTTGAGCACGTCGCGGTCGTGTCGCTCGAGGCCGTACTTGTCCACCTCGAGCCGATCCAGCCCCGCTCGCACGACGGCGTCATCTATGGAAGATTTCCCCGCCACCTGGGCAAAGTCCCGCATGCGGCGGAGCAGCCGGTTGGCCACGCGGGGCGTTCCGCGGCTGGCGGCGGCGAGGAGCGCGGCTCCAGCCGGCTCAAGACAAGTTTCCAGTATGGCGGCCGAGCGGTTCAGTATCGCGATGACGTCGTCGGCCTCGTAGAAGCCCAGGCGCACGGTTATGCCGAAGCGGCTGATGAGCGGGCTGCCCACCATGCCCGCGCGCGTGGTTGCGCCGACGAGCGTAAAGGGCGGCAGCGGAATGCGCAGGGTTCGGGCTGCAGGCCCCTGCCCTATGATAAAGTCCAGCTCGCCGTCTTCCATGGCCATATACAGCATTTCTTCGATGGCGGGCTTCAGGCGGTGGATCTCGTCGATGAAGAATACGGAGCGCGGTGCAAGCGTGGTAAGAATGCCCGCGAGGTCTTTCGCCTTTTCCAGGGCGGGCGCGCTGGTTACTTTAAAGTCCACGCCCATCTCGCGGCTCACGATACCGGCGAGCGTGGTCTTGCCCAGGCCTGGCGGGCCGATAAGAAAAACGTGATCCAAGGCTTCCTCCCGCTGCGTCGCGGCCTTGATGAATATGGCGAGATTTTCCTTTATCGCGGCCTGCCCCAGGAATTCGGCGAGCAGGCGCGGGCGCAGGATATTGTCACGGTCGTCTTCCGTCGGATTGAACGCGCCCGATACCAGACCGGGATTTTCGTTTTGGCTCATGAGCCGCTCAAGGCGACGATGGCGCGCCTGAATATCTCTCGCTCGCGCTCTTCAACCCGAACGGACGACAAGTCTGCGCCGTCAACGATCTTGGCGATGGCCTCGATGCATTTCTTGCGGTCATAGCCCATGTCCACCATGGCGCGCACGATATCCTCGTGGGCTCCGGCGTTCTGCGCTCCGGTTTTATGGGCCACTGCTGACGGCAGCTTGCCCTTGAGTGAAAACACCAACTTCTCTGCGGTCTTCTTGCCCAGGCCGGGAACGGCTTGCAGCCGGGTAAGATCCTCGGCTTCCAGCGCGCGCTCGAGTTCGTTAGGCGAGATGCCGCCGAGTATCTTGAGCGCAGCCTTGGGCCCTATGCCGTCCACGGTCAAGAGCTCGAGGAAAACCGCACGTTCGCCCTCTGAAGGGAAACCGAAAAGCTTCATGCCGTCCTCGCGGTGCAGGAGCCACACGAGCGCGCGCACTTGGTCCCCGATGCTCCCGAACAGGTCCACCGAGCGCGAAGGCACGGAGCATTCCCACTCGATGCCGTGATTGTCGATACGTATGTAATCGGGGCCTTTGTAGACCAAAGAGCCGCTGATGGCGTTGTACATACGTCGAGTATAGCAAGAGAAAACCGTATTTGTCATGGGGGTACCGGAAAAAGCCTATTGTTTTTCCGCAATTCCGTTGTATGTTATGCGGATGGCAAATGTAATCATATTGGGCGAAGCGCTGCTCCTGCTCGTTTTTTCCGTATTCCAGCTCCTTCTCTTTTTTTTGAGGAACAGACAGGATGCTGCTTTCCTCAAACCTCTTCAGCGCATGCATGCCATCCTGCTCGCGCAGGCTTTGATCGAGTTCATCCTCAATTACGCCCTGATGCACTTCCTTTCGATCGACCCTACCGGCATCACGACCAGTCTCGTCGTCTTCCAGAAAGCACCGCTCTTGTATGCCCTTATGGTTCTGGAAGTTTTCATCACGCCTCTTACTATTTACTACCTGTTCATGACCGTTTTCCGGCTTGGAGGCATAAGCGTCACGAAACAGAGGCGCTTCGCCGTATTGACTCCGATCGTCGTCTTCATGGCCTGGTCGCTCCTGGGACAGCTGACCATACCTCTTCTCTATTCACTGGGAGCCCATGCCCAGGAAATACACCGTATTACACGCACTATCAATTTTTATTTTTTCGGCCTACTGCAGCTGGTGGGAGTAACGTTCGCCTGCTCAGTGTGGTTCAGGAACCGGTCGGAATGCCGCGATCCTGAACAGAAAAAATTCGGCGATCTGTTGATTTTCTCGATTATCGCAAACATGGCTATTACCTGCCTCGCGGGGTTGATAACGGGAGTCCTGTCCATCGACACTTCTGTCTCCGTAACTTCGCACAGCACTCTGGTCGCAGGACTGGCATACTGCTCAGCACTTCCTTATTTCCTGGTTGAATACGCGATATTCCGCTACTCAGTCCATGTTTTCGGAACTCAGTCAGCTGCGGGCGCAACCCAGGCCGACGCCGCCGATTATTCCATCCCCGAAGGCTTTTTCGACGTGTACCGGATAACAAAGCGCGAAGCCGAGATAGCTGGGTTCTTGAGCCAGGGCTTGTCCAACAAGGAGATTTGCGCTCGCCTGGAAATTTCCCACGGCACCGTCAAAAATCACGTATCCAACATTTTCGGGAAGCTGGGCATACAGAGTCGATTTGAAATGCTCGGCAAAATCGTCGAATTCAAGACAAATCCCAGCCGATAGTATAAATCATTACCGTTTTCCTATGCCATTTCGCCTAGGCATGACCATTTTCCCGGATGAAAAACCTGCGTCTCGGCCGTAAGCTCCTTCCTGAACAAGGAGAGCACAATGAATACCATCATGAAGGCCGGCGGAATTTGCCGCGTATTTCCCCAGGAGGGCGTCGACGTACAGGCACTGGCAGATGTCAACTTGGAGCTGTTTGAAAATGACTTTACCGCGATCATGGGAGCCTCAGGCTCCGGCAAGTCCACACTGCTGTACGTCCTGTCCGGCCTTGATAAACCCAGTTCAGGCCAGGTGCAGTTTGGCGGAAAACGAATCGATTCGCTCTCGGAAAAGGCTATCGCCATCCTGCGGCGAAAGGCTTTCGGCTTCGTGTTCCAAAGCATCAACCTGGTGCAGAATCTTTCTATAGAAGAAAACATTCTCGTTGCGGGTTATTTATTGAAAACGTCCCGCGCAGAAGTCAGGGAGCGCTGCAGGGAATTGCTTACGGCGTTCGGACTGGCGGAACTTTCCCATCGGCTGCCCTCGCAGCTGTCTGGGGGCGAGCAGCAGCGCGCCGCCATCGCCCGCGCCCTTATCAACAAGCCCGCAATCCTGTTTGCCGACGAGCCCACTGGCGCGCTTAACTTTGCCAACGGCCAAAAAGTACTGGACCACCTGAACGCGGCCAACGACTTAGGCCAGACCGTAGTTCTCGTTACCCACGACATGAAGACAGCCAGCCGGGCAAAGCGCATCGTGCTTATGCGTGATGGCCAGGTCGTGGACGACTTCCGCTTTCCCGATTCGCTGAAGGACATAGCCTCCTGCCTGGCCGACAGGGAAAAAGCCCTGTTCGCCTGGCTCTCCGAGAGGGGTTTATAGTGCGCAGCGTATTCATGATCGTAGTTTCCAATATTCGGGGAAGGAAGGTCAAATCACTGATCGCCGGGTTTTGTTTTGCCGTATGCGCATTTCTGTTCTGCCTGTCCCTTGGAATCCTGCAAAGTATACAAAACCCGTTTTGGGAAACGTTCAACAGGTTGCATGGCAGCCAGATGCACTTTCTGGCCAATGGCACCGTCTATGATATCGACGCGCTCGCGGCATGGTTCGGAAACCAGCCCAATCTTGAGGGAGTGCATATTATACCCACGGTTTCAATCATGGACGAATATCCCTACCTGACAAAAAAAGACACCGTCGCACCTAGAGTAAAACTTGAAACGATCCTGCTCGCCAGCGAATATATGGGAACCGACAAGCTGGACCGGCTGCAAATCGTACATGGCGCCGGCGATGAGCAGCCGAAGCCCGGCGAAGTTTGGCTGCCTACGACCCTTGCCAAACAATTTGGCATAGCGGTAGGGGACATATTCGAAGTACCTACAGCCAATGGTTATTATCCATTTACAGTATCCGCCATCGTAGTCGATCCGCAGTTTTCAGCGGCTATCAGCCTTAACCCCAAAAGAATTTGGTTGGCCCCCGGCGAGCTTTCATGGCACTTTACCGCAGCGGCCCTCAAGAACTCCATTATCGGCGCTCGCTTCGATACGGAGGATCATGCCTATGCGGCCTGGGACGATTTCTGCGCAATGCTCGGCGGCGCTTTTAACGGCATGAATTTCGAGTCGAAACTTTTGGCAAGCATTTTTGGAATGACGTTCACCATCATCGCGGCAATCCTTATAATAGTCTCCGTCCTCTTTTTGGCTATCGCGATCTTCGTCGTGTACACCAGTATCCATGGAGCTATCCTGGCAGATTACCGTCAACTGGGTATCTTGAAGTCTACAGGCTTTACTCCTCAAGACCTTATTTTGACCTACGGTTTGCAATTCTTGCTTATTGCGATTGGCTTCGTGCCCGTTGGCGTGTTCTGTTCATTCTTGGGGCTGAAGGTGTTTTCCGGCCAATTTTTGCTCTCGCTGGGCTATCCTGCAGGTTCGGCAAGCCTGATATGTCCGGCGATCGCAACCGGTGCGCTTATCTGCATCGGCGTTTTCCTCGCTTCGTGCCTGATAGCCAGGCAAGCCGGCAGGATAAAGGCCGTGGACGCGATTCGCATGGGCGAAGCCCCGCAAAAGATCGGCGGGGCACGATTCGTAACTCTGGAAAAAAGCGAAAAACCGCTTGTCTGGCTCATGGCCCTCAAGTCGCTGTTCTCGCGCAAACGTCGTCTCGTCATGTCGTGCATCACCGCCATGCTTTGTTCCTTTATCTTTTTTTTCTGCGTAAACATGAATGAATTCTTCAATACTTCGGCGCTCAACCCTGAGTTCTGGGGCGGGGATTCTTCCGACATAGCACTGACCCGCAACGGGAAACGCTTTGCGGTAGATCGCGCGGTACTGCAGCAAACCCTGGCTGCCAATGAGGAAATAGCTTTTTTTACCGCGATAGACTACGGCCAAGTAGCCATACCCGCAAGCCCCGGAAAAAAATCGAGCATTCAATACGGAAGCCTTTATGCGGGAAACATGGACCAGTTCAAGCTTAGGAACATAAACGGGCAAAATCCGCGAAGCTCCTTGGAAGTGTCGCTGGGCGTCAGTACGGCCAAACAGTACAAGCTCAAGGTAGGAGACAACCTGGAGCTCAACATCGCTGGAAAACTCCTCGGCTACACGGTTAGCGGTATATACGAGACCGTTACCAATATGGGTCAAGGCTTCCGTATGACAGAAGACGGTTATCGGCGGGGAGAACCAGGGCATAAAGGCAATATCTTCATTATTAAACTCGTGGATAATTCAGCGCAGTCAAAAACAAACTTCATAGCGGGGATGGAAAAAAAATATGGAGAAGGAGTCGACGCCAAGGACAGTTCTATCGTGATGGCTCCCATGATCGATGCGATAACTCGCGGCATCCGACAGGTACTCGCCATGATATTCATACTGTTCGCGATCGTGGCCATGGCCATGATGGCAAACGCCACATCCATGGAACTGCACGAAAACCGAAAGACCTTCGGCATCTACAAAACCATGGGCATGACGCCTTCCCAGATCCGAATGATCATGAGCCTCAAAACCGCCCTCGCGGCGTTTGCCGGAACCATGATGGCTTTGGTGCTTGAACTGTGTCTGCATACCACGCTGTTGCGGGCGGCCCTGGAAATGTTCGGCATAGCCACGGTGGAACTTACCGTCAACATTCCCGTCACCGCGGCCGTAATCGTCCTCTTTACGGTCCTCTGCGCCGCAAGCAGCTGGGTATCCTCGCGATCGGCTAAAAACATACAGGCGCGAAGCCTGGTACTGGAGTAACGCAATGCTGCACAGAAAATTCCTACTAACGATTGTTATCTTATTTTCATGCCTTTCTGCGCTCGCGGCGCAGGGGGCCCAGGAAAAGCGCCTCGGGGACGTAGACCGTTACCTAGGCTCATATCTCAAGGAAACCGGCGTGCCCGGCTTTTCCTGCGTTATCGTAAAGGACGGCCGCGCGATTTACCAAAAAGGCTTTGGGGTGGAAGTCGTCGGCACGTCTAAACCCATGAGCGCGCAGTCGTCGTCCGCCATAGGCTCGCTGACGAAATCGTTTACCGCCCTGTCCATACTTCAATTGGCGGATCGCGGGCTTCTTGGGCTCGACGATGCGGTTACAAAACACATTCCCTGGTTCCGCACGGCCGACAAGACCAAGAGCGACAAGATAACCATACGCCTGCTTTTGGGGAATTTCTCCGGGATGCCTTCGGTGGACCGCTGGGACGAACGGCTTTCCGTCGACGACGAGGCTATAGAAAACGGCGTACGGTCGCTCGCCACCGTGGAAATGACGCGGGAACCCGGCGAGTCCTTCGAATATTCCAACGAAGGCTGGAACGTCCTTGGATTGATAGCAAGCACCGTCTCGAAAATGCCGTACCGGGAATATCTGCGGAAGAACATCCTCGAGCCCCTTGGCATGAGCCGTTCCACCACCGATCCGGCGATCTTGGAAAAAATAGGTGCCCTTAAAGGGCACGTAACCGGGGTGGATCGCTTTTACGCAACCGAGCGCTCCTTGGCGATGGAAGCCGCGCCTGCGGGGTCGATACTTTCCTGCAGCGCGGAAGACATGGGCAAGTACCTGATCATGATACTGAACGGCGGCGTGGCCGAAGGCAAGCGAATCGTAAGCGAGGCAAATTTCCGGGAATGGTTCAAGCCCCAGATAAACCTGCCGGGGCTTTCCAAAGACATGGGCGGATCGGGCACGGACAACTACTACGCCATGGGCTGGATGCTTGCGGACGAAGATGGTTATAAAATAATACACCATGGCGGCAACATAGGAAAAATGAGCTCCATCACGATGTTTTCGCCGGATAAAAAAACGGGAGTTTGCCTGTTGTTCAACTACGGATCCATCTTGGACCCATACCGCTTCACAAACGGCATGACGATCGCCTTCAACACCCTGCGCCTCGCATCCGGAGATGCACCGTCAGCCTTCGGGATACCTGTTATAAAGAATCCGGACCTGCTTGAGCCGTTTACGGCAATCTCCCAAGCGGCCATGGACAATTTACAAGGACTCTACACCGCTGAAAACGGTGAAAAGGCCGAAATCCTCTATTTAAACTCGAAGCTGTCCCTCCGCTACGACAGGAGCCTGGGAGCCTTGTTCTACGGCCTTGATTTCATGAACGCCGAAAACGGCGTAGGGGTAGGACTCTCCGGTACACGCAAATTTCAGATTGCCTATTCCGTGGACGGCAGCGTGCGCTTCATATCCATGGCAGGAATGCGCATGTTTCCCGCCAAGAAAAATTTGCCTTCGGGTTTTGCCCGCCTCGAGTTGCCGTTTCAGGGTTTAAGCGTCGTTGTACCCAAGGTATTGAAAACCGAACATAGCGCAAACGGCTTTTATGGCGCCGGAGACGGAATAAGACTGAGCCTGGAATGGAAGTCCGGAAAGCAGGGAAAGCCTGAGCTCTACTTGGACTCCGGCGTAAAAATACTTGTGTCCACAGCCATACTTACGGAGAGTATAAACACCATCGTTTTTACCCAAACTTCGTTCAGGACGGCAAGCGGCAAGCGGATCGTCATCGTTACCTGCCCTTGGAGCACGGGCTTCTGCATAATCCGTTTCGAGGTTCCTGAAAACCGGGCAACCGAACTTACGAGGACGCTACTCATGCCGTTCCTCGAATCTCTGGCTGACAGCAAGGAATAATCGATGAAATATAAACATGTAGCACTCGTTGCGATTCTGGCGTGCGCGTCTTTTGCATGGACGCAAGGTGCCTCCGATACTGTGCTAGAAACGGCTGCCGTCAAATCCTCGCGCACGCGCTGCGTCGCAGTCTTTGCCATGGGTCTATGCACGGCCATGCCATCCCTGGGACCGTCCCCATTGCCGTTGGGAATTCCAGGCTATATAGGCGCGATCAGGAATTACTCGTTTTTTAATTCGGAGGAAATAGGCGGATTTTACTGGTACATATTCGGCTCCAGCCTGATACATCGAGCGGGAGTAGTTTCCATAGGCGATTCGCGTCTCGCGGGAGCCGGTTGGAGAAAGGATGTCCTTGGAAAGATGGGGATTGATGTAGGCGCAAGCATCGTTAATGGAAGCCGGGTCGAGGGATCTTTCATTACGGCATCCGGCTTCATCGGCATCGCTCCCGTTCTGGGCCTTTTCTGGGATATCAACGACAAGTTCGACGTGGGTGTCATGGCGGAGCCCGTTTTCATGATCTGGCCGTTTGGCTCCGGTTTCGTGCAGGCGCGCAATTATATTGATATTTCATTCACGGTTACCTATAAGTCATTCGCCGAGATTAAGCCTCTCAAATGGGATAATAATATAACGAAGGAGAAAAAAGAATGAATCACGCAAACGTTCATGCACGCAGAAAAGATATCAGGGTACTTATCGCATCAATTCTGATTTGCAGCGCCTTCCCCGCTTTCGCCGCGCCGACGGGCGCCTGGCAAAAACTATTGTCCGATCCGGGGGTTTTGGCGTGCGACCTGAGCTGCAACGATTCCTGGATTTCAGCCACCCTCGGCAAAGACGGAACTTGGAAGCACGAAACCATGCAAGTCTGGTGTAAAAAAAGCGCAAGCGGCGGATGGGAGGGCGGAGCGGAGCTGTCAGTCGCAAATGTCGAGTACGCAATAGATAAAAACTTTTCATTTCTGTACGAAAAGCAGGAAATCAAGGATCCTGAAATGATAAAAAAATGGGAGCTCGATTCAATCATGCTTAAGCGGGATGGCGCTAAAGCAATCAAGACAAGTTCTCTCGCAGGAAAGCAGACGAAGGAAAAAACAATGGATTTCCCCGCCGGGACATCGCAAAACAACGTGCTGAGCCTGCAGCTTCGAGCCCTGGCAAAAGCAGGCAAAACGACTGATATTGAATTGGCGATATTCATTGGCGGACAAAAACTCGATGCCGCCCTGGCTTTTAGCCGAACCGTGGACCCTTTTGGCAAAACAGGGAACTACACCTTCCCTGCGGCCATGCGCACTGCTTTGGCAGGCAAGGATTACCTCGTGGCGGACCTGCAACTGACAGGGCTATACAGCGCCGTCTACCCGCATCATTTTTATTTTGTCCTCGACCCAACCGCCGATTTCAGCTTCGTAGCGTCCTGGGGAGGCAAAGCGTCAGATTGCCAATATCAATGGAAGAAAAAGTAACCTTAACCAAAGTTCGTTTGACAAAATGGGGCTTGTACCACAATATGTCTATGAAAGCGATCACCAGTAATCATAGACGCGTCGAGGGGGAGAGCCATCATGAAACGTACCAGGCTTTTTATCTGCATATTTGCGGGTTTTCTTTTGATACTTGCCGTTTCTCAGACTGTAAGTTCACCCAACTCGGCACCTGGATCCATCGCGATGCAGGGTGCGGATATCTTATATTCGGCAAGCAAACCCTCTGGCCAGGGAAATTTGATTGCCATGAAAGCCGACGGCGGCTCTCCCAGTCCAATTCCTGGAATTACCGGCAGGCCTTACGCGCCTACAGTATCGCCGGACGGTTCTCAGCTCGCCTACTATAGCCACCAGAGCGATTCGAAATGGTCCCTGCACATTCTGGACATAGCAAAAAACACGATAACCAACTTGAGCGGAAGCACCTCGACTTTGGATTGGATGCCTTCCTGGTCTCCCGACGGAAAAACGATATTTTTTACCCGAAGCTACCTCAGCCCGGAATGGAGGTCGGAGGCATGGAGTGTACGAAGCGACGGAACCGGCCCGAAGCGCATTGGAACCATGGATGCGCAGGGCGCCGCCTGTTCCCCCGAAGGAAAGCTCCTTGCATATTTCGATTACAAGGAAAGCGGCGGAGGCGACATCTGGACCGTGGGCACCGACGGGTCGAACATCAAGAAAATTACCGATCATCCCGCCGAGGATTGGTGGCCCGACTGGTCGCACGACGGCAAAAAAATCGCCTTCCAGTCGAAGCGCGGCGGCAAGTTCGATATTTATACCATGAACGCGGACGGCTCAGGCCTTGCCCGCCTCACGACTGACGGCGCCGAGAACGGGGAACCCCGCTGGTCGCCCGATGGCCGGTACATCCTGTTCAGCTCCATGCGCGACGGCCACTACGAGATCTACCGCATGGACGCAAACGGCGCAAATCAGGTTCGCCTTACTACTACGAATGGACACGCCATAAACGCCGAGTGGAATCCCGCATTTACCGCGAAGCGTTAAGCATCGGGCATCAGAAGCTCCAGCATCGTCCCGATCGGCGGAAACTCAACGCCCAGGCTTGCCTGAATCACGAAGCCATCGGTCAGGGCCAGCAGTATCGGTCCCATGACCGAGGCTTTTTCCCCGAGAAAAGGCCTCAGCGCGCCGATCATCGTGGATTGCCATTCCGTGTACCTTTCCTTGAGGGCCGTCTTCAGTTTTTCGTTGCGGGAGACGCTTTCCTCCACGAGATAAAGATGCAGCCGGGTTCTCAGGACGGCTGCGAGAACGCCTTTCAGGAATCGTTCCGTCAAGGCGCGGGGGTCGAGCGCCTCATCCTCGCGCCCGATCAGCGTCAATATCTCGTCACTTACTTTCTGTATATGCCCGAACGCTATCTCCAGGATAAGGTCGTCCTTGCTCCTGAAATGGTAAAACAAAGTACCTTTGCTTATACCGGCAGCCGTCGCGATATCTCCCAGGCTCGTGCCCTGGATGCCGTTGTTCATGAAAAGTGTTTCGGCGTGCCCCAGTATTATTTCCCGCGTCATGCCCTGGTTTTCCGTTGAAGTATGCCGAGCTTCGCGAGCAGCCGCGGCGTGGGAACGCCTTCCGCGTCGTAGCCCTTCTTGCGATAATAGGCCTTTACCAAGGCCTCGATAGGCACGACGCTCAAAACTTCATGCTTCGTCTCCGCCTCGTCGAGAAACCGGCGCGGAAGCGTGTCGTCGGCGGCGCTTACGCCGCATGTAATATTCATGTAACGTTCCAGGACGTGCGTCCTGCGGCCCGACTTCAAATAGCCGCGCATGCTTATCTTGCGGCCGGTTATGGAGGAGACAAGGGTAGACAGCGCGCTCCAATCCAGGACCGATTGGGCCACCGACGGCAAGAAGGTCATGGCCATCTTCAGAAGCGGCTTGGGCGTATACTTGGCGACGAGCGGCTCCAGAAGGTAGCCGAAGGCGGTGAATTGACAGGTCTGCGTGGAGTTTATCGCGCTGTACAGGTCTTCCATGAACGCTACCCACGAGGCTTTGGACAGCTTGGAGTATTGCGGTATGAAATGGAAAATTGCTTCGAGCGCTATGGGATACGCGTTGAGGTGGCAGCCGCCGCGGTTGGCGACGGCATAATTGAGCCCTTGCCCCCAGCCGGCCCGCGGATCGTAGGCAGCCATCTCGAGCCCCTTTACCTGCGCTGCGAATTCCAGCCCTCCGAATTTTTCCGCCAACCGCTTCGAGCCGATGGCAAGATCGGCGCCTTCGCCGCGAAGATGCGCGATATCGCCCAGGGTCGCCTCGATGTTATCATTTTTTCCGAAGGCAAGCGCGCTGGGGCGAAGGCCCTTCTCCGCGGCCTCCATGGCCCAGCTCACGGTGGCGCCGCAGGAAATCGTGTCGATGCCAAGCTCGTTCATCCGGTCGTTCCACACCCCCACGATGTCCGGATCAAAGTTCATGATGTTGCCGCCCCACAGCCCGATGGTTTCGTACTCGGGTATGTGGCGCGTTTTTCCGTCCGGATACGTGCCCTTGTGCCCGCAGAGCACGGTACACGGCGCGCACGCGGAGTGGCTGGTATCATAGCGCTCCGCCATGGCCTGCCCGGAGAGCGCGCGGCAGCGCTCGTCGGTGCGGTCCCTGAAATTGCGAACGGGCGCATAGCCGGAGTCCACTCCGGGGTTTACGCCGAAATTCGTTCCGTAGGCGCGGTAGGATTTTACGAAGGAGTTTTGCATAACCAGAGCCCTGGCTTTTTTGTTGCCTCGCGCGAAAGCCGCCGGATCCGCAGGGACGATGCGATGGGACATGCCCGTCGCCACGATTGCCTTGAGGTTCTTGGCTCCCATGACGGTGCCCATGCCCCCACGCCCCAGATAGCGGTTCCCAGAGCGAATCACCGAGTACAGCACGCCGTTTTCACCGGCCGGTCCGATTACGAGGGCACCTTGCCGGGGATTGTCCACGAGACCGTCCTGCGCAGCTCCGGTTTCCTTGCCCCATAAGTCCCCAGCCTCCTCGAAGCGCACTCCTGTTTCGTCGAGGCGGATGACTAGCGGGATATCCGCCTTTCCGCTTACGAGCAGACCGTCCCAGCCGGCCGTCTTGCAGGCCATCCCGAAGGGGCCTCCGCACGAGGCCGACACCATGATGCCCGTAAGCGGCGATTTGGTAATGCCTGCGAAGCGCGCCGAGCAAGGCGCTCCGGTTCCCAGGAACGTACCCATCATAAAAGCGAGGATGTTTTCCGATCCAAGAGGATCCACCGTGGCCAACGTGGATCCCAGCCGATCATAGATCAATTTCATGCCAAGACCTTTGCCGCCCAGATAATCTCGGAGGTCGTCTTCACCGGGCTGGAATATTTTCCAGCTGCGCGAGCTAAGGTCTATTTCCAGGTATTGTTTTGATTCTCCGATGACGGTCTTCATGATATGGACTCCTCGCGTGCCGCGTCTCGTGCGGGTTCGCGTATTTCAATGCAGGCCACAGGGCAATAAAAGGCGCAGTAACCGCAGGAAACGCATTTGTGGGGCTGGCTCAATCGCGGCCAGCCATCGATTCCGCCGGGCTTGCCCGCTGAAAGCTCGATGCAGGAAACGGGGCATTTGTCACGGCACGCGGCGCACGAGATGCAAAGGGAAAGATCGAAGACCGGTTTGCTCCAGGCCGTTCGCGGCATCAGGCGCTCGACCGTCCGCCCCTCTCCGTCCACTACGGCGCCAGAGGGACAGACCCTCCCGCATGCTCCGCACTCGATGCATTTAAGCTGCTCGACGACATGGAGGCTTTTTTTCTCGCCGCGTATCGCATCGACGGGACAGGAACGCGTGCATGCCGTGCAACCGGTGCAAGGGTCTCCGATGGTCATGCTCATGGTTAGAACTCCTTAACAGGAATCGGATTCAATCCGGGATTTCCGCTTACGATGCGAAAAAGGTTCGTAAGGTCCGACCGGCCTAAAATTCTGGGAACCGGGTACAGGGGGTTCGATTCGGAAAGCGCCCGGCTCACCATCAGCGGCAAGTCCGCTTCCTGTATTCCGTCGACGCACAAAGGTATTCCCATTTCCGCGTTCATCTTCTTGATGAGCGCCAAAAAGGCCGCCGCCGCCGCGGAATCGCCCAAGCCCTCATCGACGGCCCTGCTCTTTCGCGCAAGGATGGCAAGCCTTGGTTCCGCGGATTTTCCGAAATAGTCCAGCACATGGGGGAGGATGACGGAATTTGCAAGACCGTGGGGCACGCCGTAGAACCCTCCCAGGGTGTGGGCCATCGCATGGACATAGCCGACGTACGCCCGCGTAAATGCCTTGCCGGCGAGATAGGCCGCACGAAGCAATTTACCCCGGCCTTCGATGTCGGTGCCGTCTTTATAAACCCTGACAAGATTTCCGAGAATCAGTTTCGTTGCCTCGATGCCGTCGCGCTCGGTTTCTTTGGTGGCGCTCCTGCCTATGAAAGATTCCACGGCGTGGGTAAGCGCGTCCATTCCGGTCGTGGAGGTGATATGCGGCGGAAGCTTCAAGGTAAGCAAGGGATCGAGCACCGCAAAATGAGGAATGAGCACATGGTCGTTCACCGGATATTTTTCATGCGTATCAGGATTGGAAATCACCGCCGCGAGCGTGGCCTCGCTTCCCGTCCCTGCGGTCGTGGGAATCGCGATGAGCGGGGGAATGCGCTTGCCTACTTTAAGAAGTCCCTTCATCTTTGAGAGCGGCTTGTTCGGACGCGCTACCCTGGCACCGACGCCTTTCGCGCAATCCATCGGAGACCCGCCGCCGAATGCGAGAATCCCCTGGCACTTGTTTTCGCGGTACAAAAGGAGCGCAGACTCGACATTCGCTATGGTCGGATTAGGAACGGTTTTATCGAAGATAAAAAAGGAGATCCCGCTCTGCCCGAGATTCTTGAGCATGGAATCCATGAGCCCGAGTTTTACGATTCCCTGGTCGGTTACGATCAGGATTCTATCCAACCGTTCCCGCTTCAATAACGCCGGAAGCCGTGAAAGACAGCCCGGACCTTCGAGGAGCTCGGGTTCTCGCCAAGCCAGGAATGGCGAAACCAGCTTGAATGCTTCTTGGAACACTCTGCAGTACAGGGAAAAAAGACTCATGAAAACCTCCAAAAAATCATGTCGGTCGGTCGAACGACCGACAAAAAGCACAATAAAGCTTTTCCTTGCCTTTTGTCAAGTAAACAAGACGGTTTCCTATATCACGGGGAAGAGCCTAAGAGAGATCTTTCTCGTATACCCGATATTTTTTTATTACTTTCATGCCGAGCTTCTCCAGGGCGTTGCGCATCTTCAGGTTGTCCTCAAGGACGTAATTGGCCTCCATCCTCACCCCGCGCGGCGAGAGAGCCTCAGCCAAGCGCAGATACAGCAGCACATCCAAGCCCAAGCCCTGGTATTCGGGAAGCACGGCAAGCCCCCATAGCCGGTAGTCGCGAAGATGCCGCGCGCCAAAAAGCATGCGCAGGGCACCCGTAGGAAACAAGCGACCGCGTATTTTCCTGATGATGACGTTGACGTCGGGAAAGCCCAGGCAGCAGCCCACGGGAACGCCGCCGTCCTCCACGAACCAGATGGCCGCAGGGTTCAGTATAGGCTTCAAGTCCCGCACGATACCGGCCATTTCGCCGCTTCCCACCGGCACGAATCCCCATTTGCCGTCCACTCCCGCGTTCAGTATGCCGCGGATATATTCCGCATCGCGGTTAAGACGCCTGGGGTCTATCATCCTGGTTGTTATAGAAGGTTTACGCTTCGATACCGTGGCATCGAAGTGCCCGAACCTTTTGGGAATCTCATAGCCCTTCAGGACATCGGCTTCGTACGCCAGCAGGTCCTTGATCCCCGTATACCCGGCGACCGACATGAAACGGTCGTAATAGGGAGGATTATACGGCGACATGTAAATAGGAGGGCTGCCAAACCCGTCCACGAGGAAACCCCAGCATTCCGCCACGGGGTTGATGGGACCGCGAACCCTGTCCATGCCGCGCTCGGAAAGCCACGCCTCAGCCGCAGCCAGCAAGGCGCAAGCGGCCGATGCATCGACTTTGATGCCATCCCCCACCACAGCCCCGCATTCAAAGGAACCGAAAAAACCTGTCTTGGCATTAAAGTGTTCGTTGAAGTTCGGGTCGATGTACGCCACCAGCCTGCCTACGATACGGCCCGCGAGATATGCGGCGAGAAACACGTGCGGGGACCTGTCCAGCACGGAGTTTCCGCCGGGGCGGTAGGCGGCCCGTTCCGCCAACCAAATAGGCGGTACCCAATGGGCGTCGTTACGGTACACAATTTTCGGATACTCGATGAATTCTTTCAGGGAAGCCGAATCATCGACGGGACGGACAACAAGTTCTGCCGCTTTTTGCATAATACTCCAAAGATTACGTTTAGAAGCGATACCTCGGGCGAAACGCCTTAAGCTGCATTATGAAACGCGGCTTAAGGATGCATGCCGCGGTGGATAGCCTTAAGGCTTCTGGATTTCTGCGGCTATTCAAACGATTCATTATAGTGCAGATAGCATTATTTTCCACGGAAAAACTAATCGCGGCGTATAATCCGATCTCTCCCTACAAGCGCTTGGCGTCGATATATACCGATGCGAGCGTCGCTTGAATTATCTTTTCCAAAAAAGAAAAATCAATATTTGCCTTGGTATCTGTAGGCAGGTGGTAATAGTTGCCGTCGCGGAAGTTGGCCGTGTCGGTAATCATGATTCCCGGAACGCCGCGGGACCAAAACGGGGCGTGGTCGGAGCGCATCAGGTTGCTCGTGACCGGGTTTGAGCTCACGTGGGCATCGGCGGTAGCGCCAACGAGGCGCAATCCCAGGTCAAGGGAATCATTGACAGCGAGAAAGCCGAAAACTTGAGCCTTGGCGAACGGGGCCGAGATTACCGCGGCAAAATCGCCGGTCTGGGGCATGGTAAGAAAGGGAAGCTGTATCTGCTTGGGAGAAGTAAAGCCGCAGGTTTCAAGGTTGTATACGACGGCCGGAAGCTCGGCGTCGGCAAGGCCGTCCACGTACTGCTGGGAACCTACCAGGCCGATTTCCTCGAACGCGAAGATGGCGAAGATAATGTCCCGCGAAAATGATACAGACTGAAGCGAACGCGCGATCTCGAGGACTCCGACGCATCCGGTTCCGTTATCGTTCGCGCCAGGCGCATCCTTGACAGTATCGTAGTGGGCAGACACGAGTATAGGCCTGAGGCTCGGGTCAGTACCGGGTTTGGTTAAAATTATATTATGCATCGTGTAAGGCCCTGGCACGGCTTTGAACGAGCCGTCATCGGCATAGTCGTACAGGCTTTGAACCGTTACCGGATCGAGGGCGATATCCGCCTCCGGATACCCCATGGACCTGTAGGCGGCCACGATGTATTCGCGGCAGGCGTCTATCGCCGCGGGATCGTTCAGGAAATTCCGAGGTGCATTGAAAGCGTCCATATAGCCGGAGATTCCGGTGGATGAAACGCCTGCGGCCGCGGCTTTCGCTTCCGCCAGGACGACGGGGTCGACCGCCGGCGAATAATCGACCAGGCGGCAGGCCGATGCGAGAAGCCCGACGCAGAGAATTACCGCCCCCGGGACGATACTCGACCGGGCACGGCGCGCGCATCGGGCAGGTACATGTTTATATAATATAGCATGGCTCATGGTTTTTTCCTCACTTACAGCTTGATGGAGACGGCCGCGCGGAAAAGTTCGGCGCACATGGAGAAGGATCCCGCTTTGTTCCATGGCAGGATGGGCGTCGGCAGAATGGAGCCGTAACGCAGTTCCAGCGCGGACAGTACGAGATCCAGGTTCTTTGCCAGGGGAACCACGAAGCGGCAGGGCTTGAGCACCAACTCCCAGGAAGAATACGAGTAATCGGCCCCCATCGTATCGATGATTGCCTTCCGGTCTACGATCAGATAACCGAAGCCCAGCGACTCTCCGATGAAGGCCCCGGAAAAAAAATCAAAGCCCGCGCTAAGCTCGGCGGGCTCGATGGGAATTACGGCTTCAAGCGAAATATCCAGCCCCAAGGCGGTACAGGAGCTGACGGGACCTTTTTCGCTCAGGAGAAAAGCCCCGCCTGCGGCGTGATAATCCAAGGCGGCCGCGCCGGAAAAAGTTATGAAACCGTTGAATAATAAAATAACATACCGTAATTTCATGAATCCTCCGGGCAGGAGTCTACCACGGAATATCGCGGATATCGAGTTATTCGGGCAGCTATGAAAAAAGGGCTGCCCTGGATTGGCAGTGGCATACGGCCACCGCCAGGGCATCCGCGGCATGGTCCGGTTTGGGAATGCTGGAAAGCCCGAGGAGGATTTTTACGAAAGCCTGCACGTCGGCTTTGTCGGCTCGGCCGGAGCCTGTGACGGCCTGCTTCACGGTTACGGGCTTATACTCGCGCATGACGAGGTCGGCATCGTGCGCCACGAGCCTGATGATGCCGCGCGCCTCGGCGACGGCGAGACCGCTCGTCACGTTTTTTGCGAAGAACAGGTCTTCCATCGCGATCTCGTCGGGTTTTTGCGATTCGATTATCCGGCGCAGGGAATCGCGGATGTGGGCAAGCCGAGCCCCCATGGCCATGTCGGCTTTCGTGGTGACGCAACCGTGGGACACATAAAAAATACGGGCGCCGTCCAGGTGAACGACGCCCCATCCAAGCGAAGCGAGTCCAGGATCGATTCCCAGCACCCGCACTGCGCTTTTTAACATTCTATTCTTCGAGATCTTCCGGAAGATTCGCGTTATGGTAAACGTTCTGAACGTCGTCGTTTTCTTCGAGCTTGTCTATGAGCTTGGTAATCTTGCCGGCCGAATCTTTGTCCACGTCCACATAAGTCTCCGGAATCATGGAAATTTCCGCGCCGTCGGTTTCCATTCCAGCGCTGGAAATGGCGTTCATCACGGATTCAAAGGATTCAGGGGTGGTATACACCACGACCTCGCCGCCCTCATTGACGATATCGTCCGCACCGGCCTCAAGGGCAATGTCCATGACTTTATCTTCGGGAAAGCGCTCGCCGTCAAGGGAAATCATGCCCTTACGGTTAAAAAGCCTGATTACCGCATTGGATGTCGCGAGGGAACCGCCGGCACGGGTAAGCAGGTTTCTGACTTCGGCGGCCGCACGGTTTTTATTGTCCGTCAGAACCTCTATCAAGATCGCGATTCCGCCAGGAGCGTAAGCTTCGTACACCAGTTCTTCGTAGACTGCGTTTCCGAGCTCGCCGGTTCCTTTTTTTATCGCGCGTTCAATATTATCTTTGGGCATGTTCGCGCCGCGTGCCTTGAGAACGGCGGTGCGCAAACGTGCATTCGTATCGGCATCTCCACCACCCATACGGGCCGCTATGGAAATTTCCTTAATAAGCTTGGTAAAGATTTGGCCGCGTTTGGCGTCTGCGGCACCTTTCTTGTGTTTAATAGTCGCCCATTTGCTATGGCCTGACATCTTGTCTCCTTGCGAAAGCGATTTTTCGCTGAAAGGATAACATAATGATGCTTTTCCTGTCAACGATAGGTAATCTTAGCGTAATAAACGTAAAAAGCGCAAACAATGCGGAATAAACCACCATCGGAGCCTTTGTGCCGATTACCATGCGAGTCCATCCGAAATGCGGACGGGATGGACTATTCAACTCAGCGTTTTGGAACGGTGATCCTGTCTTTGCGCATACCGTCCTCTATGAGGTCGATGCGCACTTTTTCAAACCAGGCGAAATCGAAGGGCTTCTTGTTTCGTACGGTATATTTGACGGCAAGCTCAAGATCATCCTTGCAGGCCTCGCAAAGGTCGTATTCGCGGACGGTAAAATAAGTACGGGAAGGAACGGGATCGGGAACGTCCTTCTTGCAGACGTCGCAGTATAATTGCTTCATGGTGTTTCTCCTTAACAAGTTCAACTCATAACATTTTATAGTATAGTACTATACTTGTCGAGAATAAAAAGCAAGAGGGAAAAATAATGCGCGGAATGCATTCAAAGTTGGGATTTTCCATAAAAACACGGGCTATTTCGCAAAGAAACGCCTTGATCATCGCGGAAGTCGGGACTTCGCACCAAGGGAGCCTGGATAAAGGGCTGGAGCTCGTGTCCGCCGCTGCGGAAGCAGGCGCCGATTGCGTAAAATTCCAGCATGTGTACGCACAGGAGATCATCCATCCGAACACCGGTTTCGTGCCGCTTCCCGGTGGGATGATTCCGCTGTACGAGCGATTCGTCCAAGTTCAGGTAAGCATCGATTTCCTGGCGCGCATGAAGGAATCTTGCGAATCAAAAGGAGTCTTATTCCTCTGTACGCCGTTTGGGCTGCGCAGCGCCGCGGAATTGGTGTCCCTGAAGGTGGACGCCATGAAAATCGCCAGCCCGGAACTGAACCACCTGCCGCTGGTGAACTTCTGCGCGAAGTCCGCTTTACCCACGATCTTATCCTCGGGCGTCTCGCTCTTGCGCGACATCGAGCGGGCGCTCGCGTTTTTCAAGGAAGGCCAGGCTGCTCTCCTCCATTGCGTAACCGCCTACCCGGCACCGGAAGAAGATTATAATTTATTTATCCTGGGATCGCTGTCGAGGATATTGGGCGTGCCGTGCGGGGTGTCCGACCACTCCCTGGACCCAATCCTGGTACCGGCTCTGGCCTCAGCCCACGGCGCATGCATAATCGAAAAACACATCCGCCTCTCGCGCGCGGGGGACGGCCTGGACGACCCGATAGCGCTGGATCCGGCCGATTGCCCGAAAATGGCGCGGACCGCGAGAAAGTTCGCCGGAATGGGAGCCGAAGAGGCCACAGCCGAACTGTCCGGAATCTACGGCGAGAAAAAAGTGGCGGCCGTCCTGGGAACGGGCGTAAAGCGGCTCGCGGAGAGCGAGCGCCTCAATTATTCAAGGACGAACCGCAGCCTGCACGCGACCAGGCCCATTGCGCGCGGGGAAAGGTTCACCGAAGAGAACGTCGCCCTGCTGCGTACGGAAAAAATACTTAACCCCGGGCTGCACCCGGAGTTCATGGACCTCGTCCTGGGCAGGATCGCCGCCGGGGACGTGCCCGACGGCGAGGGAATCGGCTGGGACTCGGTGGGGTCGGCCTAGCGGCGCGAGAGCCCGTCGAGAACCTGGCATTCCTTCTGGGAAAGCCTGAAGTCCATCGTGCCAACGTTTTGCGCCGCGTGGCTGGTTTTCGTGGCGCCGGGAATGGCCACCACGGTATCGCCATTGTAGGTGAGCAGCCAGTTCAGGGCTACCTGCCCTGCCGTGGTATTATACGCCAGCGCTATCTTCTTGAGCTCGTCTATCAGCGGCTTCGTGCGCGCGAGCCCCCTCGGGCTGAACATGGGCATGAATTTCCTGTAACCGGCGCGACCCCGTATGAGCTGGGGCTCGTCATGGAACTTTCCGGTAAGGACGCCCTGGGCAAGCGGGGAAAACGCTATTATGGTTACGCCCAATTCCTTGGCCACTTCCATGGTGCCGTCGAAATCCGGGAAGCGCTGTATTAAATTATAACGCACCTGGTTGGATACGAGGCTGAAGCCTTCTTCCTTGAGCACGCGGTGCGCGGTGCGGAGCTGCATGGCGGAAAAATTTGAAACGCCTACCGTGCGTACTTTTTTATCGCGCAGGAGCTTGGCCATAGCCTTCATCTCGCCGGTCCTCGTGGACAGGCCCCAGGGCATATGCACCATGTGCAGGTCGATGGGCCAGCCCTTGAGGGCATCGAGGCGTTCGCCTATGGTCTTGACGATGGACGAGGAGGTGCGGCCCACCGGGTACCATTTCGTGGCTACGATGACGTCGCCCGGCTTTTTTCCGGCGTGCTCGAGAGAGGTGACCAGGGCGGTCTCGCTCTTGCCCCAGCCGTAAATCTCGGCGGTATCGAACCAGTTTATGCCGCCGTCGAGGGACGCCTTGACGATGGTGTCGATTTGTTCCTGGGGAAGGCTTTCCCAGAATTTGCCGCCCATGCCCTGCCCTTGGGAGAACTGCCAGCAGCCGAGGCCGATGGGGCTTATCATGATATCGCTTTGACCGAGCCTTCGTTTTTCCAGAACCATTTCAATACCCCTTTATTTTCTTGCCGAACAGCATATTCTGATAGCAGCGGACGCATCCGGGAAAAAGCCCGTCGGGAGAGTTCTTGAGCTCCTCGCGGAATTTCTGCGCGCGCTCGCCGTTGTATATGTCGTTGAAGTCGTTATCCATGATCTTGCCGATGATATAGTCCGGCTCGTCCGAGCAGACGTGCACGTCGCCGTTGTAATCGAAGTTGACCTGCGACCAGGGAACCGGGCAATCCTTGCGCACCACCTTGGCCAGGTCCGAATAATATTCGGTTATCTTGTCTGGGTTGATCGCGGGAACCGTGATAATCGGATAACCCGGTTTCAAGGCATGCACGTTCTTGAGTATCTGGCTGAATTTCTCGCCGTCGATCCCCTCGTTGAAGCCGGTGTTGAATCCCTCGAGGCACTCGATGTCGCAGTCCAGGTGATCCTTCATATAGGCGCGCTGCCTGGTCAGGATATCGTCGTTGGTATACGTTCCGAGGTTTATGATATGCCAGGAAAGGTTGAACTCGGGCATCGCCCGGGCCAGGTCCTCGAGGTGCAGGTAGTTCATGTTGGATATTGTGCTCACGATTCCCATATACGGAAGGTGGGAATTGTATTTTTTCTTCATTTCGTTGATGGCGCGGAAGCCTGCCACGACGCGGTCGTACGAGCCTTCGCCGCGGATCTTGTCGTTCGTGTCGCGAAAACCGTCGAGGGAGACGAACAGCGCGTGCCAGCCGTTCTTAACGATTCGCTCTGCGTTCTGCTCGAGGAACGTGCCGTTCGTATTGACCGAGAGCATGCATTTCTTGCTGGTTATGTACTCCGCGAGATCCATGAAATGCGGATACAGGAAGGGTTCGCCGCCCCACATGTAGAAGGTGGGCTTGTCCTTGGCTATCTCGTCCACGAGCTTGTAGTAGCGCTCGACGGGGACCAGTTTCTTGGCCTCGCTGGCGGCGTGGACGCCGTTGAGCACGCCGTGCGTACCTCGCTGGTTGCACATGAGGCAGCGGAGGTTGCACAGGGGCGTTATCCGGAAATAAACGAGCGCCAGTTCTTTGGTCTTGCGGGATTTCTGCTTGCGGTCCACCAAGGTGGCCTTGCCCATGCGCATGAACGAGGATGCGGTATTGAGCGCAAAAGCCGGATTATGCTGAAGCATTTTCCAAACTACCGAAAAATTATTGTTCACAGCCATTCCTTCGTCGACAAAAGCTGATTCCATCGCCTGAACGGCGATGACGCATGATTATAGACATGCGACTATATACGGTCAATAAGCGGTAACGTCAACTTCCCAAAGTAACAATGGTCTTGCCATGCCCACCCAGCTCGGGTTTCGCGTAACAGAAATTGCTGACACCGGGGTATCGCGCAAGCGTTTCGCGAACTCCTTGCTGCAATACGCCTTCTCCGGTTCCGTGGATGATGGAAAAAGATGTAAGATTCTGGAGCGTAGCCGCGTCGAGTTGCCTTTCCAGCGCCTGTATGGCTTCCAAAAGCCGGAATCCGCGGATATCCAGCTCGAGCACGGCTTGATTCTCCCGGCTCGAAGACGCTTCTATGGTGATGCTCGGAGGTTTTTGGGCAAGCTCGGCGGTAAGTTCCAGGTTGTACGCCTCCACGGTTATCCTGAGCGCGTCCGTTTCCACGACCCAGGCGCCGTTCTTGGCGGCCCTTAGGATTTTACCGCGTTTTCTGCCGGGAAGCACCAAGACGGGAGAGCCGATGCCGAGCGTACCGCGAACATGGGGTTCCGGTCGAAGCTCACGCTCGTCCTCCCGCAGGCCGGCTTCGGCTTTTTCTATGTTTTCATCCAATTTGGCGAGGAATTCCTTGACGCCCTGGGTTTTATCCCGGGTAAGCTCGCCTTCCCGGAGCGAGCGAACCAGGTTTTCGAGTGACTTTCTGCTATCGGACAGCAAGTTTTTCAACTCTGCTATACCGTGCGATTTCAGCTCGATTTCTCTCTGGCGCAGCTTCAATTCCTTGAGATCGGCTTTACGCTGCTCTTCCATCGCGTCGCGCAGGCGAAGTTTTTCCTCGCTGTGCATGGCGTCGAGTTCGCGGTGCTTCTCGGACAGCCCCCGGATCATCGAGGAGATATCGGTACGCTCGTCGCGAAGATAGCGTCTGGCCCCGTCGACCACCTCGGCGGAAACGCCGTTTTTTCCGGCTATGTCCAGCGCGCGGCTTTCGCCGGGGATGCCCATCAGTATGCGATACGTCGGCGAAAGCGTTTCCCTGTCGAAGTCTACCGATGCGTTGAGCACGCCTTCTTTCGTGTACCCGAAATTCTTGAGTATGCCGTGGTGCGTGGTAACGAGCGTAATGGCGCCTCGCTCTATAAACAGGTCCAGGAGGGCCATGGCGATGGCGCAGCCTTCCTCGGGGTCGGTTCCCGATCCCAGTTCGTCCAGAAGCACGAGGCTGCGCTCGCTGGCGCCGTTGACGATGGCGGAGATCGTGCGCATGTGGCCCGAGAAGGTCGATAGCGACTGGTCTATGGACTGCTCGTCGCCGATGTCCGCCCACACGCCGTCGAATATCGGGAGTCCCGTTCCGGGACCTGCGGGAACAGCGAGCCCGAACTGGTTCATGAGGGCAAACAATCCGGCTGTTTTAAGCGACACGGTCTTGCCGCCGGTGTTGGGGCCGGTGATGATGAGCGTGCGGGCGTCGTCGGGCATGCACAGGTCTATGGGCACGGCGCGCGCGCCTAAAATAGGATGCTTGGCCTTGACGAGCGCGATGCCGGTCTCCCGCTCGTCCGCGTAGATGCCGTTGGTCATCTGCGAATAGCGGCCGCGCGCATAGACGCCGTCGAAAAATGCGCACTCCGCCCGGGCGGCGCTTATGCGCTCATGATGCAGAAAAAGCTTGGCCGTGGCCTCGCGCAGGATGCGGAGCAGTTCGCGCTGATAGCGGGCCTCCTCCTCCACCAGCGCGTTGTTTTTCTGCACCAGTTTCTCGGGCTCGATGAACACGGTCTGGCCCGTGCCGGACACCTCGTGCACGATGCCCTTGATGCGGGCCTTGTAGCCGGCGCGCACGGCCAGCACCGTCCTGCCGTCGCGCTGCGTGGGCACGTCGTTCTGAAGCATCGCGCGGGTTCCCTCGTCCTGGAAGAAGGCCGAGGTGGTCCGCTGGATATCGAGGTTAAGTTTTTGTATTCTATTGCGGATGTCCCGCAGCTCGGGCAGGTCGCGGACCTCGCCGTCCTTGCCCACGATCTTGAAGACGACGGCGACGACCGCCGCGAGGTCGGGGGCGATTTTTACGCGGTCCACGAGCTGCGCGTTCCTGGCCTTGAGGAGCCACTGCCGGAGGTTTTCGTACGCATCGGCCCACATTCCCAGGGCCCAGAGCTCGTCGAGCATGAGGGCCGTGCCCTGCTTGGAGATTATGCGTACGGGCTCCTCGATGGGGGTGAACGAGGCGGCAGGCACTCCGTGCCCTTCCGTGAACACCTGGCGAACCGCGGCCGATTGCGCCTTGCACTCGATTACGGCGGCGGGGTCGGAATACGGCAGGGCCTCGAGAACCGCGGCCTGGCCTTCGGGTGAAAGCGCGTAATCCGCCACCCCCTGGCGTATCCTGAAAAATTCCAGCAAATGAAGCGAATGTTCATGCATGGTCGTAATACTCTTCGTCGTAATCGTCGCAGCGGGGCTTGCCCGCTTTTTTTACGTAGGACTTGCTGTCAAGCAGTTCCACCAGAATGCGCAGGTAGCTTTCGTAACGGTCGGGATGCATTCCTCCGTTTTCCGAGGACGCCCGTACCGCGCAGCCGGGCTCGTCGTCGTGCATGCAGCGCGCGCCAAGCTGGCACTGGCCCGCGAGGCGGCGTATCTCCGGAAAGCAGACGCCCAGGCTTGCCGGGGCGATGCCGCGCACGGCAAGGCGCCTGAAACCGGGAGTATCGATGACGCGCGTCTTCCCGTCCACCAGATGGATCAATATCGCGGCCACCGTGGTATGTCTGCCGCGCTCGTATTTTTCGCACACTTCGCCCACTTTGAGGCCCAGTCCGTCCTCGAGCGCGTTCAAGAGGGAACTCTTCCCTACGCCCGACTGGCCGACGAAAGCGACGGTCTTGCCCTGAATCCGCTCCCGCAAGTCGGAAATTCCGGCACCGTCCTCCACGCTCGTCTCCAGGATGTCAAACCCTATGCGCCGATAGTCGTCCAGGCGCTCGCGCACGTCGGCATCGATCCCCAGGTCGGACTTGTTCAGCACGATAAGAAAGGGCGTCCGCTCGGAAGAAGGTTCCAGGGAGACGCGGTCGATGAAGCGCGGCCTGAACGGAGGCATGCCCGCGCTGCTTACGCAGATAACGAGATCCATGTTGGCGGCTATGGCCTGGGTTGCGCGGCCCTTTTCATTGTAGCGCCAGAACAGCGATTTCCGGGGCACCAAGGCGTTGATCATGCCGGTACCCGGAGAGGCCGGTTCCCATTCCACGATATCGCCCGCGGTCAGCGGATTGTAAAACCGTTCCGAGCCTTTGAGCTTTTTGCCCTTGAGCATGCAGCGCACTTCGGTACCGTCCTCCGCCCGAACCAGGAAACCGTTATTGGCACCCGAAACTACGGTACCGGTCACTGGTAGAGGCTTCCGGCCAATTCAAGGCCGAACCGGCGGGCAAACAGATGATAACGCTCTTCGGCAACCGCTTTTCCAGTTATATAGAACAAACTTTTTTCTTCCTTCCGTGATGCGGCGAGACCGGGACCCGTTTCAAGCACCCGCCTGAGCTGCGCGGCGACCCCGTCGCGGGAGTCCACGACCAGCATCCCCTCGCCCGCCTCCGCCTCGAATTCCCGCGCGACATGCAAGAAATGAGTGCAACCCAAAACAATGACGTCCACGTCGCCTTCCCTTGCTTTTTCCACGCTCGGCCGAACTGCCGCGAGACGTTCGTCGGCGGTGGAGCCTATGTAATCGTTTTCCACGAAGGTTACGAGCCTGCTGTCGCCGATCCTCGTAAGCACGCAGTCCTTGGCCCATTGCCCCGCCAGTTGCTCCAGATAGGGATCCTCCACGGCGCGGGGCGTGGCGACCACGGCTATCCGGTGCTTTTTCGAAAGCGCGGCCGCGGGCTTCACCGCCGGTACCGTGCCTACGATGGGTAGCAGGGGAAAAGCCTTCCGCACGGTTTCCAAGGCTATCTCGGTGGCGGTATTGCAGGCTATCACGACGGCTTTCAGGTCGTGGCGCGCAACCAACTCGCCGATCGCGCGAAGCACCAGGGACTGAACCTCGGCTGCCGTCTTGAGGCCATACGGAAACCCCGCCCGGTCGGCAAGGTAAATAAAAGATTCATCGGGCAACAAGGACCGGGCCGCCTCGAGATAAGGCAACCCGCCCACCCCTGAATCAAAAAAAGCTATTGATGACATGAGGAACTCCGTACGAGAAATATGTCGGCCTCAACTTACGAGCCAAAAAGGTCGTTGAAGCTGGACTTGGCGTCGCGGGCCTTCTGCCCTTCCTTGCCCGCGTCCTTGAGCACGGCGAGCGGCTTGAAATACTCGCAGAAATTCATCCTGTCTTTGTCTTTTACCGCATCGGGAACGGTTTCCAGGCAATCCTGGTAGACACCGGGCTTATAGAATTTGCAATGCCTGCAAATATGCAGTTCCCTCGAGCATTCGGGGCAGAGATCCCGGAAGCGTATGATCGTCTCGGGCAACGATGATCCACAAAACACGCACATGCCCTGATTGTACGCAGAAATGACAATTTTTACAAGAACCGGCGCCGCCAGCCTACTGAAGCGGAGCGAAGAAGCCGCTTTCCTCGCGGCCTGACCGGTCTCGCAGATACACCTCAATGGCCATCGGCAGGTATCTTTGGCCAAACGCCGCATCGGCCGCCGAAGTGTAGGAAACCCTATAAACTCCAGTCGGGGCGGTGCGAAGCGCCTTTGCCAGATTGCCCAACCCCTCGGGAGCGTCGGTTCTGCGTATCGAGCCTCCGGTCTTGTCCACAAGGTACAGCAAGGCGGACGATATCGGTTTTTTGCCGACGTGCAGCAGATGCAGGCTGATTCGGTTGTTCGAAAGCATCGAGCCCAATTCCGCCAGCGAGGCGCTTTCCAGCATATCCTCGTTCAGGTCGCCCGATGTAATAAACGTTATGGCCCGCCTGCCGGAAATACCGAATAATTCATTGGCAGCCAGCCGTAGACCTGAGTCGAAACGCCAGCGGGCCGAGCCTTTCATTTCCAGTATGGATAAAGTCATTGTCTTGACGCTTCCCCGGACCGCCGGTTGAGGCGCAGCCGAAGCGATGACCAATCGGGTCCCGGAATCGGCGTCCAAGCTCGCGACAAGCTCGCCGAAAGCGTCGCGCGCCTCATGGCTTCTTTCCATCATGAAGGGAGAACCTTCGATAAGCACGCTCATCTCGATTCGGGGCGTATCATCGAGCAGGCCGTCAAACGACATTTCCTGAACCGGTTTTATCACTTCAAAGACATGATCGATGGCTTTCTCGTTCTCCACGGTGCGCTCGATGCGCCGTGTAGTTTCGGACAGGTAGAAATTTATCTCGGACAAACCGACGACAGGTTTGCCATATTTGTCGCGAACGCGGATATCCACGGTAACGCGGGGGAATTTATCCGCATAGATACGCTCCGCCTCAATGAATAATCCGGAGTAGGAGGCTACGGGATCCGCCAGGGTTAGCAGCATGGAGCTGTCGAAATCGGGTACCCACAGGTCTCCGTTAACGTCGAAGGTCGCCGTGGTCAGGCGCGGGTTTTTACCCGGCGCCCGATACAGTTCCGCGATCGCTTCCGTCTCGGGATCTATATACGCCACCCGCGTCGTATCAGCCACAAGCAGCTTGCCTTCGTGCACCTGGATGCTCTCCGGGCGAACGAGGCGATCCTGGAGCATGGTATTCAGCAGGTTTCCGTACAGATCAAAAACAAGGACGGCCTTGAGGACGGCGTCCGCGACATACAGCCGCTCTCCGTCTACGGCAATTCCCGTGGGCATGCGCAGGCCGGCGAAGCCGTCGCTCTTGCCGTTGAACGAGGTGACGTATTTTCCTTCGGCGTCGAGCTTGACCACGCGGGTGTGGCCGGCCTCGCTGACATAGAGGAATCCGTCGGCATCCACCGCCAGGTATTGCGGCCCGATAAGCCGGCCTGGTCCCTTCGCATCGCCCCAGTACGAAAGGATGATGCCTGCCGGCGACACGATGGCTATCCGGTTGGCTTGGAACTCGCTTACGGCAAGGTTTCCGTTTGGCAGGTACGCGCAACCGAACGGGCGGTCGAGACCCGTGCTTCCGCCGGAAATACGCTCGACGATGCTTCCGTTGGCGTTGATCCTCAGCACTTGGTTGGAACCGTGGGAGACCAGCAGCAACCCGCCGTCGGGCAAGGCCTGTATCCAGGACGGCCGTTGAAATCGGATTTCTTTTTTCAAGGTGCCCGGCATTTCCCGGACCGCGACGTAGCGCTCGGCGATGTAGGTGCCCGGATCCTCGGTCAGCGCCGCGGCGAGCTCGGAGCGCGCGGACACGAAGGAGCCGGGATTTCCCGGACCCAGCGTCTTGGCCCAAAGAGCGAGCGCGGCCGGATCGAGGCCGAGCTGACGGTAGGTCTTGCCGAGCCAGTATAGCGTCAGCGGATCCGAAGGCGAGGCAGCGAGGGTTTTCTCGAAAAGCATGAGGGATTCCGCATACCTTCCGCGCTGGTATGCCTCCACGGCGGTACGGAAATTTTCCCGGGACGTCGCGATATCGAGCTTATACGGAAATTGCGCCCACAGCGTAACCGACAGGCCGCAGCCAAGAATCAACAGCGCGAAAAATCGTCTGCGCATCAGGAGACCGCCCGTCCTATCGCGGATAGATGATTTTTTATTTCTTTGTTCTCGGGCATGGTCTTGGCCGCCTTCAGCACGAAATGCTCCGCGAGGTCCTTGTTGCCGATCTTAAAATAAACCCAGCCGAGGGAATCCGCGTAGGCAGGATTGTTCGGAGCCGATTGGCAGGCTTTCTGGCAGAACGACAAGGCGTTGGGAAGATCCTTCTCCATGCAGGCAAGCACGTAGCCGTAGCCGTTCATGGCGTTGATGTTCGAGGGATCCTTTTGAACCGCCTTCTTGTACCACAGAAGAGCCTCGTCCTTGCGCCCCTGTTCCCAAGAGGCATAGCCCATCGCCGAACAAAGCTGCGCGGTCTCATCCTGATCGGCCAGCAGTTTCTTCAGTTCGTACTCCGCCAGTTTGACCCGTCCGGTCCGCGAATAGATTATCGCCAGCGCAAAGCGGCATTGATTCGTGCGCGCGCCCTGCTCCCCGGACGTAACGATCTGCTCGAGATAAAGCAAAGCCTCTTCGTATCGCGCGAGCCGCATGTAGCACAGCCCCAGGAGATAGGCTAAATCCAGGTAATCGTCTTCGTCGACCGTTGCGCCGGCGAGGAGCAGCAACGCCGATTCGTAATCGCCCGCGCGATATTCGGCAAAAGCCTTTTCCACGGTTTTAGAGCCGTTTTCTTTATGTTTCACGAATTATCTCCGACATATTCAAGCTGCACGTCCGGTTTGCCGGGCATTTTGTATTCTATCGCCAACGGATGCACGCAGACCAGGGAAGCGGCGGCGCGCCCGAGTCTTACGGCATGCTCGTCGCTGTCCGTTTCTTCGATAGAATGTACAGAACCATCGGTATAGAAACAATAGGTAAATCCGTCCGGGCCTTCAAAAACCTTGAGGGTATCCTTATAAATCCTGCGGCAGGGCTTGGTCCACGCAAGCTCGTAGATAAAATCGGCGGGGGCGTCCGGTGCGTTTATATTGACGAAAGTATCCGGTTGCCTCATCTCCATCAAGCGCGGCAGCTGCTCTGAAACCAAGGCGGCGAGCGCTTCGTAGCGAAACGGGGCGCTGAAGGAGGCGAGCGACACGGCAATGCCGGGGATACCGGACATTACCGCCTGCCTGGCGGCCGCCGCGGTTCCGGAATACACAAGATCGCTGCCCAGGTTGGGGCCGCGGTTAATTCCCGAAATCACGACATCGGGAACGAAGGGGACGGCGCCGTGACAAGCCAAAAGCACGCAGTCCACCGGCGTACCCGAGCAGGCATACCGGAGCTCTCCGTGCTTCCGCAGGACAAGCGGAGTCCGCAGCGTCATGGCATGGCTCTGGGCCGAGCGTTCCACGTCCGGCGCAATCACGCAGACGGAATTTCCGACGGAGAGGGAATTCAGCAAAACCTGGATGCCTTCGGCAAAAAAACCGTCGTCGTTGGTTAGTAAAATATTCATCGGAGGATCCTCTGTGCGGCCCCGCGAGGGCATCGCGGCCTCAGGTTTTGGAACCGGGCGTCAAGTCATAGGGATTCTCGGGCGTATGAACCTCGATGCCCGTGCCGCAGGCGGTTTCCCAGCATGCCGCCTTGAACCCGAAAATTCGCTCATACTCCTCGAGGCGTTTCTGGTATTCTTCCCAGGCGGAAGGTTTCATGACCGTAACCGTACAGCCGCCGAAACCTTTGCCTATCATGCGGCTGGCGAAAACGCCGTCGATCTCGAGGGATCGCTTTACCAGCCAATCGATCTCGGGGCAGGAAATCTCGAAATGGTTGCGCAGCCCCGTCTGGGACTTATTGAGTATCCGTGAAAACGACGGAAGGTCGCGCGCGATGGACGCGTCCCTGGCCTCTTTGACGCGCTGCAATTCTTCTATAATAAACATGCAGTGCCTGCGCACGCTTTCCGGAATCCGGCCCATGCATTCTTCCAGGTCCTCGAGCGCCAGATCCTTGAGCTTGGGAGATTTCTTTCCGACCATTTCCACCGTGCGCTTCCAGTCGTTGAAGCGGGAGGCAAGCTCGCCGTCAACGGGAAGCCTTGGAACCCTTGAATCGGTAAGTATTACCAAGGCGTCGCCGAATGGCAGAGGAACGGGTTCAACCCAGGATTTCCGGGCATCCACGAACAGCATCGAGCCGCTTCGGGCCTGAACGACGCCCGTATACTCCGACTGCGCGGAAGCCTTCTCGAAGTATCCGGAGTCTATCTCCAGTGCGCTCTTCTGGACTTCCTCGGGCGAAGTGCCGCCGCCGCAAATTTCCCGGGCGGCGACGATCGCGGCGCACAGCAGCGCCTGCGAGGAACCCAGCCCCAAGCCTTGCGGAATGACGCCGCGGATCGTGACGTTGAAGCCGCGCGAGCCACCCGTTTGCCCGAGACAATTGGTAAAGGCGCTCTTGATTAAATTAGCCCAGCGATCTTCCCGCTTAAACTTGAGATTGGCCATATTGGTTCGCTTGCGTTCGTTTAAATTGGAAGCGAAGCAGCGCAGCGACGAATCTTTTCTTCCGGATATCGCAACGGCGATGCGCATATCCACCGGCATTGCCAGATAGGCGCCGTCGGCATCGACGGTCTGTTCGCCGAGAAAACGGAGAACGCCCGGCGCCGACACGATTATGTCGGGGGAGCAGTCATACTCCATGCGGTGAATGGTTGCGATGTCGTTAAGTACGGAATCGTTGGCATACATACAATGCTTGCAATAATACAGTAAAAAGAGAGTATCATCAATGAAAATAATACAAAGTTCATTTTTTTCGAAACCGGCGTCCCAGGCGCCTCCGGTTTCCGCGAATGCAGGCCGGCCCAGGTTCGTCGATCATTGTTATTTTGACATTTGTAAAGAAACGGTATACACTGACTCTTATGATTGTAGTCACCTTGAAAAAAACATATAGTGCATTGGCCGGTGCGTTGATCCTAATCTCGTTTTTTGCATGCGTCACCCCAGCCCCGCCGGAACCGGTCGCTGCCACGCCGCCGGAACCCGTCACGGTGCCCGTAGTTCCTCCCGAACCGGTCGTCGTAGCGCCGGTAGAAACCCCGCCTCCCGTCACGACCACGTTTGACAGCGCCACGATCAGCGAGGAAGTCAAGCAGATTACATTTATCGATATACGAAAATTCATGGAAACCCTGAACACCGTAATTCAAACCAAGGATTTTAACACTTGGAATTTATACCTTACCGATTCCTACAGGGATTATTACTCGAAAAGCGAAGTCCTTTCGGAGCTCTCGAGCCAATATGTCATCAAACGACAGGGGATTGTATTAAAAACATTAAAAGATTATTTTATATACGTCGTTTACCCTTCCCGGCAAAACGACCGGGTGGATGCGATAGAATTCATAGGACAGACCAGGGTCAAAGCCTTTACGACAAACGCGAAGGGTGATCGATTAGTACTTTACATTCTGGAAAAAATTGGCGATACATGGAAGATAACTAGACAATAACAGGGGAGGTTCGGATGCGCCTTAAGTTGATATCATGCTTGACATTCCTGGCTTTATTAGTGCCAGGATTCGTCTTTGCCCAGCAAGCTGCCGGTACGACCAGTACGACCGGCGAGAAAACCGTAGAAGAAGCATATTTGCAGGAATCGCTGGAAGGAATGATCATCCGCGAGCAGGCCTACGCCGAATCCAAGGATATGAAACTCGTGGCGCTTGAATTCATGCGCCAAGCGATAAAAGACGGTCGCGCCAATGAGGAAATCCAGCGCACACTGGAATTTCTTTCATCCGAAGGCACGCTGATCATAACCCGTTCCGCCGGACTGGGAACCGCGATCAACAACTTCCCCGACGTAAGGCGCGAAGCTTGTCTGCTCCTCAGCCAGTTCAAGACCAAAGCCGCCAAGGATACCTTGGTGAAGGTTGCGCTCGCGGAAAATGAGCCCATGGTCATCGCGGCTGCCCTTCGTTCTCTGGGTACGATCGCCATCGTGGAAAACGACGACGTTACGCAGCTGATCGCCTACGTGGTAAACCGATGGGATATCCTCATGCCCGACAATATGCTGGCCTTCGAGAGTCTCGTTGCCCTTGAAGCGCTTGCGGATGCCGCCGGCGGCATCAAGGATCCCGCGGCCATCCGGGCCGTAATCCGAATTTCAGACGGAAATTACATAACGCCGGTCAAGCAGAAAGCAAAAGACCTTCTCGCCAAGTTGCGAAAAATGACCGCGGCAAGCGGAACAACCGGATCAACCGGAAAATAATCAGTTCACTGGATTTCGTGTTTGATGGCCGGCGGTTGATTCCGCCGGCTTTTTTTGCATTTATCGGAAAAAAGAATTAGATTAGAAGGTGTCTGCTGTTTTGCAGCGCACGCAAATTGGCAGAAAGGGGGAAGTAATGAGTATTATCAGTATTGAAGGCGTTGCGATGCCGATTGAACCGATTCCACCGAGACCGGAATCAAGTGAAGTCAGGCCCGAGGAATCGGAATCCCCCGAGCCGGCTCCCGTACCCGTAGATTCAGGTACCTCTGTCGATACATACGCGTAAAACGAGGGTAAAACGCAAACAATGAGCGATGCCGGGCTCGAACCGGCCACCTGCAGCTCCGGAGGCTGCCGCTCTA
>CAZAJF010000010.1:0-104253 GCA_964485395.1 uncultured Treponemataceae bacterium | reverse complement strand
AAAGCCGCGAGGTTGGGTATTACCTTGGTGAGGTCATACATCCAGCCGCCGTTGAAATAGGCGCGACCGGTATCGTAGGACCGGAGGAATACAACGTCCGCACCGGTTCCCGTCTCGAGCCCGGCGCGCATATTTGCGTCGTACTCGGTATCGTTGACCGGCTGGAAGTTGATGGTGATGTTCGGGTTAGCTTTGGTGAACAGCGCGTTGATGCGGTTCATGCGCTCGATGTCTTCGGTTCTCCAGCTTGTAAGCGTAAGGGTAACCGGGCCGCCTTTTGCCGCTGCGGCTTTGGTCTTGGTGCAAGCGACTAGTCCGGCGACGAGCGTCATCGTCACGAACAGAAGAGCGACGATTTTAATCGAGCGCTTTAGTGTATTCATTTTCATGGAAGCCTCCTGTGGCTGGCATTTTGCCGTTAAAACGACATAGTAAGTCTGACCCAAGATCATAAAGTTGTCAATTCATAAAAGGAATTCGGCGGTAAAACGGGCAAGTCTACGTTAAATGTCGAAGGCTATCGTAAATCTTGTTCCATGATTTCTCTCTATGCGGATATCGCCGGAAAGCTGCTCAATGAGCATTCCCACCATCATCATCCCGAAGCCCGTGGAATTTTTGAGGGTCACCGACTCGGGGAGACCGATTCCGTCATCCTCGAGTACCGCAATCAGCCGCCCATCCTTCAACGCGACGGACAGCAGCACATGGCCGTCATCCCTGCCCGAAAAAGCGTGCTTCATCATGTTGGTGAGCAATTCGTTAACTAAAATTCCCAACGGAGTCAGAAACTGGACGTTGAGGATGCAATCGTCGATTTCAGTGCTCAGCCTTACACGGCAGGCGACCGGAAAGCTCCCGATTATTTCTTGCGTCAACGGCACGAGATAGTCCTTGACCGATAGCTCTCTATAATTATCCGTGCAATACAGCCTGTCGTACAGCATCATGATGCTCTGCACGCGACCTTCCGCGTCCCGCAGCGAGGCCGCCGCCGATGGATTCTTCTCCGCGGCGACCTGCAGCGAAAGAAGCCCTTTGATGGTATTCATGTTGTTCTTGATGCGGTGATGCACTTCCTTGAGAAGCAATTCTTTTTCCGCCAGAAGGGCGCGGATTTTATTTTCCGCCTGCTTTTGGTTGGCGATATCGCGCACGAACGCGCAATTCCATTCGTCCTCCCCGATCCTCAGGTAGTTCGCGACGACTTCCACTGGAATTTCCCGGCCGTCTTTCCCGTGATGGGTCGACTCGAACCGTAAGGTTCCGCGCTCCCGCAAATCCGCGAAATGCTCATCCCACCTTTTCTCGTCATAGTCGTTATCCAAGGAGTGAACGGATAAGGCCAGCAGTTCCTCGCGCGAGTAGCCGAGATGCCTGCATGCGGCATCGTTCACATCGAAAAATCGGGCATCGGGGGTAATCCAGAATATCGGCTCTGACGAGTTTTCGAAACTGAAACGGGTCAAAACGAGCTTTCGCTCGGCTTCCTTGCGATCCCTTCGGGCTTGCGCATCGAGCAACTCCCGCTCCACGGCCGGAATCAGGCGCGACAGATTCCCTTTTAAAATATAATCGTGAGCTCCGGCCTTCATTACTTTTACGGCGACTTCCTCGCCCATTTTTCCCGACACGACGATGAAAGGGATATCCAGCCCATGATCCTTTATGACCTTCAGCGCGTCGAGCCCGCTGAAATGCGGCATTACGAAATCCGATATGGCGATGTCCCAGACCTTATCCGCGAGCGCGGCCTCGAGCCCCTCGCGCGTATCGACGCGGACGCACTCGATGGCGAAGCCGTTCGTGCCGAACTCGCGCTCGACCAGCTTGGCGTCGTCATCCGAATCTTCGATGATCAGCAAACGCAGTTTTGGAGGCATTCCTTCAGCCCAGTACCGCGGGAGGTTCATTGAGCATGAGCCAATATATTCCGAGATTATTCACGGCCATGTTGAACTGCGAGAAGTCCACCGGCTTTCTTATATAGCTGTTACAGCCGTTTTTGTAAGCCGTGGCGATATCCTGCTCCTCCTTGGACGAGGTGAGTATGACGACGGGAACCGTGGCGGTCCGCTTATCCGCGCGAAGCCTGCGCAAGACTTCGAGGCCGTCGATCTTGGGCAGTTTGAGGTCCAGGAGTATCACCGCGGGCAGCTCGCCGAAATCGCTCATGGCGCCGGGGCCCAGCAGGTACTCCAAGGCAAGGGCGCCGTCCCGCATTACGACCAACGTGTTCAATATTTTATTTTTCTGCAGGGAGCGCCTTGTGAGCTCCTCGTCGTCCGCGTTGTCCTCAACCAGCATAATCCATTTTCCGTCCATTCCAATCTCCCTTTATGACTTTAGCCCAGTGTAAAATAAAAAGTGGCGCCGCGTTCCACGGCACCCTCGGCCCATATCCTTCCGCCATGCCTGCGGATGATCCGCTGCACGAGAGTAAGCCCGATGCCGGTGCCCTTGAATTCCTTCTCGGAATGCAGGCGCTGAAACGTAATGAATAATTTATCGGCATAGTTCATGTCGAAGCCCGCGCCGTCGTCGCGCACGAAATACGCGCGCTCGCCCTTTATTTCCGCGAAGCCGAACTCGATATGGGCGGACGGATGGCTTCCCGTGAATTTCCAGGCGTTGCCCAGTAGATTGTCCAGCACCACCTTGAGCAGGCTGGGGTCACCCTTCGCCGACAGTCCTTCCGCCACGGAGACATCCACCGCGCGATCGGGTTCCATCCTGCGAAGCGAGTCGACAGCCGACAGCGCGAGCGCGCTCAGGTTCACGGGCTCCATGGTCATCTCGCCTTTGGTGACGCGGGCAAGCTTGAGCATGTCGTCGATGAGTTGCCCCATGCGCCCCGCCGCGGCCCGTACGCGACTCAGGTAATCCTTCCCGTTTCCGTCCAGCCTGTCGCCGTAATCCTCGAGCAGGGCCAGGCTGAAACCGTCGATGCTCCGCAGCGGGGCGCGCAGGTCATGGGAGACCGAATAGGCGAATGCCTCCATTTCGCGATTGGCCGATTCAAGCTGCCCGGTACGCTCCGAGACTTTTCGTTCCAGACTCGCGTTGAGTTGGCGGATCTCGGCATCGGCCTGCTTCATTTCTTCTATATCTGTGCATGTTCCGAACCATTTTACTATCTCGCCCTTGTCGTCCAATACGGGAACCCCGCGAATGAGCCACCAGGCGTAGCAGCCGTCGAAACGCCGCAACCGGCATTCCAGCGCATAGGTCCCTCTGTTTTTCGTGGCGCTCTGCCAGGCCTCCCAGGCCCGCTGCTTGTCATCGGGATGGAAGGGTTCGTTCCATCCGTCGCCCAGGCTTTCTTCCAGCGACAAGCCCGTGTAATCAACCCATTGCCGGTTGAAGTAAATATTTTTTCCATCGCCTTGGGTAATCCAGACGATCTGAGGCATGGACTCGGCCAGCAGGCGCCATTCCCTTTCGCTTTGCCTCAGGGAAGCCTCGGATACCATCCTTTTTTCTATCTCGTCGCGCAGGCTGGCGGTTTTAAGCTTGACGCGCCTGTTCAGTATCAGATTCCAGACCATGAATAAAAAAAGCACGAATACGGCGATGGAGCCGAATTTCAGGGCGGTCTTCAAGGGCAGCTGGGGATCTTCAAGGTTCGCGAACCACTTTTTATAGATCGTTTCGTATTGCCCGTTACTTTTTATTATATTGAGCCCTTGGTTGAGCCGCTCAAGCAGAGCCTGGTTGTTTTTCTTTACCGCGAAGCTGAACGGCCGCGTGTAATTATCGATGATCGGCGGAGCCAGTCCGATCTCCGGCAGTGCGAGACCTTTCAGCGTCATGAGGCCTACCAGCTTGGGCATGATGGCCGCGTCCGCCTTTCCCTGGGAAAGCTGCCTCAGCGCTTCCGGAAGCGAATCCACCACTACGAGTTTGCATTGAGCGGACAAACCGGAAGACACGAGATACTGATGGGCTATATCCTTGTTCATCACGATAAGCGTCTTGCCCGCCGTTTCTTTCAGCGAGTGTATCTTGGCTGAGTCCTTTCTTTGAAATATCGCGTCGTAGGCGATGGTATGAGGCGTGGAAAAATCGAACAATAGCGCGCGCTCGGGAGAAAAAGCCATCATGGGCAGAAGGTCGATACCGCCGTTTTCCAGTTCGCGCATCGCGCTTGCCCAAGTATCCACGCGGATATCCAGCGCAAGGTCCATCGCCTGCGTGGCCGCTCGCGCTATTTCCACGCTGAATCCATCGGGGATTTTTTTTGAGTTCATGAAGGTGTATGGCTGATAGTTATCGATGATGATCGTTTTAATGGTAATCTGGGCATCCAGTGATACCGGTTTGACAGTCAGCATTGAGATAAACAGGAAAGAGGCTAGACAATGCAAGAACATGGAATTATGCAGAGTTTTCATGGCCAGAACCCCTTCCTGCAAAAATCGACGCGGTAAATAGCGGAAAGTCCCATTTTTAAGTTACCTTATATCGAGCTTAATGCATGGCTGGGGTGAATACAATAGATTTTTAGCCGTTTACAAACCGAACCAATTCGAAGCGGTTTCCTACTCCCGTCTTGCGAAAGATATTGGCAACGTGATTCTTTACGGTGTGGTAGCTTATGTCGAGCTCCTGGGCAATTTCCTTGTTGCCGGTTCCGCTTACCAGCAAGGCTGCCACCGAAGCTTCTCGCTCGGAAAGCCCGTGGGCAATGAACAGCGACGAAAAATCAGTTGCGGCCGGAGTGGGAGCATCCGCTTGCTTCAGCCGAATAAGACCCTCAGCGGGAATATGCTTACGCAGAAGCAGTAGCCCCGCGAGCCCCCAGGCCGCGCTGATAATCCAGTGTTCCTGCAGCGCATATGCGCCCAAATGCGCTATTGCCTTTGAAAGCAAAGGAATTTGCCAGGAAAAAATCTGCACGGCAAATGAAAAAAGCAGGATAAAAGTAGCGCAGACCGAAACGATCAGAACCAGGCGCAGCGCCCGCGCGACAGAAGGAAATTTGGTAAGGATGCGCACTTGAAAGCCGTGAACGGACCACGCAAGTACCGTCCCAAAAATAACCACATTAAAAAAAGCGCCTATCGCCGAAGAAAAAGCCAAGGCTGCGTTGCTGAGATTCAGCAAGCCCATATCGCCCGCAAGACAGGCAAGGTTCAACAGTACATTGCAGACAAGGCAGATATAACCCGCGGCGACGCTCGCTGCGGCCATCCGGCTTTGCAGGCGGCTGACGGGAATCCCTTCCAGCTCCACGAGGGCCAACAGAAGTCCGGGAATGAACACTATCAGCCAGCCGATATTAAAAACGCTGGGAAGCAGAACGGCCAGCGCATACGCGAAAGCAAAGCTGGCATTCTGTTGTATCGTTGCCCGCAAGGCAAAAATTCCCCTGGCCTCGATTTCAGCGGCGGTAAAATTCAATACGTTGTCCATGATATAGTTTTGAAATACCGAGGCTACAAGGATAAGAGTAAACGCCAGCAGGAATCGACGGTAGGCACTGATGCTCGGCATGGCTTTTTTTCCGAAGCAAATGCGGATGGAAAGGTACTGCGCAAGCAGAATTCCAATAACAAGAATATAGAGAACAAGCAGGACGTGTATCATTGCCGCTCCTCGAGTACATAAGACTTTTTCCTATTCCCATCCTATCACCAAACAAGGTTGCGTACCTATTAAAACTCGCGGCTAGTGCCATATTACTAGCCGATTCGGTGCCGGTAGTCCCGTTTACCCGCTACCTCGCCGACTGAAAAAGCGGCATGGTTGTTGCGGGAAGGTAACCATGCCAGCATTATTCAGCCTTGTAGCCGCAGGTTTCAGGCGCTACCGAAAAAAAAGAAAAAACCTGACGGTTGTTTTAAGCGCGGTATTTTTTCTCATGTTCCTGTTCATGAATTTTTTCCATGTACTGGGAGGCAACCTGGATTCGTACTGGATTGGGGCATTGAACGGCGGCGATGTCGCGGTTCTTGGCCGAGAAAGCCGCGTGGACATGATGACGCCGGTGGATCCAGGAAAATTTTTTATGGCCGCGGATTTTCTGGAGCACAACCGGGGGCTGGAAAATCTGGCGTCCCCACGGCTCAGGTTCGGGGCCATGCTCGGCCCGCAAAAGGGTACCGAAGAACTTGAACAGCAACTGGTGCTCATCGGCATCCATGAGGACGCCGAAAAAAAACTGCTTCCGGGAATCTCGATAAAAGAAGGCAACGGATTCAGCGGAAGGGAGAACGAGATAATCCTGCCGCAGGCGATCGCAGGAAACCTCGGAGTGCAAGTCGGCGAAGACGTGGTTGTCGCCGCGAAAACCGTTGGCGGCTTCTATACTATGGAAAAAGCTACGCTCGTGGGTCTGCAGGATGTTCCCGCGACATCGTTTATTTTCGGCATATATTCCGGCTACGTGCCGATGGCTCTTGCCAGGCGTCTTCTGGACACGCAACTGTCCAGCGAGATGGTGCTGAAACCTGGTTATGCCCATTCGGTCAAAGGAGAATTCCGCTTGAGCCCCGCGCTGTTCACGATGTCCGTGTCTCGGGCCATGTCCATGGCCTACCTGTTCCTGCAATGGATCGTCATCTTGTTTCTCGGCGTTTTCTGTTCGGGCATCGTCTACCAAAATATCGTGCTTTTAAACGAGGAGCGCGTCGCTGAAATCGGCATCTACCTCAGCTACGGCGCGAGCCCCGCGTGGATACAGAGCCTGATGTACGCGGAACTTGCCGTCTACGCTTTGTATTGCGCGATGATCGGCACGGTCGCCGGCGCGGCCGTCATGGGCGGGTTGACCACCCTGGGCATGAGCCCTGTGGATATGGTAACGGACGTCATGATGGGCGGCAAGGAACTTAACCTGTGGCCGGGCCCCGGAGTTTGGCTGGCATGCACCGCGCTGCTCCTGGCCTTCGTACTTGCCGCGGCGAGCATTCCGGTACTGAAGGCAACGCGCAGCACGGCCATAGTCGGGCTTTTCAGGAAGCAATCATGACAAAAATATTTTTTGAGCTGCGACTGGCTTTGAATAAGCTCTGGATCAACCGGCGGCGCATGCCGGGAAAAACCATGTATTTTTCCTTAATTTTCTCGGCTATTTTTACGAACCTGCTCTTCCTCGCGGGCAGCGACAGCCAGATGCTCGGGGCCATCAGATCCATCAAGGGCGACGCAAGCTGCCAAGCCAGGACCAGCGGCGGAAAAATCGCGAAAATCGCCGACGTGGCCGCGGATATACGCAATCGCTACTCCGGCCGACTGGAGGACCTGCAAGCCATGTTCATAACGCAAGTTCAGTTGGAGGGCGAGCGCGCCATGGCCGGGGCGCTCTGCCATGGAACCGATGCAAGTTTTTATAACCACCTTGAAAAGTCGGTTTCCTGGAGAAAAGGGGCAGCCCCGCAGGAATACATGAGTTTGGGCATAGGGCTCGGAGGGATATTCCTCGAAGCATCGGTCGCGGACGCGGTCTTCGCCGTTCCAGGCGACATGATCACCGTAAAGTACAGCCAGCCGGAAAGCGGACGCGCCAACAGCGTCCAACTCCAGGTCAAAGGAGTTTTCGTGGGTTCGGGCTTATTGTTCAAAGGCCAGGCATTCATCGACATACGGGACATGCGCGAGCTGATCCTGGAACGGAACGCCGTGAGCGAGTTGAGGCTGTATTTCGAAAACCCCGACCAGGACGCCATGCGCACGGTGCTTCGCGGCATCAACGCGGACTGGGGAGAGACCGTATCCATGGAATCGTTCACGCTCGACCCTTTGGGCGGAGTATTCGGCTTGTATAAATATTATAATATCCTGCTGCTTTTCGTGCTATGGTCGCTTACGATCATATTCTTCGTAATCATGAACTATTCCAACCAGAACGTGTTCTTCATGGAATACAGGCGGCGTCGGGCCGAGACCGCCACGTTCATGACCTACGGCATGACCCCCGGGAGCCTCCGCGCCATCGTCGCCTGGGAAGCTTTGTTCCAAACGGCGGCAGCGATCGCCCTCGGCGCGGCCCTTACCTGCGCCATCGTCGCGCTGGCAGGCCGGCTGGAAGTTCGATCCCTCGATTACGCCGATTTGATCACCGCCATCGGAGGAACCCATATCACCTTCGCATTCTCTGCTAAATTGATGCTGCCCGCGGTTTGTGCCATGGCGTTTATCATGGTCTATTCCGCTCTCAAAGGCGCCAATCGCTATTTGAAACGAGAAATACGGGAAATACTGGGTACGACGGATTGATTTACCGAGAGGAGAATATGACCATGCACGAAAAAATCTTTACATCGGGGTCACGGCGTCGACCGACGATGACCGCCTGGCTTTTCATAGTTCTAATCTCGCGGGCGGCCATGGCGCAATCGACGGATCTGCTGCGAAGGGCGGACGACGCCATGGCGCCGATGGACGTGCAGCTGCGCCTGCGAATAGAAAACTTGAAAAACGGCGCCGTCGCGAGCTGGAGCGAGCTGGATTGCTGGAACCGCGGGGCGGACAAGTTCCTGATGGTATACAGGGCCCCGGCCATACTAGTGGGGCAGGCGCAGCTTAAAATCGGCGACACCCTGTATCTGTACGTAAAAAAAGCCGACAGGACAACGCAAATGTCGGCGAAAACCGCGTTTTTCAATTCGCTGTTCAGCCAGGAGGACGTCATGAGCGCCCGCCTTTCGGCCTTGTACGACATTGCCGAAACCAAGGACGGCCAATTGGACGGCAGGGAAGCGATAATCCTGACGCTCACCGGAAAAACTAAAGACGTCGCGTACGGCAGAATAACGCTATATTTTGACAAAAAAAGTTCACTTCCGTTGCGTCGCGAATACTGGTCATTCTCCGGCCAGCTAATCAAGGAAATGACGGTGGACTCAGTTGTAAACGATGCCCAAGGCAGGACGCAGCATATACAAATAAGCATGCGGGACGGTGTCAGGAAAAGCCAGGGATCCCGCGCGATAATAGACATCGTGAGCCGCGCCCCCATTCCGGACAGCTATTTCTCGCGCAGCTACCTGAAAGTGGTAACCCAGTGATATATTTTTCCGTAACAAGGTCGCTTGCCGCAGCGCTTGCGGCGGCGCTCCTGCTGTGCGCCTCCGGCATACATCCTCAAGGCTCCAGGGTTTATGGCGACATTACGGCGATAATGCTGAATCAGCGCTTTAACCCCGATTCTCTCGTCTCCGATGCATTAATCAACGCAGACACCATGGTTGCGGCGCTGAGTTCCGATTTCTATGTATCCATGGCGGACCCGCAGCTGGGATCTGTATTCCTCGATCTTTCGATGGACAGCTCTTTGACGAGGCCTGACGTTGCCGGGGAAAAACGATCGATCCTGGCTATCCGGCAATTTTTCCTTCAGGCACCATTGGTTCCCTCGGTTTTTATAACCGGTGGAATCAAAGCGGTATCCATGGGATACGCCTCGTTCTTCAATGTTTCAAACCGCTTAAGCCCTCGCTCCGCCCCGGGTATGGAGCAAGCCGGCGAAAATCCCGGCCTGGTCCAGCTCGACTGGTACCCGGCGGAGTTCCTCAATATGAGCGGGATCCTGTATTTTTCTGGCAAAAGCGACTGGAGCAAAATCGGCTTGATGGCCGCCATGCGGCTGCAGCTCGATCCGCTGAACGTGGACGCCTACGGCTATCTTGAGAATCTTGAGAACCCGTTCCTTGGATACAACGCGTCGGTGCAGCTGGGAATCCTTGGGCTGTACGCCGAAGGCTTGCTGGGCCGACGGGAACAGCTCTCCCTTACAGCTGCGCCCGAGGAATCGCTCGCGGTTTCCGATAAGAACGGCCTTGCGCTGGCTCAGGCGGCGGGACTTACGCTGGATGCGGATACGGCTAGCATCACCCTGGAATACCAATACCGGAGCGAAGGCCTGCCCAGGGGAGAACGCGACAAGCTCCGTGATTATTTAGTCACATTACCCGACGCGGGCAGCCTGGCTTCGGCGATCTCCTCGTGCTACAGGCGGAATTCCTGGGACAGCCACTATCTTGCGTTCTCCGTTTCCGGCAGCTTGCTGGAACGGCATATAAGCACAGGCGCCGTGCTCGTCGCCAGCGCCGGTGAAAACCCGGCCGACTGGCGAGACAGCGCAGGCATCCTGGGCCGGCTTACGCTCACTTTCAATCCCAGCACCTCGCTGCATCTGAGCGTCTTCGTGGAGCATTCTTTCGGCGGGAAGGACTCTGAGTACATTTTATTCAACACCGGATCGCTGGTTGGCGGACTGGTTTTATCATTCGCTTTTTCAACAAAAACTTTTTAGGCAAGGAGCACACGATGCTTGAGATCAAGAACGCAAAAAAAAGATATACCATAGGCGGGCGCGAGCTATGGGCGCTAAACGGCCTGGACCTGAACGTATCGCCGGGAGAGTTCATCGCCCTCAAAGGTCCCTCCGGCAGCGGCAAGTCGACGCTGCTGAACATACTGGGCCTGTTGGACACCATGACGGAGGGCGATTACCTGCTCAACGGGGAACGGATGAACGGCAAAAATCAGAAGGAACGCTCGGCGTACCGCGCAAAATACCTCGGGTTCATTTTTCAGGACTACAACCTTATTCCCGAGCTTACGGTGTTCGAGAACGTCGAGGTCCCGCTCCTCATCTCGGGGATGCGAAGAAAGGATTATAAGGATACGGTACAGCGAATCATCGAGGACGTCGGCCTCGCGGATCACGTCAAGCACCGACCGGGAGAATTGTCCGGAGGCCAGCAGCAGAGGGTATCGATCGCACGGGCCTTGGTCAAGGAACCGCCCTTGGTTATCGCAGACGAGCCGACGGCCAACCTCGATTCAAAAACCGGGGCGGGCATCATGGCGCTCATGGCGGAACTCAACCGTAAATATAATGTTACTTTCGTGTTTGCCACCCACGACGGGAACATCCTTTCCTTCATGAGCAAGGTCTACCATCTCCTGGACGGGAAGATAGCGCCATGAAACATGCACTCGCCGCGTTTTTGCTCATCGGGATGATCGCCCTCGCCGCTTTTGCGGAGGGCCAGCCCGCACCCGGCCTTTCCCGGCCCTCCCTTCCGGACGCCGATTTTGAGTTTCAGCCGAGCCTGGGTACATTTTTCCAAATGGATCCGACCGGACTTTTCAACCTGACCTTAAGCCCCGGCATTTTATTCATGCACCGTTTCATCGGCGACACTTTTACCTACCTGCTGGTAATGGCGAGCGTCGCGCCGTACGCTTCCCTCATCTGGCCCCATCGCGCGGACGGAACGAGGGTTGACGCCAGCAGCGCGGATTTTACGAACGCCTTGTACAAGCAAGGCATGTACGGTCTTTCCGCGACGCTTTACCAAGGCATCTGGTATGACGGCGACCGGCCCGAGCTGGGGAACATCATCAATATTTTCCTCGGGTATTCGGCATTCTATAGTGATAATTACGAAACAGTCAAACCCGATGCCTTCATCCACGCGGGCGCGCGTCCGGACAAGGACACCTGGTTCGGCACCATTTTAAAAACGGGCATCGCCTTCAAGGACGTGAGCGTAAACAGGCTGTTCAACACGCGGCGCGGCACCGAAGGGCAAGTAGGATTCGACTGGGCGCCGCTTGAGCTGGGCAACGACATTCTTGGAAGAACCGATTTTTCAAGGATCAGCGCATACGTGAGCACAAGCTTTCCCTTGCTTGAAAACAAGAGCGTCTCGCTATCGCTGCATCAGAAGACCAGCTTCGAGATAAAATGGGGCAACGACATTCCGGTCGCGGCGCATTACGGAGCCGCAGCCGCATCGGGAATGGCCGCGGTTCGCCAAACCTTGATTCCAGACGGCTTGATGCAGGGCATATGCAGCGTGAACTCGCGCATATTTTTTCCCACGGCCTTTGAATCGGGGATGATGCCCGGATTCACCATCTTCTGCGATTTCGGCCTTTATGACGATTATGATTACCGTTTCTCCTTTAGCCGTTTCCTGTGCACGGCGGGAGGAGCTTTCGTCGTGCATCTCGATTCGTCCTCGATTATCCCCATGTCGATGCTCATGGACATGAACATTGGCGCACGATACGACTTTGGCGATAAAAAGCCTTTTTTCTACTTTGAGATGAGCCTTTTGCAATAGCGCCTGGCGCCATACCTCAGGAATCGACACACCAAGGAGTCCATGATGAAAGCAGCAATCCGAAATTTTCTTTTTGCCTTATTTTTTATTTCGCTTCCGGCGGCAGCGGCATTTACCGAACCCGCCGACCCGTCGACCATTTTCAAGTGGGATGACAAGCAGATGGACGTCGGCTATTTCTACCATTACTCATGGACGGACATGGCCGGCAAGTCCGCGCCCAACGATTACTACCTGTATATGGCCGATGAAACCCATATGCAATATCTGCAAAACTCCTACACAGGAAAAGGCTCACGCGCCATCGACCTCGTGACAAACACTGTCGATCCGCTTAATTTCAGGTACTCGGGCGAAGATATCGTCAACCTGCTTCCCGATACCGACAAATCCTACAGGACCTACCGCGGCGAGTATGACTATGCGAAAGGAAAAATAACCTATACGGGAATCTTGATAGAGAAAGGCATGGACAAGAAAGTAAACGATGCAGTCGACCTGCCGAAGGGTATAAATATTTTCTATAACCAGCTGGGTTCGGACATAGGATTGCTCTACCGCATGATTCCAGAAAACGGCAGGCCGTTCACCGTAAATTTCATCGACACCCTGCGTACCGTCCACGAGGCCGTCGTGCGTCATGAAAAGGACGAAATGGTCGGAGGCATCCTTTGCCACAAGTACCTTATCGAGGGTCAGGGCGTAATCGCCAAAGTGGCGAATTCGGGAGGTGCCTTATGGATGGCCGCCGACGACACAGTCCACTATATGGTGCAGTTTCGCATGAACGTCAGGGTAAATTGGGACCTGGCCAACATGGGGGTCAAACTGGCAGAGCGAAAAAAAATGAGCCCGGCGGAATGGAAAGCCTTTCAGGACGCCATGGTCGCTGAACAGAAAAAGAAGGGTAAGTTCTGATGAAAGATTCAATAATCACCTTGGCGCTTGTCTTGACCTTGATGACACATCCGGTAATTACCGCCCAGGCACAAGAGACAAGCCCGCCGGCTGGAACCTTTGCCTGGAATCTTGCGGCCGCCGTTCCGGGCACCTTGTCGCGCTATCAGCTGACAACGGGCCAATCCGGTACTGCGAACCCAAAGACGCTGGATTTCTGGGTATACCAGGCGGAAAGCGGTCGAATCGAGACGATGCTAGCCCGAAGCGGGGCCCAGGGCGATGGCGCAAGCGCGATTGTCAACCAGGCTTCCTATTTGGACGTTTGGACGCTCGACGAGCAGAATTTCCAGTTTGTACGGCATTTACGCAGAAATCTTTCCGCGGAGGATAAGCCAGGGGAATTATTGTTCGACTCCCTGTTCGATACCGGCGCCAAATGGCTGCGTACGCAATACTCGAGCAGCGTCAAAGGCCAGACTAAAATTCAATCAAACCTGGAAGCCATGCCATGGTCGCCCATGTTGTGGCACCGCGACTTGGGAATGTACTTTACCGCCTTTTTCCCGCATCTCGGGGATAAAATCGGCAATTTCACCGTGTGCCTGGATTCGTATTCCCATCTCATACTCATGAGCGTAATTTCCAAAGGAACGGAAAGCATCGCAGGAATCGCCTGCAAAAAATACGGTCTCAAGGGTCAGGGGCTTCTGTCCGGACTCCTGCATACGGGAACGGTCTGGATTTCCGAAGGCGACAATCCACGTCTGGTGCGCCAGGAACTGGATATCGGTTTGTCATGGACCTTACCCCGCTTCCAGCTGCAGTTGAAGGAGACATCATTCGCGGGGCCCGAGGTTTGGCTCAGCCTGCAGAAAAAAACAGCCGCGCAAGATTCATTAAAAAAATAGCGCAAATTGGGCGACATGGCCCGCTGCATGCATTATACTGTTCCCATGAACATGTACCTTGCTGCGGGCATCGCCCTATGCGGAAACTTTCTTCTCTCTTTAGGCATGATCCTGCAAAAGCGACACGTGAATTGGGTAAGCAAGGATAAGGCTGTCCGGCTCCAGTACCGAGGCGATCGAGCAGGATGGATATGCGGTTTTATCCTCATGAATCTGGTTCCTATTTTCAATTACGTGGCGCTTTTCGGGCTTTCTCCCAATATCGTCGCCGCGCTGATAGGCTCGAGCATAGCCTTTACCAGTCTCCTTACAGCCCTTATTTTAAAGGAAAAAATCGGAGGCAAGCGCCTGATTTGGACGGGCATGCTTTTTGTTTCCCTTACCATCGCGGGGTTACGCGGCGAACCCGCGGGGCAAAAATTCTCACCTCTCGCGCTTTTTACGTTCTTCTCCATTCCGCTTATAGTCGGCTTTTTTCTGCGCTGGAAGCGGAAGCTGGGTAAGAGACCCGTCGTTGCCCAACTGCTGGCCGCGGTAGCCGGCGCCATGGGCGGCATGATGGTGCTGATGATGCGCGCCGTTCAGCTTTCAGCCGGTCCCTGGATTCTCACCTGGTTCATAACGATTTATTTCTACACATATTTCATGGCCGGCGCGTCGTCGTTCTTCTTTATACAACTGGCATACAAAGACGGCGAAATGGCATCGGTTTCGCCGGTTTTCTATGGCATGCAAGTGCTATGGCCCGCCCTCGCCTCCTATGCCGTATTCGGTTCGCCGTTTGACCCCGTGGAAGCGGCGGCTTTCCTTGCGATAGCCCTTTCCATCGTGTTCGTTTCGCGGACTAAATAATCGCTGCTCCACGCTGATCGCACTACAGGTAAAAATAAACACCCCAATGATTGACACCTCAAAAATTTAAACTATGGTTAAGAAATACGGTATTGCAGTAATTGAGGTACAGAATCAGAAGACACTGTCAAACTCAGCCAGGTTGATAGTGTCTTCGCAATTGCTTGGGTTTCTTGGAAACCGTGCGCGATTATCGCAAGTTTTGGAGGCTTTTCAATCGATCCATTAAAAAGCCTCCGGGATCTTCCATAATAAACGCAAAGCAGTAAAAATCTTTTTACCGATACCGTGGAGGTAACGCATGAAAGCTTTTGCGGCGATAGTGTTGAGTCTCGCGATCCAGAGCCTTGCGCGAGGACAGACCGTCATCGGCTTCGACGATTCCAATCCGCCGTTCGCCTCCGGAACGGCCTCTACCGTAAGCGGTATTTATCCGGCTCTCATAAAAGAAGCGTTCTCACGCATCAAGGAACCGTGCACCTTCATGGCCTACCCCTGGGGAAGGGTAATCGTGAAGATAGACGCAAGTGAACTCGCCGCGGCCGGCATATATAGTAATACCGAGCGGCTGAAGAAATATGATTTTTCCAAAGCTGTACATACAGAAAGGCTTATGCTCTACACGTCCAAATCAAAAGTTTTCAAGTACACGGCGTTCCCTGATCTATTCGGAAAAACAGTAGGAGTAAGGTCCGGTTGGTCTTATGGCGACGAATTCGACAATGCCGTCAAAGCGGGAAAAATAAAAACGAATCCGGTTGGCTCCGATGGGCAATTACTCGAAATGTTAAAAGTCAATCGGCTTGACGTCATCATCATTTCCTTTGAAGCTGCCGAGATCCTGGTTAAAAAACTTGGACTTTCCTCTGCGCTCACCAGATTTCCCGAACCCTACTCGAGCGTATCTGGCCATATAGCTTTCAATAAAAAAGCAAATAAGACCGAGCTCTTGAAACGCCTCGACGAGGCAATCGAGTCCATGAGAAAAGACGGGACGTATGACAGGTTGATTGCCATGGAACTATCAAAATAAGGATAGCCTGTCCGCGATCGGCAGCATCTAACGCAATCGCGGACAGGCGATCCATGCTCTAGCCACGTGCTCCAAGCCCGGGCTACAATTGACCCATGTCCCGAGAATTATGCTACAGCTGCCGTAGGCCTAAAGAAGCCTGTCTCTGCCCCGATACTCCGCCCATGATAACGCGAACGCGCATCGTGCTTCTCATGCATCCGCAGGAATTCAGACGCAAGAAATGCAATACCGGACGCCTTACCTGCCTGAACCTGGCCAACTCGGAGTTCCTGTGCGGGCTGGATTTCGACAGCCACCCGCGCGTCCGGGAGCTGCTGGACAACCCCGAAAACATTCCTCTCATACTCTACCCCGGCCGTTACGCGCTGGATTTGAGCCAGAGTGGGTTCCGACAAAAGCTTATGGACTCACTCTGCGAAGACGGCGACACCCCGGAAACGGTAGCCAAAAAAACCCTCGTGGTCTTCCTGATCGACGCGACATGGGCGCTTGCCAAGCAAGTAATCAAGCAAAGCCCCGGACTCATGTCCCTGCGCCAAGTAAAGTTCAGCCCAACCACGCCCAGCCGCTACACTATAAAGCGCCAACCCGCCGCTTACTGCCTTTCCACCTTGGAAGCCACGCATGAAATCCTCTGCGCGCTCGAGCAGGCCGGCCTCGAGGACTATCCGGATAAAACCAGGCTGTACAAGGTTTTTGACGCGATGCAGAACTATCAGATAGAACAGGCCAGCGAGCGGAGGACCCCGCGTTTTCACCAGAGCTAGCCGATATTTATTTTGACAGAATCGTCGTAAGGCCCTAAAATCTTCATACGGAATAGTTTGACACCCAGCGAGGAGCTTCCATGAAAAGCCGGCCAGCCATTTCAGTAATAATTTCCCTGACTGCCTCGTTGGCAAGCGCGGCTACACTTGTTTTCGTGTTTTTTGGAATCATGCCGCTGAAATCTACCGGTATAGGCATCTGTTTTTCCCTTGTGGCCTCGATTTTCATCATTCTATATTTTCGAAAAAACCGTGAATCGGAAACTGAATTCATAGATACCCTGAATAACATCGCCTCCGGCAAGGAAGAATTCCACGAGCGGGGCCGCTTTACAGAGAACAGCATGACGGTAATGGCCAGAAGACTCGATACCTTCCTCGATAAACTTTCAAGCTTCATCATCGCCATTAAAAACGTCCATGTGCAGGCCGAAAACCTGGGAGTGGATATCTCCAGCAACTCACGGCATATCGAGCAGTCGGTAAACGGCATTTCCGACGATACCGATTCCATGCGCCGCGAATACTCGGCGCTGCTTTCGGAGCTCAAGTCCGCCGAGGAAGCCGTGGACCAGATACGCGGCTTTACCCGAGACGTGGCGCGCATGGTGGCCGATCAATCCGGCGCGGTAAGCGCTTCGAATCGCGGCGTGGACGAGTTCGTGGACACCATCGGCAGGCTCGCGGCCACGGCCGAAGAAAAGAAACACCGTGCGGACGAATTAGGCAAGATAGCCGAACGCGGCGGCGTGGATATGGAAACCACCCTTGTTTCCATCAAAATAATGGCGGAATCCACCAGCGTGGTCATGGAAAGCCTCACCATCATCAACGACATCGCCGAAAAAACCAACATGCTCGCCATGAACGCCGCGATCGAGGCCGCGCACGTGGGCGCAGCGGGAAAAGGCTTTGCCGTGGTAGCCGATGAAATACGGAAGTTGGCCGAGGAAACCCAGAATAATTCCGGGCGCATGGGCGAAGACCTCGCCACGGTGATTACCACGGTGCAGACCATGAAGACAGCCGGGGAACGGCTGGGCGCGTCCATGAGCGACGTCTTTACCGGAATGAAGGAACTGGGCGACAGCCTTGAGCTCATCCGCGAAGGCACCGACAGGATCCGCACCGTATCGGGGGATATCAAATCCTCGCTCGCGGACGTGCAGCAGCGTACCGGCCGCGTCAAGGATTCGTCCCTGGACATGGAATCCAAGGCGGATCTTCTGGATTCCGCAGTAAAGAAAGTACGCGCGCTCGCGGACGAAAACGGCGGGCTCATAGAGCGCGTCGGAGCGGGCGTCGCAAGCATAAAAGGCGCGGTTTCGGTGATCGTACAGCTTGGCAAGAGCAATACCAGCACCGCCCAGGCGATCCTGGAGGCGCAGGGAAACCTGAAAGCCGGCGGAAACGTCGTGGGCGAGAACATGCCGCCGTACAACTATATTAAAAACGGCAAGACCGTGGGCATGAACGTCGCTTTGTGCGCGGAGATATTCAAGCGGCTGGGAATTCCTCTCTACTTCGAGATAATGAACCTGGAGGACGCCCTGCTGCGTACGCAAAGCCGCCCGGGCATGATCGCCGTAAACCTCATGAAAACGGAACAGCGCCTTAAAAAATTCAAATTCGTCGGACCGATGATCCATTCCGAATTCTGGGTATTCAAGCTGGCCACGAATCCCCTTACGGTTTCATCATTGGAAGATCTCAAGCAAAAACGCATGGCCATCGTGCGGGGCGACGGCTTGGCAGAATATTTCATGTCCAAAGGCTTCGCCGAAGGCAAAGGAATCGTGTACACCATGGACGCGAACGATTCGCTTCTCAAGCTCCTGGACGGCACGGTAGACTCGATTCCCATGACCGAAGACAACATCAACTACCAGTTGTCCGTCATGGAACGTTCCAAGAGCCTGGTCTCCAAACTGGTGCGCATCGACGAAATCCCCGGCGAGCTGTATGCGTTGTTCAACAACGACACGCCCGACGAGGACGTTAAGCGATTCGCGGACGTTTTCGAGGATCTCAAGCGATCCGGCGAGTACCAGAGAATCGTAGACGCCAACCGGTACTAGAAATTAGCGGGAAGCTTGTACGACACCACAAAACCGGCATAGGGGAAAATGATCTTGGAATAGCCCGGTTCCCCCTCCCGGATCATGAGGCCGTCGTACGAGACCTTAGGTTGGGTTCCTGCAAAAACCAGCATGGCGCTGAAATCCAGTACTTCAAGAATCTCAAAACCCAATTGGGCATACGCACCCACATGGCCTCCAAGGATAACCTCGGCATGCCCGCCCAACGAAATCTTTAAATAGTACGGATACGTTCCCAGGTACGCGTTGGCCTGAAAGAAAGGCACCGGCGCGAACAAGCTCATCAAAAACAGCCCCGCATCGGTTGAGACCTTAAAAAAGTCGCGTTGGTAGGGTGTCCAGAAGCGCTCCCAGGACGCTTTGAGCAACAGGAATTTGTAGGATGCGTTCGCGATCGGGAACGAGTCTGCCACGCCTCCGGCCCCGAAATTGAAATAGTTCGTATTGTAGCCGCGCTTGTAATCCGCGTACTCCTTGATGGACATGATATTTTTGGAAAACGCCAGGAGATAATCCTCGAAACCATAGCCAGCCTTTAGGAACACCTCCCGGTAGCGGTCCAGCTTCGTAATCCCCAATGCCAGGGCGCGCTCGGTCTGCGCATAGGAAATTCCGGATTGAAGGAAGGTCTTGACGATGGCGGGGTCGATGTTGGATTGCAGGATGGCCACGTATTGTTCGGGCTTGAACGTTATATCGTACTGCCTGATGGAAAGGTATACTTCAGGGTCGATACGCGCGGCAACCAGGTAGGCGGCGCTTTTTTCGTCGGCTCCGAGCATCGCCCAGCGCTCGGCCAACCCGCTCGCCGGATCGGCGGAGCGCTTTCCCTCGGTATAGAAAAACTCGATCTTGGTGGCTATTTCCTTGAGCGCATCGAATATCTGGCTCTCGTTTACCACAAAGACGTTATCGGTATAGTCGATCAAGGATGTCTTGACGTCCACGACCCGTACCGAGATGGCGATGGTCGTGGCGATTTTTTCTACCGAGCAGATGAACAGCTTGTCGCATTTCACCGCCCTTCCGATTTGCAGGAGCTGCGCGTCGTCGGCTTTATCGGGGGCAGGAAGCTTGCCGCTTATTCCCGCTTCAATTACGACGCCTTTTTCTATAATGCTGAACAGCCGCGTCTTAAAAAGCTCTGCCCTGAAAACATCCGTAAGCAAGCGCGACTTTCCCGGATCATACGAGCTCGTAGCGATGTCAAAAATAATAATTTGGGGACGCGGCTGTGCATCTTGCGCAAAAAGGGACACGAGTAAAAATAGACACATCAGCGCCAAAAAACATATCCGCTTCATCAAGACCTCCATGATTAAAAAAACAAGAACTATGTATGGCGAGAGTTTATCATGCTTTTTTAAATTCCAAATAATATTCTTAATTTTGTAAAGGCTTTTCAAATTTAAGTCTTGTTTTAAAAGAGTCTCGCCGGTGTAATTTTCAGGCATTCCAGCTCTAGCCACGCACTGAGATTGTCGATAACATAAAAACCATGAAACCAACATTATTTTTTGCCATAACGGCACTCAGCTTCGTTACGATACAGGTACATGCGCAAGTTCCAGCCTCCTGGTTCGGAACGGAAGCCGTAAAACAGGCCCAGCAGTTCGACGCGCAGGGCCCTCGGGCAGCCGGCAGCGGCGCCGAAAAAAAAGCGGCCGACTATATCGCGGAGGAACTTGCCGCCTATGGCTACTCGCCCATCGTGCAATCCTTTACCCGGACAGTGGACATCAACGGCAAAAACGTAGAGGTAAAATCACAGAATGTCAGCGCCATGAAACAAGGCGCCAGCCCCCGCACGATTATCGTAGGCGCGCATTACGATTGCGCGACGGACGGCAACGGCTCGGACGACAACGCCTCGGGCGTTGCCCTGCTCCTGGAAATTTGCGCGCTTGTACAGGGTAGAAACTTGCCCTATACCGTCCGCTTCGTGTTTTTCGGCGCGGAGGAAGTCGGGGATGCGGGTTCGGATTTCTATGTACAGGCGATGAGCGAGGCGGAGATCGCCAATACGATAGCGATGCTGAATTACGACAGCCTGATCGCCGGAGACAAGTTATATGCCCACGGCAACGGCGGGGCCAAGGGAGCCGTCCGCGACTGGATGCTGGCTAAAGCCAAAACAATGGAACTGCCGCTGATCGCCCAGAGCGGCGCGAATAAAAAATACCCCGCGGGAACAACCGGCGACTGGAGCGACCATGCGCCGTTCGAGGCGGCGGGTATCCAGTACGCGGCATTCGAAGCCACCAATTGGGATCTCGGCGACAAGGACGGCTACACGCAGACACAGGCTAAAATCGGCGTAAAAGGCGAAATCTGGCACACAAGATTCGATACGCTCGCCTACATCGAAACCGTATTTCCCGGCAGGATAAAAGAGCATCTCGGAGCGTTTTCGCGGCTCCTGTTCGCCTTCCTTACGGAGTATTCCGAATAAAACAAGGCAGCGGAAAAGGAGCGGCGATGATCAAAAAACTTTCAGTAACCGGCCGCAAGCGCTTGATATTGCTGTCGATAATCTGCGCCATTTCCATAGCCGCCGCCGGAACGGCTCTACTCGTGCTTGCAGGCACCGGCTCCAAAAAAACCACTCCTGCCATGATCCTCGTAAACGCAGGGTCCTTTCTCATGGGAAGGGAAAACGGGCCACCCGGCGAAGCCCCCGTGCATGCGGTAAGCATCAGCCGTGATTTTTTTATTGCCGTCTATCCTATTACCTGCGACGACTACGAAAGCTATGTCTCCCAGAGCGGCAAAAGAAAGCCCCAATACCCAGGAGAGGGCAGAAAACCCGTCATGGGCGTCAATTGGTTCGAGGCAATTGCCTATTGCAATTGGCTTTCGCTGCGCGACGGGCTTGAACCCTGCTATTCCGGGGCGGGCATTTCCACGAAATGCGATTTTCTCGCCGACGGTTACCGACTGCCCACCGAAGCCGAGTGGGAATACGCCGCCCGCGGCGGACACTTGGCCGCCGGCTCAAGCGCGACCAGCTTGTACGCCGGGTCAGAAAATCCCGGCGACGTGGCGTGGTTTGACATGAATTCCGGCGGCAAAACACAGATAACGGGGTTAAAAAAACCTAATCAACTCGGCGTTTTCGACATGTGCGGAAACTTGTATGAATGGTGCTGGGATTGGTACGGGAGCAACTATTACCTTGAATCCCCCGAAATCGACCCGAGAGGACCTCCTCCACCCGTAACCACCCTGCCTTGGAAGCAGGAGCGGTCCAGGAGAGGCGGCTGCTGGCGAGAAGGTTCCGACAACATTACCGTTGCCAGTCGCAGCCAGGATTACGTCTATTATAGAGGAGATAATGGGTTCAGGATCGTGCGCACGGCGGTTGCCAAACCTTGATGAACGGGAGGCTTCCCCCGACCCACCGGGTCTATGAAAGAATAAACACCGCTACGGAATCGTCCAGCGTCCTGGACTGAACCAGCAACTCCTCGGCCTGCGAGGATAATTCCTCGGCGCCGCCGGCATTTTGCTGCGTGGTCGCATCCAGCTGGATTATAGCCCGGCCGATCTGCTCCGCCCCCGTCGCCTGCTCCTTGCTCGCAAAGTTTATTTCATTTGCCAGCTCGGCCGTTTTCCTGATATCCGGCACCAGCGATTCAAGAAGCCCGCCGGAGCGGACCGCCGCCTCGACGCTGGTTTTGGACAACTGACCTATCTCGTTGGCCGCCGACTGGCTCCGTTCCGCCAGCTTTCTTACTTCGGAAGCCACGACGGCGAATCCTTTGCCGTATTCTCCCGCCCGAGCCGCCTCTATAGCGGCGTTAAGCGCCAGCAAATTCGTCTGCCGGGCAATCTCCTCGATAATGACTATCTTATCGGCGATCCGCTCCATCAACACCGTCGACTCGCGCACGATGCCTATTCCGTCCTCGGCGTTTCTAAGCGATGTACTTGCAACGGCATCCATCTGCCCCACGCTTACGGCGGTCTGGCGGATGCCCGCGACCATTTCCTCCATGGTGGAGGATATTTCCTCGACCGCGGAGGCCTGCTCCGCCGAGCTCTGGGAAAGCGCCGTGGCGCAGGAGTCGAGCTGCGCCGCGTATCCTGCTATCGATCCTGAAGAATTCTTTACTTTATTAACCGTGGAGCCGAGCTGTTCGCGCATGGAAACCATGGACTTGAATACACCGGTTTCCTTTCCGGCAATCCCGGCGAACTCAAGGGATACGGTCAAGTTCCCTTCCGCTATCCTGTTTGCCATGGACGCTATATTCTGCGGTTCGTCCCCGAGTTGCCGGAGGATGGTCCGGGCGATGGACAGCGCCGCGACAATCATGACCGCCATTATGACGAGCCCGATGATTCCCTGCCTCAGCGCCTCGGCCCTGAAATCCGCCTCCACGTCGTCGATATAGATACCCGAACCCAGAATCCACCCCCACGGCTCGAATCCCTTTACGTAGGAAACCTTGGGAACCGTATTGGCCGCCCCCGGCTTGGACCACAAATACCTGACGAATCCAGCGCCGTCTTTCTTGACGGTCTGCACGAACTCCATAAATATTTTTTTACCCAAGGGATCCTTGGGATCCTTGTACTCGGCCATATCCTGGCCATCCAATTCGGGCTTTATGGGGTGCATGATCATGGAGGGCTGCATGTCGTTAAGCCAAAAATACTCGTTCTTTTCGTACCGCAGGTTTTTTATTTCCCGCTTAACCGCATTCTTGGCCGTCTCAAGCGCGATTTCCCCGTCGACCACCCGCTTATTGTAATATTCGAGGATTCCATAGACCGATTCCACCACGTGACGCGTCTTGAGATACTTCTCGGCGAGCATTTTTTCGCGCAGGGACAGCAGGGAAATAAGGATTATGAGCGTCAAACCGATAAAAGCGATGCCGGTAATCGCCATCAATCTGTGTTTCAGCTTGGCTCCATTGGTTTTTTTTGCCATGATTCGCGTCTCCTCCCGTTAAGATGGATGCCAACTTGAATGAGAGTTTAAAGTAATTCATGGAGCTTTTCCAGTATTTTTGATTTTTTTTAACTATTGAACGGTTTTTGGCGATTTTTTAATGAAATTTATCATGTAATGCCTATAATTCTTGATATGGAGAATGGTTCCGGCCCCACTATTCCTCAGAAAGGTTTGTTCCATGATCGATGATATCGCAAAAAAACTTGCCGCCCACGAAAGACTCGGGGACAAGGACATAGCCGAGCTCATTGACGCATACCGGGATCAGCGGGCCTTGATAGATATCGGCAAAAGCCTCATCGAGGAACGCGATACCGACGTGCTGCTGCGCATCATCCTCTCCACGAGCGAGCGCATCACGGGCGCGGATGCCGGGAGCATCTTTCTCGTGGAGCACTGCGACGAAGGAACGTTTCTTCGCTTCGCCTACTCGCACACGCATTCCATAGACGTGGACTATGCGGAGTTCCGGATGCCCGTGGATCATATGTCGATTGCCGGCTGGGTGTCGCTTCAGGGAGAAATCCTCAATATTCCGGATGTCTACCATATCGGTCAGGATAAACCGTACCAGTTCAAGCGATTTTTCGATACGACCAACGGTTACAGGACAAAAAGCATGCTGGCCATTCCCATGCGCAAGCACGACGGGGAAATCATCGGGGTCATACAGCTCATCAACTCCAAGGAAGACCCAGAAAATCCCGACGCCGACAGCGCTGCGGCCATAAGGCTGGCCACACCCGAAGATTACGAAACCAAGGTAAAACCCTTCAATCCGCGCTACGAGGCGCTGATGGAGGCGATAGCCAACCAAGCTGCGATCGCACTTGAAAATTCCCGCATGATCGAGCAGATACGCCTGCAGTTCGAGGCCTTCGCCAGGGCAAGCGTATTTGCGGTGGAATCCCGCGATCCGTCCACCAAAGGCCATTCCGTACGCGTCGCGAGCACGGTTGTTGCGCTTGCCAAGGCGGTAAGCGCGGCGCAAATGGGAACGTACGGCCACGTGACGTTTTCCGAGACCGAGCTCAAGGAACTTGAATACGCGGGGCTCCTGCACGATTTCGGAAAGGTCTACATCGACCCCCACCTTTTCCTCAAGGCAAAAAAACTTTACCCCCAGGAATTCGACTATCTCATGCTCAGGATACGCTACCTGAAGCGCACCATAGAGCTCGGCTACTATCGCCTGGAGCACGCTTCAAAACATACGAAAAGCATCGCCAGCGAACATAGGCTCAACCTTACCACGATACTGGAAGCCTCGCGCCTGGTGTCGCTGCTCAACGAGCCCGCGCCCATGACGCAGGATATCGAAGCGGACATCCAGCGCCTGCAGCATTCCGCGTTTCCGGAATTCGCCACGGACGAAGACGGACGTTCCATACCGCTGATCACCGACCGGGAAGCAGAATCCCTGCGGATACGCAAAGGAAGCCTTACCGCGGAGGAGCGCAAACTCATCCAGGACCATGTTATTCGAACCTGGGAATTCGTCTCCAAGATCCCCTGGCCGCCTGAGTTCGTGAATATCCCCGATTACTGCCGAGACCACCATGAAATGCTCGACGGCTCGGGGTACCCCCGCGGATTGAAAGGCGAGCAGATAGGCCTGCAGGCGAGAATGCTTGCCGTGTGCGACATCTACGACGCGCTTTCAGCCAGCGACCGTCCGTACAAGAAAGCCCTCCCCTTGGAAGTTTGCGAAAAAATCCTTAACGAGGAAGCCGTAGCGGGTCGGCTCGACCCGGAACTGGTTAAGATTTTTCTTGATGCGAAAGTGCACGAAGCCGCCCCGCATTCCTTTCCCCTGGATTAAGCGCTTCCGCCGCCGGCAAGCGCACGCCAATCGGGAAACAGGATCTGGCCGTCCGGCGCATCCCAGGCGTCGCGAACGAGAGCGGGCCTCAGCGGAGCGCCCGAATACCTGGAGCTTGCTCCCAGTCGGCATCGCGCTATGCAGTTTATGGCCAGCGCATCCACCGGCACTGCGAAAAGCAGCCCGGGTTCAGCCCAGTCGGCGCGCACGATGAGCGCCTGCTTTTTGTCCGGACGTCCCCGGTCGACGGCCCGCTCCTGCTCCGCGGTCGAAACGCTTCCAGTGACCAGCCCCATCGCGACATCGGCCACGGGAATCGACCGACCGCGTACCATAATATTTTTTAACGGGCCGAAATCCGCCGTGCAATCGTAAAACGCAACTTCCCTGACATGGCGGAGGTTTTCGGCAAAGCTGATGCCGCCTCGCGACATATGGAACAAATGCAGGGTAGTCGCGAGCACGGGATGTCCCCGGGACGGCTCGGGAATTATGGCGAGTGGACGGGAGGGGAGACCGAAAATCCCCGAAACCCCGTCCATCAGCAAACGAAGCTCTCCCAGGAGCAAAGGCATGGAACTCACCCCACCCGCCTCGGATTGGGCATGAAGGGCTTCGATAGTGCCGTTGATCGATAGAAGCGTGAATTTTTCCAGCAAGTCCCCGATATCCATCCCGGTTTCAAGGGCCGCCTCCAGTTCCGAGGACATTCTCCGCGTCTCGTCCGCGACCACGGCGAGGCCTTCGCCCTTTTCGGCCAAAAGCAGGCCTTCGAGCGCAATGTCCACGGCCAGTCTCCATCCGCGCTCCGCGAACGTATGCAGCCTGAATTTTTTTTCTTCCATATCCATGATGCCCTCCTGCGATCAATATAGAATCAATGTGCCCACACATTGATTTTTCCTCATATTACATAAAATCGATGTGCCTGCACATTGATTTTTCCTCAGAAGTAGCGAGACAGGTTCAGTCGCAGGCGCTCCAAAGCTCGTCTATGGCGCGACAATACCGTATTCAGATTGATGCCGTTCCGAGCTGCTATTTCGGCGAATGTATAATTACCGTAGTATCGTTGCTCGATGACAGTGCGCTCTATCCGCTTGAGGCAGTCAAGCGAGTCCAGCACGGATCCTGCATCCTCCGCCCGCACGAGTTCGTCCGCGAAATCGCCGGAATCGACGCAGGCGAGCGCTTCGGAATACGGCGCACGCCTTCCCTTTTCCACATCGCGGCCTTTCCAGTATTTATAGGCCACGCGCAGGGCAGCGACCGATAGATATCCGAAATTCTCCTTGTCTGGCGAATAGGATGCGCCTGCCAGAACCGCGGAGTAGGCTTCATCCACGATATCCTCAGCATGGAGCAGGATCGATTCGCGGCCAGAAAATTTCCTGGCTATGAATTTTATCAACGCGTCGCGCAGCGCTTTTATATCTTCAGCCATCGTCTCCCCTGCATTATCGTACACAATTGAATTCTCCTAGTAAGGCTGGCGCGAAGGGTAATTATTGCATATATTTATAAAACTCTCACGGAGGATTTTCATGAAACCATTCTGCCTTCTCGCCTGTCTCGCCTCTTTGCTTGTCTCCTGCCAGGAAAACGGATATTTGACGATCGTTCAGGGCGACAGGCAGATATCTATACGAGGCAGCGGAATCCAGGACATCGACGTCGACAAGTCATTCTTCCGGATACAGGCAAGAATAAAGCCGTACGACGAAGCGAAAAGCCAATTCCATAAAATATCGCTGCTGGCATCCGATAATGCCGAATTGTTCGCAAAGATAAATACAGGCGGCGTCATCGACGACGAAAGCCTGTTCGGACCCGGTCGGGGCATGGCAGCGGATTTCGGCGGAGGATCGCTGTACGTCTCGGACGACGGATTCAACAGCCTGTATTACGAGCCGGACGAAGGCCCCGGAGGCCCGATGAAGCTCGTGAAAAAAACGTTCGGCCATTATGTCGCGGCCGCCGACGTAAACGTATTGGCGTCTGAAGGGAGCGACGGCTGGATCCGGAGATCCGTCTCGCAGTACAGGGCGGACAGGCTGCACCTGATATTTTTCTACGACCGCAACCTGAACGGCATGATAGACAATGGGGAATTGCATAAGACTACGATTAAGTTTAAGTCACCGTAAGGCTGTCCCTACCCTTCCGGGCGTAACCTTCAGGCAATTCGGCGGTCCTAAGCACGCTCGGCTATGTGAGGACCGATTAGGACCGGAAGGTAAAGGGCGGAGGCGAGGGTCCGCGAAGCGGCCAGGAAGCATCAGTCGGACGGCGCGAAACGATTCGACATCTTCTGCATGGGAAGCGAGGAGAACGCCAAGTACGGCCGCCTGCGCGGCTATACCGAGGGCATCTCCGTCGGGGCTGACTGCCGGCGTAGGGGTATCGCGCGGGCAGTCATCGCCTTGAGCCTCCGGTATCGGGATTTAAACAAAACCGAACTTATCCCTTAAATCTGGATCTCGATGGCCGTTCTGTCCCCGTCCAGCAAACCGGTGGACAGCTTCGCGCCGCAGCGGTTTACCAGCAATCCCGCCAGCTCGTCCCTGGCCGATTCGATCGTCGTACGCGATATGGGTCCGATCCCGTCCACGTTGATGACAAGCTTTGTCGTATGCTCGTGGATTTTGGTAAAATCTCCGTTGCGCCAGTTCCAACGCCGGCACATGACATTCAGGGTGTTGTCGTCGTAATAAATAACCTCGCCGGTTTCGGGAGTCTCCTTTGCATCGCCGCCTAGCGGGATGAAGGTCTCGTTCCCCTTTGCCATGCCCAGGCAAAGATTCCCCTCGATTTTCCGTACGTCATCCCCGCCGCAGGGCATGAGATATTTTATGGACACATAATTAAAAAGAGCCACGATGGAATTGATATACGGAAGGCTACCGCCCTTGGCCACCCGCTTGAGCAGCGACTTGATGGAAGGCGGAAACTTGTTGGGATTTGTCCCGAGCTGCAGATAAACACTATCCCATGCTTGTACGCTCTCGCCGCCAAGAAGGTTCAGCCCTGCCCTCTTCTGTATCTCTGTATCGAGCATGGCGCTTATCGTATCATCGAAAAGAGCGTTGTGCACATCTCTTACGATAATGACCCCTCTTTTGAAATCGGGGAAGCGCTTGAAAATTTCCCGGTCGACGGCAATCGTCCTCATCCTGCACCCCTCCTGCAAAGTATGAATAGGCAAGGTCCATGGTAGGGCTTGGACAAGCGTCTGTCAACAAAGAACCTGGCAGATCGGTTCAGGCTCCATTTCCGGCGAAACACAGGTAATTGATGACGAAGCGTTAGCGATAGAAGCGAAAATCCTCGGCGCGCGCGGCGAGATTGGAGCGTACAGCGCGACCCCGCGCGAAGTGCGGGGAAACGCCCCTATTCGAAGGCTGACTCCGACAATCGATTAATGCCGTGCCCCGATACGTCTCCTAGGAGCATGACCACCTTGCCGTCGCGCAGGGTGAACAGATCGTAGTACTCGCCGCCGCAGCTGGGCCTTTCCACCTCCAAGGAGATTATCGAGTAGCACCATGGAGGAGTCCTCACGCTCAGCTGCCTGGACTAGTTTTGGAAAAGCTCCTAGAGGTTCCGCTCGACTTCCAGATACAGGTCCGCAAGTGCTCGAACGACGGCTATATCGTATTTTAATGGGTTGCGCAGGAGTTCTTCGATGGCTATATCGTAGGGCATCGAGGGAGAATATACGCGGTCGGAAATCATCGCGTCGAAAGCGTCGACCACCGCGAGTATGCGCGATTCCCGGAGCATGTCCTGAACGGCAATACCGTGGGGGTATCCGCTGCCGTCGAGCTTTTCGTGATGCTGCATGATGATCGCCGAGATCTTCCCGCAATCCAAATCGCCTTCCTGCCCACGATACGCCTCCAAAAACATTTCAGCGGAGTAGCGGACATGAAGCTGCATAGTCCGGTATTCCTCGGGACTAAACCTACCGGGCTTTTTGAGTATGCTATCGGGTATCTTCAATTTTCCGAGATCGTGGAAATAGGCCGCGAAATTCAGTTCGGTTAAGTCTCTGGTAGAAAGCCCGAACGAGACCCCGAGCTTATTACAAAGCATGCTGACACGCTTTAAATGCCAATCGGTAGGTCCGTCCTTGGATTGGATTTCGGCGACAAGGTCTTTGACGATGGAAAGCCTCTCCGAGAATGGTTTATAGATTCCGGCGTTGCTGAAGATAAGGAACAACGAGTCTTCGTGCGGGATAAGCCGAATATGCTCCTCTAATTTGGAGAATGCAAGGTACTCATGCACGGCGAGGTCCCGCTCGGAACCGTTCCTTATAAGCTTAACCCTTCCGGATAAGAGCATGAGGCAAATAAATTGCTCCGGATCTTGGTCATCCCCGCCCTTGGGAAACGATAGAGCCTGGCCTCGTTTCGCGTGGAATGTCATTACTTCCGAGGAAGCTTGCGAAAGCAGCAAATCGATAGCGGAACTGGAGGAAAACAAGGCAAGACCGCCAAATAGACCTTGTTCCATATCCATCCTCGCTCTTAGCTTGCCATGACGGCTATTCGGTATTCTATCATGAATATTAAGCAAAAGATCAAAAAAACGATACTTCATCTTTTTATTTTATTATCCGGAAAGCTCGAAAATCTCCGTCTTAGGGACTGACCCCATCTTGCCCAGACACCCTCGCCTGTAGCACAATACGCGCATGAATACAAACCCAAGCGAAGCCAAAGAAGCATTTGACCGACTGTACTCGATCGTAAAGCGATTGCGCGCGCCCGACGGCTGCCCCTGGGACCGCGAGCAGACGCCGGCGAGCATCCGGGCCAACCTCATCGAGGAGGCGTACGAGCTGGTGGAGGCGATCAACGAGGGCGACAAGGCGCACATTTGCGAGGAGCTGGGCGACATGTATTTGCTGCCCACGATGTTCGCGGTGATGTACGAGGAGTACGGCGACTTCAAGCCCGCCGACGCGCTGAACGCGATAACGGACAAGATAATAAGGCGGCATCCGCATGTGTTCGGCGACGCGACCGCCGACACGCCTGACGCGGTGATTCACCGGTGGAACCAGATCAAGGAGACCGTGGAAGGGCGGCGCAAGAAGAACTCGGCGCTGGACGGCGTGCCCAAGGGCTTGCCGCCGCTGGAGCGCTCGTACAAGCTGCAGAAGGCCGCGGCCAAAGTAGGCTTTGACTGGGACGACGAACACGGCCCCTGGGACAAGCTGCAGGAAGAGCTGACCGAGGCGCGCGAGGCATGCGGCATGCTGGAGAAGCAAAAGACAGGGTCGGTCGAGGACATAGCGGAGACCGAACGCCTGCACGCGCGCCTGGAAGACGAAATCGGTGATATTTTATTCTCCGTGGTGAACGTGGCCCGCAAGCACAAGGTGGACCCCGCCGTGGCCCTGCACCGGGCGCTGGAGAAATTCAGCTCGCGTTTCCGGCATGTGGAGAAGGCCATGGAGAGGGACGGGCATACTATGGAAAAAGGGAAACTGGAACTGATGGACACATATTGGGACGAGGCGAAGAAAACCGGATTGTAATCAGGAAGGCTTGCACGGAGACACGGAGAACACGGAGGAATACGGAGAAGAAAATTCCGGAAGTCAACCACAGAGGCACAGAGGAATACAAGAGAGAAAAGGGATGGGAAGCGGGGCTATTGGCATGTTTCATTTTCTCTAGCGAACCAGGGATACCCAGGCATTTAATAGTAATACATAGTAACTCGTAATCTTTCCCTGTGACTCCGTGCTAAAAATGTTGAGCACTCTTTAGCTTTCTTCTCCGTGTTCTCCATATTCTCCATGGCTCCATGGCTCCGTGGCTCCGTGCCATAATTCCACGGAATATTTTTATATCCTTTTTTCAAAAGAAAGGAGTATGACCCAATGCGCCGAAATTGCCCTCGGCTTCTACAGTAATTCAAATGCAAACATTGATTTTCTTTACTATTCGATACAAAATACACCATATGCTGACATGGCTTGACATTCTTTAACGAGCTTTCTAAGATTGAAGCACCGTTTCAACGGCCCAAGGTCGCAACCATGAACACGTTACTGTTCCTCATACTCTTTCCTCTGGTTCCCGCAGCCCTCATGCTCGTCCTCCCTCACGGAAAATTGCGCAGATGGATCGTCAGGATATCGGTGGTCACGATTATCGGGGCATCGATATTTACGGTCTGGTCATTTTTCCCCGGCTCGACAAGCTATTTTGCGCGGGAACCCCATCTTGTGGATTTTGGCATGTTCTGCGTCGAAACCTTGATGGCGGCTTTCCTGCTCCTCGTGAGCATCCGCAAGAAAAAGCCGATCGCCGCGGTGCTTGCGGCACTGATGTACGCCATCATGATCTACTTCGAGATCTACGTGGAACCTACGGTCAAAGTATATGAAGCAATGTTCGTGGACAAGCTATCGCTAATCATGGTGCTGATAATCGGAGTAATCGGCAGTCTTATCTGCCTGTACGCGGTGGACTACATGAAAGGCTTCCAGGAACACCATGAAAAACTGAAGGACAAGCGCGGACTTTTCTTTTGCATCATGTTCGCCTTCATTTCCGCGATGTTCGGCATCGTACTCTCCAACAGCTTGGTCTGGCTTTTCTTTTTCTGGGAAGCCACGACGTTCTGCTCGTTCCTCCTTATCGGCTACACCGGCACCAAGGAGGCGACGGACAACGCGTTCCGCGCCCTGAAGATGAACTTGCTCGGTGGGCTTGCCTTCGCCATCGGCATCGTATGGATAGCCAAGGTCAACCATACCCTGGAGCTGAACGTCGTCATGGCCAGTAAAAGCGTAGTCGCCTTGTTCCCGATCGTTTTACTCTGTTTCGCGGGAATCACCAAGTCGGCGCAAATGCCCTTTTCGTCCTGGCTGTTCGGAGCCATGGTGGCACCCACCCCTTCTTCCGCCTTGCTCCACTCGAGCACGATGGTTAAGGCCGGCGTGTACCTTATCATCCGTTTCGCGCCTTTCATCTCGGGAACCTGGGCAGGTTCCATGGTGGCCCTGATCGGTGGAATAACCTTCGTAACGGGCGCCTTCATCTGCGTATCGCAAACCAACGCCAAGCGCCTGCTAGCGGCGTCCACGGTCTCAAACCTGGGGCTCATCGTAGCCTGCGCGGGGGTGGGAACCTACGAGACCCTATGGGCGGCGATATTCCTGATCATCTTCCACGCGGTGGCTAAATCGCTGCTGTTCCTCTCGGTGGGAATAGTGGAGCACCGGATCGGCAGCCGCGACATCGAAGCCATGGACAACCTCATCATGAAGATGCCCATCCTTACCGCGATGATCGTGGTCGGGATCTGCGGCATGTTCATAGCGCCGTTCGGGATGCTCATCTCCAAATGGGCGGCCATGCGCGCCTTCATCGATTTTGCCTCGCCCATGGGACCGGTACTCATCCTGTTCATCGCCTTCGGCAGCGCAGTCACCGTGTTCTTCTGGACAAAATGGCTGGGCAAGATAACCGCGATGAACCGTCCCTCGCTGAAAAGCTTTCCCAAGCAGGATAATCTGTCCAAGGACGAACTGACCTCGGTCCTCATCCACGCGGCGCTCACGATATGCCTATGCTTCCTTTTCCCCGTCGTGTCCAAAGCGTTCGTCGACCCGTATATAGAAACGGCTTACCGCAGGATGGTGGATATGGGCCAAGGCAATTACGTACTCATGATCATCATGGTATCCATGGTCATAGCGCTTCCGCTCATAGATTACCTGTTCCAGTCCCGGCTGCCGCACGACGAGGGCAAGGCGTACATGTCGGGACGGACGGAAACCGGCGACCGGACCTTTACAGGCTCCATGGGCACGCAAAAAAACCTCGTGCTTAAAAACTATTACCTGGAGAAATACTTCGGGGAAAAGCTGCACATGCGCATCGGAACGATCAGCAGCGCAGCGGCGGTCGTCGCGCTGATAGGAGCGTCATTCCTATGAAACCAATCATATTCGGCCTTGTCTACCTCGTCGCCGCGCCGTTCATCGGGGGAATCCTCACGGGAATCGACCGCATACTCACCGCCCGCGCACAGCGCCGCGTGGGACCGCCGCTCCTGCAGCCGTTTTACGACGTGCTCAAGCTCTACGGCAAGAAAAACGTCATCGTAAACCATTTGGTGAACCCATACATATTCTGCCACCTCGCGTTCATGATGGCCACCGGCTACCTGTTTTTCGAGGGCAGCGACATCCTGCTCATCATATTCGTATTTACGCTGTCCGCGGTTTTTCTCGTAGTGGCGGCTTTTTCCACGAACTCGCCGTTCAGCACGATCGGCGCAAACCGGGAACTCGTCCTCATGATGGCGTACGAACCGATGGTGCTGTTCACGCTCGTAGGTTTCTATAAAGTAACGGGAAGCTTCAGGCTTTACGAGATAATCGCCTCGGGCAAGCCTCTCATCCTGTACCTGCCGGGCATTTTCGCGGGGTTCGTATACATCCTTACCATAAAACTGCGCAAATCGCCGTTCGACATCTCGTGGTCGCACCATGCCCACCAGGAGATTGTAAAGGGCATCGCCTCGGACTTTTCGGGACGCTCCATCGCAATGATGGAAATCGCGAAATGGTACGAGGACGTATTCCTGTACGGCCTCATCTACCTGTTTTTCGCCTTCAACCCATGGATCGCCGCCGGAGCGATCGCCGCCGTGTTCCTGCTCGAGATAATCATAGACAACGCCTTCGCGCGCTTCAAATGGGAGCTCACGCTCAAGAGCGCGTGGATCGTGGCGTTCATCCTGGGCTTCGGCAATATCGTGGCGCTGTACGCGCTGAAGAGGTAACGCGATGTCATCATTCTCCAAATCGCCCTGGCTGCTGCACTACGACGCGTCGAGCTGCAACGGCTGCGACATCGAGGTGCTCGCATGCCTTACGCCCATGTACGACGTCGAGCGCTTCGGCGTGATAAACACGGGCAATCCGCGGCATGCGGACATCTTCTTGGTGACCGGCTCCATCAACGAGCAGACAGCCGAGATAGTAAAGAATTTATATGACCAGATGGTGGAGCCCAAGGTCGTCGTGGCCACGGGAATCTGCGCCTGCACGGGAGGCGTGTTCGCCGAGTGCTACAACGTTCGGGGCGGCATCGACGCCGTGATTCCCGTGGACGTGTACGTGCAAGGCTGCGCCGCCAGACCGGAAGCCATAATCGACGGCGTCGTTACGGCCCTGGGAATACTCGAAACGAAGAAAAAAGCCCTCTCGGGCAAGAAGGCGGGCTGATGCGATGAACGCGAAAAACATGCTTACGGTTATCCGGAAATCCGAACTCCACGACCGGGTTGACGCGCTTAAGAAATCCGGGTACCGCCTTTCCCAGATCTGCTGCGCAAAAGACCCCTACCAGAGGGAGATTCCGGCGGAGCGCTATGAGATGAGCTACTCGTTCGGCCTGGAACAGGAGCTTGTGACGTTCCGATTCGACCTGGTTCCCGGCGAAGAAATCCAGAGCATTACAAAAATTTACGACGGCGCCTACCTGTACGAAAACGAGCTGCACGATCTCTACGGGATCGCCGTACTCGGCATCAACGTAGATTTCAAGGGCACGCTCTACAAAGTAGCCGTTCCGACCCCATTCGATCCGTCGCGGAGTCGCGTTCCCGCGACCGGCGGAGCGGCATCCGCAAAGAAGGAAAACTAACATGCCGCTATCCGCAAAAACCCAAAAGCGCACGGTCATCCCCTTCGGGCCGCAGCATCCCGTACTTCCGGAACCGCTGCACTTCGATCTCGTTCTCGAGGATGAGACGATAGTCGACGCCGTCCCCACGATCGGCTACATCCACCGGGGCCTGGAGCTTCTCGTGGAGAAGCGCGAATTTACCGAAATGGCTTTCGTGGCCGAGCGCATCTGCGGAATCTGCAGCTTCATGCATGGATTAGGGTACTGCCAGGCCGTCGAGGAAATCATGGACATCCAGGTTCCTCCGCGCGCGGCCTACCTCCGGGTATTCTGGTCGGAGTTATCAAGAATTCACTCGCACCTCCTCTGGCTTGGACTGGCGGCCGACGCGTTCGGTTTCGAGAACCTGTTCATGCAATGCTGGCGCGCGAGGGAAACCGTGCTGGACATCATCGAGGAAACGGCTGGCGGCCGCGTCATTTTCGGTTCCTGCAAGGTAGGCGGAGTACGCAAGGACGTAACGCCGGAGACCATGGCCCGAATACTGCCCGTCCTCAGGAAACTCGAGAAAGACGTTGCGTCGATTTGCGGCGTATTCTTGAAGGACAGCTCGGTAGCCCACCGCCTGCGAGGCGTAGGCGTGCTTGCCAAGGACGATGCCTACCGCCTCGGAGCGGTAGGTCCCATGCTCCGGGCCAGCGGCGTCTCCTACGATGTGCGCAGTTCCGGCTATGCGGCCTACGGCGACCTGGAATTCGAGATTCCTGTGGAGCGGGACGGCGACTGCTGGGCCAGGTCCACGGTACGCATCCGAGAGCTGAGGGAATCCTTCTCGCTGATCCGCCAGGTGGCGGAAAAACTGCCGGCGGGCGAGCTTGCCGTGAAACCGACGGGAATGCCCAACGGGGAGACTTTCATGCGCCTCGAGCAACCCCGCGGCGAGGTAATCTACTATGTCAAGGGAAACGGCACCAAGTTCCTGTCGCGCTTCCGCGCGCGCACGCCGACCTTCGCCAACATACCCGCCATGGTACACGTGCTCAAGGGCAACGAGCTCGCCGACGTTCCCAACATTATCCTAACGATAGACCCGTGCATCAGCTGCACCGAGAGGTAAGTCATGTCATATTTCAGGATGGCGGGAAGCGCCTTCATAAACATGTTCCGGAAACCGGCGACGCTCATGCACCCGTTCAAGAAACGCCTTCCCTTCGGCAATACCCGCGGAGGACTCGTCATCGATTACCCCGCGTGCATCCATTGCGGAATCTGCGCCCGCAAATGCCCCGCGGACGCGATCGCGGTATCCAAGGAACCAAAGTCCTGGCGCATCGAACACAGGAGCTGCGTGACCTGCGGCAGCTGCGTGGACGCATGCCCAAAGAAATGCCTTTCCATGGGGGGCGACTACCGCCCGCCTGTCACCGGGCAAAACAAAAATATAACAATGGAGATACACGAGAGTGCATGAGTGCTCGGCAGTGGAAAGCCTTATAAGCCTGGTTGAAAAAAACGCGGCCGTCGCGTGCGCGGGCAAGGTACTCGGCATCAACGTGGTCGCGGGCGAACTTACCGGCTACACGGAAGAATCGCTGCGCCATTATTTTGGAATCCTGACGCGCGGCACGCCGCTCGAAGGCGCGGCGTTGGCGGTGCGGTACGTAAAGCCCACCATGCGCTGCCCCGCATGCGCCAAGGTATTCGAACGGGCACGCTTCTCCTTCGAATGCCCCGACTGCGGGACGGAAGGCGTTCCCAGCGGCAACGGCGCGGAATTCTACGTAGACACCATCGAGACCGAGGATTGACCACATGAGCAGAACCATCACGGTACGGGAATCCGTCTACTCCGAAAACGACGCCCTCGCCTCCGCCGTACGGGCAAGTCTCGTACGTAACAATATATTTACCGTAAACGTTCTCGGAGGAGCGGGTGCGGGCAAGACATCGACGCTCATCAACGTAATCAAGGGGCTCGGCCCAGTCAAATCCTGGGTAATCGAGGGCGACATCGAGTCTGACATAGACACGCAGACCTTCCTGTCGCTGGGAGTTGACGCGGCGCAGATCAATACGGGGGGCGACTGCCACCTTAACGCCGCGATGATGCAAGCCGTAATGCCGCGACTGAAGCTGACAGAACCGGGAATCCTGTTCGTGGAAAACATCGGCAACCTGGTGTGCCCGGCGGAGTTCGTGATCGGCGAGGACATCAAGCTGCTCGTGTGCTCCATACCGGAAGGAAGCGACAAGCCGTGGAAATACCCGCTTGCCTTCAGGCGAGCCGCGGCCGTCGTCCTGAACAAGGCGGACCTGGCGCCGTATGTTAAATTCGACCGAGATTTCTTCGACAAAGGCGTTCGCGCGCAAAATCCACAAGCGCCCATCTTCGCCGTGTCCAGCACGACGGGCGAGGGCTTCCCGGCCTTGGTTTCCTGGCTGAAGAAAACATCCGAGAAACGTCTCGCCGGGATTTCCAAGCCGTGACACTGCTCCAAAATCTGGCCGGAAAGACGGCTTCGGACAAATCGTTCATTGCGGTAGTATCCCCTTCAGTCCGAAGCTTGCATCCGAAAGAATTCGAGACGCTCACCGGTTTTCTGCTCAACATGGGCGCAAAGGCCGTATATCCCGTAGATGCGGGAATACCCGAGTTCACGAGGCTCTCGGCCTTGGCCATTGCCGAGAAAGGCCATGGCTTGCACATTCTTTCCGCCTGCCCCATGGCTATCCGTTTCGTTACCGAGCGATTTCCCTCTTTTGCCTCCCGCATACTCGACGTACGCTCGCCCATGGCTCTGCAGGCGGCGAAAATACTACGGGAGAAAAATATTATAACGGAAGGGTTTGCGCTCGCGCTGACTCCATGCCGCTATAAACGCCTGGAAGCGGCGAATTCCGGCATCGACCTTCGCGTGGTGACGCTCAAGGAACTCGCGGCTGCCTGCGGCGACCGCGGCGTCGATCCATTTTCCCTTCCTCCAAGCCCCTACGGCTGCGAAGTCCCTCCCAAAGAGGATCACTGCGCCATCGCCACGTCTACCGTATCCGCGCTCAGGTCTCTGGGCATCTCCGCCGAAAGCGTACAGCTGGACGGCGCACAGTCCGCGGCAAACTGGCTTTCCGCGCTGTCCCCGCGTGACGCCGACGGGACGACTCGACGCTGCATCGTCGCGGAAATAACCTTTTGCGTCGGCGGCTGTTCCACCAAGCATTGACGAGGCCCCGCTTTCGTTCCGCACTGATCGGCCATATCATCGAAATTCGCGCACCGCCTTCACTTCCCCCGGAAAAAGCGTTACGCTTACAGCAAGCATACGAGGGAGGATTACAATGAACAGATTTTTATTGTCCACAGCGGCCATGACGTTGGCGTTAGGATTGACCGGATGCGCCGGCGTTCCAAACGGAGCCGTCGCCCAAGGCGATTTTCAGGCGGAAAAATATCTGGGTATCTGGTACGAAATTGCCCGTTTCGATTTTACATTCGAAAAAGACCTGAACAACACGACCGCGGAATATGCGCCTCTTAAAAAAGGCTTTATCTCGGTTACGAACCGGGGCTTCAACTATAAGAAACAAAGATGGCAGCAAGCCAGGGGAAAAGCCAGGTTCAGGGGTTCGGAGACCGTCGCCGAATTGGAAGTATCGTTTTTCGGCCCCTTCTACGCGGACTACAACGTAATTTCGCTGGACGGAGATTACCAATACGCGCTGGTAGCGGGCGGCAGCACGGATTATCTCTGGATACTGTCCAGGACCAAGGATTTGCCCTCCGAACTACGTGATAAATATATTTCACTCGCCACGTCGCTCGGGTACGATACCAACAGACTCATCTGGGTGGAGCACAGCAAGTAAATCCCGCGGGGCGGCCAATAGGGGTCCGGCTCTCCGGTCATTTTTCCTGCATGAACCATGTTCCCGTCCAGTCGGCGGGGACTCCCTGCTCAAGGAACCGGCGGCAGCGCGCTCCAAGAATCCTGGAGGGTCCGTCCTCGATTCCGTCGGATCGAATCACAAGCTTGAATCCAGCCAGGGCGTTTTGCCAATCCCGGGCTTCGTACGCCTGCCAGGCTGCATCGTAGGCATCCCACCATCCCGGCCGCTCGTCGGCGATTTCCGCTATGAGGATTCCTTTGCTTTTCCCCTTTACCGCGACTTTGTCCACGAATCACCTGCAGAGCGCGTCGCCCAACCGAGCCAAGGTTTCCTCGCCCACGAGTATGCGCGTGCCATAATATTTATTAAGGCTCTCAAGCCGGCTGGCCAGGTTTACGGCATCGCCCATCGCCGTATACGAAAGGCGTTTTTCGTGTCCTACGTTGCCGACCAGCACGATGCCGGTATTGAGGCCGATTCGGGTTGCCAGCGCAGGCAAGCCTTTGTCCTGCCATTCAAGCTGTTGGATATCCATTTCTTTCCGGATTTCCAGGGAAGCCCGGGCGCCCCGGAGGGCATGATCCGGCAGGGGAAGCGGGGCGTTCCAAAAGGCCATCACCGCATCCCCGATGAATTTGTCCACCGTGGCGCCGTGTTTTTGGAGGATTCTGGTAACGGTCTGGAAATATCCGGTCATGAGCCTGTTCAAGTCCTCGGACGACAGCATCTCTCCGGCGGTGGTGGAGTTTTCAAGGTCGCAGAAAAAAATGGTAAGCTCCTGCTTGGACGTACCCAAGACGGCTTCCTTCTGCATGCTTATGAGCTGCGTGACGAGATCCGCCGGAACGAACTTGCGGAAGGAGCGCAAACCCATCTTCATGTTTTCTAGCGCGACGTGCATGATAGCCACCTCGCTGATATTCGTGTTTATCTCCAGGTCGGCCTCCAGTTGCAGTTCTTGGATGCGGCCCATGTCCTGGCTCAAGGCCAGGAGCGGCCGCGCGATGCGCTTGGCGATGACCAGCGAGAATCCGCCCATGAGCAGGATGATGCCGACGGTAAGCCCTGTCATCAACAGTAATAAATTATTCTCCATGAGGATGATCCGCCCGGCGTCCATGTCCATGCCGAGCACCGCCTCGAGGGTGCCGTCCGGGCGCAGGATGGGAGCGTATGCCGACAGCCAGGTACCCCATTGGTCGCTGTAGAAAGACCGCTCCACCCTCACCCGCCAGGGCTTGGAAAACGCCGAGCGCAAAGTGTCCGTAGTGCTTTGATACTCTTCCCCCAACGGGCTGAAATCTTTTCCGGGAGTGCCGGTATCCAGGACGAACCGGGGGTTCTCATCTCCGGGCGCCAAGCGGAACGTATACAGGAAGTGAATATCGGAACTGAGGGAACGCAGGCCCAAGAGCCGCGACCGCAAGTCGTTGTAGGCGGGACCTTCCATGTCGGAAGGCTTGACCAATCCCGCGTGGATGCCTGGATCCACGAGCAGGGCGGCCGCCCCGGCGAGATCGCTCATGCGGCGGATCAAATCGTCGCGCAGGGACTTCTTCCACATCGCGAAGGTAACGCCGCCTAGAAGGAGACTGGTGAGGAGAACGGCGATAACCAGGGACCCGGCCAAGCTTATGCGCAGGCTTAAACGTTGCTTTGCTTCCATAGTATCAATACTTATGCATTGAAGATCGCATGTCCAGTGCTTTGCAAAAAAGAAAACGCCGTGCTGCATATTCTAAAAATCGATTATAACGATAGTTTCCGTTGACATAGTGGCGGCTCTGATATATTTTTAAACCGTTATGATAGCAAACAGACCGTTCAGCAGAAAAACCAATGATTTTTCGGTGCCTAGGGACAGGTCTGCCCGCTTGAAAACATAGAAGTAATTCTGATGTGTGAAAGCCGCAGCCCTCCCGGGTCGCGGCTTTTTTATTTTATGGTCATGTTGCGATAAAATACGGCGTTGCGGTACGGGAAGGAAAAATGCGGCTCTCGGAAGGAGAACACGTATGAGCCTTTTAGAATGCAGGGATCTTTACAGGGATTATGCGGGGACCGTCGTCCTTCAATCCGTAACCATGGCGATACACGAAGGCGACCGTATCGGGCTCGTGGGCCCAAACGGCGCCGGCAAGACCACGCTGCTCAACGCGCTGGCCGGTATCGACGACGATTTCCGCGGAAGCCGCATAGCCGCGCCGAAACTCAAGATAGGCTATCTGGCGCAGCATATAGAGCCTCAGGGCGAATCGACGGCGCTCGAATACCTATTGGCCGAATCTGTCCGCGCTACGGCGACCCTGCGGGCGGCCGAGGAGGCCTTGTCCACCGCCGTAGAAAAAACCTTGCCGGCGCTCATGAGGTCGTATGAACGCGCCCTCGAGGCGTTCGAGGACGCAGGAGGCGACTTCGCCGAGGAACGGGCCGGCAGGGCTCTCTCGCTGGTAGGCTTGGGCGGCCGGGAACACGTGCGGGCCGCCAGCCTTTCCGGCGGGGAGCGCGGCACGTTGGCGCTGGCGAGGACGCTTCAGGGAAATCCCGGCGTCCTCATCCTGGACGAGCCGGGCAATCACCTTGATTTTTGGGGCATGGCCTGGCTCGAGGAATTCCTCGTGAACCAGAAGGCGGCCGTGCTCGTGGTATCGCACAACCGCCTGCTCCTGGACCGCGTCGTAGAAAAGATCGTCGAACTCGACGGCGGAAAAGTAAAGGAATATTCCGGCGATTACTCGGGCTACCGCTTGGAAAAACTGCGTAACGCCGCATCGCAGGGCGCCGACTGGCAAGCCTCCAAAAAAAAGATCGCGAGACTCGAGGAAATGGTCCAGCGCTTCGCTGTGCTGGCCGCGACCCATACGAATCAAGGCGGGTCCGTGTTCGGCCAGCGCCTCCGAGCGAGGCGACATCAACTGGAACGGGAAAAAGAACATGCCGTAGACAGGCCGACGCTTGGCTCCACGGCCATCACCGCGTCGTTCTCCGGTCGCGGAGCCGCAGAGGTAAAGAGCGACTTTGCCCTGATCGTGGATAAATACTCGCGCGCATGGGGAGAAAATCAACTCTTCGGCAACGCCAGTTTCGACGTGCTTACCGGTGAACGCGTAGCGCTCGTAGGCCACAACGGCTGCGGCAAGACGACCTTCCTCCGCGACCTCGTGGATGGCCATGATTGGGAAAACGGCCCGCTCCGCGTAAGCCCCGGGATGAAACTGGGTTACGTCGCGCAAGACCGCGACGGTTTTCGCCGGGGTTGCACAGTTCGCGAGGAATTTGAAAGCCTGGGCGCCAAGGAAGGCGAGATACGCGCATTGCTCCGCGATTTCGGCTTTGGCCGGGGCGACCCCGACCGCGCGATAGACACGCTCTCGGGCGGCGAATTGAATCGCCTGCAACTGGCACGCGCCATCTGGACGGGCTCTAATTTCCTGATACTGGACGAGCCGACCAACCACCTGGACATCGACGCGCGCGAATCGGTCGAGGATCGGCTGGCCGAATACGACGGAACGATACTGCTCGTCTCGCACGACCGCTACTTCATAGAAAAAGTGGCAGACCGCATCGTGTTCGCGGGAAACGGGCGCTTCGAGCCCTTCGAGGGCACCTTCTCCGAATTCTGGCTGGAGTCCGGAGCCCTGTCGGCGGGAAGATCCGCGGCAGGCAAGGGAAAGAGCGCCGGCAAGCCCTCGGGTGAAGTCATGAATCGCAATAATTCCATACTGCGCGCAAAAAAAACAGTCATCGGTTCCGCGGCCGCATCGCTCGAGGAGAAGATAATGGTTCTGGAAGAAAAAAAATCCCGTCTCGAGAGGCACATAAAGGAAGCCTTCGACAAACGCGATTTTGCGTTGGGCCGCAAGCTGTCCAACGATCTTCAGGAGGCGCTCGAGGAGATCGAGCGGCACTATACGAAATGGGGTACGTAGACGGTTGGAAAAAAACCAGTGGCAATCGGTGATTTTAAGGATATACTTGTACGATGAACGATACAACCATGCATGACGACCACAAGGAATTCCTGTCCCGCATCGCGCGCCGCGCCATGACCGAACACGGGCTCTTGGCTGATTTCTCGCCCCTGGTGCTGGCGGAGCTTTCCTCGCTGGAACCCTCCGGCGCTTTGGGCGGATCCGATGTCAGGGATCAAAGAAACCTCCTCTGGTGCTCCATCGACGATGACGACTCCCGAGACCTCGACCAGCTCAGCGCCGCGGAGAGCATCCCCGGCGGAGGGGTTCGGCTGTTCATAGCGATAGCGGACGTCGACGCCTTCGTAAAGCCCGATTCGCAGATCAACGCCCATGCCCTGCACAATACCTGCACCGTCTACACGGCGGCTGAAATTTTCTTCATGCTTCCGCAAAAACTCTCCACCGGCCTTACATCGCTCAACTTCAACGAGGACCGTTTCGCGTTGGTCATGGAATTGACGCTCGACGCGGACGGCACGCTGGCCTCCTCGACGATTTACCGTTCGCTGGTGCGCAACAAAGCCCGGCTGAATTACGACGATGTCGCGCTTTGGCTTGAAGGCGCCACAGGGGTACTGCCGGAGATCGCGGCCGTAAAGGGGCTGGAAACAAGCCTGTTGCTGCAGGATTCCATCTCGGTCGCCCTCAAGAAAAAACGATCGGAGCGCGGCGCCCTGGATTTTGACTCGAGGGAACTTCATGCCCGGTTTTCAGGGGTCAATGTTTCAAGCCTCGAGGCCGGCAGGAGAAACCGCGCCAGGGACATGATAGAAAATATGATGGTGGCTGCAAACGGAGTCGTCGCCCGATTTCTCTCGGAAAAGGGATTCCCCACCCTTCGACGCGTCGTTAAGAATCCCAAACGATGGAACAGGATCGTGGCCATAGCCGCGGAGCATGGAGCCGTGCTTCCTCCGGATCCCGACCCCAAGGCTCTCTCTTTGTTCCTGAACGCGTCAAGGGCGAAAGACCCGGAAAACTTCGCCGAACTTTCGCTGGCGGTACTCAAGCTGCTGGGAGCCGGCGAGTACGTAGCCCAGTTCCCCGGCGACGCGCCGGAAGGCCATTTCGGGCTTGCCGTTAAGGATTATTCACACTCCACCGCGCCCAACCGCCGCTACCCGGACCTGGTGACGCATCGGCTGCTCAAGGCCGCTCTGGCGGGCGTCCCGTCCCCGTACGGCCGCGAGGAGCTGACCATGGTCGCGGAGCGCTGCACCATGCAGGCGGATACCGTGAACAAGGTGGAACGCCGGGTGGGCAAGTCCGCTTCCGCCCTGCTCCTCGAGTCGAGGATCGGGCAGGAATTCGAGGCGATGATTACCGGCGCGGCATTCAAGGGAACCTGGCTGCGCCTCCTCGATCCGCCGGTGGAAGGCAGGCTCGTCAAGGGCGAGAAGGGCCTCGACGTGGGAGACAGGCTCAGGGCCAGGCTTGTAAGCGTGGATCCCGAAAACGGCTACATAGACTTCGAGAAGGCTGGAACCTCCGCCTAGCGGTGGGTCCCCCGCCTAGCGGTGGGTCCCCCGCCTAGCGGTGGGTCCCCCGCCTAGCGGGGGAGCTTGCCGAAAAGCCGCAGGAAAAACCGGTGGAAGGCGTGATAGGAACTTACCGGTTCGGCGAACATCAGGATGCATCGGCCCCACACCGCGCTCAGGTTTTTGTCTTTGCAGTATCGGATAGCCTCATCGCTTTCCGCGCCTTGCTGCATCCACACCCGCTCGACGCCCGCGCCTGCCGCGGCGGCGATGGCTCCGGCAGTGCGTACGGCGGGAGTCATGAAGATCGCGCCGCCGACCTTTCCGGGGATCGAGGCCACGTCGGGATACACCACGATATCCTCGATCAGCTTGACCTCAGGATTTACCGCATAAATCGTGTAACCCTTTGCTACGAGCTCGCGCCGCACGCTATGGCTCATCGAGGCGGTCTTGCGGGAAAACCCGACAATCGCCAGGGATTTTTGCGCGGTAAAGTCCTCTATGTCTTTTTTTTCGTTCATGGCTTCTTCCTTATTCGTGTAATTTCGACGCATCGGCGGACGCGACGCTCGCCGACGTCGAAGCGTCGGTTTTAGCCTTTACGTATGCGGGAACGGAAAAAATCAACGTGCCGGCCAACGCCAGCGCCACGATAACGGGAACCGCCCATGTCCGCTTCACTCCCCGCCTCGGGCCGAACAGCCTTCCCCTGATTACGCAGACGCATTCCGTAACCAACGCCATGATGACAGTTGCGATGGGGGCGAACGTGCACAGCGACTTGTAGCCGAGTATATTGGGCCAACTCGCGCCGGCCGCGGGGATGAGCGTAAGCACGGTAGCCACGCCAAGGACCAGGCTCAGCGCGAGCAATGCCAAGTACACTTTAAAACCGCTGCGCTCTTGCATGATTCCTCCCGATCAGCAGAGTATACTTTATGAAATGCCTGTTTACAATCCGCAAGTTTAAAAATTGACTCCCGGATTATTTTCTGCAATACTGCAGAAATAGTACGTACTCGTTGGAGCCAATATGAACAAAACACTGCTTTTCCTCACGACGCTATTTTTATCCGCCGTCTTCGTTTCCTGCGCCCGCAACACCGCTCCGCCCAGCCAGGTCCAAAAGCCGGAAGCACTGGCGGCGGCGGTACCTCAAGCGGAAACCCGCGAACCCGCCGCCCATGCCTTTTTCGACATGCTCGTTTCGCGCGATTTTTCCGGCGCGGAAAAAATGTTGGATGCCACCATGCTCAAGGTAATGCCGGCGCTCAAGCTTTCGGAAACCTGGGACTCGGTGCTCAAGCAATACGGCGGCCTGCAAGACAAGGTACAAACAGGCTCGGCGCGCGAAAAGGGTTACGACATCGTTACCGTTACGGGTAAATTCACCCGAGGATTCCTGGATACGAGGATAGTCTTCGATGCAAGCGGAAAGATCGCGGGCCTTTTTTTCAAGCCGGTCCAGGATCCGGCCGCCTCGAAAACGGACAAGCAGTCCCCATCGTACGTAAAGAAAAATTCGTTTACGGAAAAAACCGTTACGATAATCTCGAATCCCGCCTATCCTCTATCGGGAACCCTTGCGCTCCCCAATGGCAAAGGCCCTTTTACCGCCGTGGTATTGGTACACGGGTCCGGTCCAAGCGACCGGGATGAGACCATAGGCCCCAACAAGCCGTTCAGGGACATCGCGTGGGGCCTTGCAAGCCAGGGAATCGCCGTGCTCCGCTACGAAAAAAGATCCTTCAAGTACGGCATGGATCTCGCCGCCATGGCAAATCTCACCGTGCGGGAAGAAACCATAGACGACGCGGCCGCGGCCGCTACGCTCCTTCGCGGAACTCCGGGAATCGATCCGAAAAAAATATTCCTCCTGGGGCATAGCCTGGGCGGCATGCTCGTACCGCGCATCGCCTTGGCGAACCCGGATATCGCCGGATTCATAATTCTCGCCGGGCTTACCAGGCCGCTCCCTGAAACGATCGCGGAGCAAGTGCGCTACATAGCCATGCTTGACGGCAAGCTTTCCGACGAAGAAAGCGTCCGGTTGCGGGAGATTCAGGAGCACGTCGCAAGAATCAAGAATCTGACGCCCGCCAGCAAAGACGCGCCGGAACTTCTTCTGGGCATTCCCGCTTCCTATTGGCTGGACCTGAATTCCTATAATCCGGCCGAAGCGGCACGATCGCTCAAAAAACCGATCCTCATCATGCAAGGCGGTCGCGATTACCAGGTGACGGAAGCTGATTTCAATACTTGGAAAAAATCCCTCGCCGATCGAGGCGACGTCCAGGCATTGTGGTACCCAGAATTGAATCACCTGTTCATAACGGGAAAAGGCGTCATAACCCCGGAAGAATACGGCGTCGAAGGGCATGTGGCGGAACAGCCCCTCAAAGATATGGCTATCTTTCTGAAGAAAGCAGTGAATTAACAGACAGTACAAATAGACACTATTGAGAAATTTGACTTTATTATTTAATTCTACGATATTTGAAATACGACATTTAATGTCGTTAAGGAGACACTACTATGAAGACAAAAACCGGTTTTTTCGCCCTCGTCATGCTCGTACTGCTCCCTCTGGCAGTATATGCCCAACCATATACGGTAGCCGTGGCCCAAATGCCCGGCTACGCGGAAAGTATGGAAAAAGGTTTTCTTATTGACCTTATAAAGGCGATGAACGTCGCCTCGGGCACGAAAATCACCATCGAACTGGTGCCTTTCGCGCGCGCCATGGACCTTGTGCAATCCTCCAGGGTCGATTTTCAGATGCCTTTGATCAAGAACACGACCCTGGATGACAACCAGCTTCCCTATCTCTACTCCACCGAGACTATTTTTCACGTAAACTTCGTCCTTTACACCAACGCGGCCAACCCCATAGATAAAAAGAAGCTCTCAGCCTATAAAATCGAGACAGATGCCGCGCACGTCCCGTATTTCCCGTTCCCCACGATCCCATCCTACGATCTCGTAGGTTCCATCAAAAAGCTTGAGGCGGGCAGGATCGACGGCTTCATTTTCGCCGACGGCGCAACCGATCCGATCATCAAAGACCTGAAGCTCACCGATATAAAGCGCGAGCTGTACTTCCGCTTTGATGTTAAGATAACCTTACCTCGCAACGCCAATTTCGCCAAGACCGACGCGTTCCTCACCGCCGCCATCAAGAAGCTCCGAGCCTCGGGCGAATACGATAAAATCATGGCGCCTATAGACGCCCCCTTCAAACCGTGATGTAGCGGATCAATCAGGGCGATGCGGCAGGACTCTGGTCCGCCCGCATCGCCGTTCGCCGGGAATCCCGGGGCAATCCCGCCTGACCCTATCCGTTCCCCCGTGTTTTCGTTATGATGTGCTCATCTCCCTCCATCCCCCCGGAAATCAGGAACAGTTTTGAACCACAAAGACGCATCAAACAAGGCCATACGAAATATCGCCATCATCGCCCATGTCGACCATGGAAAAACCACCCTCGTCGACGCCATGTTCGGCCAGTCCGGAGTTTTCCGCATCGGGCAGGAAGCCCCCGAACGCCTGATGGACAGCATGGACCTGGAACGCGAGCGAGGCATCACCATCGCCGCAAAAAACTGCTCGGTCGTATGGGAAGGCACCAAGATAAACATCCTTGATACGCCGGGCCACGCCGACTTCGGAGGCGAGGTGGAACGCGCGCTCTCCATGGTTGACGGGGCGATACTGCTGGTGGACGCATCGGAAGGCCCTCTGCCGCAAACGCGCTTCGTGCTCAACAAGGCGCTTGAGGGCGGCCTCTCCATTATCGTGGTAATCAACAAGATCGATCGGCCCGACGCCCGTCCGGCCGAGGTGCTCTGCGAAATCTACGACCTGTTCATAGACCTCGGCGCAAGCGAAGCCCAGCTGGAATTCCCGCTGCTTTACGCCATCGGCAAACTGGGCATCGCGCAGGACGCTCTGGAAAGCGAGGGCAAAAACCTTACGCCCCTGTTCGAAGCCATCATCCGCGAAATACCCGCGCCGGCCTACACGAGCGGAGAGCCTTTTCAAATGCTGGTCTCCGACCTCTCCTATTCCGATTATTTCGGCAGGCAGGCCATCGGCAAGGTAATAAACGGCCGGGCGCACTCCGCGGACGGACTCGTCTGCATCGGCGAAGGCGACAAGCGGGAAATTCTCAACGTATCCAAGCTGCATACCTATTCGGGCGTCAAGCTCGTGGAAACCGCCACGGCCGAGCCCGGCGACATCGTCGTGCTTTCCGGCATCGACAACGTGCACATCGGCGATACCATCTGCACGCGCGACGCCCCCAAGGCGCTCAAGCGCATCCTGATAGACGAGCCCACCGTATCCATGCGCTTCTTCGTAAACACGTCGCCGCTTTCGGGCCTCGAAGGCAAGAAAGTGCAGTCGCTCAAGCTCTTCGAGCGTCTCGTCAAGGAGACGCTCAAGAACGTATCCATTCAAGTGGAGGAAGCCAAGACCGGCGGCGGCTTCATCGTGCGCGGCCGCGGCGAATTCCAGCTCGTCATCCTCATCGAGATGCTCAGGCGGGAGGACTACGAGATATGCGTCAGCCGCCCCGAGGTGATCTTCAAGTTCAAGGACGGCCAGAAGCTCGAGCCGGTGGAGCACCTTTCGGTGGACTGCAAGGAAGTGTACGCGGGAATCGTCACCGAGAAGATGACGATACGCAAAGGCCGCATGCTCTCCTATACCTGCCACGACGGCGCGCGCGTGCGCCTTGAGTTTTCCGTTCCCTCGCGCGCGCTCATAGGCTACCGTGATAATTTCCTAACGGACACCAAGGGTACGGGCATCATGAACTCGTACTTCCTGGGCTACGAGGAATATCGCGGCGACTTCAACGACCGCTTTACCGGCTTCCTGGTCTCGGACCGGAGCGGCAAGGGCGTCACCTACGGCCTGTACCACCTGGAGCCGCGAGGCCGGCTGTTCATCGTTCCCGGCGATCCCGTCTACGAAGGCATGATAATCGGCGAGCACAACCTGGACCGCGACCTGAACGTGAACCCGGCCAAGGAAAAGAAGCTCTCCAACATGCGTTCCACCGGCAAGGACGAAGCGCTGACGCTGACGCCGGTTCAGACCATGACGCTGGAGAGGGCCATACTGCTGCTTCAGGACGACGAGATGGTGGAGGTTACGCCCAAGTCGATCCGTCTGCGAAAGACCATCCTCGCGGCGATGGAGCGAAAGACCTACAAGCGGGACAACCGATAAAAAGCGGGCGGCGGCTAGAGAATCCGGCGCCGCCTGTACATGCGCAATTGCCGGCTGTAATGCTTGATCATACCCACGTCCTTTTCCAGCCGTTCCCGGCTGTCGCCGTTTACGGCGCGGAAGAGTACATAGCGGGCCATGTCCGTGTTTCCGCCCTGCTCGTCGAAGGCGTCGATGTAGCTTATCCAGTCTTCCTCCGTTTCGCATAACGGCCGCGAGTGCGCGTTGGGCGAGACGAACGGAGCCACCATGAAGCCCACCTGGCCGCTGATGCCGGTGAATGTTTTCATTACTTCGTCGAAGACCAAGGCGGGTACGGGCTCCCAGGCAAGCTTGACGAAAGGATGATCGAGGGCCGAGAATAATTTCGCGGCGCGTCCGTAAGTATCGAGTACCGTGCCTGCGGCGAGGCCGAAGCAGATCGTGGTGCCCATCTTGGCGGCGCGATCGCCGAGGGTTCTGGCAGCATCCAGGAATCGAGAGCGGTCTTTTCCGGCCGATTTGCTTTTTGGGGCCGACCAAACGCGGATGAGGGGAGCCTGAAGCGCCCGGGCGGTGGAAAGCACCCTTGAAAACTCGCTCTCATCATGAAAACCGGCCCGAAAGAGCGTCGCATAGGATGCGATTGAGAGTCTGGCGCGCAGAGTCTTCAGCATGAGGGAATTCGCCTGCTCCAAATCCCCTACGTCCAGATAGCCGTCGGTAGACCATTCCACGCCCTGCAGCCCGACGTCGGACGCCACCTCGAGTATTTGATCTGGTGTGGCACCTAGCATGGCTGCCGAAGATAGCGCTGTATATATCATAGTTTTTCTGGAATCGATCCGTCATATTGATTCTAACCTAACATCGCACCGGGGGCAACCGCAGATCCGCTGAATAAATTCAATTGACAGCCAAGGAATGCGTGGCTAAACTTGGAGCCTGAAGTTGGAGAAAAAATGCCGAAAATAATCAATCACGAAGAAATCCGAACCATGATAATCGAAAAGGCGATTCCTCTTTTCGCCACCATGGGTTATATCGGAGTCAATTTTACCTTGCTTTCGGAAACGTCCGGAATACGCAGGACTTCATTATACAAATTTTTCAAGGACAAAGAAGATCTTTTCATGCAGACGATCGACTACGCGTTTCTGATCCTCGAGTCCGCTACCGGCCCCATATTGGCCGATTCCGCCCTGGACGGCTGGCAGAAAACCCGAAATCTTTGCCTGACTCTTCTAAAAAGCGGGCTTTCAAGCCGCAGCGCCATGGTAATAATCCTGCAAACCGCGTTCTTCATGAACCAGAACGAAACGTTCTCCGCGAATATACGCAAGCATGCCGACTATCTGCGCAAGATATTCACCACGGTTCTGACACAGGGGATACAAAGCGGCCATATCAGGCAACACGAACCGAACAACATGGCTTTCGCCATCGTCGCGCTCATAGAAGCCTTCTTAATGCAGGATTTTTTGCATACGATAGACGATACCAAGGTCAACGAACCTCTCGAAATCCTGCTATCCGGCCTTCGTATGGATAATCACGAAATACGACCGGTTTCCTGATCGGCCGCATCCATTAACCGCAGGATGATGGATTCATCGATGCTGGAATTCAAGGGAAGGCAAAACGGCTTTTCGATTCTGCACAATGATTCACTTCTGCTTGAACATTCACCCAAAAAGCCGCTTTTCTCGTTCTCGGTGGAGCGTTTTGGCGCATCTACCAAGCTGGGAAGAAAAAGCCTCATGCCGCGGGAATGGAAAAAAGAACTTTCGGAGCCGGGTACTATTGTCGTTGATTTTCCAGGTTTTCTAAAATTACGGCTACGACGGCAGGGCATCGGCCTGCAGCTTACATTCGAACGCATCGAGCCGCACCTGAAATCGGTCCGAATCAGATTGCCGCAATCGAGCGGCGAAAAAATCCATGGCCTTGCCGACGGATACCCGGCATCCGGATTAAACCAATCGAAAACCAAACTGCTGCCGGAGTGCACGTCGCGCTCCAAGGAGGGCAAAACCGCGTGCAGGGTCTTAGGTCTTAAACGCGGCCAAAACCACCATGCGATTTTTTTTCAAAGCCTTCCGCCGTACTTTGCCGGAAACAAAGGCTTCTTCCTCCATATAGAATCCACCATACCCCTTGGCGTGGACTTAAGGCAAAAACGCTCGATAACCGTGGATTTGGCCGAGATTCCCTCAAGTCTAACCTTTGGCCAGGCAGACTCCCCGCTCGAGGCACGCTCGGAGCTTAATGGCCTTATCGGGGATAATTCCCGGATTCCTTCATGGGCAAGCGACGGAATCTGGTTGAGCCTCAACGGGGGAGAAGGCAGCGTCGCAAAAAATCTGAGCATGGTACTTGATGCGGGGGCTAAAGTTTCCGCGATCGTGCTAAAAGACTGGGCCGGGATGAAAACCTGTGCCCGGTCGCATAGATTTGCGTGGAACTGGAGAGCGGACACGAGCCGATACGCAACGCTGGAAGACGACATAGCCCGTTTCAGGCAGGCTGATATCAGACTATTGGGGCATGTAAGCCCCTATCTGGACGAAGGCAGCGAGGATTTCTCGCTGGCCAGAAAAAACGGCTGGCTTGTCATGGATGCCTCGTCGGAACCGCACCTCATGAATACATGCTGCGGCAAGGCGGGCTTCGTGGACCTCTGGAACAAGGAAGCGTACGAGGCTCTCAAATCCATGATCGGCCGAAAAATTCTCGGAATAGGCATGAGCGGCTGGTTCGCGGATCAAGCAGTTTTCTTTCCGCCGAAGAAGTCCCCGACATGCGCCAAGACGGCCGTTCAAGCCTGCCTGGAGTATTCCGCCTTGTGGCGCTCACTCAATGCCGAGGCGCTGGAAGAATCGGGGCGGTCAGCGGAAATCGCGTGCGTCATGCGAGCATCATGGATGGGCGCGACATGGATGCGCGCATCGGCGTCGCGGCAGGCCGGTGGCGACAAGCGGCTGCTGCGCTGCGCCCGAGCGCGCGACGCGACGTGGGGCGCGGACGGGTTGGCGGGGGAAATAGCGGCGCGGCTCAACGAACCAGGGATTTTCTACGCCGAAAGCGGCGGCGTTTCCGCGCGCGCCACGCATGGCCGGCCAGCCTCGGAGTCCGAGCGGGAGCTTTTCATGCGCTGGACCGAGGCATCGGTTTTTTCCCCGCTGTTCTGCAACAGCGATGCCGGCAACGTACAGCCCTGGACGGATCCGGCCGTGCTTGGGCATTTCTGCCGAATGGCCACGATACATACGCTATTAAGAGAATATCACACCGCGACGCTTGCATTATTTCACGGAGAAGGCTATCCTCCGGTGGCTCATCCCTCCGTCCGCTACGGCGACCGAAAGGGAAAAGCGGTTTCAGCGGACCAGTACATGTACGGAAAGGATTTGCTCGTAATGCCGATCATCTCGCAGGGAAAAATTTTCGCGCAGGGCACCTTGCCCGCCGACTCATGGATACATCTCTGGACGACGCGCGAATTTTCCGGCGGCCCCGTTACCGTAGAAGCTCCATTGGGCTATCCGGCGGTATTTTTCCGGGCCGACTCCGAGTGGACGGGGCTCTTCGACAAAGTCCGGCTCGAAGCGAAGAGGCCTGAATGAACCAGGAATTGGCTTTTCCGCATTGGCTGGCAATCGCGTTCGCCATCGGAGGCAGCATGGTAATCTCCATGGGCATGGTGCTGCAAAAACGCGGAGTTGGATGGTTCCGCCACAAAGAACTTAAAAACGATCAGTATAAAAGGCTGAAGCGCATCTGGTTTATGGGTTTTATCCTGAACAACTGCCTTTCAATTTTTTATTTCTTCGCGCTCAAAGGTCTCACAGCCTCGATAGTCGGCGCCATGATGGGGCTCAACATCGTATTCAGCGCTATTTTTTCCAGCATCATCCTTAAGGAACATATTTCCAAAACCGTCGCGATTTTATCGGTGATACTCGTGGGTTTCATCGTTTTTGCAAACCTCAGCGCGCCTGCCTACGAAGCCGGCACGATTCCGAATCCCGCGATAATCATAACGTTCTGCGGAATCCCGTTCGTACTCGTGGGCTTGGCGCAACTGCTTAGAAAAACAATAGGCTTGCGCGACGAACGCTATGCCATCTGCTTCGCGGCCGCGGCAGGCGCCCTGGAAGGCTTTATAATAATCCTTATAAAAGCCCTGCAGGCGTCCAAGGGACACAACCCGCTTCTTTATTTTACTTCCCCGTACTTATATTTTTATATACTCGCCAGCGTAGCGATCATTACGTTCCTGCAGGTAGCCTACTCGCACGGACGGATGACTCGCACGGGTCCCGTGCTCTGGGGCGCCCAGATACTCTACCCGGTCGTCATATCGTACCTGGCTTTTTCCGTCAAACTGGTTCACATGCAGGCAGCCGCGTTTACGGGAATCATAGTCTGCGTCATCTTGATTCAAGCCAAGCGCAGATAACCTGGTGGCAGCTCAAAAAACTCGGTTAGTTTCTCGAGCGGCCTTGGCAATTCGTTTCACGAATTGCATTTAAATTTGGAAGGCATCGCAAAACTGAAGTTTTTCGATATCCCCCTATGACTGTCCCGCGACCAGGGTATCCATATAGCGCAGCCGACGCGAAAGATCGCGGGCAAGGTTCATGATCATAAGCGAGAAAATAGATGTATCCAGGCAATGAATGCCGTAAATGCAGCTATTGGACAGAATGGCCGTCCGTACGGGGCCAATAGCCCGAACCGTTGCCACTGAGGCCATCACGTCCAACAGTTCCATTTCGCCGAAAGTCTGGCCTTCGGGGATTTCAACGATTTTTTTTCCGTTCTTGGAAATCTCCACGCTGCCTTCCAAAAGAAAATAAATGGAATCGTTGGGCTTGCCTTCCTCGATGATAACCGTTCCCGCCTCGAATGCGGCATACGCCAAATACGGCAGGATTTTTTCTATCTGGTCCGTCAGCAAGCCGCCAAAAAGCGAGTATTTTTGCAGTGATGCCGTATCTATCATATTTCCTTTCCTTCCAGTAACCATTACTTTATGGTAGACTCAGGAGTAAACGCAAGGCTTCCTGCAAGTCTCAAGCATTAGTACGCAAGGAATATACCATGGATACGACGCTTTTCAAGCAGATGAGACAATGGATACAAAATGAAACAGGTACACCCTCGACGTTTTTTTGGCTCTGGTCCGGCATTACCGCGGCCTTAGGCATCCTGCTCATGGCACTTGCCCCCGTCTGGTGGACCTTGATCCTGGGCCTCGTCGTACTCCTCGCGCTGGCGTTCTTCAATAAGAAAATATACGATTCCGCGAAAGCAAAGGCAAAATTGTCGCCGCGCGGTTTTTTTACCATGAAAAAAGCCATGAACTACCTGGCCTTCGCGCAATTCTGCTTTCATTCCATCGCGCTGGTACTCGCCTGGAGTTCCGATGCGATAAACAATACCTGGTATTACGTATTGTACGCTTTCGCCGTAGCCGCAAATTGCCTATATCTGCCCGTGTTCTTTGCCTTCATCGATAAAAAGAACCAAACCAGGCATGGCATAATGGAAACGCACAAGAAAAACGGCAAGACGATCTATCAGCCGGTCAAGCTTCACAAAGGAATCTTCTCAAGCATATTGTCGTGGGTAGATGCGCTCGTATGGGCTGCCTCCATGGTCATCTTCATTCAGTCATTGTTTTTCCAGCTGTATCAGATTCCCAGTGAATCCATGGTGCCCGAGCTGTACGTAGGAACCCGCGTCTTTACCTTGAAATCCTTCACCAATCCCGAGATTCCGCTTTCACTGGTAAAAGCGCCGATTATGGTGGGCTTAAAGCGTTTCGACCAGATGGTCATCAGCAATCCCCGCTATTCCTATAAAAAGGAACAGGTACTGGCCGACTTCGCCTCGAATTTCCTGTACATGGTCAGTTTTACGCTTATAAAGAATCCCAAGCTCGACGAAAATGGCCAGGAGATAGCTGATCCGCTCATCAAGCGGACCATCGGCATGCCCGGCGAGCAGCTCATGATGGTGGATGATGTGATGTATGTAAAAACCGCTGCCGAGCCCGCTTTTAAAGTGCTGCCCGGCGATTCCAAATTCGCCTATACCTTCGCGTCCAACAGACCGGCAAACGTTGCCCGTATACAGTCGAAAGTAATAGAGCCCGCCTTGAAAACCCGCATGCTTCGCTGGGACGACGAAAAAAAAGTCCTTACGCCGCAGACCTATGCGCGCGACGCAGCCGCTTTCCGCGATTTTTTCTCCTCTTACAAGATGGCGGATATGCCGCAGATCCTGTTGGCGCAGCCGGTATCCGGCGTCAAGCAGTCGTTTATATTCGATTCGCATAACCTGGCCTCCGTGGATCCCAACGCCCTACTGAATTATCTGCTCTGGTTCCGGGACGACAAAAGCGGATTCCTGGCTCTGCTCGGCGAATTCCTGAACGGTCATTCCGATTCCCTGGATTCCATGAACCTGTGGATGCAAAGCGCACAGAAAACCAACCTGCTGTTCAAGTTGAAATTCTGCGCCGCGCTGAAGGAAGCGCTCGAGCAAAAACCCGCAACGCCGTCGGCTATCGGCGAAATGCAGAATTTTTCCTACGATTACGTGGCACGATTCTACGAGAATCGTAACTTCGCGCCTTTCCCCGGCGATAACGCCTATCTTCCGAAAGACCAGTACTTTTTCATGGGCGACAACCGGTATAACTCTTTCGATTGCAGGAATTGGACGGATAAAGGGGCCTCGACAAAACCGCTGTTTGCGGCAGATCCCTATTCACTGCGCTATTTGTCCAAACTCAGCCTATTCGGAATCAAGAAAAACTATCTTAAGGGCAAAGCCCTGTTTTCCGTTTTTTAAACCAAGACTGGAGAGCAAAAGCATGGATTTTCCGAAGGATTTCGTGTGGGGCACGGCAACCGCTTCGTACCAGATCGAAGGCGCCTGGAATGCCGATGGCAAGGGCGACTCGATCTGGGATGTTTTTTGCCGTAGGCGCGGAAAGATAAAAACCGGCGAAACCGGGAATAACACGGCAAATCACTACGCCCGCTACAAGGAAGACATCGCGCTGATGGCCAAGCTAGGCTATCCGGCCTACCGATTCTCCGTTTCCTGGCCCCGTATTTTTCCCAAGGGACGGGGCACGCTTAACCAGGCGGGCTTGGATTTCTATAAACGGCTCCTGGACGAGCTGAACGACAAACACATAGAACCATGGGTTACTTTATATCATTGGGACTTGCCGCAAGCCCTTCAGGATCGGGGCGGATGGCATAACCGGGACACGGCCTACGCCTTTCAGGAATACACCGACGCCTTCGCCAAGGCGATGGAGGGGCGCGCCGCTCGCTATATCACGCTGAACGAGCCCATGGTTCACACGATCATCGGGCATATGCTGGGCCAACACGCGCCGGGCATTCACAAGATATTCTCCGGGTACCGCGTTGCCCACAATCTCATGCTTGCTCACGGATTGGCCGTGCAAACCGTTCGTCAGGCGGTTCCCAAGGCGCTGGTCGGAATTACCCACCACCTTACCACGGTGGATAATATTCGCCATGACACCTACCCTCCCTATGCGCACAAAGCCGACGCATTCCTGAACCGCCTGTGGCTGGATACCATCTATAAAGGAACCTTGCCGCGTGAAATCGAACGCCAATACCTGTATCAAAACAGAAAAAACCTGAAAGACGGCGACTTTGAGATTATAAAGACGCCTATCGACTTTTTGGGAATCAACAATTATACCAGAAATATCGTACGTCAAACGCTGCTGCCGCATTTCAATTTTCAGCCCATCAAACCGAACCAGCCGGATATACTCAGAACTGCCATGGGTTGGGAAGAATATCCCGAAGGTCTCTACCGCCTTCTATCGCGCATCCGCGACGAGTATGGCAACCCGCCCGTATACATAACCGAAAATGGCGTCGCCTATATGGAAAAACTCGAAAAAGGCGCTATCCACGATCAAAACCGCATAAATTTCCTGCATAACTACTTGAGCGCAACCATGCGAGCCATACGGGAAGGCGCCGACGTTCGTGGGTATTTCGTGTGGTCGTTCATGGATAACTTCGAGTGGGCGGAGGGCACGAAAATGACGTTCGGTCTTGTTCACGTAGACTACGAACACGGCACGCTCAACCGGACGCCAAAGGATTCCGCCTATTGGTATAGCGAGCTTATCAAGAAAAATTCCTTATAAAAAAAGGCCGCGCTCCCGGTGCGCGGCCTTTTTTGTCTGGTTTACGATCTTTTTCATGAATACAGTATTTTACGGATACCATCCGTGGACAGATTATAATCGTCGGCAAGCTGATTTATGGTCTTACCCGTCTGCTTTGCCTCGCGAATCGTACGGTTCCTGGTATCCAGGTTAAGCCTCGTGCCATTTTTCTGGCCCCAGCCCATCCTGCTCTGCCTGGGCCTGGGTATGTAAACCAAGCTGCCCTGCACATATTTCTGTATCTCGTTTAAAAGTTCCGGCGGAAGCAGTTCTTCCGCTTTAATATACGATGGCATAATGTATCCCCATAGATTATGAGACTTCTATAAAACTTTGTAAGCTTTATGAAAGCCTTGACATTCGCTGCGGTTTATAGCCGCTTGCAAATGCTCAAACTCAGGTTCGTATCAAAAATGCCTGCGCATTTTCAGTACGATCTTCGTTGATTCCATTGGCGTTCTATGAGGGGGAAATCAGATACGTATTTTTGTTCTGTAAATCCCTGGCTCAGGTGACGCCAAAGCTGCGATCGACACTAACGCTTCGACCGACGCTACCTAGTCGTTTATCCCGCGTGCATGACCAAAAATTGAAGTTAGACATTCTGGCGCCTCCTGTATCCATGATTTTGCGTGGCGGACTCAAAAGAATCCACTGCATTGGTGCATATTCTCATAAACGCGAATCTTTGTAAACAGAGAAAGAATTGTTTAAAAAAAACTCTCCCCGGGAATTGAAATCTTTCTTGTAATTAAACTGTCGCTTTTCACCCGTTCCAAAGCGTGCGATAGTAATCATGCCGGCATAAACAACCCCGGGAAGCCGAGTTCGGCAACGGATTCGGCCAATCGGAAGAAAGGAGGTGTAGACGATGTTCTATTTTATTTTCAAGAGGATTAAGTTCCTCTAGGCGCGTAAAAGCGTCAAAGGCTGCCCGGAGGCTTCTACCTTCGGGCAGCCTTTTAATTGAGCGGGTTCCCCCACTTGCCCTTACGGCATGTTCTTTGCACAATGGAACCATGAACAGAAAAAGCAGATTCGTGCGCTTCATCTCGACGATAGCCGCCATCACCATCGCTTGCACCTTGGTCTTTGGCCTGCTTTGGGTGCTCAACAGGCAATTCGGGGCGTTTGACACCGAAATAAGCAAGACAAAAACCCTGGTGGCAAAAATCGATTCACAGCTCAGCCAGACGGCGATGGCTGGAATCACATTCGGCTCGATACTGGTTACCGGTGCGCTATTCCTCGTTCCGCTCCTCAGAAAAAGCGTCCGAAAAAAAACTTACCTGGTATCGCTCTGGCGCGGAATCATCGCCGCGCTTGCGTATATCTTAGCCAGCAAATTTTATGAATGGGCGGAGAGCAAGGGAAATTTCACCGTTATCATAGCGACCGTCGGATTCGTGGCCGTTACCTTCCTGGTCATCGAGGCCGTCGTGCTCGTTCTCGGGGACCAGGACGAATCGGGGCTTCGTACCGAGCTCACCGCCTCGATAGCCTCTGGCGCGGTATTGGGAATAATCCTGAAACTGGGAGCCGCCCTGGTGCAGTTCCTGCAAAATTCGGTTCACCCCTGATGCCTTCCAAACAAGAACCAGCCCTGGCGGACTTTGCCGCGCTTGATCCGCAAACCGCGATGTCCGCCCTCGAGGAAGCCTACGGCATCTCCTGCGACGGCACCTTCAATGCCTATCCAAGCTACATAAACCGCGTATACGGCGTACGCGACGATGACGGCACCGACTATGTCGCCAAATTCTACCGGCCCGGCCGCTGGACGATTAAAGCCATAGAGGAGGAGCACGCATTCCTGCTCGAGCTACAGTCCGCGGAACTGCCTGTGGTAGCGCCGCTTCCCGCGGCCGACGGAGGAACGCTTTCCGAATTGGTGATCGGCGATGGAGAAACCGCGTTCCCCTTTACCATGTTCAAGAAGCGGGCGGGCCGATCCTTCGATGCCGACGGTCTCGAGGACATGAAAAGACTCGGCGCCCTGGCCGGAAGAATACATGCCGTCAGCTGCCGAGGACAGGCACCGTCGCGCGTCGTCATCCGGTCCGGCATGGCATCCGCCTATGCGGGGGAACTGCTCTCCTGCGGCGCGGTGCATCCCGACGCGATGGCCTCATTTGCGGAAGCTCTCCGCATGGCCGCGGATTTTATCGATGGGGCGCTGGCGTCATACCGGGGGCCGGGCATACGGCTGCACGGCGATTTCCATCGGGGCAACATCCTCGACCGCCCCGGGGAAGGCCTCATAGCGATAGACTTCGACGATATGTGCACGGGCCCCGCGCTTTCCGACCTCTGGATGCTCCTGCCGTCGCTTCCCGCGGATTGTCCTCGCGAGCGCGACGTGTTGATAAAAGGTTACGAAAACTTCATGCCGTTTGACGCCACGAGCCTCGGGCTCGCCCCGGCCCTGCAGCTGCTGCGGATTATACACTACCTGGCCTGGCAGGCGCGCCAACGGCTGGACTCCGGTTTTTCGGGGCACTTTCCCGCCTGGGGCAGCCGCGGGTTCTGGATCTCGGAGACCGAAGACCTTTTGCACCGGGTGGACAAGGCCGTCGGGGCTTCCGGTAACTTCTGATTCAGTTGAGCTTACCCATGAGACTGGCGGGAACGATGCGGTTCCTGCCGTTTTTCTTGGCGGCGGAGAGCGCCCGCAACGCCAGGTCGACGATTCGGGACGTCTCGAAACGATCGTCGATGGAAGCCGCCGCTATCCCGATGCTGGCGGTAAGGGAAACGCCGACCATCGAGGCCGCATGCGGAATGAAAAGATTTTTTATAGCCAGGGCAACCCTCTCGGAAAGCCCGACGGCGCCGTCCTCGTCGGTATCCGGCAGCACGATGGCAAAACAGGCGCCTTCGAAGCGGCAGACGAGATCGGACGGCCTCTGCACCGACGTACGAATCGCGTCCGCCACTTTTTTAAGGCAGGCATCGCCGTGGCCATGGCCGTATATCTCGTTATATCGCTTGAAATAGTCAAGGTCTATCACCATGAATGCCAGCTGGCCATGCTTGGGCTCGATAGGATTCGCGAAAGATTCGTAACGGCTTCTGCAAATCCTCCTGGCTTCCACTTCCAGGTACTCTTCCATTCTCTTCCGGTTGGCGAGCCCGGTCAGCCCATCCGTTCCCGCCAGCCTGCCGAGCTCCACGGCTTGCATGTCTACGCGAACCAGAAGCTGGTTTATGTGCGCGGCCACTTCCGATAGATCATCACCGTCTCCCAGCGTCAGGGGCTCGGGAGTATTACCGGTGAGGGAGAATTTATCAAAATGATCCTTCATGATGCGTATGGGCTTGAACGCGGTATTTCTCAGGATAAAAAGGGTGCCGGCAAACGCAAGGCTATTGATCGCGACGATCAGGATTACGAGAAAAAGAAACTGTCCGATAAGCTCCCTGGGAAGGCGGCGATCCATGGAAAGCTTCCAGGCACCCAGCGAGTTGCCTTCTACGTCAGTTACCACGGAATAAAAAACGAGCTTGTTTCCCTGCTTAACCGCGTTCAGCGGAACGATGGACAACTCGGGAGAGGAATGCGGAACGAACATTACGGTGGCATAGGGGCTGGCAAGAAAGGTGGAGAGCAATTCAGCGGAAAGCCTGCGACCAAAAATGAGCACCCCTTCCGGAGCGACCGTTCCCAAGTCGTCCGTAATGGGGGACGAGACATACATGATGGGGTTCCCCGCTACGATCGTAAAACCCTTTACGGCATCAAAGACCAGACCGCCGAAATTCTTGGAAAAAAGGCGCGCGTCGCTCTTCTCGAATCGGGGATCACCCAAAAAGCCGGCTTCCTTGTCTTGGATTCCCGGCGACGCCATATTCGAATACACCCGTTTGCCGTCCGCGTTAATCATCACGACCAGCTCGATGGATTGATTTTGACGCCATTGGGAATTATAGGTACGCTGCGGAAATTCAGTGCCGGGATTCCGTATGTAATTGAGCGAGTCGTTCCATTCGGCGTAGGATTTCGTTATCGATTCCAGATTCCCTATTTCACGCTCGATAAGAATGATGAATTGCGATGTTTTTCCGTACAGTTCCCTTTGCTGAATGCTCTCATAGGAGGCCATGATTACCAGGAACATGGCACCGAGCTCCAATATGCAGCAGGCAAGGAAACCGCACAGCAGCGCCAGAGGTATTTTTTTTCGCCTCGAGACAATACTCGCAATCATTGAATAATATTAGTATAAACAATGCCTTTTAGCAAACATAATGAATCCTCTTCCGGGATTATTCACTCAAGCGCAAATTCCCGCTTGCCTACCTTCGAATACGGCTATATCATTCCGCGGTACCATAATTAGTCCAGGCACTGCGGAGGCATACGTGACGGAACTGAAGGATTTTCAACCCTTGCTGAGAGACTACAGCGAGCTGCGGATACACGAGAATCGAGAGGGCAACATAGGATTCCTGAACGGAGACTGCCTCAATAATCGGCGCAGCGCGCTCCGAGGCGTTTCCGCCCGCGTTTTCAAGGACAGCGCCTGGGGGTTCGCGAGCAGCGCGGTTATCGCGGAGCCTGAGATCGAGAAATTACTGGCTACGGCCGCCCGCAATGCGGAGTATGTCGGCCGCAAGGTGGGCAAAAAAAAACTGATAGCGGCGCAACCCTTGGAATTCGCCGAATATCACGATTTCAGCACCAGGAACAAACGGTTTTCCGATGCGGAAATCATGGATTTCCTCAAGGAAATAGACTCCTATGTCTCGATCCATTGCCCCGGAATAAAAAAACGTTCGGTAGGCATGAACTTCCTCGAAATGCAGAAAGAAATCATTACCTCGGAGCGCGCTTATTCGTACTCCATGATTCCCCGCTGCTTCGTTACCGTAACCCTGGGAGTGGAGAAAGACGGCGAGCCGATAGAGCATTACAAGCTGTCCGGCGGATTCGGCCAATTCGAGGACCATTTCTCGAAACCCGAATCGCTGTACGCCGGCATCGACAGGCAATATGAGGAGCTGCTGCAGAAGCGGGACGCGGTATTCGCGCGCGCCGGCAAGTTCGAGGTGATCTTGGCTCCGGAACTGACCGGCCTCCTGGCCCACGAAGCCATAGGCCATACCACGGAAGCCGATTTGGTCATGGGCGGTTCCATCGCGGGCGATTATCTGGGTAAGCAGGTAGGCAGCCCGCTTGTGTCGCTGGTGGATTTCGCGAACACCGCCTATGGAATAACCTGTCCCCAGCCAATCTTCGCGGACGACGAGGGGATTAAAGCCGTCGATGCACAAATCATAGAAAACGGCGTGCTTACGGGCTTTATGCACAACCGCGAAAGCTCCTCGCGTTACGGCATGGCACCAACCGGAAACGCCCGAGCCTACTCGTTTTCGGACGAACCCATCATCCGCATGCGGAATACCGCTTTTCTTCCCGGAACGAGCGCTCTCGAAGACATGATAGCCTCGGTTGAAGACGGCTACTACCTGATACAGCGCGGCAGCGGACAAGCCGACGCCACGAGCGAATTCATGTTCGGCGTGCTTTTCGGCTACGAGATAAAGGGCGGCAAGATCGGCCGCGCCATCAAGGAAACCACCATCTCGGGGGTTGCCTTCGACCTGCTCAAGACGGTTTCCATGGCGGGAAACGACATGCAGTGGTCGGTCCAGGGCATGTGCGGCAAAAAACAGCCGATGCCCACGGCCAAGGCCGGACCCGCATTCAAGTGCACCGTGCACATCGGAGGCAAATAACATGGATTACAGGAATATAACGCAGCGTGCCTTGAAGGAACTCCTGACGCGAGGAGCTTCGGAGGCGCGGGCCAAGATGACATATACGGAAAAACACGAACTGACGCTGGACGACGCCGACCTCTCCATGCTGCGCACCACGTTCGACACGAATCTCGGGCTGGAATACGTAAAGAACCTGAAGCGAAGCCAGCTGACCGTCAACCAGATCGACGATGGCGAAATTGCCGCGGCTGCGACGCGCTGCGCGCAACTCTGCGAAAGCGGGCGGCCGGACGAGACCAACCGGCTCGCCCCCTTGCAGCAAGCCGAAAAATTCGCGAACGGGGCGGCTGAACCGGACATAGAGTCCATGTGCGACAGGCTCAAGGAATTCGCCGATGAAGTTAAAAAAACCTTTCCTACGGTAATCCTGCGGGACGCCGTGCTCGTGTTCAAAAAAGCCGTCGAAATAGACTTGAACTCGAATGGAGTGGATTTCGAGACGATGAATTCGTTCTATCAGTTCAGCGCGATTTTCCTGGCCAAGGATAAAGGCAAGACTTCATCCTTCAACTACACGGACTTTATGACCCAAGACATAGGAACACCAATCCTGAATCAAGGCATACTCCGCATCCTCCTGGGGCAAATCGTGGAACAGCTGGAACCCAGGCAGATATCCGGGTCTTTTTCCGGCGATATCATCGTGGCGCCTGACTGCCTCCTGGGATTTCTCGACGACTCGCTTGCCCCGATAACGGATTTTCCGCTGATGTCGGGAACGAGCATCTACCGCGAAAAATTAGGGCAGAAGATAGCGGCGACCGGGTTCAACCTGGAGTTCTTACCAGCCGGCCCGGATTGCGCCTATAAGGAATTCATCACCTCGGACGGGTTCAAGTCGGAGAATCTGCAAGTAATCGAAAATGGCATCCTCAAATCCTTTCTTCAGACATTTCGAGGATCGCTGAAGACGCATCTTGGCCGCGCGGGCAATTACGGCAACAACGGCTATTGCGTCGCACCGGGGGATACGAGCCTCGAAGACATGGTAAAGGGCGTAAAAAAAGGCATCCTCCTGTGCCGATTCTCCGGGGACAGCCCCAACGAGAACGGCGATTTTTCCGGAGTGGCGAAAAACAGCTATTATATAGAAGACGGCAAGATCAGGTATCCGGTATCTGAACTCATGATCTCGGGAAATACCGCACAGTTCCTCCTGAACATCGGGGATATATCCAGGGACAGAATCAACACCGGGTATTCCCTGCTGCCATGGATAAAATCCACCGGGATTACAATCTCGGGAAAGTGACTGTCGGAGCGGGATTTCCTCTCCGCTTTCCTACTTCCCGCGGCCTGTTTCCCGTATTATACTATGCCGTCGAGCCTACGCCCCAACCGGACAGGCACGGCCAAAAACGGAGGAATCATGAAAGCACTCGTAAAGAAATCGGCGGAAGTGGGATTGTGGATGCAGGACGTTCCCATGCCGGTCATGGGCGATAATGACCTGCTCATCAAAGTAAAGAAAACGGCAATCTGCGGCACCGACGTGCACATATACAAATGGGACGACTGGTCCAAACGCACCATCAAGACCCCCATGACCATCGGCCACGAATTCGTAGGCGAGATCGTGGAAATGGGACGCGCCGTGCACGGCTACAAGATCGGCGAGCGCGTATCGGCCGAGGGTCACATCGTATGCGGCGTTTGCCGGGCCTGCCGCGCCGGCAAGCCGCACCTGTGCCCGAACACGCGCGGCGTAGGCGTCAACCGCGACGGCTGCTTCGCCGAATTCGTGTCCGTGCCCGCGAGCAACGCCTGGCACGTGGCCGACAGCATCTCCGACGACATCGCATCCATCTTCGACCCTTACGGCAACGCCACGCACACGGCCCTGTCCTTTGACATGGTGGGCGAGGACGTGCTGATAACAGGCGCCGGCCCCATAGGATGCATGGCCGCCGCCATCGCCAAGCACGTTGGCGCGCGCAACATCGTCATAACGGACGTCAACGAGTACAGGCTCGTGCTTGCCAAGAAACTGGGAGCCACCCGGGCGGTAAACGTCGCCAAGGAAAACCTGGCGGACGTGCAGAAGGAACTGGGCATGGTGGGCGGTTTCGACATCGGCATGGAAATGTCCGGCTCGGCCCAGGCCTTTGAGCAGATGCTGGCCAACATGTACAACGGCGGGCGCATCGCTTTGTTAGGAATTCTTCCCAACGGCGCCGGCATCGACTGGGACAAGGTGATCTTCAAGGGATTGCACCTTAAGGGCATCTATGGCCGCGAAATGTTCGAGACCTGGTACAAGATGCAGGCGATGGTGCTCTCCGGCCTGGACATAACTCCGGTAATCACGCACCACTTCAAGTTCGACGATTTTCAACAAGGGTTTGACGCGATGCTTTCCGGGAATTCCGGCAAGGTAATACTGAGCCTGGAATAATTATTGCCATCTTGGGAAGTCAACCACAGATGCACAGAGGAATATAAAAAAAGGGAAAATGTATGATTTTTGACATGGAGACGCGGAGTTCACGGAGGAAATCGGAGTATAAGGGCTTGAAGGGAATAAAACGTAGATTTCTACTTTGACCCTTGAACCAAGCCTTTTGCCAGTACGATTCCTCGTGGAATCCGCAACTTCATAAATCCGGATCGTAAAAAAAAACCGGATGCACGAATGCGCATCCGGTTTCGGTCTTCATCAAAAAATCAATCTTCGCTTTTCGAAGATTTCTCTCGTTTTTCTTTTCGTTTTTCCATTAATGTCTTCTGCGGTTTCTTCTTCGGTTCTTTTGGCTGTTTACTCTTCTCGGCCATAAAATACCTCCTTAATGCATGTTTTCTCTGAGGATTCGCTTGATTGCGCGTCCCTTACGAAATTATTATACTACTGCTTTTCTTCATTTGCAACCTAACATTCATAGCTTTTTTCTTATCTCCCGATATTCATTTTAATCCAGCTTGACACGCAACCCCTACTTTCGGTAATATTCAACCCGTGCTTGGGGGTGTAGCTCAGTTGGCTAGAGCGCTTGCATGGCATGCAAGAGGTCAAGGGTTCAATTCCCTTCACCTCCACAAAAAGAACAGGCTGTCCATTCGGACAGCCTGTTCTTTTTGTGGAGGTGAAGGGAATTGAAGGATTGGAAGCGCCGACCAACGGGAGGAAAAGGTGCCATGGATGGCACCGAAAGCTTACAATCCCGGGCACATCGCCGCGAACCAGTGAGCGGCAGAGGGCGAGACACGAAGTCGAGACCTGTAAGCCAATTCCCTTCACCTCCACAAACAAAAGAAAAGGGCTGTCCTAACGGGCGGGCCTTTTCTTTAATACAAGAGATCCCGCAACAAGCGCATATAACGCCATGCTGCCGTTAATCTCAAAAAAATGAATCACTCGCAACGTTGGGGACATTAAATTATTAGGGAAAAGAAGCTCGAGGGAAATAAAAAGTGTAAAAGAAAGAACTGCCCCCAGCAGTGCTTTACTCCGCACTGGAAAAATAATAAAAAGAAGTACAGCTATGGCGCAAAACAAGATGCCACGCGCAACCTGCCACAGCGGTAACAAGGCGAGCAAGGTATCGTTAATTATCCATTCTGCATATTCGGCCTTGAGTGCTGGAAACAGCTGCGCCAGCAAACCAAAACTAAAATACAAGACCACATAGGCAAGAACAACCAAGGCATAGCGCCACCAGACCTTGGTTAACGAGTAATCGCGTAGCACGTGATCCGCACCTTTGACCGCACTTCCTGCTCGATACATACAAATACAGGCAGGCACGAATAAAATCGTGGAGATGATCCCCATGACGAATACCCCTAGCATGTCCGAGGCTGTTATAATCGGAAAGGCTTCTAGAAAATACAAGGTTTCCACCTGGACCTGGAGCGTATTAATAAGGAAAAATACCACGCAGGTTTTGAGGACTAATAGCCAAGTTTTTTCCAAGGAATGGCTCGCATAGAAACGCATAATCGCGGAAAAAGCGAGACCTACAAGCAAGAAAGCTGGAAGAATAAGCCAGGTTTCGTTCTCGGGAACGGCAGCAAAGCCTGGACTAAACGGCCAGATGATTCCGGCAAGGGTCCGGGCGAGCACATAGATCAGGGCGCCACCGAGCAATTTCAGGATTGCAGTAAAGAATTTCATAGGTACCTCCACACATAGAATTGGGGATAACTATACGATTCCGCATTTCGAGCTTATATGGTTATTATGTACCAGATGGGGCTTTTTCCTTTAGTATTTTTGTACCGGAAGCCGCTTTTTCGCTGCATAATCGTACGAGATCCATGCGTTTTTGAATTCCCAGCTTTTGATACAGATTATAGATGTGATTGCGTATCGTGTTTCCGGATAAATTCAGGGTTCCCGCAATTTCTTTGTTTCCATAGCCTTCAAGGATAAGCCGCGTGATAGCTTGTTCGCGCGGGGTTAGGATGTCGGCTTGCGCCGGGGGGAGTTCGAGCTTCAAAGCCTCCGTTACGGGCACGACACTCGCGAGTTTCTCGAAGAGAATCTGGCAGCTAGAAATGCCATAGACCACGGGAAGACTGAGGGCAATAAAACCCTCACCGGAAGTAAGATGGTTCAATCTCCAGGCATCCAACATGCCCAAAGCAACTGCCGGCAAATACAGAAACCCCAGGAGTTTATCAAAAACGGTTTTATGCTTTTTCAGACCGTGACGAAAGCTAAAAACCAAGGAATACGCCATGATGCAAATAAATGGAATAAACGAAAAAACGATGGAAAGCCAAAAAAGCGGCCCCAGAAAGCTACTCCATAAAAGTGGCGCCTGAAAAATAGTCCATAGAGCAGAGATAGAAAAAAAAACCTTGTTTTTTTTTGAAACGTACAGTGACCTTTCGGCAAAAACGAGCTCTGGCAACGTCAATTCTAAAAACCCCATTCCAAAAAATACCAAACCCGTGAAAAGCAATTGCGTGGTTTCACTAAAATCTATATTGACAAACCAATATGCAAACACGGTAGTAAGTATCATCAGATAGCTGAAGGAGGAAAAAAAACCTATAAGAGCGATGCCATACCGAGATTTTTTTTGTTGGAGCTGGAGGAACAACCGTCCTAAGCAGGCAATGCCAAAAGATAATGCAAAAAAATTAATAAGTATGGGAATATGCCGCATTGCCGAGATTCTAGCATGCTTTCTATCTATAGAATATAGCACTCAAAAACAAGCCAGTATCTTTCGTATTTTAATGAACTGAAACGACAATGCCCGCAAAAAGGATTATATTAGGAATACAGTGTTGAGTTGGAGGCGTGTATGGGTTCAGCGGCATTATCGTGGTTCAAGGAATTATCGCCCGTTTTGCAGGCGTTACTTGCAGCAATGTTTACGTGGTCCATAACCGCCCTTGGCGCGGCGATGGTTTTTTTCTTCAAGACCATCAAGCGGCAGGTTCTTGATGCCATGCTCGGTTTTGCAGCCGGCGTCATGATAGCGGCGAGCTTCTGGTCGCTATTGAGTCCGGCGATCGCGATGGCGGAAAGCGCCGGGATGATTCCATGGCTACCGGCTGTCATAGGTTTCCTCGCCGGAGGATTATTCCTGTGGCTGGTGGATAAGCTGCTCCCCCATTTGCATATCGGTTCGCCCGATAATGAGGCGGAAGGCATCAAGACGAGCTGGCAGCGCAGCATACTCCTTGTTATGGCCATCACGCTCCATAACATACCCGAGGGATTAGCCGTGGGCGTGGCGTTCGGCGCCGTAGCCGCCGGTTTTCCCGAGGCAAGTCTGGCCGGGGCCATAGCTTTGGCGCTGGGTATCGGCCTCCAGAATTTCCCCGAAGGCGCCGCGGTTTCAATACCGCTTAGGCGGGAAGGGATGAGTCGAACCAGGAGCTTCGTATATGGCCAGGCTTCGGGTCTGGTGGAGCCGATCGCGGCCGTGCTTGGCGCGTTCCTGGTAATAAGCATGAAACCGATCCTGCCCTACGCGCTTTCTTTCGCGGCAGGCGCCATGATCTACGTCGTAATCGAGGAGCTTATTCCAGAGGCGCAGCGCGACCGTGAAACCGATATTGCGACGATCGGCGCAATGCTGGGCTTTGCGATGATGATGTTCCTGGACGTTGCCTTGGGATAATGCCAAGTTAATCTCGATTCCTTGATATCTTGCTAATCGCCCGTTTGCAGGTTATCTTTTGTCCATATTTTTGGAGGAAGCCATGAAACGAACGGTAGCGCTCCTCGTACTCGTCAGTCTTTTACTGTCTTGTACGACGATGACCACATTTCAATCCAACGCGCCTGACGCAGTGTTGACAATCAACAACTCGAATTACGGAAAAATGCCGAAGACGGTTCCACTCACCAACGCCATCTGGCAAAAATACGAAATCAAAGCCAGCGCGCCAAACTTCGTCGCCTATGCAAAACCGATAAAAAGGGAAGCGAAAGCCGGCCCCGTGGTAGCGGGCTTATTTTTATTCTGGCCCCTGCTGTGGTGCTACGGCCCCGCGCCGACCCAGTTCATACAGATGACATCCGTCGGGGATGCGTCAGTCGCGGCTTCTTCGGCTTCTTCGGCTTCCGCACCCACTACCGGCTACTTTTTACCTGCCTCGAAAGAAGGTAAGATTAGTCTCGCCGTCGTGGAGTTTCAGATTGATCCCAAGGTGCAGAACGCCGCTTTTTCGGGGAACGACGCGGCCTTGTTCATGGAAACCTACCTTTCCAAGAACAAGAACATCGAGTTGTCCAACCGCATCAACCTTACGCAGATACTTACCGAAAAAGAGCTTCAGGCGGTAGACCTGTTCAACAGCAGTTCCTATAAATCGCTGCAGGGATTCAAGAAAAGCCGTTTCGTGCTCATTGGCCAAATTCGCAAGATCGGGGACGGCATCACGGTATTCGTCAAGATAGTGGACCTCGAGACGAATATACAAAGCCAAATCTACGAGCGCAGCGATATCATGGTGGCGTCCCGGGGCATAAGCGCGCTCAAGGACGCCTTGCAGGGCATTGCGGAAGAGATCCGGGCCAGTAATTCCTGGTAATCGCGAATCAGTATACTGAAGCCGGTTCGCCCAGGGCGACCGGCTTTTTTTTCTCGATGCAAGCGTAAAGAAATAATTCCAGCAAGATGCGCTCGTTCCCCTGCCCCATCGCCCTAAGCTGAACGTCCGTCTCCACGCCGAACGCGATGAGGCGCGAACAGACGGCTGGTGGCCATCGCTTCCTGGCGGCGTCATACACCGAGAGCAATTTTCTGCTGGTAATCCGCAAACCACGAGCCGCCTGCTCGAAAGGCTTGCCGTCGGACATGGCGCCATAGAGGGCGTCCAGGCGGCGCAAAGACCACAAGAGGCCGCCCATGAGCCCGATCCCGTTGCCTTCCTTCGACGCAAGAATGGCCGATAGCGTTTCCACGGCTTTTTCCAGGTCGCCCGTGGCCATGCGGTCAAACAGCGAAAAGGCATCCTCAGCCCGGTTGTGCGCAATGTATTTTTCTATGTCTTCCTCGCCGATGCGAGAGCCTTGCGGAAAAAACAGCGCAAGCCGCGAGCATTCGCTTCTGAGCGCGTCGGTATTGTTCTCCACCAATTCCAGGATCGTCTCGAGCGCGGGCTGATCGATTCCAACGCCTTTACCGGCGAAAAAGTCGCCCACCCAACGTTCCATCTCGCCGGAGGACAATTCCCAAAATATTTTCTTTGCGTCTTTGCTAATGGCGTCTTCGAGGGCTTTATCCACGCCGTAAGCGTCGCTTACCAGAACGAGCACGGTTTTTTCCGCGGGTTTCTTGGCGAAGGCAACGAGCGCTTGAACGTCCGCCTTGAGTTTTACCTGGTCCGCGCCCATGTACACGACGAATTTCCCGTCGGAGAACAATGAGCCGTTCATGAGCAGCCCTAGCAAAGTGGATACATCGGTTTCGTGAGCGTAGAGCTTGTGGGCTTCGGGTTCTTGGCCCCAGGACTTGGCGCAGGCCGATCGCAGTTGTTTGATATATTCGTTGCGCCGGCCGGTTTCGGGGCCGCCGACTATATAGACCGATTCCACGCTACTGATAGTTTCTGACGAGACCGCAGAGCTTTCCGAGTATGCGAACGTCTTGGCTGAAAATCGGGCTGTAGGCCGGGTTTTCGGGAGCGAGGCGTATTCGGCCTTTTTCGCGGTAATATCGCTTGAGCGTTACGGCATCCTCGATCATGGCTACGACGATATCCCCGTCATTGGCCGTAATCTGCTGCTCGATTACCGCGAGATCTCCCTCGATGATACCCGCGCCCTGCATGCTGTCTCCCCGCACGCGGAGAACGAAGCACTTTTTATTGCGAACCATGGAGTGCGGAACGTGCACGCTTTCCTCGAAGTTCTCTTCGGCAAAGATGGGCTTGCCGGCAGCGACGTAGCCCAAGATGGGTACCTCGACGCTTGATGACGCGTTACTCGACCGTCCGACGAGTTCAATGACACGCGACCGGTTATCGATTGTCTTGATGCAGCCTTTTCTCTTGAGGGCCAGGATATGGTCGTGGGCGCCTTTGGAGGAAATGCCGAAATGTTCGCCAATCTCCCGCATTGTGGGCGGATACGAGTGCTCCGAAATGTGGTTTTCCAGATATTGGAGAATGGCTTGCTGTCGCTCTGTTACAGGTCTCATTCGCCTACCTCGATGCCGAACTTTTTTATTTTCGCGTGAAGATTACTCGGGTACACCCCGATAGCTTCGGCTGTCTTGGAAACATTATAACCATACTTCCGAAGATTGTGAATAAGAAATTTGCGCTCAAAAGCGTCTTTTGCCTCATTTATTCTCATCGTCGCCAATAGTTGAAAACAATCCAGCTCTGCCAAGCGCAAATCGGGAGCTTGCCCGGTGGTGGAATTGAGATAGGTGCCGACGGTTGCGCTTGAAATTTCCTTTTCGTCGCTCATTACCGAGACGCGTTCGATGAAATTTTTAAGCTCGCGCACGTTTCCCGGCCACGCATAGGCCTTGAGGGTTTCCAAGGCGGCCGGCGAAAAGCTGCGCAGGGACTTGCCGCAAAGCTTCGCAAGGAATATTTGGGCAAAATCGGCGACGTCTCCGGGTCTGTCGCGAAGCGGTGGCATATGCACGGGAATAACGTTGAGGCGGAAGAACAAGTCTTCCCGGAACCGCGCGGCGGCAATCTCCGATTTCAGTTCCTTGTTGGTGGCTGCGATGATCCGCACGTCCACGTCTATGGATTCTTCGCCGCCGATTCGCTCAAAGCGCATATCTTGGATAGCCCGAAGCACTTTAGCCTGGGCTTGCGGGCTCATATCCGCGATTTCGTCCAGAAAAAGCGTTCCGGTATGAGCAACCTCGAATTTCCCCTTGCGGCGGGAGGAAGCATCGGTAAACGATCCTTTTTCATGCCCGAATAATTCGCTTTCTATGAGCGTATCCGGAATGGCCGCGCAGTTCACGGCCACGAACGGTTTGTTGGAACGATCGGACAGCTCGTGGATGCGCCGGGCGGCCAATTCCTTGCCGGTACCGTTTTCGCCGGTTATCAGCACGCGCGCGGTGGATTTTGCGGCTTGATCCAGCAGGTTACGCACGGATTCCATCTCCGGCGAGTTTCCGAGGAGCGTATCAGACTGCGTGGTCGCGAGGCGCAAGCGCGTGTTTTCCTTGCGCAGGTCGACCAGGGTTCTGGCGTTTCTTACGGCGGTAAACAGTTTGTCTATGGACAGGGGCTTTTCTATGAAGTCGAAGGCGCCGAGTTTGAGAGCCTGCACGGCCATATCGATGCTGGCGTGGCCGGAGATGATGATAACCTCGATGGCCGGCCAGCTTGTCTTGATGGCCTTGAGCACGTCGATGCCGCCCATTCGCGGAAGCCATACGTCAAGGATGACGGTATCCACCGATTCGACCTTGAGTATTTCAAGGCCGATAGGACCGTCTTCGGCCACCAGGACTTTATAGGATTCATCCTCGAGAATATCTTTTATGGTAGTACGAATGCCTGGTTCGTCGTCTATGACCAGTATATAGCCCATCAGCTCAACGCCTTGCCGGGTTGGATGGCTTCATCCGCAGGGAGATCGATAATAAACACAGTTCCTGCCCCTTCTGTAGATTCCAGCCGGATTCTGCCCCCGTGGCTCGTTACCACGTGTTCCACAACGGCGAGGCCAAGACCTGTTCCCCGGGCCTTTGTCGTAAAATAAGGTGAAAAAATCTTTTCCGCGATGTCCGCGGGGATGCCGGGGCCGTTATCCCGGATATAGAGCCTACAGTAGCTTGATTCCGCCGTTTTGACAAGGTCGGACCGAAACTCCACCGTGCCTTTGTTCTCGGTGGCGTCCGCGGCGTTGGTTACGAGATTTCCGAGCGCTTGCTTCAGGTAGCCCCGATCCACGCGTACGACCATGTCCGGGGGAATGGCGCTCGTGGAAAACGTCATGGACGGATACGAGGCCGAATAGAGATGGACGGTCTCGTTTACCAAATCGGCCAAGGTTACCCAATCTTTCTGCGGTTCCGGAAGCCGCGCGAACTCGTGAAACTCGGACAGGAGCGTTTCCATGTTGGAGGTTTCCTGAATGATGGCGACCATGGACTTTTGCAGGATATCTCCCACGTTTTGGGGATTCGCGGTAAAGCGACGAAGCACCCGCTCCGCCGACAGCTTGATGGGCGTAAGGGGATTGCGCAGTTCGTGGGCGAGTTTTCGCGCAATGTCCCGCCAGACACCGATTTTCTCGTTGCGGAGAGCATCGCCGCGCGACCGCTCTATCTGGTCCAGCATGGCATTGAACCGTTCTACGAGAGCCCCCGTCTCGTCGCCCTTTTTGGCCAGGAGGCGGGCGCGCCTGTCGCCCGTGCGCACCCGGAAGATGGCGTTCTCCATCGCCCGAAGCGGCGCGATGATAAAATCGGTGGCCTGCAGCGCAAAAAGCAGGGAAAGCGCGATGAGCGGCAGTACAAAGGTAAGCGATGCGAACAGCATGTAGAACCGAAAGGATCGGGCTGTTTCGGCGCTGTCTCCCAGGACCTCCCTGGCGCTTGAAATTTTCAGCGCGGCCGTTTCAAGGGCAGCGGGATATTCCATGGCGAGTATCGCCGAAACAGGGATTCCCTGTGCGGTTTTGGCAGCGTTTTTTAGAAAATACCGGCCCCAGCTCATGCCACCGCGCGCGAATCGTCCCAGGAAGCCGCTTTCCGCGAGTTTATAGCCGGCGTTGACGATACGCGCGTTTTCATCGCCGGAAAAAGCAAGGGTGCTGCCGTTCAGGATAAGCTCGAGCGCGACGATACCCGGCTCCTTGGCGCTCAGCTCCGAGAGTGCTTTCTGGGCGTTCAGTTGGTGCCGGGCGAGACTGGCGGGCAGTTCATTGTTCGCGAAGCGGCCCAGGGTGGAATCGCGTTCGGCGAAATACGCCATGGCCATGTCCACGCCCTCATTCAAGGCGTCGCGGACGACGTTCGCGGAAGTCATGTCGATGGCGCGGAAGGTAAGGCTGCCGAGGAAAATCGCGGGCGGGGCGGTGGTAAGGATGGTAAGGACGGAAAACAGGATGATCAGCTTGAGCTTGAGCCGCGTGCCCCATTGCTTAAGCCTGAATTGCTTGAAAAATCGGGCTATGCTCACGATAAAAACGGTCAGCGATACGAGAGGAGTCAAGGCGAGGAGTATTGCGGTAAAACCCTGACGGGAAGAAGGCAGCCCGGAGTTGCTGACCAGCCCGTTGCGGATGAACAGGTACGCCCCGGTAATGCTGATGAGATAGATGACAGCGACTACGGCCATGTCCGCGATACGGCGCGAATTTTTGCCGCTTGAGTTCATTACTCCTCTTCGAAGCGGCTGGCAAACAGCCGTTCAATCGCTTCCGCGGCTGCCACTTCATCCTCGCCGTCTGCTATTATCTTTATTTGGGTCTCGAAACCGGCGCCCAGCGTAATGATTCCCATGATGCTCTTTGCATTGATGCGCATTGAATTTTTTTCAAGGAACAATCGCGATTTGAACTTGCTCGCCGTCTGCACGATCATGGCGGCAGGTCTGGCGTGGATTCCCGCGCGATTTTTGATTACCGTGGTCTTTTCAGTCACTGCTGCGCTCCGTATGCTTGGCTCAAATCGAATCATCCCTACCGAAGTATACGGCACGAGCGCTTTCGCTCTCAAGCCATTTAAGAATGTTTTTATTGAATTCCTGTGCGGAATGATAGCCCATCTTCTTGAGGCGCTCGTTCATCGCCGCCGTTTCCACGATTATGGGAATATTGCGACCCGGTTTTACGGGAATATCCAGCTTGGGGACGTGCACGCCCAGGATCATGTCGGTTTTCTCCTCGGTGCCGATCCGGTCGTAGACCTTGGCCGAGTCCCATTCTTCGAGGTTGCAGATGAGCTGAACCTGTTTTTTATCGCGTATCGCGCGGACGCCGAACAGGTGCGTCACGTTGATGATTCCCAAGCCGCGGATTTCCATGTGGTGACCGATTACCTTGTTGGCGCCTGAGCCCATCAGGATATTTCCGCTGACGCAGCGAATCTCCACGACGTCGTCCGCTACCAGCCGATGGCCGCGCTCGATGAGCTCGAGCGCCGTCTCGCTCTTGCCTACGCCTGAATCCCCGGTCAGCAATATGCCGATGCCGTAGACCTCCACGAGCACCCCGTGAACGCTCGTCTTGGGAGCGAAAACGCCCGAGAGAACGCGAGTAAGCCGGCTGGCGAATTCGGTGGACGAAAGGTCCGTAAGAAGCACGGGACAGTCGGCGGCGTCGGCCGCCTTGACGAACAAAGGTTCCGGAACGGTATTGTTGGTAAAGATGAAGCAGGGAATGGGAAACGTGAACATGGTGTTGATGCCGTCGGTATTGTTTTCTACCGCCAGTTTTTTAAGGTAGGCCGATTCCCCGAGCCCGATGAGCTGGATGCGCTGAAAGGCGAAATTCTCGAAAAACCCCGAGAGCGCCAATCCCGGACGGTTGATGTCCGGAGCCTTGATCTCGCGCGACAGGCCTTTGCGGCCCGCGATGCAGCGAAGTTCGAGGGCATCCTGTTCTTTATAGTCCATGTCCAGGAGATCAAGGACCGTTAATTGCTTTTCTTCCATATCGATTGCAGTTTACTTCATGTTCGCCGGATACGCAAGTCGCGCATTCCGTACGCCGAGGCGCGCCTCGGCGTACGGAATGCGTTCTTTTTATGCCGGAAGGAACTTCCGCCATGAAAAGGCGCCGGGCACCGATCATGATATTCCATGAGCGCCCGAAAGCGGTACTTTCAAGGGGAAGGTCAGGCGGTGACGTCGTTGAGCCATTTCCGGGAGCCTAGGCGCCACATGCCCACAAAAGACTTGGCCGCTTCCTCGAAGTTAATAAATATAAATATTACCCACGGTTCGGCCCCGAGAAGGAAGGCGGAAAGGGCGGCCAGGGGCACGCCCAGGCCCCATACGCCCAGGATGTCGAAGAGGGCGCCGAACTTCGTATCGCCGCCCGCGCGGCAGATTCCCACGATCGCGTGCAGGTTGAACACCTTGAACGGAAAGAAGAACGCGAGCGCCACCACCATGGCCATGGCCTGCCGCAAGGCCTCCGGGCTTATGGAAAAAAGGAGGGGCAGAAGGAGGCTGGCTGGAACGAGCAGCGCGCTCATCACGAGCCCGAGCACCGGGGCCATCACGGCGAAGCGCTTGGCCCAGAGAAAGGCGGTATCCCTGTCGCCCTCGCCGATGCGCTTGCCTATCATGACGGCCGCGGCGTTGGCGGTTCCCAGGAAGAAAACGCCGGCGAGCTGGCTGACGGTGGACGTTACGCTGTAGGCGGCGATGGCGTCGGTGCCTACCCTTGCAAAGACGCCGCTGTACACCGTCATGCCCAGGGCCCACGCGAACTCGTTGAGCACTACGGGGGATGCGATTTTTATATAACGGGACACGAATCCCGCCTGCCAGGAAAGCAGTTCGCGAAGCGAGCCGGCGGGCGGTGTCTTGCGGGCGTATACCGACGCCACGATGATGGCGAACTCCACCACGCGCGAGACGACGGTTGCCAGGGCGGCGCCTTCGACGCCCAGGGCCGGAAAACCGAATTTTCCGAATATCAGCGCGTAGTTGAGGATGGCGTTTATGGAAAGCGCTATAATCGTGGCGACGAGCGGCATGCGCACGCGTTCCACCCCGCGCAAGGCCACCGAGAAGATGAAGCTGGCGGCGGAGAGCGGGTAGCTCAAGGCCACGAGCCGGAGGTAGCGCGCTCCCAGCTCCACGACTTCGCGATCCTTGGAGTACAGGCCCAGGATGAACCGGGGGGCGATCAGGCTTGCCGTCATGAAGGCCAGCCCCACGGCCATGCCTATGGTCAGCGATAATCCCGTACTGCGGCGGATGCCGGGAATGTCGCGCTTGCCCCAGAATTGCGATATAAAGACGCCGGCTCCCGTGGAGACGCCGAAGAGGATGAGTATGAGCAGGAAGAATATCTGGTTGGCCAAGCCCACGGCGGCAAGCTCGGCGGAACCTAATCGGCCCACCATAATCGTGTCCAGCATGTTCACCGAGGAATTAATCAGGTTGGCGAGCGCGATGGGCAGGGCCAGCCGCACGAGGTCGGAAATAAAGTGCCTGTCGGCGAAAAATGCTTTCATGGAGTTGCCTTTCCGGCGGCTTGATAGCTGAGTATTTCCTTTTCCAGCTTGCCGCGGTACGCAAGAAGCTCGTGGAGCAGGATTTTATCGTCAGGGGGAGTATCCACGCTGGCCAACATGGATTCGGCGATCTTGCCGAACTGCGCGTAATCCGTGGCGCCTTCGATGCGGGGACAGAGCAGCCTGCCCGCGCAGAACGAGCGCCAACGCGCTTCCTCCGCCTCGGGGAGCGTATTTGGCCAGTTGCGGGCAAAGAGGCGCCTGGTCATCTGCGGCAAGCGTTCGTCCAAAAACGGAATGGAGTACGCGCGAGGCCGTGCTTTTTCCGGCCCCAGCATGGCAATGGCCTCGTGAACGGATTCCATCGCGTCCTTGTCCTCGTCCTTGAAAAACCCGCCGCTGTAGATTCGGTAGTCGGGATCTTCCTGTGCTTTGTCCTGCGGCAGGTTGGAAAACACGGCGGCAAGTTTCTGTATGAGGGCCGGTTCCCTGCCCAGGCTCGCCGCGCGCGAAATTAAAAGCGCGGGGTCCGTTCCCATGCGCGCCGCGGCTGCCTTGTCCAGCGCCGAGAGCGGCGACAAAAACGGGCATTTGGCCAGCTTTATCTCCACGAGAGGCACGCGTATATTGCCTGCGAACAAGCCGCCTTCCGGCAGGGCGGCCGCCCGCTCGTCTCGCCGGGCGAAGAGGTGGCGTCGCAAGTCTTCCACGGGCAGGTCCAGCAATGGAGCGGGGTCGAAGCGCAGGTCTACCGCCACCACCGTGTCCCGGCGGCCGGGAATCATGCCCACGGGAGCTATCGGGGCGGTGCAGCCGCGCTCGCTCGTGTACGTCGCGCTGGTATGCAGGAGCACGTCGCGCCGTGCCAGGTTTATGAGCGGCCGCAAAGAGTCGCGCGAGCGGTGTCTCCAAAACCAGTCGAACAGCTTAGGCTGGGCGTCTTTCAGGAGCTTGGTAAGCAACACCGTGGCAGTTATGTCGTGCAGCGCGTCGTGCGCGTTTTCCAGCGGAATGCCGTTGGCCGCCGCCAGCTTACCCAGCTTGAACACGGGCTTGCCGTCGGCGTCGTCCGGCCAGACCATGCCCTCGGGCCTGAGGTCCCGCGCCGCGCGAAACAGGTCGATGACGTCCCAACGGGAATTACCGTCCGCCCACTCGCGCTCGTAGGGGTCGAAGAGGTTGCGGTAAAACAGGTTGCGCATGAACTCGTCGTCGAAGCGTATGGAATTGAAGCCCGCCACGCATGTGCCCGGCATCATCATCTCGGCTCGGATGGCCTTGGCAAAATCATATTCTGGGATTCCCTCGCGCTGGGTCTGCGCGGGAGTGATGCGGTGCACGAGGCAGGCATAGGGGCTGGGGAGGTAATCGGGCGTGATGCGGTTGAACAGCACAAGCCCCGCCGAGACGGGTTCCAGCTGCTCGTTGGTACGCAGGCAGGCGAATTGGGCTATGCGGTCGTGTTTGGGCTCGAGCCCGAACGTTTCCAGGTCGTACCAGAGGATGCTTGCGGCCATGGCGGCAGTATACAGGAAATCCATGCGGCATGATAGGCGGCGCCGTAGCCTGGTTGCCGCAGTGCGATGCTTGTCATGCAGGCTTGGGGTCGATGCGCCAGGTTACCGCTTTTCCAACGGTGCGGAAGCCGATTTTTTCGTACACCGGCAGGCCTAGAGCCGTGGCATACAAAACGATTCCCGGGAAATCCTGTTTTTGGGCTTCTAAAACACAGGCGCGGGTAGCGAGGCTTCCATAACCGTTCCCCCTCTGGGATTCCGGCGTAGCCACTGCATAAACTCCAGCCATCGGATTTCCAGTTTCAGAATCTCGGTCGCAGAAAAGCAGCGCGGTGGAGACGATTTTTCCTTCTTTTCGCACGGCGAAAAAGGTAAATCGGGAATCCGCCAGGGATGGCCCATACAGCCGCACGTTGCGTTCCAGCATGGTTTCGTCGCCCAGCCACAGCCAACGGGTGGGTAATTCCGTCCATTCCCGCAACGACTCCGCACCGATTCGATCAACGCTGCAGCCTTTGCCTGGCGAATTTAGCGCATCAAAAGCCGAAGCCGGCTCTTTTGCAAGATCGAGGTACATCAGGGTTTGCTCGCGGGGAATCGCGCCTTCCCGCTTGAGGCGCTCGCCGATATCGAGAGGCTCGCAGAGCAGGTCCACCGTCAGGTTCTGGGGCAGGAGTCCGCTTCGCATTTTCTGAAAGAGCGCAAGAAAAGAGGCGTCCGCATCCGCAGGATCGAGTTTTACACCCGAAATAAGCCTGATAGGCCCCGGACCTTTGGCCATGGTGTAGAAAATTCGGGAATCCCGATACCGTTCCTCTCCGGCGTTCCCGGCCACCGCCCAGTGAAACGCGTTTCGGTTTTCGCAAACGGCCCGTTCCTCGAGCCTCGTGTTTTGGACGATCATGGATACCCGCCTTCCATATTCATAGTATAGCAGGATTTTTTGGCTTGAGGCACCGTTTTTTAACGACCTGGCAATATGGACACGCATGCGTGGGACGGATACTGTGTCGGATAGCCATTTCTTGTATTCAAGGAGCCGCTCGTGTCGATTACCGCTATCGCTTTTCTTTGCGCCGCGGGCTTTATTGCCGCCGCTGTTGACTCCATCGCAGGCGGAGGCGGTCTTATCAGCCTGCCCGCCATAATCGCCGCAGGAATTCCTCCGCACTTTGCGCTGGGAACCAACAAGTTCGCAAGCAGCTTCGGGTCGCTTACCAGCACCGCAAGATTCGCCTTTTCCGGCAAGATCGACTTCAAGCTCGTACGCTTTCAGATACCCTGCGCGGTACTTGGCGCGGCTCTCGGGGTGCGCACGGTATTGGCCTTGGACGAACGGATTCTCAACATCCTCATCGTCGTCATGATTTTCTCAGTGGCGCTCTATACCGTCCTCAAGAAGAATTTCGGCAGAATCGACCATTTTAAAGGCTTAACCAAAGTTAATGTTGCGGTGGGCATGGCCTTTGCCTTCTGCCTGGGATTTTACGACGGCTTTTTTGGCCCCGGGGCGGGAAGCTTCCTTATATTCCTTTTTATAAGCATCTACGGCTATGACTTCGTTAGGGCGGCGGGAAACAGTAAAATCCTGAACTTTACGAGCAATGTGGTGTCGCTCGCGCTTTTTGCCATGAGCGGAAAGATCATATACCTGGCAGGCATTCCCATGGCCTTGTCCATGATAGCCGGAGCCTGGGTTGGTGCGCACATAGCCTTAAAAAAAGGCGCGGCCGTGATCAAGCCCATATTCGTGACCATAGCCCTTGCCCTTATAGTAAAGCTTATCTGGCAGGCTGTAGCGGCGTAAAAAGTTTCATCGTGGGCATATGGAAAAAAGATGTTTTTAATAGTTTTTTGGAGTACACTTCCAGTATGCTACCCATGTTCCGTTGGAACATACCACTACCTTTTCGCGGAGGATCGCACACATGAGAAAAACAATCGTAGCGTTTCTTGCAACATGCATACTATTCTCCAGTATGCTATCTGCACAGGTTCTAGCAGGAAATGGAACCGATTTCAGCAAAACGGCCATAGCCACCAATTCTTTGTTTACCGGTGACCGGGAGAACTACGTCAGTCCCCTGTATTTTAACCTGGTAGATAAAAACATGTTCTTTCTTGGCTTTGGCACGCCACGCACAGAGGCAAGCAAGGAATTCCGCGCAGGCATCGGCCTGCCCCTGGGCTTCATGTACACAGGAGCCTTCGTAGCCCTCAACGACTCGCTCACGGGAAATTTAGGCGGCAATCAAGCTACCATTATAAATAAAACCCAAGATTGGACCTACGATGCTTTCGGCAATATGATCAGCAATGAAAAAACCACGACTAAAAATGTTGATTATACCAATAACAAATCCAATCTTATAAAGCTTCTAGCCGGATTAAAAATAGGGGAAATGAATTTAGGAATCTACAACAGCTTTTTACAGAGCGATTTCTCCCGCTACGGTAACTACGACGGCACGGTATTCGGAACCATTGGCACTCCCGGCACTACCGCGACCAGCACGGCTATACTCGACGCCGCGGGAGTCGTCATCAGAAACGAGTCGGAGGAATACGCCCTCGGCAATTCAATGCTCGGTAAAGGCATCACAGACAACCTGGTTGTTGGCCTCACGGTACCGCTTTCCGGAATGAAACTGTTCGCGCAAGCCGGAGCGTCGTTCGCGACTTCCGACTCGGGCAGCACCGGGGCGATGGAAACCTACCTGGTTCGCCCCCTGTTGGGCTTTGCCTCGTTTACCCCAACGACATTCCTACCCGGCAAAACGGCAGCTGCGATCGCGGACACGGCATCATATAATTTCTACGACCAAAAATTAGTCATGAAAGCCGTCACCGTAACCCCCATGATCAACGCGACCGTTGAAATGGACATACCCCTCATCGTTCCCGCAACGTTCAACGGCGGACTCGGCTTTGAAATAGCGCTGGTTTCTCATACAGGCAGCTACAGCGATACAGCGCTGGCCGCGCAGGTAATCAAGGGTTATGCCACCACGTATCGTTCCGTCGCCTACTCTACGGCCTCGACGGTACCCAACGAAATCAAGACAACGCTTGTCGACACAAGGCAATTTGGAGCCGTGACATATACAGCCGACACATCGATGGATCTGAGCCTGCCCTTGGCCATGACCTTTAAGCCGGTCGGCGATTTTCAGTTCGCCATTGGCCTTGAGCCAGTTTTTACCTTCGGAAGCCAGGCGTACGCAAGCTCTGGCAGTCGCCTGATCACCACGACTTATTTTGACGGCGACGCGATGACGACACTGGACCCCGACGATTATGTGAGCATCCGCACCGTGACCGACGCCAAGGAAACAACGGTCGAGTCTTCTTTCGACTGGAATAACACCTTTACCGCGGCCGCACAATTCTATATGGTTCCGCAAAAGTTCCGCTTTAACCTCGGAGCGATAACCACATGGATGCCCATCAGCAGAAGAACGGTCACCACAACGGTAGATTCCGTAACGACAGACCTTACCACGCGGCAAAACGGCGATCAGACCACAGCGTTGACCACGCAGTACATCCAGTCCGATCCCGGAACTCAAACCGAGACCTTCTTCTCGTCGGGCTCCCTGGACGTTCAGTACCGTTTAGGCGCTACGTATTTCTTCTCGCAGAACATGTACATCGACATGTACTTCAGCAATACATCCAATGTGCTCATACCAGGCTCGTGGTATATCGATCTTACGATCAAGCTGTGAAAGGGAGAGAAAAATGCGAAAAATAATTATTGGCATCGCGACCGTCCTGACGCTCGTGCTTGCCGGATGCAAGCCCACCATTTCTACCTTTGACAAAGGGGATATAATAGGAGCCGATGCCGCCGCGCAGACAGCGCTGCAGAACGCCGCTGCCACCGGCCTGGCAACCAAATACCGCGACAGCATCAATGTACCGGGAACCCCGCTTAACGTACCTACGTTCTTCACAACCATGCAGACCACGTTCGTACCCGCGGCCAGCCAGAAGGTAATCCTGGACTTTACAAACGGCATCGTGGATTCGGCCTCGCTTGCCGGCATCGCCCTGTATAATCTTTCCACCACCGCCGCGGTGGCGGACGCCGCGATCGGCCGGGGCACCGCCATAGCCCCCACCGCAACGGCAGTAATCGATAATAAAGACGGAACGAGCAAAGTTATACTTACCTATGATTTCAGCGCGGCAACCAATACCGTGGAACTCGTCCTTTCCGCCGCTACCCTTACGGCAAATTCCGGCACGAACAAGCTCGATGCAAACGGCAATACCGTAAAGGGCGAAGCCATCGTCGATGATCTCATAACATATCTTACCGTTCAGAGCGGCTCCGCGTGCGCCTATACCGGAGCCGACGAGAGGGATCCGCAGGGCACCGTCACCGTCGGTACGCCCACATGGGATTCCACGACTACGTATATCGCCACTGCCTCAAACTCCAACGGCAGCGATACCAACATCACCGCCGCCTCGCTGTCACCCGGGTACAGCTGGGCCAAACTGGACACCGCCACAGGTACATGGACAGCCCTTGCGCCTACGGCCACGTATGCAACGGGCACGCTTACCTGGACCTTCCCGACCGCGATCGGCGAAAACGATTTGATACGGGTATGCACCGACGTAAGCCTTATAACGGAAAGCGCCGAAGTACGCGGTTCCATCCATAAAGCCGGTTGGGCAATCGGGGACGCCAGGCTTTCGTATAGCCTGCTTGCTGTCAATGGCAGAACAAATTACACCAATTCTTTGTTCGCGTCCGCCACCGACAGAAACGCAAAAGCCGTAGCCACCGCAGAATTCACCTCATTCGACTGGCTCACCACGAACCAAAGCTTTAAAGTACGCAGGCTTTCGCAGACGACCGACACGACAGTAACTTTAAACCTAAACGCCACCAGCGCGGGCAATGCGGTCACCGCGATCAACGCCGCCTTGACCACGGCAGGTATATCCACCGTGACCGACCTCGTCGCGAGCCAGGTAAACGGCCGAATAATCCTCACGTCCGGCGGAACCGCCGGCGCGGATGATTACTTCGTGCTGAGCGCAGGTACCGTGGACGCCTTGGCCACCATGAAAATAGCAGCCGGCGTGTATACGGGCGCAAACGCCGTCGCAAGCGGTCTCTCGGGAACCTATACCACAGACAAAGGCTATATCGACTTTAACTTTGCCCGCGACAAGTGGAATGGAACGGTCAACGCGGCGACCATCGTTCCCGCAGGTTTAATCGTGTACAACAACACCACGAAACAAGCTATTCCTTGGGTTGCGGCTGACCTTACGCAGCTCTCTTCCACCCAATTCCGCCTGAGGCTGTCTCCCGCCGCCATGAGCGCCGCAGGAACCGGTACCTATAAGATCCGCGTTCTGCCGAGCGTAGTCTCGGGAAACGGGTTTATATACAATACCACGAACGACGGGAAGGGCAATTTCTACGCCGAATCCGGAACCTTTACTTACTGACGGATTTAATAGGCGGCTGTAGGAATCTCTAAAGATTCCTTCGGCTGGGCTTGACGAACAAAAAAGCCCTTCCGGGAAACCGGAAGGGCTTTTTTCTAGAATCTCTTTTCCACCATTTTCTGGAAACGTTCCACCTTGGCCTTTACGATCTCGATGCTCGCGCGCCAGAAGTCCGGTTTGGTGATGTCCACGCCGAGGTGTCTGGAAGCCAGCTCTTCGGCTTCCATGCGGCCGGTATCGCGGAGCAACGCCACGTAGGCCTTGTGGAAGCCTGCGCCCAGGGCTTCCTTGCGGGCGAACACGCCCAGGCTGAACAGGTATCCGAACGAGTACGGGAAGTTATAAAAACTTGTCCCGGTCTTGTGGAAGTGCAGCTTGGACGCCCAGAAGTAGTCGTCATAGCCGCTAAGCGAGTCGCCGTACCATTCCTGCCAGGAATCGCTCATGAGCTTACGGAGCGCGTCGGGTCCCACGGGACCTTCCGGACGCCGGGTATAAAAACGGCTCTCGAACTCGAAGCGGGCGGGAATGTTTACGAGGAAGGTGGCCGCGTCCTGCGCATCCGCCCAGGCCAGCTCGAACAGCGAATCCTCGTCCTTGGCCTCGGTCACCAGGATCTCGCCCAGCACGGTCTCCGCAAAGGTGCTGGCGGTCTCGGCAAGCGTCATCGGGTACTCGGACTCCGCCACGGGAATGTCGCGCATCACCTCGCAGTGATAGGCGTGACCCAGCTCGTGCGACAGCGTGGAAAGCTCGGACAGCGCTCCCCGGTAGGTTGTGTACACAAACGGGTTGCGGCTCCGGGGGAACTCGGTGCAGAAAGCGCCCGGACGCTTGCCGTCCATCACGCGACCTTCTATGCGGCGCTTGGAGCTCATGGAATCCACGAAGGTTCCCATGGACTCGTCGATGGACGCGTACGCCCTGCGCACCGTTGCCAAGCCCTGCGCAAACGGTATGGCGGTTTCCCTGCCGCCCAAGGCGGGCGCGGGAGCAAGCGTGTCCCACGGGCCGAGCCGATCCACGCCGTAGGCTTTTGCCTGCAGGCGCAAGGCTTGGCGTCCGAGCTCGAGCGATTCCTTGAGCACGCCCATGAGCGTATCGAGGGTAGCGCGGCTTATGCGGCTCTGGTGCAGCGCGGTGTCCAGGAAGTGCACCGGTTCCTTGTACGAGCGCATGCCCGCTTCCGCGTATCGCCAGCCGGAAATGGAATTGAGTATCGCGGCGAAGGCTTCCTGGTTGCCGGCCATGGCCGTGTTTATGGCGCGCCAGGCGGCTTCGCGCACGGCCCGGTCAGCGCCTTTCAGAAGGCTTGCGGCGCCCGAGAGGCCCGTGGTCTTCTCAGTGCCGTCGGGCATCTTTATGACGCAGCGAACGGTGCCGGTAAGATTGTCGTACAGGTTTCCCCACGCGGTATAGCCGTCGGGGCCCAACGTGGACAGCGCGCGTTCAACGTCCAGCGGGAGCGTGCGGTTGCGCAGCTTCCGGGACTGATCCAGCGAAAAGCGGAGCGCTTTGGTTTCGGGTACGGCGCAAAACGCATCGACGAAGGCGTCGGGAGCAAGCGTCAGTACCAGAAAAAATGCGGCCGAAGCGGAATTGAGGCGCGAGCCCAGGCCGTCCAGTATGCCGCGCATGGTCTTGGCCTGCGCGTTGGACCCGTCGGTGCTGGAAACGCAGCTTGTATACGTGGCCAAGTTTCCCAGAAGAATCTGCGCATGCTCGAGAGCCGGCGCAAACTGCCTGCACTGCGTCAGGAAAGCCGCGTCCTTGCCGGCATCCAGCGATGCAGCCGACGCCACGCGGGCGCCGATGGCCTTCCCCTGCTCCACGAGCGCCGCGATGGCCGCCTCGAGCGCCGAAACGTCGGCTTTGAACTGATTGGAATCGATGGAAGGATACTCCGAGCTTAAATCCCACTCGGGTCCCTGAACGGCGCCCGAATCCGAGGCCGCCCTGAATAATTTAAAGGTTTGCATGCCAGCACTATAGCACCGGTTTTAGCGCAGGGACAGACCCCAAGGGAGGCGGGAGTCGGGAGGTGGAAAGTGGGAGGTGGGAGGTGGGGACAGGCACCAAGGGAGGCGAGAGAAGGGGTCAGGCACTAAAAGCATATTTTGAAGGGACAGGCCCTCATCATTAGGCAAGCTCCCAGAGTTGGGGCCTGTCCCTCTGCGTGCAAAACAGGTTTTTTCGTTGTGTAGTATTAAAACTACTAAACAAGGAAGAACCTATGAGACAATCACGGATTATTATTCCAGGGGCAGCCTATCATATTACCGCACGCGCCAACAGAAAAGAGCATCTGTTTGGGTCTTCATTTGCCAGAGATGTTTTTCTGGAAACTCTTGGTCTGGCGCGAACTAAATACTTTTTTATGGTAGATAACTTTGTAATTATGGAAAATCATTTTCACCTGCTTTTACAGCCAGCACCGTCAGCAGCGCTTGCAGATATCATGAAATGGCTAATGGGTGTCTATTCCCAAAAATATAACCGAATATTTAAAACTTGCGGTCATGTTTGGGGAGCGCGATATTTTTCCCGCCCCTTGCGCACGTTCCGCGATTATTTGGAAGTACAAAATTATATCGATATGAATCCTGTAAAAGCGTTGCTTGCCAGCCGCCCCGCCAACTGGGCGTGGAACGGCCTATCACATCGCAAAAGCGGCAATTACACCATAGTCGACCCACTGCCTCCTTGGTTACTGAGCTATCTACCGGAACACACGCTCCTGATGCTTGAGGGACAGGTACCCGGCGAAAAATAGTATGGGGACAGACCCCGCGCGAAACCTAAATTAATCCACGCGGTACCTGTCCCTTCGTTAAAGCGAGGTCGTCGTCAATGACATTGATTAATCGTTGCCTGTGGATCATCGAGTTCTCCGATACCTCATAGTATGATGCCCAGGGCTGGTTTGCCGTAAATCCTCCAGCTCACAGCCGCCTCCCGCATTCGTGCTGATCAGCCGGTGGGTTCCGCTCTTTGGTAATGCAGCCTTTTGCATCGAGCATGCTGACTACTTGCGAGACCGCGCTTGTGGTAATGCCGAAACTGATTCCCAGTTCGGTACAGGTGCAGCTCTGGCCGCGGCCTATCGCCTCGAGGACATGTATCTCCGAGCGATAGAGCCGCTCGTCGGTTCCGAAATCGTTGGGTTTGGCGGACAACTTTGCATAGAGATCCGCCGCATAGGCAAAGTACGTTATTACCTGAGCAAGGCGATGGTTATGTGAATCGATATGTTCACTTTGAATTCTAAACCGACTCTTCTCAAAAATATTTTTACATTCCCGAATATGTTTCCCAATTTTACCGCAAGACCATTTCACTGCTCTTAATAGAAGGATTCCTGTACTGATAGTTTACGATTTTTTTTTGGCCCCGGAACTTGACTGCGCTCGTGGGGCAGTAATGTATGCAGGCAAAACACGAGGTGCAAACGGATTGGCTTTTCCACTGGGGGCTGCCGCTAGCCAGGGAAACATTGGCGACCGGGCACACTTTTTCGCACATGCCGCAGGCGGTACAGGCTTTAGGGTCGAAGCGGATATCCTTGAATCCATAGGGTCCGAAACAAATAGCCTTCATGGCCATTCCCGGAATTATTGCCGCGGCGCTGCCGGAATGCTCTATCAGCGGCGTAAAGGACTGTACCAGACCTGCCACCTGCTCAATTTTTTTCTCTGCAACCGCAAACATACCTGAATGCAGACTGCTATCCGTCGCATACACGATACTGTTATCCGGAAGAATAAATCTAAAAAAAGCATTCATGGGTAGACCGTTTTTTTTTGCAAGCCTGACAGTGCGGTCCGGAACGCCCCAATCGGACGCGCCGCAATTGCTGACCCCGAATAAAAATTTAACATTCGGGGCACGCAGCCTGGAGATGAACGACTTGACTATATCCGGGATATCATAAAAATAGACTGGAAAAACGATACCGATGCGCTCTGCAAAAGTTTCGTAGGGTTTATCTTTAGCTAGCCCGGCGAGAGGAATAATTTTCAGGCTTTCACCTTCGCTGCCAAGACGATCGGCCAATTTTTTGGCTAAAAACAGGGAATTCCCCGTTCCCGAAAAATAAAATAATTCTGTATTCATGAGACTTCTCCTTATCTAAGGGGCATATGTGCACACGCATGCATATATAATCATAAAAAAAACCCTTCGCCTAGTCCTTGCTTCGTTTTTTTCCCTCAATCTCGCAATAATTTCCTAAAAATCCCCGTACCATGCCGGTAAGCTGTTCCAAACGGTCCAAAAACGCGAATCCATCAAAGGAATACACGATATTCCGGGCTTTTTTTTCCGCGCATACCAACCCGTTACCCAGCATCATTTTGAGGTGCCGGGATATGACCGAGCGATCTTGGGGAAAAGAAGCCGCGATGGTGCCTACGTCGCAGGGACCGTTAACGGCGAGAAAGCGGATAATGCGTATTCTAACCGGCTCGGACAGTACCTTGAACAAGTCGTCGTCCGCGATTCGATCAAAATCATTTTCATACGACGCACTATCTATCGGCTTTACAGTTTCCATAGTTTCAGCATAATCATGTTGCCCTATGGTGTAAAGCAGTCGCCAGGGATAATTAAAACCCTATACTGGGCTTTGCAGAAACCCTCCGATTAGTATTCCCACGGCGAAACCAAGCAGCCAACCGGCCAACACTAGGACATCCATCACTGCAACTTCCGAATGCAAGATTCGATGAACGCGACATCATCCTCTGTGGTGGTACTCGTAACGATTATTTTACATTCCAAATCCATGGACAGAAGAATTCCTGCCGTCCGCTCGAGTACGGCGAGGTTGCGAAGCGCATACGTAATGCCGAGCGCAAACATCAATTTACCGAACGTGCACTCGTAGCCGACCTCAAAAAAGGAAGTCGGCATGCCCCATACGGTAATGGCTTCAATTAAAAAGCCTATTTATTGATGATTTGCGAGTAAAATGCTATAAGGAAGCAAGAAATCAGGATATGGCAGGCGCTTGATTCATTCGCCGCGCTCGCCGCGACCTGCTTGCTCTGGATTCCAGCTGCTGGGGGACAGGTACCGTCGGCCTGCCGATCGGTGCCTGTCCCCCAGCCTCAGTACCTGTCCTCCCGCCTCGTCGCCTCGGTTACCTCCGGGCCACCGCCAAATTCCCAACTACGGCCCCCTCACGTTGCCTGTTCCCCGAAATTACGCTACAATTACCATTATGCCCAAGTCAGCAATAAAATCAGGCGAACGCCGTACAGCTACCATACTTTTCGCGGACATGAAGGGCTTCACAAGCCTCTCCGAGCGCATGGACCCCGAAGAAATGGACACGCTCATGAACCGCGTGTTCGGAACCTTCGAGGAGATCATCAAGAGCAACGGCGGCATCGTTGAAAAATATATCGGTGACGCGCTGGTGGCGGTTTTTGGGGTGCCTGAGCTTCACGAGGACGACCCGATACGCGCCATAGAGTCGGCGCTGGAATTCCTTGAGCGCAACCGGGCGCTTTCGCGGGAGCTTGCGGGCAAGGCCGGCGACGTGCAGTTCCGCGTGGGCATACACTCGGGGCTCATCGCGACGGGCACGCGGGGCGACTTTGACGTGGTAACGGGCCACGCGATGGCGGTGGCGCAGCGGCTGCAGAGCGAGGCGGAACCTAACGGCATCCTGGTTTCCGACGCGCTGCGCGAAAACTGCGAGAGCGACTTCGATTTTTCCGGCCCTTTGGAGCTTGCCGTGAAGGGCAAGGCGGAGAAGATACGCGCATGGGCCGTGCGCGGGGCGGCCGTGGGCGAGAGCGCCGAAACGGGACCGTTCGTAGGGCGCAAGGAAATACTCGAAGAGCTTTTGCGTCTCTATATAAAGGATGACACCTCGGTTATCACGGGTCGATATATCGTGGGCGAGGCGGGCATGGGCAAGACGCGCCTCGTGCAGGCGCTTATCGAGCGCATCAGAAAATTTCCGGACTTCAATTCGCCGATCCTGCGGGCGCGCGCCCAAGGCTACCGCAACTCGCGCTACGCGGTGGTCAGCGACCTCATTACCGAGTATCTGGGCCTCGAGCCGTATTCGCAGGTATCGGAAATCCGCGCTGCCCTGGCCAAGGTGCCCGGCGTGGCCGAGGAGCATATCCGCCATTTCGTGGATCTTCTGGACCCCAAGAAAAACAGCGGTCCCGATCCCGACGTGGTGCTCTCGCTGTTCTCAATATTCTCGGCGATCATGGAAAACCACGCGAGCTCGATGTACTCGAGCTTCGTGTTCGTGGACAACGCGCAGGCATTGGACAGACAGTCGCGCGAGTTCTTCCAGTATTACTTCAAGAACGGGCGCATCAAGCCCTTCGTGATAATGGCGGGCCGCGAGCATCCGCAAAACCTGCGGGACGCCTTCGTGGACCTTAAGGGAATACGGCTGGGCGTGCTTTCCGGCGAGGACGCCAAGGCTCTGGCCCTGGCCCACCTGCCGGAAGGGTCTCCGGCCCTTTTGGACGCGATCGTGTCGCAGGGCATGGGGAATCCGCTGTTCATCCGCGAGTACGCGCTGTTCGCCCGCAAGCACAAGGACCTGTCCAACCTCCCCGACACGATACAGAATATTTTCTTGACGAGCCTCGAGCGCTACGACACCAAGACGCGCGACCTCGTGATGAAGCTTTCGGTGTTCCTGCTGCACTTCTCCGCGGACGACGCGAGGCGCATCCAACGGGCATCCGACGAGGACGAGACCATCGTCAACCGCGCCCTGAAGCGGCTCGAGAAGGACGGCGTGCTCAAGCTGTCCGGGGATTATTATAACTTCACGCTTGACGTATTCAAGAAGGCGCTGTACGCAAGCCTCCTGAATCACAACAAGCGCATAATCCACTCGCTGATAGCGGACATCATGCTGGAGCACGAGAACCCGCACCGCCTGCGCCTCATACACCACCTGATGCACGCGGAACGCTGGCTGGAGGCGTCCCAGATTATGCGTCGCGACCCGGCCCGGAACTACACCTACGAGTACCTCGCGTACATAGATACGCTGCACAGGAACCTCGCCAAGGCCTCCCCCGAGGACGCGGTTCAGCTCCTCATCCTGAAGAGCGCGCTGTACTTCAACGCAGGCAAGATCGAGGAGGCGGAGCTGGAGCTCAAGCGCATCATGCGCAGCGCCCTGGCCCAGAAAAACGACAACTCCATGGGTTTCGCCTACCACATGATCTGCGCGCTCAACACGATGGCCTACGCGTTCCAGAAGGCCCAGTTCACCGGGCAGAAGGCTCTGTATTACTACCGCCGCTCCGCGATGAGCGCCCGCAGCGTGCAGAACGTGGTGCGCCACATCGCGTTCGCCGAGATGATGCGCAACAACTTCCAGGAGGCGCGCACCCTCATCGAGCAGATGAAGGACATACCCGACTGCGACGATTTCGAGTATTCGACGTCGCGTGCGGAATACCGGCTCCTCTCCGGCGACTACCACGGCGCGCTCACTCTGGTGGCGGGGCAGGCCTGCCTGAACGACGGGGACTGCGACTACGAGGTGGTCGCGCGATTCTTCGGCATGGACCAGAAGCTGAAGATACTCTGGCAGCTGTGCGACTTTACGGCGTTGGGACCCGCGGCCCGCGCCATGCTGGACGCCGGCGCGCTTTCCGAGATGAGCATGGCCCAGGCACACGCGATGCTCGCCGTCTCCCAGACCTTCTCCGGCGACAGGAAAACCGCCGCCGAGAGTTTCCTGCAGGCGGAATTCTATGCGGACCAGATACGCAACGACTACGACCGAATCGATGCGCTGCGCACGCTGGCCCTCTGCCACTTCATAGCCGGCGAGGAAAAAAAGGCGGAATCCTTCGCGATGGAGGGCATGAGCCTGGGCCTCCGGCATTCCTGCTACTATCCCACCTTTACGCTGGCCATGGTGCTGGTGCAGATACAGGTTCACAGGAACAAGCCCGACGACGCCCGTTTCTTCCTCCGGGAAGCCTCCTATTTCTTCACCACGGGGCTCCTCCTGCCCTACAAGGATGTTATTTTATATTATTATTACTCCTCGCAGCTTTTCGAGGGGCGGGATTCCGAGCGCAGCGCGGCCATAGCCTACAAGCTCATCGAGGACGAAAAGGGCCGCATCCGGGAAAAAGCCCTCGTGGACCGCTTCCTTTCCACTCGAGGTTTCGGCGAGATAGAGAAAACCCTTGAAAAGACGATGGGTTCCAAGCATGAGTGACGGACGGACCGTATTATACCGCGCGCTTTCGCGGATAGAAGACTGCCTGATAGACGGCTACGACTCCGACCGCGAGGTTCCGGGCATGGAGGAAATCGATGCGCAGGCCGCCGGCAACGAGGATTCTCCCGTAGACAGCGCGGCGAAGGTACTGCCTACGGCGGCTTACACCGCGGCGACGCGGGTTCCAAAGGCCAACGACAGCCTGGAAGCCGTCGCCTCCGAGACCGCGCGCTGCAACAAGTGCCGCCTTACCCAAAGCCGCAAGCGGGCCATTCCCGGTCAGGGCGTACAACGGCCCGTCGTGTTGGTTTTAGGCGAGGCTCCGGGACCGGACGACGACGAAAAGGGATACCCGTTCTCGGGCGCACAAGGCGAGCTATTAGATCGCATGCTCTCGGCGATAGGCCTGTCGCGCACCACGAACTGCTACCTCACCACGCTGGTCAAGTGCAAGCCGCCCGAACGCGACGCATCGCCCGACGAGCAGTCCGCCTGCATCGCCTACCTGAACAGACAGCTGGACCTGCTCAAGCCCCAGGCGATACTCGCGCTCGGACGCACCGCGGCGCAGCACCTCCTGTCCACGAAAGAGGGCATGACCAAGCTGCGCGGAAAAATATGGGACTCAGGCGGCATTCCCTGCATACCCACCTTCAGCCCCGCCAATATCATCAAGGACGAAAACCTGAAGCGCTCCGCATGGGAAGACCTCAAGCTGCTCAAATCCGTGCTGCGCGATGCCTGAGTTCGTCAGCGTCGCCTTCGATGTTCCGGTGGACAGGGAGTGGAGCTACCGCAACCCCGAGGGGCAGGACGCTCCCATCGGCTCCCGCGTAGAGGCCAGCTTCGGGCGGCGCAGCGCCATCGGATGGGTCGTGGGAACCTCCGACGCCTGCGATATCGACGGAGCCAAGGTAAAGCCATGGATCAAGCTCGTGGACCCCGAGCCGCTGTTCGGCTCCGAGACACTGGGGCTGGCGCGCTGGATGGCGGGCATGTATTTTTGTTCGCTCGGCGAGGCCCTTGGAGCCATGATGCCCAGCGGCAAAAAGGAAGGGGCGGCGCCTTCCGCGTTCGACGACGTGCAGATCGGCGCGCATGCCATCACCGCTTCCGACGAGCAAAAAAATTCGCTCACGGCCATCCTGTCGGAAGCGGCCGGCCGGTGGTATCTGTACGGACCGACCGGAACGGGCAAGACCGAAGTATTCCTGCAGGCCGCGGAGGCCACGCTGGCCGAGGGCCGGAGCGTCATCTACCTCGTACCGGAAATAGCTCTTACCCACCAAGTCGTGGAAGCCGTACGCGAACGCTTCGGCGAGAAGTGCGCCGTAATCCATTCCGGCCTTACCCCCAACAAGAAACTGTTGGCCTGGCGCCGAATTTTACGCGGCGAGGCTACCGTCGTCGTAGGCGCGCGGAGCGCCGTTTTCGCGCCGGTTAGAAAACTCGGCCTCATCGTCCTCGACGAGGAGCACGAGAGCTCGTACAAGGCGGGCAACACGCCTCGCTACCATGCCAGGCAGGTAGCCATGCGCAGGGCCGCATCCGAAGGCGCCCGGCTGGTTATGGGCTCGGCAACGCCCAGCGTGGAATCGTGGCAGCTCATGAAAAGCGGCGGCATGCACCGCCTGCGGCTTACCAAGCGGCTGGCCGGCGGCGAGATGCCCGCGGTGGAGATCGTGGACATGCGCGGGGAACAAGGTTCGCTATCCAAAAAACTCGTGGAGGCGGTTCGCCAAACCAAGGCGGCCGGCGGGCAGTCCATACTTTTTCTTAACCGACGCGGATTCTCGTACTTCTGGAACTGCAAGACCTGCGGAGCGGAGATAAACTGCAGGCAGTGCTCGGTTGGCCTGACCTACCACAAGGAAAAAAACAGGCTCGTCTGCCATTACTGCGGGTACCAGAGCGTACCGCCGAGCTCGTGCCCGAGTTGCGGGTCGCTGGACACGGGCTACGCGGGCTTTGGTACGGAGCGGGTTGAAGAAGAGGCGGCCGCGCTGTTTCCGGGCATGAAGATAGCGAGGCTGGACGCCGACGTGGCCGCAAAAAAAGGCGTCGTGGAATCAACCCTGAACGATTTCCGCGAAGGCAAGACGGACATATTGCTGGGAACGCAGATGGTCGCCAAAGGCTTGAACTTTCCCGGCGTACACCTGGTGGGAGTGGTTCTTGCGGACACCACGCTGAACCTGCCCGATTTTCGCTCGGCCGAGCGCGCGTTCGCGCTGATAACGCAGGTAGCCGGAAGGGCGGGTCGATTCGTGAAGGGCGGTCGCGTCATCGTGCAGACCTATCGTCCGAACAGCGCCGTAATCATACGGGCGGCGCGGCACGAGGCCGAGGGATTCTACGACGACGAGCTGGCTATAAGGAAGGATCTCGGGTTCCCGCCCTTCGCGCGCCTCGTGCGCGTGGTGGTGCGCAGCAAGGATCAGGAGGCCGCGTTCGGCGCGGCGGCCGATCTGGCGGGACGGCTGGCCGCGACCGCAGCCGCGGAAGGCTGGAAGATGGACGTGCTGGGCCCGGCGGAATGTCCGATAGCCCGAATCGCGGGAAACGCCCGCGTGCAGGTTCTACTGCGGTCGGAAGAGGCCGCGAGGCCCCGGGCGGCGCTGACCGCCGTGCTGGGATCGTATTCGACCCCGGCGAACGTGTATCTGGAGCTGGACGTGGATCCCGTCAGTCTGCTGTAGGGGAAGGCTCGGATTGGGACTGCGAGTTGCGCAGGTAATCGATGGCTTTCTGGTCGGAGTAAAAAATCTTAACAAATTCCTTGAGGTTCACCAGGTCGAACACCTCGTTGACCTTGGGGGGCACGTTGCAGAGCACCATGTCGCCTGAGGCGTTCAGTAAATCTTTCTTGATGCGGATAATGGTGCCGATACCGGTGGAGTCCACGTAATTCAGGTTTTCGAGGTTGAGGATCAGGCGATTGAAGCCGCCATGCACCAATGCGCGCACCAAAATAGACGTTTCATTCGCGTTATCGATACTCAGGTTTCCCCGCATATTAAGGCGGCACACGAAATCGCGGCAATCTTCGCCGCGGCATTGTTCGCGCAGAGGCAATAAATCAATGTAATGCATGATGGCCATATGTTCATCCTACCCTATCAAGCTCGTACTTTTTCTCGAATTACTAGATCTTGGCCTTTACCCGCGCCATGGCGTCGGAGGCTTCCTTCAAACCGGGACTCAACTTGAGGGCCCGCGCATACAGGTCGTACGCCCGCTTATATTCCCCAAGGGTCTCCACGACGCTGGCGTAGCGATACCACCAGCGCGGGATATTCGCCTCGCGGTACACGGCAAAACTATAGGCAATATCGGCATGGTCATACCGTTTCTGCCTGAGATAGCTTTCCGCCATAAAAAAGTAGGCAGACGGTACACGATCCGCGAACTCGCCGACGTTATCGATGTAGCGCTGTAAATATTTCAGGGCGTTGGCGTCGTCCGCGAGATAATAGTACGACTCACCCATTACTTCCACGATGCGCGCGTCAAATTTCACCTTGAGCGAGACAAGGCCGACATCCACGACCTGCCTGTAGCGCTCGAGCCGGAACAGGCACCAGCACTTTACCGTATAGGAATCCATGCGGGTGGAATCTTGCGCTATTTCTTTATCGCAGATAACGATAGCTTCCAGATATTTTGCCGTTGCCTCGTTTTTTTTATTCATGGCCTCGAGGTCCCTGCCTTGCTTGTATAAAAGCAGTGCATCCGCCTTGATGGCGCTGGGCGTGCTGGCAGGCTGAGGAGCGGGAGGAATAATCTGCGGAACAGCTATGTTCTGGTCTTGAGTGGCCGTTGGAGGGGTAACTTCATCCTGCGCAACCAAAACGCCTAAGCAAGCCACGAATAGTAGGGACACGGTAAATCTGCGCATACTGCTCCTCGGTACGCCCATTATGGCAAAACATGGGCGGTATATCAAGATGAGCGCTGCGGGTTAGGCGTAAAACAAGCCGAATAATGTTTATTATACGGCTTGTCGGTCTATTTTACGACGTTAGAGGCTATTCTCGCTTTTTTTCCTTCCAATCAAGCGCGCCAACCGGGCATTCCGATAGGCATTTCCCGCAATCGCGGCAGAGAGCCGACGGCAAGGGTTGCGAAAAGGCGGTATCCACATGGGTGGAAAAACCCCGGAATTTAAAGCCGAGCAGGTTTTTATTCACGACTTCAGAACAAACCTTAACGCAAACGCCGCATTTGATGCACTTGCCGCGATCCAGAATAATCTCGGGATGCCGCACGTCATAGCCGAATTGAGGTTTTTCCCCCGTTATGGCATCGGGCTTCGCGCCGTAGGTCTCGCACTGCTTCTTTAAGAAACAATCGCCCTTCGCGGTGCAGGAACACTCGATGCAGCGCTCGCCTTCCTTGGTTATTTCCTGGTTGGAATACGTAAACGATATTTCCTTGAAGCTGCCCATGCGTTCGGCGAGGGGAATAAACCGCTGACCTTGCCGGGCTCTTTCTATCGGCTTTTTAAGGAAGACCAGGTTTTCCGGCTTGAGACCCTGCCACTTTCCCCGCGTAACATTGAGCTGATAGGGCTCGCGGTAGCTGCGGCCTTCAAGAGCGGCGACGATCGCCAGGGCCGTGCGCCGGGCTCCCGCAACCGCTTCCACTACGGTGGCCGGTCCGCTTACGCAGTCGCCCGCCGCGAACACCTGGTTTTCCATCTCGCAGGTATTGGTGTTTACGTCCACGTCGCCCCACTTGGTGGTCTTGAGGCCCTGAGGGGCGGAGGTTTTTTGGCCGATCGCGGCTATAACCGTATCCGCCACCGTATCGAAGTCCGAGCCGGGTACGGGAACCGGTTTGCGCCTGCCCGACGCGTCGGGCTCGCCCAAGGTCATGCGCTGGCTTTTCAGGACCAAGCGGCCGTTTTCCTTGCGGAGGCTCACGGGGGCCACCAGGTACTCGAACTTGACGCCTTCTTCCTTGGCCTCATGGATCTCGATCTTTTCCGCGGGGATTTCAGCCTCGGTGCGGCGGTAGAAACAGGTGACGTCCTTGGAGCCCAGGCGAACGGAACTGCGCAGGCAGTCCATGGCGGTGTTGCCGCCGCCGATGACGATGGTCTTGCCGGGATTCTCGCCCTTCCAGCCGTTCAGCGCCAGCTTCTCCAGGTACTGGATGCCTCCCACCGCCAACTCCTCGCCCTCAACGCCGGCTGCGCTGGATTTCCAGGAACCGATGGTGACTGCGACGGCGTCATAGCTTTTCTTAAGCTCGTCGAGCGATAAATTCTTGCCAAGTTCCCTGTCGCCCGTTATGCGTATCCCGCCCATCTTGGCAAAATGCGCGATCTCCCGGTCAAGGATTCCCTTGGGCAGGCGGTACTCGGGTATGCCGTAGCGCAGCATGCCGCCCGCCTCGGGCATCTTGTCGAAAATATCGCTGGCCACGCCGCTTAACCGTAGGAAATAGGCGACGCTCAGACCCGCGGGACCGGCGCCTATGATGGCGGCTTTCTTGCCGGTAAGCGGGGGCAATTCTTCCATATACGTTTCGTAATGCAGGTCGGCGGCAAGGCGTTTGAAGTCGTTGATGGCCACGGCTTCCTCGTCCACCACGTTGCGGCGGCAATCCTTTTCGCAGAAGCGAGGGCAGACGCGGCCTATGGACATTGGCAGAGGGATGCGCTCCTTGATGAGCTTGAGCGCCTCGAGATGCTTGCCCTGCCTGCCCAAGGCCACGTATTCCTCCACCTGCGCATGGGCGGGGCACGCTATGGTGCAGGGGGCCTCGCAGTCGCCGGAATGCTCGGACAGGATGAGGTTGAGGGCCGTCAGGCGCATGTCGCGGACTTCCGCGCTGTCCGATTCCAGCTGCATCCCGTCGGCTGCCTCCATCGCGCACGAGGGCACGTACCTTCCGGTCTTGGCGTCCTTGACGACGCACACGAAGCATGACGTGGACTTGCTGATCAGTTTATTCGAGCAGAGCGTGGGAATCTGTATGCCGTTTCGCTCCGCGACCTGAAGTATCGTTTCGCCTTTTTCGGCGCTATAGCTTTTGCCATCTATGGTTATCGAGACGCTCACCGTGAAGCTCCTTCAGCGCTGCTGTAGCCGGTACCCGTTTCCACCCGGCTTATCGTTTTCTTGGGGCAGACTTCGATGCACGAGTTGCACCTGGTGCAAAGCGCGTTGTCGATGACGAAATCCTTGCTTATGGCGTTGACCGGGCAATTCTTTATGCACAGGCCGCATTTGATGCAGTCCTTTTCGTGCACCTTGAGTTCGCACAGGGCGCTGCACTGCAGGGCGGGGCATTTCTTGCGCGTGACATGGCTCTCGTACTCGTTCATGAAATAGCGGAGCGTGGAGATAACCGGGTTGGGAGCGGTCTGGCCGAGCCCGCATAATGAACCTTTTATAACCTTTGGCCCAAGGTCGGCGAGGAACTGGATGTCTTCGGGGGTGCCTTCGCCGTGCGTTATCCTTTCCAGGTGCTCCAGCATGCGCTTGGTTCCCACCCTGCAGAAGGTGCACTTGCCGCAGGATTCGCGCGCGGTAAACTCCAGGAAATACCGGGCCGTCTCCACCATGCAGCGGTCCTGGCCGATGACGATGAGGCCGCCCGAGCCCATGATTGCGCCCAGGCTTTTCAGCGAGTCGTAGTCCACCACGGCGTCGAACTTGTCCGCGGGTATGCAGCCGCCCGACGGTCCGCCGATCTGCACGGCCTTGACCGAGCCGCGTTCCGAGCCGCCCACTTCGTAGACGATGTCCGCGATGGTGACGCCCATGGGCACTTCTGCCAGGCCCGGGTATTTTACGTCGCCGGCCAGCGCGAAAAGTTTGGTGCCTTTGGATCCGGCGGTGCCGACGGAGGCGAACGCGGCCGAGCCCTCCCTCAGGATGAGGGGAACGTTGCCGAAGGTCTCGACGTTGTTTATGGCGGTCGGGTAGCCGTGGTAGCCTGAGTCCGTCGGATACGGCGGCCGGAAGCGCGGCGTGCCGCGTTTGCCTTCCAGCGAGTTGATCATTGCCGTTTCCTCGCCGCACACGAAGGCGCCCGCCCCTTCCTTGAGCTTGAACTGCACGGTGCGCGCGCCGAGTTTATTGAGGCCGTTCTTGTATATCTGGTCAATGGCTATCTTGAGGTTGCGGATCGCCAGCGGATATTCGGCGCGGCAGTAGATGGTCAACAGCGTGGCGCCCGTAGCCAAAGCGCCGATCAGCATGCCTTCCAGGACCTGATGCGGCACCGACTCCATAAGAGAGCGGTCCATGAAGGCTCCCGGGTCGCCTTCGTCGGCATTGCAGATAAGCACTTTCTCTTCCGTGGTTTTTGCCGCGAGGAAGCCCCACTTGGTACCCGTGGGAAATCCGCCGCCGCCCCTGCCGCGGAGTCCGGACGCCTTTATTTCGGCGAGGATGTCAGCGGGCTGCATGGCAAGCGCCTTTTTTAGCGCTTCGTAACCGCCGTTCGCGATATACTCGTCCAGCGAGGTCATGTCGATGCGGCCGGCAAGGGCCAGCACTTTGACGAGTTCGCGGCCTGCGCGTTCTTTGCGCTGTTCGAGGCGCCCTTCGTCCTTGAGACCGAGCAGGCGTTCCAGGTGAGCCTTGTCCGGGCGCACGCATTTATAGAAGAAAGAGCCCGAGTCGGTTTCCACTTCCACGAGCGGTTCGGCGTAGCAATGGCCGATGCAGCCCACTTCCACGATCGGAATATCCGTAATCTCGGCCTTCAGGAAGGCGATGAGCTCGGTGGCGCCCGCGGCGATTCCGCAGCTTCCGGCGCCTACTTTAATGCGCTTGATGCTCATGCCACACCCCCGGATGCGCGATAGCTCTTGATGATCTTGAGGATTCCCTTTCGGTCAAGGTTGCCGAAAACCTTGCCGTTGATGCTGATGACCGGAGCCAGGCTGCAGCAGCCCAGGCACGCCACGGTCTCCAGGGAAAAAAGCCCTTCGGAATCCGTTTGGCCGCTTTGTATATGCAGGTCCTCGGATATCCACCCCAGTACGAGCGACGAGCCTTTGATGTGGCAGGCTGTTCCGTCGCAGATGGATATCTTATATTTACCCGGTTTTATTCTCTTGAACTGGGCGTAAAAACTGACCACGCCCTCCACTTCGACTGTCGCGATGCCGAAGTGCGCCGCTATTTCAACGATCGTATCATCGGAAATAAATCCATCCACCGCCTGTGCGGCCTGCAAGGCTTTAATGAGATTGCTTCGATCCTTGTCAATTTCCACGAGCAGCTCACGTACGCAACCCATCGTTCCTCCTAGTAATTTTGGCCACAGGATTCTTTCCCGCCCATATCGATATAATTAGCACTATTATTACCCAGGTTTGTCACTTGCGCAACAACTTTCTCTCCATTATTCTTACTTTATGGGGTACGTAAAATGAGACGCTTGAAAACCTGTGCCATATGCTTGGGAATACTGTTCGCGGCACAAGGTTGCCTGGCTAAGAAACCGATCGTCGTTCCCGAACCTGCAGGCGGAACGACTGCAAAGCGCGTCGTGCTAACCATGGGATCATGGCGCACCGAGGACGTCCGGCAGATGAACGTGATCATCGCGGCCTTCCAGGAAAAAAACCCCGACATAAGCATCGTGTACGACCCTACTCCCGGCCCTCAATACAACGACGCGCTCCTCGCGCAGTTTAAAAGCAAGTCGGCGCCGGATATCATGTACCTGCGCTCGTATGCCCTCTCGCGCCTGCTCTACGAACAGGGCTACCTGGAAGACCTTTCAAAGCTGCCCGGGCTTTCGGAATCCTTTACTCCGGCCATGCTGGCGCCTTGGTCCATGGACTCGGGGACGACGTATGGGATTCCGTTCATCGCCACCTCCCACGGAATCTATTTTAACCAGGACATCTTTTCGACGCTCGGCATCAAGATACCCCGAAGCTGGGAAGAGCTGCTCTCGGCCGCAAAAACAATCCAGAACGCCGGCATCATTCCCTTCGCCAATGCCAGCGGCGATACCTGGACGATCGCGGAACTCGTATTCATGAATATCGCCCCTAATTTCCTGGGCGGCCGCGACGCTCGCATGGAATACCTGTCCGGTTCGCGGAAGTTCGACGATCCGGCGATGGTCAGGCTGTTTACGGCCGTCCAATCGATGGCTCCCTATCTGCCGCAAAACCATACCGTGCTCCTGTACAAAGACTCTCGGGAGCTTTTCGCCCTGGGGAAGGCCGCGATGTTCTTCAGCGGCTCGTGGGACATTCCATATTTCGAGGAACAAAAACCCGGCTTTACATGGTCCGCCTTCGCGCCTCCGCCGCCGTCGGGATCAAAACCGCGCATCACCTTTCACCTGGACGCGGGCATCGGCCTGAACTCGGCCTCCAATCACAAAGACCTCGCGCTGCGTTTTCTGGCCTGGGTATACAGCCCCGAATGCGCGAAACTCCTGGGCGACACGCTGCCGGGATTCTTTCCCATGATCAATAATCCTCCCGAGCTGGACAACCCGCATGCCAATACCTTCCTTGCGCTCAACAAGGGCAGGGAAACCGATATCCGATTCGTGTGGGAAAAGCTTATGGAAGGTTCACCGAGCGGCTACGACCTGGTGATGGATGGTTCCGTGGCGGTAATCAAGGGACTACAAACCCCGGAGGAAGCGGCAAAAGCCCTCGCCGCCGGTTTGGCGAAATGGTATAAGCCGGGTCCCGCCGCGGCGGGAAAATAATCCGTGAAAAAAACCCGAGGTGGCATTGACGAAACCGTGAGCGCGACGATGCGGGGAAATTTCCGGAAAAGGCTGGCCGCCTTGTCCGCGAGATTGTTTCCAAGCATCGGCAAGAAAATCCTCGCCGCCAACATGATAGCCCTGTCGCTGCTTACCCTTGTGGGAATCCTCGCGATGGGGCGCATGGGCCTCGTGTCCAGCAGCTTGCGCGAAACGAACGAAGGCGTCGTCCTGCTGCGCGAAAACATGCAGGCCATCGATAAAAAAATAATCCTGCTCCGATACCGCTCCACTCGTTACATCAGCAACCGCTCGCAGACAGAACTCGACGGGTTCAACGAGGAATACGCCAGCCTGACCAGGATCCTCGACAAGACCAACGGCACGAGCGAGGACCGGGAAATAATCGACCTGCTCAACAGGATTCGCTCCGCGACGCTCGTCTACCAATCGGCGGTCAACGACGCGGCCGCCCTCATCGACATCATCACAAAGCAGAAAACGGGGTTTATCGATCCTTACCTCGAGCTCATGGAAAACGCGCTTTCAAGCGCCCGCGTAGGAATCGGGAACGCGAGCACCCCGTTTTCCATCCTTGCCTACGGTAACGCGCAAAACCAATTCCTGATGTGCAAGCTGTATCTTTCCGAGTACCTGAAAACCAACGACGAGCGGCAGGCCGTGCTGCTAGTCAACGCTTACGAGCAATTGGACACGGCCTTGGGCGAGCTGCAAAAAGCCTTTGGAGGCAGATCGGGCGAAAGCAGGTTCACGGCCGCCAAAACTTCCCTGGCAAAGGCCGTGGCCGGTTTTTCCACGCTGCATGACGCGGCGGGTAAATTGCGCGACATATATTCAGATCGGATTCTGCCTCAAGAAAATATCATCATCAAGACGATCGAGAGCGCGATAGTCATCGTGGAACATTACCTCGAGGACGCGAACAGGAAAGTTCAGGGTATCATCAGCCAGACTCAAATACTGCTGGGGATCGCCTTGGCGGTGGCGAGCTTGGCCAGCCTGTTCGCGAGCGCACGGATCGCCTCGTCCATCAAGGGAGCGCTCAACCAGGTCATGC
>CAZAJF010000009.1:0-110833 GCA_964485395.1 uncultured Treponemataceae bacterium | reverse complement strand
CCGTCTACCAAGGAGTGAAGATCGGGGGAAATCGCATCCCCGGCTTTTACGCCGGCCTGCGTTACGCCCTGGGAGAACATCTACCAGGATTTCGAGCCTTCGGCGAATTTGAGCCAGCCTTCGCCGACCTTGTTGAGACCTTCCATTACCCAGCTGAAACCGAGCCAGAAACGAAGTGGCACCAGCCAATAGCCTCGGGTCTTGTGCTCTGCGAAACCGCCGATGAGGGAGCGCCCGTCCTTGATGTCCAGGAATTCGTGTTTTGCGTATTCCCAGCACTGGTTGACGCCGGCTATCGTGAACAGATAGTAGAAATTGATCATGTGCTTCATCGCTACGGCGAAAAAGCCCGAGACTTTTATTCCGCCCGCATCCGCGACGCCGTACTTGCCGCCGAGGGAAATCATGAAACCGTGGAAGCTGGACTTGAAGGACTTGAGCTTTCCGCTGCCCGCCATGGTGGTTATAATATTATGCGCCGCCACGTGAGCGGTCTGGTGGGCCGCCTCGACGATTTGCGGCAGGGGCTTGCCGCCTTCGGCGAACCACAGATTGTCGCCGGCCGCCCACACGTTGGAATGTCCTTCCACTTTCATGTTTTCGTTCGTGACGATGCGGTTTCGCTTGGCTTCGAGCCCGAGGCCTCCCGAGAAATGCGCGCCGGAGACGCCGCAGGTCCAGATGAAGGTTCCCGCCTCGATGAAGGTTCCGTCTTTCAGCTTGATGATGCCGTTTTCCGCCCCGGCTATCGGGGAGGACAGCCTGAGTTCGCAATGCTGTCTATAGAGGAAAGCCTGGGCTTTGGCGCGTTCTTTTTCGTCGAGCATGGCAAGGATGAAGGGGAGCGCTTCGATAATTATGATTCGGACGTCGCTCTCGGCGATATGATGCTTCTGACACATGACGGTTCTGAGCTCCAGCAGCTCGCCCAGCATTTCTATGCCGGTAAAGCCGGCGCCGGCTACCGTGAAGGTCAATAGTTTCTTGCGTTTTATCGGGTCGCTTTCGGCGGCCGCGGCTTCCCATGTGTCATACAGGTGCCTGCGGATTTTCATGGCGTCCTCGAAGGAAGCCAGGGTAAAGGCGTTTTCCTTGATTCCCGGAATCAGGAAGAAATCCGGATCCGCGCCCGCACCGAGTATTACGTGGTCGTATTTTATCTTGGAATTGTGCAGCGTCGCCTGGTTCGTGGCAAAATCGATGGATTCGACCGTGTCGGCAATGACTTTTATTTTTGTTCCGCCGAAAATTTTCTTGAACGGTACCTGAATGGATTCCGGTTCGGTTCGCCAGCCGGCTACTTCATGAAGCTCGGTCATGAGCGTGTGGTAAGGATGCTTGTCCACGAGAACAATTTCTACATCGTCGCGTCTGCGATATGCTTTTTCAAGTATCTTACCGGCGGTGACGCCTGCGTAACCGCCACCTACAATAAGAATTCGCTTTAAATCTGCCATAAAAACCTCCGAGTGATTTTGGAGCTCCTAGAGATTATAAGTTGCACCGTGAGCCCTGTCAACTCCAATACATAGAGGCCATACTATATTTCGTCACAGATTTCAGCTTATTTCAGTTTGAGTACTTGACAATTACCTCTTGATTGAGGAGATTTAATTTTACCTGCGACGCAGGCTAGATCAAGGAACTATGGAGGATCGAACATGAAAAACTATATCTGCGACGTTTGCGGCTACATCTATGACCCGATGGCCGGTGATCCGGGAAACGGAATCGTGCCGGGAACGGCTTTCGAAAAGATCCCCGCGGACTGGACATGCCCGGAATGCGGCGCTGGCAAGGATAATTTCTCCGCGGCCAGTTGAAAGCGCACCGGCCCGGGAGAGAATGTCTTTCCGGGTCGGCCGCCCCCTCCCCATCGTTATAATAAAATAATTACTTCAGCTTGTCGTTGCCATCCGGGAGTCAAAAGCGATAGCGATGAATCCTCCGGTCTCGCAGAGAATCCCGAAGCCTGATGTTTTCTTTTTCAAGCTCTTCTATCCAGCTTAATCCTGCTTTGATCGAAAAAGCCTGGCTTCGGCTTGCACTATCCGATTTTTGGATTTAAGCCGGGGGTCTCCCTAAAACCTTAAATCCAGGATGCAGTACAGCGAGGAGCTACCGAGCTTAGGCCCGAAACGGAGCTCCCATTTCTCGATGATGCCCGCCTGTTTCAGGGTGAACGTTCTCACCTGCGACTATTCCCGCACGCCGGTCAGAAAATCCGTCAACGTTTTTTTCCAGAGCAGCGGGTCCTCCGCCATGACGGAATGCCCTACCGTCTCGAGGATAAGGAGCTTGGCATTCGGGAATTCGGCAGCCGTTTCGCGGGCCATGTCCTCGCTCACGACAATGTCCTTCCTGCCCCAAATCACGAGTACGGGCTTCTTGAAAGACTTGTGCTTTCCACGCCAGTCGAAACGGGTAAGGGCCGCGGCATTGCCTATCCAAGCGGGTGCGGCCATGCGCTGCGCATCGGCGGCAAGAGCGCCGAACCACTCGTCGTCGGCCATCGTAGGCACCACGGCCTTGAGGGCCATCGCCAGATACGCGGGATTGGCTCGCATGGCCTCGATGCCCGGGTAACGCTCTTCCGGGGTTTTCAAGCCCGATGGCGCGCCTGAGTCCACGAGCACGAGCGCCCGGATCAGCTCGGGTCTGGTGGCGGCCAGCACCTGCGCGACGGCGCCGCCGAGGGAATGCGCAACCACCACGGGACGGTCCAAACCCGCCGCCTCTATGAACAGCGCCAGGTAGCGCGCGTAATCCGCAAGGTCCGCGCTTGAGGGCGTCCATCCGGGAATCGGGTCGGAGCGGCCGAAGTTGGGCAGGTCCACGGCCACGGCCCTCCAGCCGGGCAGGTCCATGGACTTGGACCACCAGAGACTCGAGCCTAAGTTGCCGTGGACGAAAAGCACGGGAGCGCCCGCTCCCATCGTTATAAAAAATATCGCGAGTCCGTTTACGAGCAGCGTGCCTTCGTTCATTTCCGTACCTCCGTTTTCATGGCGGCGAAGCCCTCAGGCCCGCGAGGAATTCAAGCATCAGGCGGGAGACCTCGTCCGGCCTCTCGATAACGGCAGCATGCCCGGCATTTGGAATTATTTTATAACTTGACCCGGCGATTCCTTCCGCCATGGGGCCTGCGAAGCGCTCACCCTTGAGTATATCGGATCCTCCGACCATTACCAGCGCAGGGGCGTGTATCCTGCCCAGGTCTTTTTTAAGATCGATGGCAAGGAAGGCGTCGCAGAGCCCGGCGAAGGCGCGGAAATATTCAGGCGGCAACGAAGCCACAGCAGCCTCGCGCGAGCGCACGAAATCCCCATTGGCGGCAAGCCATTGCGGCGAGTAGTTCCAGGGCAGGAGGACGCGGTAAAAAAGCGACGGGTCGGCCTGCGCCGCCCGCTTCCAGGATTCCACCGCCGCCGAGAGCACCGCATCCGTCTCGCACACGCCGTCGATCATGCACAGGCTCGAGACCCTGCCCGGATAGTCGCGGGCAAAGCACAGGGCCGTCTCGGCGCCGTACGAAGCGCCGGCCAGATGCACCCGCCCGATGCCCGTCTCGTCGAGAATCGCGCCGAAGTCCGCGGCATGCGCCTCGAACGAGTACGGCTCCGCGGGCTTGTCCGACAGCAGCTGGCCGCGCATGTCGTGCAGCAGCACGCGGAAGCCCGCCGCCACCAGGGCTTCAGTCACGGGCTTCCAGTGCGCCATTGACATGGCTATGCCGTTGAGCAGGGCGACGGTCCCCTTCCCGGAGTCTTCGCCTTGCAGCTGATACGCAAGAGCCGCGCCGCGCACGACAAGCCGTTCCATGGCTATATTCCCAAATAGGCCGACAGCACATGCGGATTCTTGGCCAAACCCTCGGCCGTGTCTTGCAGTGCTATGGAACCGTTTTCCAGCACGTATCCGCGGTCGATGGCCTTGAGGCTCTCGCGCACGTTCTGCTCGGTAACGAGTATGGCCATTTCTTTCTTGAGCATGGCGAGGCGCTCGAACACTTCCGCCACGATGGACGGCTGAAGCCCCAGAGAGGGTTCGTCGAGGATGAGCAGCAGCGGGTTGGCCATGAGCGCGCGACCGATGGCCACCATGCGCTGCTGGCCGCCGGACATCGTTCCCACGAGCTGCTTGTATCGTTCTTTCAAGATAGGGAAAAGTTCCGTGACCATGTCCAGCTGACGCTTGTGGATTCCCGCCGCGCGCGGAACGAAAGCCGCGCCAAGCTCCAGGTTGTCCGCCACGCTCATGCCGGGAAACAGCTCGCGCTCCTGCGGCACGAGCGCGATACCCGAGCGCGCCACCAGATGAGTCGCCTTGCCGCCGACGCTTCTGCCGTCGAAGTTCACCGTGCCCGACCAGGGCTTGTTGATGCCCATGATAGTGTTGATGAGCGTGGTCTTGCCCGCGCCGTTGGGCCCGAACAGCCCCACCGATTCCTTGCCCACGCACAGGTCCACGCCCGTGAGCACGCGGAGCTTGCCGTAGCCCGTTTCCAGTTTCTGCACGTCGAGTATCATGCGGCACCTCCCAGATAGGCCGCGATTACCCGCGGATTCTTGGAGACTTCCTCGTAGGGACCTTGGGCGATGAGCTCGCCGGCCTCCAGCACGATGACGCGGTGCGTAAGCTCGCGGATGACACCCATAACGTGCTCCACCACCCCAACAGCCAATTTACGTTCCTTTGCAACCTTTTGAATCATGCCGATGAGAGCGCGGGTTTCGTCCGAGTTGAGGCCTGCCATCACTTCATCCAGGAACAGCACTTCCGGTTCGTTGGCCAGGGCTTTGGCTATCTCCATTTTCTTTATCTCAAGTATGGTCAATTTTGACGGGTTCCGATCCAGGTCCGCGAGGCCCAGCGAGGAACAGATATCCATGGCCTTGCGCCTGGCGACCTTCAGGCTGCTGCCCCTGGAAAAAATGGAGCCCACCATCACGTTCTCGAGGAGGCTCAGGTTCTCAAGCGGATGTATGAGCTGATAGGTCCGGGCTATTCCCATGCGTGCGCGCTGGTGCGCCGGGGCATAGGTTATGTCTTTGCCTTTGTACTCGATGCGGCCGGCGCTCGGCATTGTGATGCCGGACACCAGATTGATGAACGTGGTCTTGCCTGCGCCGTTGGGGCCGATGATTCCTAAAATCTCGCCTGAATCTAGGGAGAACGACACATCGTTCACGGCTACGAGTCCCTCGAAGCGTCTCGTGAGGCCTTCGGTTTTCAGCGTAGTCATGCCTTGCTCCTTTGCGGTGTCCTGATGGATTTTTTGATGAGCCCGTAGATGCCCTGGGGCATGAAAAGTATCACGATGATTATGATGATGCCGTAGACCACCAGGTGGCCGTAGGGAATCTTGAGCTTGAGCCATTCCGCGGCGAGGCCGAGCAGTACGGCGCCGAACACGGGACCTACCGTGCTGTGTATTCCGCCCAGCAGCGCGATGGCCAGCGGCAGTAAAGTAAAGTTCGCGTCGAATACGCTGTCGGGCGTCGCGAAGCCGTACGACTGCACGTAGATGCCGCCGAGGAATCCCTGTATGGCGGAGGTGATGACGAACACCACGAGCAGCCAGTTGAAGATATTGATGCCGCTCGACTTGGCGCTGGTCTCGTTGTTGCGTATGGCCGTAAGCGCGAAGTGTATCTTGCTTTTCTCGAACCACCACGATGCCGCGAGGGCCACGGCCAATCCCGCCAACGTTAGCCAATACAGGCCTTTGGCCGAGCCGCCGAACATGACGCCCTCCAGGACGACGCCCTCGGGACCGCCGGTGAAGTCCGGCAGGTTCTGTATGACGATGCGGAATATCTCCGCCAGCGCGAGGGTTACTATGGAGAAATACATTGCCCTGAGCCTGAGTATCAGGAAGCCGATGAGGAAGGCGGCCGCACCGGAGAAAAGGGCGGCGAACACGATGCTCAGCCACGGCGCCATGCCCGCGCGAAGGACGCCGAGCACGGCGGCATAGGCTCCAAGGCCGAAAAGCCCCGCGATGCCGAAGGATATCTGCCCCGTGCGGAGCAGCATGTCCCAGGTGATGGCCAAGGCCATGTAGAGGATGACGTTGCGCGCCACCTGCAGCGGGTAAGCGCCCGCGAAAGCCGGCAGGGCCACCGCCGCCACGCCGATGAGGGCCGCCATGAGCCGAAGTAAATTTCTGTTCACGACTTCCTCCCCTTGATGGTGCGTCCGAGTATCACTGTAATGATCAATATGAAGAAAATGATGTCTGCCCAGCCGCGCAGGCCCCGGAAGGCGCGCAGGAAACTTTCCGAAAGCCCCAGCAGGATGCTGGCGCCGAGGACGCCGGGTATATTGCCGATGCCCGCCATCGCGACGAGGCAGAAACTCTTCATTGTAAAAGGCGCGCCTACGCCGGGGAAAATAGCGGATCGCGTGAGGAAGAGCGATCCCATGGCTCCGATGAGAGCGCTGGCGATGATGAAGACGAGACCGTAGATCCTGTCCACGTCGATGCCCACGATCGCCGCCCCGCGCGGATTCTGGCCCACCGCGAGAGCGGCCTTGCCTGTAATGGTGCGGGTAAGGAAAAGCTGGAGACCCACTGCCATGGCCGTGGCCACGACGACGAAAACGAAGGGCCAGACGCCGAACGAAAGCTCGCCGATGGACATGGAGGCGGAAACGTACTCAAGCGATATTTTTCTGGTTTGCGAGGTAAAGAGCAGATTCACGGCCTGGGTCATGGTGATTGCCAAGCCGAAGGTGAGGATGAGCTGGTTGAGCTCGGGCGACTTCAAGGCCCGCCGTATCGTAAGCCTGTAGATGATGTATCCGAAAACCGCGGTTACCAAGGCGGAGGGGACGATGGCCAGGAGCGGGTCCATGCCCGTGGCCTTGCACGCAAAATAGGTGGCGTACGCCGCTATCATCATGAACTCGCCATGGGCAAGGTTCACGATGTGGACGATACCGAGGATGAGTCCCATGGGTATCGCGATGGCCGCGTAGAGGCCCGCCTGCTGGAGGCCGTAAATAAGGACGGTCGGTTTCCAGATCGCCACGACGATGGTGGCCGCGATACCGAGAACGGCGAAAATCGCCGCGCGACGTTTCAATGCCATATGAATACCTTTATTGTGGAAATACATCGCCGCCGAAAAATTCCGGCGGCGACTTTATGTCAATTGCGAAATCCCGTTATTTTTTCCAAGCGGGGAAAGGATACACGGGAGCGGCTGTCTTGGCTTCGAACGGCCAGATGACTTCCTGGCGTCCGCCCTGCCATTGCAGGATCTTCTGCCTGGTTATGCCCTGATGGGCAATGATGTTGGACGGCTTGAACGTAATGGTCTCGCCAAGGGGAGAGGCGTATTTCGTCGCCTCGAGAGCCTTGATGAGCGCGGCGGTCTCGGTGGTCTTGGCGAGATTGATCGCGTTAGCCACCACGTACACGGCCGAATAGGACAAGGGAGCGAAATAGGTCGCGGGCTCTTCCTTATACTTGGCGATGAAGCCGGTATAGAAAGTCTTGCTGGCGGCGTTGGAGTCGTTCATGGACGGAGCCCACATGCCGTAGAGCATGACGTTCTCGGAAAGCCTGGACGTACCGAATCCTACCGGCCATCCGGGAGGCGCTCCAAGGTAGATGCCGGGGTTGAACTTCATGGCCTTGGCCTGCTCGAGCATGGGGAGGGCGTCCGCATCGTAACCGGCCCACAGGAACAGGTCGGGCTTGAAGGCTTTCGCAGACTCGAGCACCGCAGCGTAGTCGCCGCCGCCGAGCGCCGCGCTCTTGAAAGGCGCGCCGTCTATGGTATAGCGGCCGCCGGCTCCGAACAAGGTCTTGGTGGCGTCCCATGAGGACTTGCCGAAAGCGCCTTCTTCATAAGCCAGGAACAGTTTCTTGATCTTGATCTTGGGATACTCTTTCTGTATGGCGTCCCAGCCTTCGGCATAGCTGGCTCCCTGGTTGTAGTCCCACGGATGCAGGTGGAAATACCAGTTGGCGTCCTTGCCGAGCGCTTCTTCCACTTTATAGCTCGCGGCGCCGGTGGACACGACTACCTTGCCGTATTTCTTGAACGTGGGGATCTTGCCGAGCTCGACGCCGCTGGCCATGCCGCCGATTATAAGCTCGACGTTGTCCACGGTCATCAGTTTCTCCACGGCGGCCGCGCCTTTGTCCGGTTTGCCTTCATCGTCGATGACGATCAACTCGAGCGGCCTGCCCAATACTCCGCCGGCCTTGTTGATCTCGGCGACTGCCTGCTGCGCGGCCATGCTGCCCTGCCTGCCGGTTACGTCAGCCAAAGTCCAGACGCCGCCGATCTTGATCGGGTCGCCGCTTTGCGCGAAGCCGGGGATCGCCAGCAAGACGATCGCAATGATTGCGAACATTTTCTTCATCGTATGCCTCCTTGAGCATGACGGACGCCAAGCGTCCGGTTTCATCAACACTTAACCGGCGCCAAAAGCCCCGGGTAATTCAAATGTAACATTCCCTACAGAACCAACCCGCCGTCCACCCGCAGCACCTGCCCGGTTATGAACGACGCCTCCTCGGAAGCCAGGAACAGCACCGCGTCGGCGATGTCCTGTATCTCGGCAAGGCGCCCGAGCGGCGTCTTGGCTATGAAGGGCTCAAGCACTTTTTCGGGCACCGTCGCCAGCATCGGGGTGCGGGTATAGCCGGGGCTAACCGCGTTGACGCGGACCTTGGCGCCTTTGCGCGCGAATTCCTTGGCCCAGCCCTTGGTCATGGCTACCACGCCGCCCTTGGTGGCCGCGTAGTTGCTCTGCCCGATGTTGCCGTCAAGGCCCACGATGCTGGAGATCGACACGATGGTGCCGGATCCGCTTTCCATCATGACCGGCGCGATCGCGCGGGTCATCAGAAAGACGCCTTTGAGATTCACGTTGATGACCGCGTCCCAGTCGTCGTCGGACATTTTATGAATGAGCGCATCCTTGGTGATGCCTGCATTGTTCACGAGCACGTCGATTCTTCCGTGCTCGGCCTTGGCTTTTTCCGCGAACGCGTTTACCGCCGCGGAATCGGTGACGTTCACGACGGCGCCTTTTACGCAGGGGAACGATTTCTCCAGCGCGGGAAAATCGGCCTCGTTCATGTCCAGGGCCCACACACGCAAGGCACCCTCGCGAGCCAGGGTTTCCACGACTCCGCGGCCTATGCCCCGGGCGCCGCCCGTGACCACGCATACTTTGTTTTTCATTCGATCCATTGCTATGCTCCTTGTCCGGCAGCCTTTTGCAGCCGGATTGTTTTCAGTTTTTTGCCGGCTCGGTATAGGGACCCCAGCGCACGCAGCTTGCGGCCCACACGAAACCCAGCCCTGCGCCTACCATGACGATGGCGTCGCCGTCCTTTATCTTCCCCGCCTGCAATCCAAGCTCCATGGAAAGCAGTTGATCGTTCTGCCCCAAGTGGCCGTAATCATCCAGATAGGTCGTCTTGGAATCGTCCAGACCCAATTCCGCGAGTACGGCGTCGTGCGCGCTTTTCTTGAAATGCAATATGGAAAGGTAGCCGATATCCTTTCGTGAAAGGCCTCCCGAGAGCGCCAGCGCCCTGTCGATTACCGCGAAAAAATTCGGCAGGGTTTTCTCGGCGAGCTTCGCCTTGAAGGCCGGCTCGTCGGGTACCACGAAGTGGGCACGCCTATCGTCGCCTGGCTTGGGAGGCCAAGACTTGCTGCCCAACGCCGGAACGATGCAATCCAGGCTCAAGGAACCGTCGCCTTTGAACGCGGAACCCATCAGCACGTTTCGTCCGGCATTCTTGCGCAACACCACTGCAGAAGCGCCCGAACCTATATCCATAAGAAATTTCGTGGAGGGCTCGGCAAGATCCACGAGGTCGTTGTTGCGGTAGCCGGAGACGAGTATCACCGTGGCAAGATCCTCGCGGGTAAGCATGAGACTCTTGGCTATGTCCAAGGCGGCCATCATGGACCCGCACATGGCTTCCATGTCGAAGCTCCAGGCATTCACGGCGCCTAATTCATGCGCTGCGTGCAAGCCGGCCAGCCAGCAGGGATAATCCTTGTGTTGTGCGCCGCACCAGAGCACCAAGTCTATTTCCGCGCCCGATATGCCGGCCTGCGTCATGGCCCGCCTGGCCGCCTTGATGCCCATGACTGCGGTTGTGTCCTCGGGTCCTGCGATCGGCTTGCTTCGCACTCCGAATTTAAGCGCTACGACATCTTCGGGAACCCCGGTAGCCGCCGCCAAATCGGCAGCGCTCATTTTTTTTGGAGGAATATAAGTTCCCAAGCCAATAATGCCGACATGCATCGTTTATCCTTCAATGAATAAATTCCGATTCACAGGTGAATCATCTCTCAATATAGTTATTAACCCAAAAATTAGTATTGTCAAGCATTATTTTCATTTCGATGCATTTAACATGACATTAATACGGAATTCTTCATAATAACTTGCATAAATAAAAAAAGAATCATATAATCTGCCCGAGTGATGAATCAACTCTCATAAAGGAGCAGCTGTGGACGCCGGCAACAATGAGACTCGAGCATGCCTGGAAACAAGTGCGGTACACCTGTTCGCACGGCGCTGGTACTCCTCGGTATCTGTAGCGGAAATCTGCCGCGAGGCAGGCTTATCCAACGGAATCTTCTATAGTTACTTCCATAATAAAGAAGAATTGCTTCGCAGCATTCTGGACGACATCATTTCCCAGATAGCCCGCGCGCTTGACCCTATCGAAGGCGACACGAGACATGAACGCCTGAAATGCATGGTAGAGAAACTGGTGCTATTCTCCGCGGCGAACCCGGAATTGATCACCGTATTCCGGGAAGGCCAATACCGCTACTTCGAATACGAGCAGCGACTCGCCGAGCTGTACGCCAAGGTACTTTCAAAAGTATTGGGCAGGACCGCCGGCATGGCGGAATACCTGTTCGCGATCGGCGGGATCCGCTTCGCCGCGATACGGGCAGCATTGCACGGCGCCAAAGTATCCACCGATGCGCTTGTGGACATCATAGAAAACGGCGTCTTTGCCGGACTTGCCTGGGATCCGGAAAAAGTATTCTCCATCAGCGTGACACCGCCGGTCCTGTCGCTGGACGAAGGCAGCCGTGAGCGGCTCCTCCTCGCGGGCAAACGGCTGTTCGGCGAACAGGATTTCCACAAGGTGAACATACACCAGATTACCGACGCGGCCGGCTTGTCCGTCGGCGCCTTTTACAAGCACTTCGACGGCAAGGAATCCTTTTTCGGCGAGCTCATAGAATCCGCGGGCCGGGAGGTTCGCCACTTCATCACGAGCCACCTCAAACCGGACCTGAACAGGCTCGAGCGGGAGATGCAGGGAATCTTCCTGTTCGGCATATTCCTGTCGCTGGACCGCTGGTGCTACAACATCGTGCGCGAGGGCGAGTTCGTGGCGCCTGAAAAGGCGCGCGAGTACTACGCCGCATTCGAGAAGGGCTACCGCAAACTGGCGGATTCGGGGCTTTCGCCGAATAAAATATCGCAAGATCCTTTATATGAAGATACCGCGATCGAGTTTTTGCTGGGCATTTCGCATTACTACGGAATAGAGGTAGTCTTCGACGATTCGCCCAGGAACGCGCGGGCCGTCGTGGAATCGATAGGAACTTATTTATCACGCGGATTTTCCCGCTGAGGAGCTGGCATGGCAAAGGCAAAGATAATCGGGACGGGCCTGTACGCGCCCGGTTCGCCGATCGGCAACGAGGAGCTCAAGCGATTGGCCGGCGTGGAATTCGACGCGGAAAAGCTCGAGGCTAAAATAGGAATAAAGACAAGGCACGTAGCCAAGCTCCGGGGAATGAACGAGAGCACGGCCGACTTCGGCGAAAAAGCCGCGCGCGCGGCCATCGCGGACGCAGGCATCGATCCGATGGACGTGGACCTGTTCGTGATAGGCACGGATACGCCCGAGTACGTGAGCCCCGCGACGGCAATCCTGGTGCAGGGCCGCATCCAGAAAGGCCAGCGCGACTCAGGCGCGTTCGACGTGGGGGCATCGTGCGCCAGCTTCGTGACCGCATTTGACGCAGCGGCTCTCATGCTCGCGGGCGATCCTTCGCTGCGCTATGCCGTGGTGACGGGCATCTACAACATGCCCGCGCATATCCGCCCCGGCGACGCGTTCGGCTGGTCGATTTTCGCGGACGGCGCGGGCGCGGTGGTACTGGAGCGCGTCCCCGACTCCGATCCGTCCGGATACGTGTGCGGCAAGCTGGTGACGGACGGCACGCAGTGGGACTACGTGGGCGTGTACGCTGGAGGCACAAGAAAGCCTGTTACGAAAGAATTACTCGATGCCGGGACCTGGGGCCTCGAGCTCCTGCAGCGGCTGCCCGGCGACCGGAACGTAAAGCTTTGGCCGCCTATCGTGCGCGCGTTGTGCCGGAAAGGCGGCATGCCCCTGGAGTCGGTTTCGCGCTTCGTCTTTACGCAAATCAATAAAAGCGTCATCGAGCAGGTGATGGACGAGCTGGGGCGCCCCCGGGAATTGGCGCCCATGGTCATGGACCGCTACGGCTACACGGGCTCGGGCTGCGTGCCCATGGCGTTTCACCACGCCGTAAAAGACGGCTCCGTGAAGCGCGGCGACCCTGTAGTGTTCTGCGCCAGCGGAGCGGGCTTCGCCGTAGGCGCGAATCTTTTTATTTACTGAAGGAAGGAAGACTATGTCCAGATGGGATGACGAATACAAGGCAAGGCTGCGGCCGATAGACGAGGCGATCCGGTGCATCGAGAGCGGCTTCGACGTGGTGGTGGGCCAATGCGCCAGCGAGCCGCAGGGAACCATGGCGCGCCTGCATACCCTCGCGCCCACGGTGCGCGACGTGCGCGTGTTTTCCGTACTTACGCTCAACCCCTACGACTTCTACATGAAGCCGGAGATGAAGGGGCATTTCGAGCTGGCCAGCTGGTTCCATGCCCCCGGCTCGCGCCAGGCACTAAAGGCGGGCACGGGTACGGTTACGTTCGTGCCCAACATGCTGCACCGGGCGGCCACCGACCGGCTTCACGCCAGGCCGCCGGAAGTATTCATAGGCACGTGCACGCCGCCGGATAAAAACGGTTTCGTCAGCCTATCGCTGGGAATAACCTACGAAAAAGATATCCTGGAACACGCGCGCTTCGTGATACTGGAAGTGAATCCGCGCCTGCCGCGCACTTTCGGCGACACGCACGTGCACGTATCGCAGGCCACGTATTTCGTGGAGCACGACCAGGAAGTACCCAGCCTGCCCGCGCCTCAGCCCTCTGCCGTGGACTTGCTCATCGGGGAGCATATCGCGGGCCTCGTGGACGACGGCTCTACGATACAGCTGGGCATCGGCGGCATTCCCAACGCTGCAGCCCTCGCCCTCCGCGGCAAAAAAGACCTTGGCGTGCACACCGAGATGTTCGTGGATTCCATGATGGAACTGTATGAGGCAGGCATCATAACCAACCATCGCAAAGCGTTAAAAAAAGATAAATTCATCAGCACCTTCGCCATGGGCTCGCGGAAGCTGTACGACTGGCTGGACGACAACGTCGCGGTGGAATTCCAGCGGGGAAAATGGGTTAACGACCCGGCGGTGATCGCGCAGAACTCCCGCATGGTGTCCATCAACACCTGCCTGATGGTGGACTTCACGGGTCAGGTGGCAAGCGAGTCCATCGGCACCAGCCAATACTCGGGCACCGGCGGGCAATCCGATACCGCCCAAGGCGCGGTGGCCGGCTTCGACGGCCTGGGCAAATCCATAATCGCATGCTACGCCAGCGCCAAGGGCGGCACGGTATCCACCATCGTTCCCGTACTGCCGGAAGGCAGCGCAGTTACCCTGCACCGCAGTTTCGTGGACCACGTGGTAACGGAGCACGGCGTGGCGCGCCTCCGCGGAAGAACCGTACGGGAGCGCACCATCGAGCTGATCGGCGTGGCCGCTCCGGAATTCCGGGAAGCTCTCAAGGATCAAGCCAAAAAACTTGGTTATATATAGATTACAGTAATTTTTCACCACAGAGGCACAGAGACACAGAGAATAAGAGGAGAAAAGAATGTCGAACGTAAGCATCGTCGGGGCGTACAACACTAAATTCGGGAACTTCGTGAAGAAAAACAAGGAGACGGGCGAGGTTACTGACCTTGTAAGCCTGTACGACCTTATGCTGGAGGCGGGCTCGGGCGCGCTTGCCGACGCAGGCATCTCGGGTGCCGAAATCGGCGGCGTCTGGGTAGGCTCCTGCGCCCCCGGGCTTTTCGCAAACCAGGAACATGTGGCGGCTTTCGCGGCGGAGATCGATCCGGAAGGCCTTCGTTTCAAGCGCATGACGAGATGCGAAGCCGCTTGCGCCTCCGGTTCGGTCGCGCTCTACGACGCGATCTACGCCGTGGAGTCGGGCCGCATCGACGCCGCGCTCGTGATAGGCGCGGAGAAGATGAACCTGCTGGATACCAAAGGCGTCACCCACGCTCTTGCCACCTGCTCGTACTGGCCGGAAGAAGGCGCGCGCGGCATGACGTTTCCCGCCCTCTTCGCGGAATATGCGAAAGGCTACCGGGACCATTATAAACTGAGCGACGAGCAATTGGCCCGCATGCTGGCCAGCGCGGCCGCGCTCTGTTACAAAAACGGACTCAAGAATCCCCTGGCCCATTTCGGCGTCGGCGGGCCTTCGGACAAACTGGGCCTCGTCACCGCGGACGCCATACTGTCCATGCCCGCGGAAAAAAATCCCATGATAGCAGAGCCATTGCGACTGCACGACTGCTCGCTGGTGACCGACGGCGCCGCTGGGCTTGTAATCGTATCCAACAGGCACGCAGCCTTCAGAAGCGGTAAAGCGGTCCGCGTGGCGGGAATCGGGCATGCCAACGAGCGCATCGCCATTTCAAATAGAACGAACATGCATGAGCTTCTTGCAGCCAAGGAAGCCGCACGCATGTCATTCGCCGAGGCCGGCATCAAGGCGGCCGACATCGACATGGCCGAGGTACACGACTGCTTTACGATCAATCAACTGCTGTGCACCGAAGCGCTCGGCCTGTCGGCCAACGGGCGCGCAGGCTTCGACTACATGGAAGGCCGCTTCGGCGGAGACGATCGGGTTGCGATAAATTTATCCGGCGGTCTCAAGGCGAAGGGCCATCCGGTCGGCGCCACCGGAGTGTCCATGCACGCGCTGCTCTACAAGCAAATGACAGGCGCGCCCATCGGCGCCGCGCCTGCCAAGGCTCCGACCGTAGCCGTAACGATGAACGTGGGAGGCTCCGCCGCGACGAACTGCGTGACGGTATTGCGGAAGGAAAAATAACGGATAGGACAGGCCGCCGCCAAGCGAGCCAATCTTTTGGCGGCGGTTATCATTACTTTCGGTTTTCTTCGGTCAACGCGGCGTCGATCGCCTTGAGTATCGTCAGGCTCGAGTGCGTCGCGCCGCTTACCGCATCCACCTGTAGGCTCTGCGCCTGTTTCACGGCATCGATCACGGCCTCTCCTGGCTTGCCTTTTCCGTTAGAATGCTTCAGCAGCCTGATATCCGAAACGATGCCCGCCGCTACGGTTACGCGCACCCTGACGCTGACGGGAAACAATGAGGCTTCTCCTTCGTAGGTGCCATCGGCCAACGACGTAAAATTCAGGTTCCGGATGGAAGCCTTGAACGCAGGATAATCGGGGGCCGAAGAGCACGATGCAAGTGCGAGAATCAGCGCAAGAAAGAAAAAAGCGCGGCAGAGGGCCGTGACCTCGGGTTTCATTCGATTCATATAGTCTCCTTGATTTTTCAGCGGTCTTCCCAGATCGCGGTTTTGAATAGCCCACCGGAATCGGCCACGCCGCGGAACATTCCCGGAGAGTTGAAGCACAGCGAAAAATGCCCCGCCCTGTCCACCGCGATGAGGCCGCCGTCTCCGGGTTTCAATATGTCGAAGACAAGATGACTGCAGGCGGCCTCCAGGCTTTTTCCGGCCAAGTCCATCTGCGCATGCACGCTGTAGGCCGCGACATGGCGAATGAATTCCTCGCCGTTTCCCGTGCATGAGACCGCGCAGCTCTCGTTGTTGGCGTAGTTTCCCGCCCCGCAGATGGGCGTGTCGCCGATGCGGCCGAACTTCTTGTTGGTCATGCCGCCGGTACTCGTGGCCGCGGCAAGGTTACCCTGCGCGTCGAGAGCCACCGCGCCGACCGTCCCCTTGGCGTGGTCCAGCTGCACAGTTTTATTCGCACAGGCTTTCCGCCATTGTTCGTGACGGTACGAATCGTCGAAGTACTCGTTTGCAACCGTTTCAAGGCCTTCGGACCTGGCCCAAGCGTCCGCTCCGGCCCCCGCTAAAATCACATGGCCGGTATTTTCCATTACACGCCGGGCGGCGAGTATCGGATTCTTTATGATGGTGCTGCCCGCCACCGCGCCGCAAGCCAAGCTTCTTCCGTCCATGATGTTGGAGTCCAGCTCATGCCGCCCTTCGCTGTTGTAGACGGCTCCCTTGCCTGCGTTGAAGCACGGATCGTTTTCCAGGGACCGTACTGCCTCCTGCACGGCATCCAGCGCCAAGCCGCCGCTCTCCAGAATCGCAAGCCCGGTTTTCAAGGCCGTTTCCAAGCCTTGGGTATAGAGCGCAACACGTTCCGCAGGCAGGTCTTTGCCGATAACCCCTGCGCCGCCATGTATGCAGATTACGTATTTTTTTGCTTCAGCCATTTTTTCTCCCCGGACAGGCGAGCCCACCCCATCCAAGACTCCATTATATCGCAGATTTTACGTTCGGAAAATCACCGGCGGGGTCATTTTCTACGATGCGTTCCCGGGCTACGCACCCGCCCAGCGCTTCGTACGCCTGAGACGCGCTCATGCTTCCGCCCGTATGCCACCAGGTGATACCAAGATAATCGTCACAAAAAACGCGATTCATTTCCCAGCTGGTCATGTAGCCGATTCCCAGTTCCTGTCTGCTTACTTTGGACCCGCCCGCCCCGGACGTTGCCCGCCGCAGGTCTTCGGGCGTGATGCCCCGCAGGTTGACGTCGATGCGTTCCGCTGTTTTGATGAACCACAGCAGGCTGTCCTGAGGGTCGTCCATGTCCGGCCACACCATGAAATCCAAAAGATACACCTCGCTACCATAGCGCCTTGCTAAACTTTCGGCGAACGGAACGTACCATTGATGCCGCCCGAGCGCGACGAACCAGGGCCTGGCAACAGCCTCGCCGTTGGAATGAAACCATGCGCCGCTTTCCTTCATCTCGATGCGGCGCCTGTCGCGAAGCTCGATCAGCGGATCGCATTCCAGCAGTTCCGCGATCTCCTCCGTGCCCAGGAAAACCGGCCCCTCATCGGGCACCGGCGTCAGTTCCGCAAAGTCGATTTTTAACCCCGGCCCTGATTCACTGCTTACATGCTTCCGATAATAATCACTCTCTTTTATATCGACGACCGAACAGGACTTCAACCGGTCGAAAACCTGACGCGCAGATGCATCGGCAGATTCCGGAGATTCGGCCATGCGCCGGTAAAGTCCTCCGGCGAGCCTGGCGACATAGTCGCCTTCCTCCAGCTTGTCCTTCCAGCGACCGGGCAAGGCCTCTTCGCCCAGGTACGCCCCCGATATGCCGCAGGCCATCGCTCCAAGCGTATCGGCGTCGCCGCCGTTCATGACCGCACAGGACAGACAGTCCTCGAACGAATAGGGATGGTTCAAAAATGACCACAGCGCGAACGGCACCGACTCGAGGGCGGTCTCGAGGGCGGCAATATCCGTTACGAGTCTCTTTGCCGCCTCGGAGTCGGAGATACGCGCGACCAGGAATTCGGCCATCAAATCTAGCTTCAGCCGGAACCCCGGGGTCCTGCAGAAGGATCTCAACTCTGTGACAAAATAATCACGGTCGAACGCGGCAGCCGGGTCAGCCGCCAATGCCAGGGATACGGCCTTGGCGATGAGCGCGGCGCCTTCTATGCCCAGCGGATGCGTGTGCGTCGGCCTCGCGGATTCCGCCGCCCGTTCGTACAGGTCTTCGTTCCCGGCGAAAAACAGGCCGACGGGCGCAGCGCGCATCGCCCCGCCGTTTCCCCAGGATCCTTCGCCGTGAAAAATCGCCGCGGAGACACGGTTTGCCGCATCCCGGTAGCTTATTCCGTCTTTTTCCGCCAGGGCGAACACGGTCGGCGGTCCGCCCGCGTAACCGCGCCATGGTTCCGCGGACCAGTGCGCATGAAACCGCGCCGAGAGCCGCTCACCGTCGATGCCGCCGTCGGCGATCAGCGTTTCCGCCAATCCGATGGTCATGGCCGTGTCGTCGGTCCACTCGAAGCGCGCCCGTGCGGACAGTATGTCTTCAAGGGTTCTGTGGATGCGGGTCATATCATGCTGAGCTATCTCGCCGATGGCGTCTCCAAGCGCAACACCCAGAAGCGAGCCGCGGAATTTTTTAATCATACTTCGAACCCATACCCTTTTTCCTTCAGCCGCTTGTATTCAACGGCATCGAAGGTATATAGCTGGGCGGCGCGATGGGCCACGTCGAGTTCCTGTTCATCGAGCGGTATGAGCACGCCAGTCGACAATATCTTCTTGCGGAAATTCCGCTTGTCGAGCTTCTCGCACAAGATCGTTTCGTACAAGTTCTGAAGCTGCGTCAGCGTGAATTTCCTGGGCAGGAATTCAAAACCCAACGGCTGGTAGCGCAGCTTAGCCTGCAACCGTTTCAAACCGGCATCCAAAATCGTACTGTGGTCGAAAGCCAGGTCCGGCAAAGCGTTTACCGGGAACCATGCCGCGCTCCGGGCATCGGTATCGGGCCGCACTTCGTGATCGAACAGATTTACTATCGCGAAATACGCCACGGTGATGACGCGTTCGCGGGGATCGCGTCCCGGATCGCCGAAGGTATAGAGCTGGTCCAAGTACAGTTCGGTTACGCCGGTTTCTTCCATTAGTTCACGGCGGGCGGCGGCTTCGAGGGTTTCATCCATCTTGACGAATCCGCCGGGCAGCGCCCAGGTACCTTGGAACGGTTCCAGGTCGCGCTGGATCAGGAGCACTTTCAGGTGGCCGCCGTCAAGACCAAAAACGACGCAATCCACCGTTACGGCTGGATGGGGGTATTGATAAGCATACATAGTGTAATAATAACACTATAAAATGCTCTGTCAAGCGCTTTTAACCTTGACAAGTAATTTTATTAGTGTAATTATTACACTATGTACGAAACAGCGATGACCTTAGGCAAATACGCACCCTTCCACAGGGGACACCAGCTCGTAATCGAAACAGCTTTAAAAGAAGCCGATAACCTTATCGTCGTCATCTATCAAGCGCGCAGAACTACCGACATTCCGCTGAGCGTGCGCGCAGGTTGGATACGGACGTTGTACCCGGAGGTCCTGGTACTCGAGGCGGCGGACGGCCCCGAGGATACGGGAGACAGCCTCGCGATAATCAATCTGCAGGACGCTTTCCTGCGCACATTTCTCTCAGGCCGGAAAATCGACGCTTTTTATTCCAGCGAACCCTACGGAAACCATGTAAGCAAGGCGCTCGGATGCGCCAACCGGCAGGTCGACGCCAAGCGGCTGACGGTACCCGTCTCGGCAACGAAAATCCGCGAAGACCCGGAGAGCTATGCTGAATTCCTGCACCCCCTGGTACGCGCCGATCTCGTCCGACGGATAGTGCTGCTCGGCGCTCCTTCCACCGGCAAGACGACGACCGCCCGCGCGCTCGCGGACAGACTGGGAACAATCTGGTGCCCGGAATTCGGTCGCGACTACTGGTTCGAACATCAGGTGGACCACCGCCTGTCGATGGACGACCTCGAAATAATCGCCCGCGGCCAGAGCGCCTTGGAGCGGCGCATGGCCATGGGAGCCTCGGGTACGCTCGTGGTGGACACGTCCCCCCTTACCACTTTGGTATACGCGCGGTATTGGTTCGGGAGAGAGTCGCCTGCCCTCAAAACCGCGCTTGCGGACTACCTTGCCCTGCCCCGCGACTACTGGCTGTGCGAAGCGGACTTTCCTTTCGACGACAGCCCCGACCGGTCGGGACCGCACTCGAGGGAGACTTTGCAGGCGCTTACTATAGAAGCATTGAATGAATTCGGCATTCCCTGGCGATCGGCGTCGGGCTGCCCCGAACGAAGAATAAAGGAGATTACGGAATGAACATTTTCAGCGTCGAAACCATCGCCCTTACTATAGGCGATTATCCCCTGAGCTGGATCGAGCTTGTCGGCACCGTCCTGTACTTTGCCTCGGTCGCCCTGATAGCCCGCAAGAACCTGCTTACTTGGCCGATTGGCATCGCATCGGTGATCCTCTACGGAATCCTGTTCTGGCAGATCAGGTTATATTCCGATTGCATCGAGCAGGCGTACTACCTGGTGATCAGCGTCTGGGGCTGGGTCTCGTGGCACGGGACCAAACACCGTAACAAGGATATTCCCACAGGATTTTCCAAACCTTTGACCATAGCCGCATGGGCGGCCGGCACACTCGCAGCCGGAGCCCTGCTCGGCCTGGCCGTAGCGCGCTTCCACATTTGGATGCCCGCCCTTTTCCCCGCGCCCGCGGACTATCCGTTCCTGGACGCCTTCACCACCGTGGCCAGTTTCGCGGCCATGTACCTCATGACCGAGCGGCGCGCGGAAAGCTGGCTGTGGTGGCTGACCGTGGACGCGATCGGCATCGGTCTCTATTGGGTCAAGGACGTACGCTTTATCGCACTGCAATACGTGGCGCTCCTGTTCATGGCCGCCTATGGGCTCTGGAAATGGACGCGGGCGAAGGCGGCACGCAAATGAGCGGCGGAGATTCGAAACGGCTTGCCCGGGCCATGCGTTCACTCGAGGGCCTGTCGGTAGGCGACGCGTTCGGCGAGCGGTTTTTCGGTGAAGAAAAATCGGTGCTGGCTCGCATCGCGGCCAAGACGGTTCCCGGCGGAACCTGGCGCTGGACCGACGATACGGCCATGGCCGTTTCCATCGTGGATACTCTCGCTGCTGTCAGCCGGATCGATCCCGATTATCTGGCGTCCCGCTTCGCCAAGCGATATTCGCTCGACCCCGCGCGCGGATACGGCGGCGGCGCCCACAAGATTCTTTCGGGTATCTGTGCAGGGCAGCATTGGAAGAGCGCTTCGCTGGACGCGTTCGACGGTGTCGGCTCCTGGGGCAACGGCGGCGCCATGAGAGCCGCCCCCATCGGGGCATGGTTCGCCGATGATCCTGCAAAGGCTGCCTCCGAAGCAAGCGCAAGCGCTGAGATAACGCACGCCCATCCCGAGGGAATCGCCGGGGCGGTTTCAGTCGCGGTAGCCGCCGCGCTTATTTCCGCTTCGGGCAGGCTGCCGGCTGTTCCTTCGGAGAGAAAGCATTACTTCTCAAAGATTCTCGACCTCGTCGTCAATGGTAAAACCAGGCAAGGGATAGAACGCGCAATGATCATGGAATCCGCCTCGACGCGCGAGGCGGCGGCTGTGCTCGGCAGCGGTCGGGAAGTCGCAGCCTGGGATACCGTACCCTTCTGCCTATGGATTACGGCCAGAGGACACGGCAATTTCGCCGAAGCCATGTGGGAAACCGTGAGCGCTCTTGGAGACCGCGACACTACCTGCGCAATCGTCGGCGGCATCGTGTGCCTAGCCCAAGGTATGCAGCCGGACGCGAACTGGATATCGGTCAGGGAGCAATTGCCGGAGTGTTAATGCTTATCATTGCCTGCCCGATTTATGCAGAACCGGGAAAGCATGAAAATATCACGAATCACAAGGAGACACCATGGACATCGAATTCAAGAAAAGCGGGAAAGAGATAAAAACCGCCATCGCCAATCGCAAGACTCAGCTCGAATCTCGGCTGACCCAGAGAAACAAGACACTGGCCGAGTTTATGGAAAACGGCCCCAAAGTGCGGTCATATCTTGTTAGAGGAACCCAGGGAGACTACGGACATGGAGGCAGAGGCGGTTACGCACTCTACGGTCCCGGCGACATCTCCAGCGAGGAACGCCAGGAAATGGACCAGATGTGCTCCAGAATTTACGAGATCAAGCAGGAACTTCTGCGTCTCGCGTATATCGTAACGCACCTCGACGAGGAAACCGTCTTCGACCTGTCCTTCAACGAGCTGTTGGGCTACGGCTTCGAAGCGGAAATCTAGGCGCATCGCCCGATAATCCTTGCAAGCGGCCGCAGAAAACGTTATGCTTTCTCTACGGCCGGCTTTCAGCCGGGAAGGTGAACCAGGATGCCGATAAAGAGCGTAAACATGCCCGGCCTGAACGAAAGCCCGGTACAAGTATTCGGCGAGATAGAACTTGCCGAACGCATCGCGCGCGCAGAACCTGTACGGCGCTCCCTCATATCGATCGGCAATCCCCGGGCGTTTTTCGCACCGGTCAAACCGGGAACGCGCGTCCCACCGCTCTTCCGCCAAAAATTCGACGATGTGCTGCGGCTGGCCTTCTTTGACGTAGACAGCATTGAAAGCCTGGGCAAGATGCGCCCGAAAAAAGTCGCCGAACGACACGACATAGAACGGGTCGTATCGTTCTTCAATACAACCCGTACCGGAACCGACGGCTGGACCATACACTGCTGGCAGGGCCTCTCTCGCTCTCCCGGTATTGCGCTGGGAATCCTCTTCCTTATTTACGGCGACGAAGACAAGGCTGCCCGCGAACTCAGGCGCATACGCCCGGAAGCCCGCCCGCTACAGCGCATCGTAGGATTCTTCGACGAGATACTCGGTTCCCGTCTGTCGGCGGTCAACGAACGCATCCGCGCCGAACGCATCGAGGAAATGAAGCTCGAACTTAAACTCGACCCTGACATGCTCCTCGCAGAGCTTCCGGCGGCGGATTGACGCAGATGCAGCCAAAACCATGAGGTACATACCATGAGTTATAAAAATAAAACACTGATTACGGGACTGGCCATCGGCGGATTTGCGTCATTGCTGGCCTCGGTGTTCGAAGCGGTCTCCCACCCCGGGGGTTCGTGGCTGAAATTGGTTGGAACCATAGGGCTGGGCATAGTACTGCTGGGAACCGGAACCATTATATTTGCACGCATGTTCAGGGAAGCCGCGAACAGGCTGAAAAAACTGCGACTGCTCGACGAAACCATTGCCGGACGATTTGCCCCTAAATATCGATCCAACAAAAAAAAACACGAGGGGCTTTTCGCGGAAATCGAATACCTGGATAAAGACCACCAGCGTAAAATAAACGCGCTCATGGCCAACGAACTCGTCATGCACTCTACAAAGGAAATAATCCCGCAGGATGAAGACCCATGCTATCTACCAAGCCGGCTTGTCCAAATTCGCAAGGCTCCCTTCGATATCTACGGGTATAGCAACTGTGAAATGCTGGATTTTTCCGGAGGGTCTTGGTGGACCGTCAAGACCATCGACAAAAGATATTCGCTGGTTTCGATCATGTACGCTTTCGGAAAGCCCTCGGAGAGCGCGATAGCAAACAGGATCCTCAACTCATTTTTGAACGGACAGATCGGACAGTTTACCGATGATCCAAAAAGGAATGACAAGCCGTTCGACCTGAGATCCATGCTGTATCGATTGAATGATTTAGCGGATAAAGATCCAATTGTCCCAAAAGGCCGCTTCATCACCGTTCGTTTGGCTCTTCTGGATTCGGAAAGCGGAGAAATTACCTTGGCGCACGCAGGATCGAACGAGTACATCCGCCGATGCTCGGGCTCCTCCGGCGTATCTTTGGAAGCCTTGCCGAATACTCCGGCAATCGGGATATGCGCCAACGAATTAATCGAATATAAAGAACCGTTCTCGCAAAAAAAACTAAAAATCGGCGGCAACGGATTCCTTATCTTTACGGAAGGCTGTTTTGAAGATATTCAGCGGCCTACAGGGAAAACGAGCAGTCGTGAATTTTCGATGCCCGGAGGAGAAGTACAAAAATCCGTCTCATCTGAAGAGGAGGAATTCGGCACGGAACGCATCACCGCCATCCTAAACGCGATAATCGCCAAGTCGAAATTCCGCATGAACAAGGAAAACGCCTCTCCCGCAGAAATCGATCTGGAGTTCGACTACTCCACGGACGACGGTTCGCTGGAATACAAGGTGCTCGCGTTCGTTGCGGCCGAGCGGATTTTCCGCATGTACCCGGACCCCAAAGCCGACGACGGCGATACGGTAATCGTGGAAGCCAAGGTCGACGCGTTCCTTGCAAAAACCTTTTCACATTATGGCGCATTCTGCCGTTATAAAGATATCTCACCGGAAGGCTGGGGCGAAAAATACATCGCGTACCGGCGCATCAAAGAATACGACCAGACGCAGAACTTCACCATACTCGCGCTGGCTTCGAGCTTTGCCGACGCGGACGCTCCCGAGGTTCCCGAGGAAATCGAAGCTGAGCCCGAAGAACTGCTGCCCATCGACATGATGGAATCCGACGAGCACGAAGAACTGGAAGAGCTCGAGGAACTTGAGGAATCGGAGTTCGCGGAACCGGACGACCTGGAAGAACTGCCGGGAGAAGACGAAGGGCATATCGACGGTTAACCGATCGCCGAAGCCAACGACCACTCAACTCCTGGTTATCCGGTCCATTTCCTGTTCCAGTGTTTGAATATTGAGTATATTCCGCTGGCCGACGTCCGCCACTTTTTCAAGCACACCTTCGATAGCCGAGAAATCGGCTTCTACGGCCCCGATCATTTCCTCGAGCGAACAGGCAAACGAGGATATATGCGCGGCGCTTTCCGAGCTTTCGCCGATTTTTTCGGTAACGCTGTTCACGGCCGTCTCCGTATCCCGGGCAACCTTCACAAGGTTTTCAGTAGCGCTCGTCAGGTCGTTCGTGCTGCGCGATACGTCCCCTAGCCCATTGATGATTTCTTCGATGGCGTAAAACGTGTCCCGGACATCGTTTACGACCGAAGCGATGTGCTTGGTATATGCCAGGACTATCGTCGATACTTCGGTGACCGTCGCGTCGTTTCTGGAGAGGGCTTCGCCGATGGATTTCGTGCTTGACTGGGTTTCCTGCGACAGTTTGCGTATCTCCCCGGAGATTACGGCGAACCCTTTGCCGGCGGATCCCGCGTGGGCGGCCTCGATGGAGGCATTCATTGCGAGCATATTGGTCTTTTCGGAGATATCGAGAATTCCGCCGGCCACGGCAAGCACGTCGGCCGAAGACAGCCGAATCTTGTCGAAGCTATCGTTGATCCGCTGTATTTCCTGGGCTTGCATCTCGATTTTACCGAGTACGGCATCCATGATCGTTTTTTTCTGCCCGGCGAGTTGGGCAATGTTCTGGATTTTCGCCATGATTTCGGAAATGGACGCGTTCGTCTGCCTCAAGAAGGAATTCTGGTTGCCCACCGATTGCTGCATGACGCGCGTATATTCGGCGACATCCTTGTTGGTTTCATCGGTGCAGCGGGAATCGTTGCTCATGCCCTGCGACGATACGCGCAGTTTACCCAGCGATTCCCGGATGCCCAGGCTGCGCCTCCGGCTTTCCGCGGAGGCGTCGAGCAAAGTCTTTCCGATTTCCAGGGATCCTTTGGCGTTTTTGATCAAGTCGTCGAGGGCCAGGGTTTTCGTCCTGTTTATCGCAAGTTCGTTTTCTACAAGCTTTACCAAGTCCGACGAGAGTTTACCGGTAAAATAAATAACGATGTTGGAAGGAAGGTATACCAGCGTCAGTGTTACGAACGAAGTCCTGAATTCACCCTGAAACCCGCCTATCAGAGGGGCATAGACGATGACTGCCACTCCGGCGAAAACAAGGAACGCCGCGACCGCATACGCGATGATCTGCTTCAGGTTTATCGCCAGCATGCTGTTTACGATGCAGGAAACGATAATATACACCGCGAGACGATATAAATCCCCCTCGCTTTTGAAGGGAATGAAGAGCCCTATCCACAAAGTGTCCAGCAATATACCGGAGACGGAAATAACCGAGGCCACCATGTACCTGCGAAACCGGATGAACGCGAGCGACACCAGGAAAATGACCGAGGTGGCGTTTACGGCTACCAGCAAAGGCAGCATGGCCTTGGGATCGGCTTTGAACCTCGTAACCGTGGCAAGGATAAAATACGCGATCAACATGACATTCAAGTTGATAAGTATGGGCATCCGCTTGCCTATCGATAATGGCAATCCGATTCTATCCTTCAGAGGGAAAAAAAACTTGTGCATAGCCAACAAACCCCTTCGAACCGGCAACGACCGAGCGTCATCCCAGAATCTTTCTCTCCACTATAATTCAAATTTTGTCGATTTGCCAATTCCCTTGGATTTTTATTAGGTGCTCAAACTTGACTTGCAGCCTTGAAAAACAGCTTTGTTTTCTAAATGCCGTTAATAAAACCCGTTCGCCGACTATACACCAGCATCGAACAAAAAAGAACATTTAATAAGACGAATCGCAAATGAATCGCCGCTCGGAAACGCTATTTCTCCGCTGTCCATCGCAGAACAATTACAAACTCGTTGACGCGGCCCGGCGGCCCATGAAATCGATGCCGATCTAGGCGCGGCCTAAAGGCGCCGTTCGCCTGAGAGTCCGCGTTTCGCGGTTAAGTCCTGGCTGCATTCCAAGGTTCCAAGGTAGACGCCTTGAGGCGTACGCAAGGCAAAATACTCGATATGTATGAACCGGCCTCCCAGATCCAGCCAAAAAGCCTCGCTGTCCTTCTCGCCGCGCCTGAAGGAATCCAGTATGGCGACCACTCGGCCGACGCTCCCGGCCGGATGGCAATTACGCACGTCCCTGCCGATGATCGCCGGGCTGCGGTCGAAAATACGGTGCGGCGAATCCGTGAACCAGGCGACTTTGTCGCTTGAGTCCACGAAGGTCATGTCCAGCGGAATTGCCGAAAACAGGGAAGCCAATGCGTCGGCGTTCAGGGAGCCGGTCCTTCCCCCGAAGCCGGAGCCGCCGGCCTCTTTGAATAAATCTTCACTTTCCGCGGGCGGAAGATGCTCGGCCATCACCGGGAACAAGGCGCACTCCTCGCGGAAGGCGATGGCGGAGAGATCGAAATAGAGCTTTCCCAGCAGACTGTTGAAGCGAGGCAATCGAGCCTTGAAAACGGCGGGGTCCAACGGAACGCCGCCGGAAAACATCGATGTAAGTTCGCGCAGGCCGCCGCGCGCATCGTCATGCAGCGCCCACAGGAGGCGCACGCATCTGAATTGCGGGTATCGAGACTCGAACCGGGGAAATACGGCGTTTTCCATTTTTTTGTAATGGACATCGACCACGGCCAAACGGCGCATCAAATCGAGGAGTCTGCCCGCCAGGGTTTCCAGGCGCTTTCCCGTTTCCGCTTGCGCCGGTAACGTGAACAATTCGTTGAACTCCCTCGCAAGGGGCTTCCCTTCCTCGAGCAGCGTCCGGATCCGCGCATTCTCGGCCATCAAGCCGGCGAATAAAAGATCGCCTTCCGCGGGAACGTGGCGATGGCGGGAGAGGGAGGTGGAAAGCAGGTTGATCAATTTGGAAACGGCCGGTTTGAGCGCGTCCAGCCCTACGCCGTCCGCGATCGCGGCGTCCACCACCGCGACGAGGTCTTCCGGCAGCGCGGTATCGATATGCCGCCTGTAGCCTTCAACCAATGCTTTGCTGCCCGTACCCGACAGCATCGCGTCCAGGAGCGCGCGAAACGCGGAGGAGCGTCCCACCGGGTCCGGTATAGATGCGTCCATCATGAATCGTCCCGTAAACTATTCGATAGGTTCATGCTTCATGTATACTGCTTCCTTGCCGCAAGGTAAAGAACCTCGATCCAGATAAAATTAGGTTGACACGGAACCAAATCGGGCTTTTACTGATAGACCCACCTGAAAAAAAAACGAAGGGGAACAGGGTCGTTCGGATCCTGTGCGAATCTTCTATGTAACGGGGAGGCAATCTGAAATGGTATACGAATTCCGTTATGTGGCAGCCGACAGTTTCCAGGCTCTCGCGGCAGCCCTTGTCGAGCATGGCGACGATGCTAAAATACTGGCCGGAGGGACCGACCTCATTCCGAATATCCGCAACGGCGTCATCAAACCCAAAACGGTAGTCGACATTAAGAAGATTCCCCGCGCAAGCGAGATCCGCTACGACGCGAAAGAAGGCCTCGTCATCGGACCGGCGGCCAGCATCAACGACGTGCTCAGAAACCCGGACGCGCGAAGGCGCTACCCGACGCTCTGCTCCTGCGCGCACGAGCTGGCGAGCCATCAGGTACGAAATCGGGCAACCGTGGCGGGGAACGTCGTGAACGCCTCGCCATGCTCGGACATGGCGCCTGCGCTGCTGTGCCTGGGGGCAACGGCGCTAATCGGCTCGCTGAACGGCGAACGAACGCTGCCGTTCAGCGAGTTTTTCGCCGGCGTAAAAAAAACCTCGCTCAAGCAGGGCGAGTTCCTCAAGTCGATTCTCGTACCGGTCGAATCGGCCGACGCGACCGGTTCCTACCTCAAGCTAAAGCGGATCGCCGGGCACGACCTCGGCGTCGTGGGCGTGCTCATGGTGCGGCTGAACGGCGAGCTTCGCTTCGGCGTTAGTTCCGCGGCGCCTACGCCCGTACTGGTGAAAACCGTAGGCCTGAAGGACGACCCCGCAGAGGCGGTCGAGAAGGTTCTTTCCGCCGTATCGCCGATCAGCGACGTGCGCGGAACCCGCGAGTACCGGATGCACATGATCGGCGTCTATGTCCGCAGGCTGTTGGCGGGCGCGTCCGGGGAGGAGTCCTGACATGAAAATAAAATTAACAGTAAACGGCCGCGCCTACGAGAGGGAAACGCCGGAACATCACACGCTCCTTCGTTTCTTGAGGGAAACCCTGGGGCTCATGGGCACGAAGGAAGGCTGCGGCTCCGGGGAGTGCGGGGCCTGCACAGTATTCATGAACGGTCGCGTTGTCAACTCGTGCATGGTCCTTGCCGCGGAGGCCGACGGCGCCGTCATAGACACCATAGAAGGGGAAGCCGCCGGGCCGTCGCTTTCCGCCATACAGAAGGCGTTCGAGGCCAACCACGCGGTGCAATGCGGGTTCTGCACGCCGGGAATGGTCATGTCTGTAAAGGAATTATTACGTGACAATCCCAAGCCAACGGTTCCCGAGATAAAGGAAGCGATAGAGGGCAATTTCTGCCGCTGCACCGGCTACGCCCAGATCATAGAGGCGGTCCTCGACCTTACCGGCCGCTCGGCCGAGAAAGGAGAGCTCAGGCATGTTTGACGAAATAAGGACCGAAGACCTCGCCTACGTGGGCAAGAAAGCCGGCAGACCCGACATGGTGGAAAAACTTACCGGCGAGGCGACTTTCGTAAGCGACATGAGCCTGCCGGGCATGCTGCATGTGCAGCTCAAGAAGAGCCCCCATGCCAGCGCAAAGATTCTCGGCATAGACACGGCCAAGGCGGCCGCCCTCCCCGGCGTACGGGCCATCGTCACCGGGGACGAGCTGGACTACCATCTTGGCCTGTACGTGGTGGACAAGCGGATCCTGGCGCGGGGACAGGTGCGCCATTTCGGCGAGGCCGTGGTGGCCGTGGCCGCCGATACTCCCGAACAGGCGCGCGCCGCCGCGGAGGCGGTGGAAGTACGCTATGAAATACTAACTCCCGTACTGCATCACATGGACGCGCTCAAGCCCGACGCCCCGCTCGTGCACCCGGACCTGGGAACCTATTCCTACATGGCGGCGGCGTTTACGCCCAAGCCGGGCACCAATATCGCGAACCACACAAAGCTGAGGAAGGGCGACGTGGACAAAGGCTTCGCCGATTCCGCGTGGATAGTCGAGCGCGAGTATTCCTGTCCCTCGGTGCAGCACGTACCCATGGAGACGCACGTCGCCATCGTGCAGTGGGGCAAAGGCGACAAGGTGCAGATATGGACGAGCGCGCAGAGTCCGTTCACGGTGCGAAACCTTTTCTGCCACGCCTTCAAGCTGCCGCACAACAACGTGCGCGTGCAGGTACCGTACGTCGGCGGAGGATTCGGGGGCAAGGCCGGCATCGGCGTGGAACCTTTATGCGCCGTGCTTTCGCGCAAGGCAGGCGGAAAACCCTGCAAGTTCCAGGCGAGCCGCGAGGAGGAATTCAGCCTGCTGCCCTGCCGCTCCGCCCTGACCTATCGCATTAAAACCGGCGTGTCCCCCGAAGGAAAGATACTCGCGCAGCATATGACGATGTACTGGGACTCAGGCGCCTACGCGGATTACGCTGTAAACGTAACCCGCGCCTCCGGATACTCAGCCAGCGGACCGTACGAAATTCCCAACGCGTGGATAGACGCCTACACGATTTACACGAACAAGCCCTTCGGCACAGCGTATCGCGGCTTCGGCCACGTGGAATTCCACTGGGCCATCGAGCGTCACATGGAACTGGTCGCCGGCGCGATTGGCATGGATCCCCTGGATTTCCGCCTTAAGAACGCCCTCCGCCCCGGCTCCAAGACCTTGACGGGCGAGGAAATACTCGCCTCCACGGGCAACGTGGTGAAATGCATCGAGGAAGCCGCGCGCATGATCGGTTACGGAAAGCTGACAGAGGCCGAAAAAGCCCGCCAGGACAAAACCGGCTGGAAGATCGGCAAGGGCGTGGCCGCGCTCCAGAAAGCCCCGGCCATGCCGCCGTTCACCGCCACCTCCGTGGTGCTCAAGATGAACGAGGACGGCTCGGTCCTCGTAAACCTGGCCCTTACCGATTACGGCCAAGGCACGTACGCGTCAATACGTCAGATCATCGCGGAGCGCCTAGGATTCAACATAGAAAAAATAAAGGTCGCTTTCGAAAACGACACCGACCGCGACCCCTACGACTGGCAGACCGTGGCCTCCAAAGGTCTGCTGCTGTCCGGAAACGCGGCCATACTTGCGGCCGAAGACCTGCTCCAATGCGCTTATGCAGTCGCCGGGGAAGCCCTTCACGCCAATGTCCGCGACCTGGGCCATGACGGCGACAAAGTATTCATAAAGCATCACCCCAATAAATTCGTAAGCTTCGCGTCCATGGCCGTGGGTTACGCCATGCCCAACGGCAACGGCATAGGCGGCCCGCTCATCGGCGTCGGGCGCTACATCGCGCAGGGCCTTTCCAATCTGAACAAGGAAACCGGCGAGGGAAACCCGGCCTTGGACTGGACCTTCGGGGCGCACGGCATAATCGCCGAGGTAAACGAGGAGACCGGCGAATACCGCGTCCTAAAAGTAGGCAGCGTGTACGATGTGGGACGCGCCGTGAATCCGGACATAGTCCGAGGCCAGGCCATCGGCGGAATGATCCAGGGCCTGGGTACCGCCATCTGCGAAGGCTACATTTACGACCAGCAAGGAAGGCTCCTGAACCCCTCGTTTACGGACAACAAGATTCCCACGGCGAAGGACCTTCCCCTCGAGATAGAGTGCGCAGTGGTCGAGACGCCGCAGATAGACGGCCCGTACGGCGCGCGCGGCGTAGGCGAGCATTCCATGATCAGCGTGGCGCCGGCGCTGGGCAACGCCATCCAGAAGGCCACGGGCGCGGAGATCATGCACATGCCCATGCGCTTCGAGGACGTGTGGCGCGCGATCGAAAAAAAAGAGCCCGTCGACAATTGGATAACGAAATCGCCGCTGGGCTCGTGCCGGTCCGCGCCGGTAACGGGGGAACGCTGATAGCGACGGCGCAACGCAAAAGACGTTCAGGGAAGCCGACCAAGGCTTCCCTGATTAAGATATTTTCACTTTATTTCGCGAGGACGAATCGAGATGAAACGACGGATTCTTGACCTGGCCGAGTTTCTCGCCTACTTCTTCTTGAGCACACCGATTTTCCTGCTGAAGCTGGCGACCGGAACGTTCGACCTCGCGTGGTTCCTGCCCATAAGCATGCTCTACATTCCGGTTTCCCTCTACTTGTTTCGCGGTATCAGCACCAGCAGATTCCTGCCCAACGTTTTTTCTAGATCCTGCAACCCATTGAAAGACTGGCAGCAAATCAAGGACACGCAGGCCGTATTCCCGGCCGTCATCCTTTTCCTGTTCCTGTCCAGCCTGACGATCCTGCTCTCGCCGGGCAATTCGACTTTTCTCGAAGGCCGCGCGATTTCCACCAGTTCCCTCGATGGCATTATCCTCGGCTACTCCATGATCGAAACGGGAGTCCTGATCCTGGTCGGATTGTTGCTTGCCTACCAATTCCTTGAATGCCGGACCCTGAGCGCAAATCGGATCGATAAAGAGCCTTGGTCCGGAGTGTACCCGATCATATCGCTCATCAGCGCCATCTCCGCAACGACACTGCTTGCCATAGCCGCGATGCCTCGAGCCTTGGCTCGAGAAGGAGGAAATCCATTCGAGCTCCTTATAGCCAACGGCGTTTTCGACGCAAATATAATCGAGGGTATCGCGTTTTCCATCTTCGGGGCAGCCTTATCTACGACGTTCCTGAAGCTCGTATTCCCTTCCCTTAGGCTCGCGACCGCCATACCCGTCCAGCTTAACGCCTGCGCAATTTGGGCTTCGGTGCAGGAATCGGTGGTACTGCTCCATCGACGGCCCGAAACGGACGCCCTCACGCTGGGGCTGACCAGGCAAGCGGTGATATCCGCATCGATACTCGCGCTGGCGTTTTTTATTTACGCAGCCCTGAACCTTAAAAAAACCTCGCAAGCGCGGACAGCCTACCCTCCCGTGACGTTCGCCGCGAGCCCCATTAAAAACGGCTTGGCTTTCCTCCTGCTTTCAACGTCGATGATTGGCCTTCTCCTCGTAGAAGGCGTGAATCTTTTATTAACCGGTCTGATATTCGCCCTCGTCGTAATCCTGTACGTGGCCGGAGCCCGGAACCGAACCGTCATGAACAGGAAAATCACCGAACAAACCTGGCTCCTGCCGCAAAAGAGCGAAGAGAACGAGAAGCTGATCTTGAACATCCTGCCGGCGAGCGTCGCGGAGGACTTGAAGCGGGGACGCACGAATACTACCGAGCGCTTCGAAAGCGCCAGCATAATTTTCGCCGACATAGTAGGCTTCACGGAATTCTCGGAACGCTTATCCCCGGAAGGCCTGGTCTCGATGCTCGATTCGCTTTTCTCGAGGATAGACGCTTCATGCGACAGGTTCGGAGTCGAGAAGATCAAGACCATCGGGGACTGCTACATGGCTGTCGCGGGCTTGCCCGTGCGAGACCCGGGGCACGCGGACAGCGCCTTGAAATTCGCGAAGGGTCTCCTCGAGGATGTCGCGGAATTCAACAGGGCCAATGATGCCAAGATAGCTATGCGGGTGGGAATAAACTCGGGGAGGGTCGTCGCAGGTGTCATAGGCAAGCATAAATTCATCTATGACCTCTGGGGAGACGCGGTAAACATTGCCAGCAGGATGGAATCGAGCGGCGTAGGCGGAAGGATACAAGTATCAAAGGCGACTCTCGATCTGCTCACCGAGAAACCCGGCTTTGAAACCAGGGAAAACATAGAGATAAAGGGAAAAGGCAGAATGACGACCTTCCTGGTCTTATGCGGCGATTGACGGGCTGCCTCGTTCCGCCCCCGCCGTGGACGGCCGCGCTCGTCGGGGTTTTCCGGAACGCCGTCTCGCTCCTGCACAGCGACGGCGCGCTCGTCTCGATCGTCGCGTCGGCGGACATGATGGAAGCGAGATCTTTTTATAACTCCACTGGCTTCCCGGAATTCCGCGATGGAGCGGATGCCATGCCGGACGGCGGCGAAAGGGAAAAACCGCCGGTTATATACGACGGCCGGTCACTGAAGCTTTTTTCGCCCACCTGCCGCGATTTCCAGGAATCCACGCCTTACGCGATCCTCGACTTTTCAGGTTCCATCGCCTGGGATCCGAGGCTTTCCGTTCCTAAGCAGGCTCCGCTGACACCGGGGGGAATAATCGCATCCATCGACGGAATCGAACGTGCCCTCGATCGGCAACGCCTGCAAAGCCGGCTTTCCGAGGGAATCCATGCACCGGGGGCTTTTGCGAACGCGTTTAAAAAACTCGAGGATTCTCCTGGCTTTCCATCCAACCTCGTCGGCTTCGGGCCCGGGACGACCCCCGCGGGCGATGATTGGCTCACAGGTTACCTGACAGCCCTCGACCTTTGCGGACAGTCCGCGCGCACGGCCGCGGACGAGCTGCGCTCCCGGCTGCGAACGATGCTGGACCGGACGACCGCGGCAGGGAGGGCTCTATTGCTCGGCGCAGTCGCTGCCGTTCCGCCGCATTACCTGCTTGCCTTGGCGCACGCTGTTTCGGATGCAGCCTCGTCGGACTCGGTCGCATCAAAAGCGAAGCTCGAAGATGCCGTCGCCGCCGCGCTACGCCATGGAGCCACTTCGGGAGAGGATGCGCTCGCCGGTTTCCTGGCTGGTCTTTATTACGCCAGCCGATAAAAAAACGGGGCGCCCGGTTTACAACCCCGGCGTCCCGCTTATCGATCATCGAATAGATTCTCTTTATATTATTTTTTCTTGCCCTTGATCATGAACAGGGCGTTGAGCACGATACCCCATACCGCCGCGGTGGCGATGGCCGGAAGCTGCGCGCCGAAAACCGGTATCATGCCGTTCGGGAACGCGAACGCGCCGCCGATGCCGATGACCAGGATGGTGGAGATGACCGCGAGGCTCTTGTTGTCGAACAGGTCGACCTTCTTCTCGATCATGATGCCGACGCCCTGCACCGCGATTACGCCGAACAGGTAGATTGACAGGCCGCCGATTACGGGACCCGGTATCGTGTTGATGGCGCCTGAGAATTTTCCGAAGAAGCTGAAAAGGATGGCGAGGATCGCCGAGCAGATGAGCACCGGAACCGAGAACACTTTGGTGATGGCCATGGTTGAAATGTTCTCGCCGTAGTTCGTGCCGGCGGGTCCGCCGAACAGTGAACTGATGATGTCGCCCAAGCCGTCGCCTATGAGGTTGCGCCCGAGCCTGTCGGCGATCTTGTATTCCTTCTCGCCGCGTTTCTTCGCGAGGTTGTTCACGTAGATGTCGATCTGGAACAAGTGCGCCGTAGACTCCGGAATCGTGGCTATGGCGATGGGCATGATGGCGAGCACGGCGGTCCAGGAGATACTGGGCAGCGTAAAGTGCGGAGCCTGGATGAACGCGGCCGAAGTAAGCGGCGTAAAGTCGACGATGCCCATGATGAGGGATGCGATGTAGCCGACCAATACGCCGAACAGTATGGGCAGCTGCCCGAGTACGCCCTTGAGGAAAACGGAAAACAGGATGGTCGCCACGAGGGTTATGAGCGCGATGGTCCAGTTGGCCGAAGCGTTGCCCATGGCCGTCCCGGCGAGGGTGATTCCGATGACGATGGCGATGGAACCGGTGACCGTGGCCGGAAGGATCCTGTTGATCTTGTCCATTCCCACCTTGATGACGAGGAATCCGGCGAGCATGGAAACGAGTCCGGACATGATGATTCCGAACTGCGCCTGGCTGATAAGGGCGTCCGAGGCGATGACGCCGTATTTTACGCCGGTGATGGAGACGATGGCCGCGAGGTAGGAAAAGGAACTTCCATAATAGAGAGGAATTTTTCCGCCGGTAACGAGGATGAATCCAAGTGTCGCGAAGCCCGAGGCGAAAATAGTCGTGCTTACATGGAACCCGGTAAGGAGGGCGACCAGAACCGTCGCGGGAAACATGACGATGAACTGCTGAAGCGCAAACAGGATGAGCTTGCCAAAGCTCGGAGCTTCGTCGGGCAAGAAACCTTCCTTGCTCTGCCCCGCCCTGAAGCCAAGGAAATTCCAGAAATTCTTTTGCTCGCTCATAAAGTCTCCTCCAGAACACTCGGTTGAAATCAAGTCGCGCGCACAAGGCGCAACCTGTTCGCGACAGTCGCGGACAATTGATTATACATGACAATTCCAATCTTGTACAAAAATATTTTGGGCTTTCGCAAACTGGATTCGAGTGCTATACTCGTCTGTTCAGGTGGTACGATGAAACAAACAGCCGTCAGAAAAGATTCCTACTACGATTCCGTCTTCCTCATGCTGGCTACCCGCAGTATAAAAAAGCTTACAGGCGTTTCCGAGGCGGTCGTCGCCATGGCGACCCCCATGAACCTCGAGCTGCTCACGGGTTTGGGCTTCATTTCGCGCGAATTGCAGAACCTTTCCCCCGGCGATCTCGTCGTGGCGGTGGAAGCTCAAGACGGATCCACGGCGGAAGCCGCAATAAAGGAAGCGTTCGCCTCGCTCAAGCGTCGCAAGAAAACCGACTCGGAAACCTCGGCGCTTCGCATGGCGGGATCAAGCCAGTCAGCGCTTAAAATCGATCCTGAGGCGAATATCGCGATAATTTCAGTTCCCGGCGCATATGCCGCCCGGGAGGCGAGAAAAGCCCTGGAAGCCGGGCTCCATGTCATGCTCTTCTCGGACAACGTTTCGCTGGCGGACGAAGTAGCCTTGAAAAAGCTCGCCGTTTCCAAAAACCTGCTCATGATGGGGCCGGACTGCGGTACCGCGATCATCAACGGCAAGCCCTTGTGCTTCGCGAACATCGTAAGGCGCGGCCCTATCGGAATCGTGGCGGCCGCGGGCACGGGCCTTCAGGAAGTTTCCTGCCTGATCGACCGTTACGGTTCGGGTATCAGCCAAGGAATCGGCACGGGCGGGCGCGACATGAAAAACGCCGCCGTGGGCGGAATGACAAGCCTCCTCGCCATCAAGGCGCTTGCGTCCGATCCGGCCACGAAGGTGATACTCGTGATCGGCAAGCCTCCCGCACCGGAAGTCGCCGCCGCGGTCATCGCAGCCTTGCGCGCAAGCGGCAAACCCGCCGTGGCCCATTTTTTAGGAATGCCCCCCCTCGAAGACGAACCTCGGCTGGCATATGCCCACGACCTCGAGGAAGCCGCGCTCATGGCAACGATTTTCGCCACGACGGAACACGATTCCAGCGAAGCGCGGAAACTGATCGCCGAAGACTCGGGTAACGACCGCTATAACAGGCCCAGCAGAACCACGATCGGGCAGCTCGCCACCCAGGAATCTGCACGTCTATCCAGCAAACAAAAATATCTCCGCGGGCTCTATACAGGCGGCACGCTCGCGGACGAAACGCTTTTCCTGGCTCACGAGACCCTCGGCGGCGTACGCTCCAATAACCATACCGACCCATCGTGGATCCTTGCGGATCCCCAGAAATCCGAAGGGCATACCGTGATAGACCTCGGCGACGACGTGTTTACCGTCGGCAAGCCGCACCCCATGATCGATCCCGCAGCCCGCGCCCAGCGGATAGCGCTTGAAGGCAGGGACGAAAGCTGCGCGGTCCTGCTCCTCGACGTAGTCTTGGGCTACGGTTCGCACGAAGACCCGGGCGGCGCCTGCCTCGATGCCATCCGCACGGCAAGGGCCGGAGCGAAGGCTCGCGGAGGATACCTGCCCGTCGTCGCGTCGATTACGGGAACCGCGGCCGACCCGCAGGATTACGCGGCGCAAGCGGCCAAGCTCGAGGCGGAGGGCGTCGTGATAATGCCCTCGAATTATCGAGCGGCGCTTCTGGCCATCGAGATAGCTAAGAAAGCGGGAGGCCGGAAATGAGCGAGATCCCGGTTGAAAAATTATTCACATCCGAGCTTCGCGCCGTGAACATTGGCCTTGAATCCTTCGCGAGAAACCTGCTCAAGGAAGGCGTCAAGGCGGTGCAGGTCGACTGGCGTCCGCCTGCCGGAGGCGACTTGAAAACCATCGCCGCCCTCGACTCAATCGCGAGGGGCATACGCGGCAAGAACGGCGGGAATCTGGACATCGAGGCCGCGAACGCCGAAGCCGTCCGGAGGATACTGGCCGCCAAGCCCACGGTCACCGGAATCGGCACGGCTCTCGACGTCGTCCCCGGCATGGCCCGCGACCTCATACTCCACGCCGGCCCGCCCGTCGCCTGGAAGGACATGTGCGGCCCGCTAAAAGGCGCGATCATGGGCGGCCTCATGTACGAAGGCCTCGCGGCGAATCCGGAGGAAGCGGAAACGCTCGCGGCATCGGGGAACATCCGTTTTGAACCTTGCCATCACCATGACGCCGTAGGCCCCATGGCCGGCGTCATGACGGCGAGCATGCCCGTGTGGATCGTGAAAAACAAGGAATTCGGCAACCGCGCATTCTGCACGCTCAACGAGGGACTGGGCAAGGTGCTCCGCTACGGCGCCTATTCCGCGGAGGTGCTCGGACGCCTTGCGTGGATGCGCGACGAGCTGGCACCCATCATTTCCGCCGCCCTTGCCCTGCGGGGGCCGCTGGACATGAAGACGATAATCGCCCAGATACTTCAGATGGGCGACGAGGGCCACAACCGCAACCGGGCGGGAACGTCCCTCGTAATCCGCGAGCTTGCGCCGCACCTCGTGATGCTGGACTGGCCGCGCGAAAAATTAGCCAAGGTCCTGGCGTTCCTCAACGGCAACGACCATTTTTTCCTGAACCTTACCATGCCCAGCGCGAAGTGCACCGTGGACGCGGCGGCAGGAGTGGAAGGCAGCACGATAATTACCACGATGGCCAGGAACGGCACCGAGTTCGGCATCAAGCTTTCGGGGCTCCCCGGACGCTGGTTCACAGGGCCGGCCGGCATCGTGGAAGGATTGTACCTTCCCGGCTACGGCCCCAACGACGCAGCCCTCGACATCGGCGATTCCGTCATAACGGAAACGTCGGGCATCGGGGGCTTCGCCATGGCGGCAGCCCCGGCCATCGTGAAATTCGTGGGCGGATCCCCGCAGGACGCCCTGGACGTTACGCTGCGCATGTATGAAATCTGCCAAACCGAAAACGACGCGTACCAGATCCCCGCCCTTGACTTTCGCGGGACGCCCACGGGAATCGACGTGCGCAAAGTGGTGGAGACCGGAATCCTGCCCGCCATCAATACCGGCATAGCCCACAAGAAGCCGGGCATCGGCATGGTAGGCGCCGGTTTGGTAAAACCGCCAGAAAACGCATTCAGGGACGCAGTCGTAGCCTTCGCGAAGGAATATGCCATAAACAGATAAGAAACCACAGAGGCACAGAGACGCAGAGAAGATGAAGAGGAAGAAGTTTTGGGACGATTGGCACGGAGACACGGAGGCACGGAGAAGAGTTAAGAGAAGGATATTATAGAGAAAACTGGAGATCGGCCTAGCGGCTACTCAGCCTTTTTCCGATTCTTCTCTTTCTCTTGATTCCTGCTCCGTGTTCTCCGTGTCTCCGTGCTTATATTTGCAGTACGACAGACCGAAATCAGGAGGTTTTTATGAAGATGATCGACTTGACGATTCCGTTGGGGATAGGTACCCCGCCCTGGCCTACGTACGAACCGCTGGAAATGAAGTACTTCAAGCGGCTGTCGCCCAATGGGGCCAACGGCCAGGTCCTTACCCACTCCAACCATATCGGCACTCACCTGGACGGCGAAATCCATTTCTATACGCCGGGCAAGGACATCGCGAGCCTGGACATGGATTTCCTCGTGCACGAGGGCGCCATCGTGGACCTTTCGGACTGCGCGGGCGATTACGACGTGTACACGTCCAAGATGGTCGAGGAGCGCGTCGAGGTGAAAGAAGGTGATATTCTTATCATCCACACGGGCTTTCACCACTACGGCTGGGATCAGCCCACGGGCGACGAGATCCGCTACATGATCAAGCACCCCGGCCCCGACCGCGAATTCGCCGAATGGGCAAAGCGAAAGAAGCTCCGCTGGATCGGCGTCGACTGCGGCAGCGCCGACCACCCCATGAACACGAAGATCCGCGAGTGGATGCCCAAGCAGGCGAAGCAGTGCGACGAGCACTTCAGGAAAAAATACGGCAAGACGCTGGACGAGGTATTCAGCGAGGACAAGTACCAACTCATGCACATAGAGATGTTCAACGTGGGCCTCATCCACGCGGAATGCCTGGGCGGCGACATGGACCTGCTCTTGAACCAGCGCTGCACGATCGGCTGCTTCCCTTGGCGTCTCGTCGACGGCGAATCGAGCGTGGCGCGCATCGTCGCCATGGTTGAGGACGACCGCTACGAAAAGCTCATGGCCAAGAAAGCCAAATGCGAGCTCACGAAATTCGGCGACGTCGCCGGGGCGCAGGCCGCCTGGCTCCACGAGGAAGCAAAGAAGAAATAAAACACGGATTTTGCACGGAGACATGGAGACATGGAGACACGGAGAGCACGGAGAAAGAAAATATAATAAAATCATATAATATATTTTTTTGATTTTTTCTTATCTTCCTCCGTGGTCTCCGCGCCTCCGTGCCCATCTTCACCAGAGGAGAATTTATGACCAAGCCGCTGGAGGGCGTACGCGTCCTCGACTTGACGCGGGTTCTCGCCGGACCTTTCTGCACGATGATGCTCTCTGACCTCGGGGCGACGATCATCAAGGTGGAGAGCCCCGGGACGGGAGACGACGCGCGCGCGTTCGGGCCTTTCAAAAACGGCCAGAGCCTGTACTTCATGAACGTGAACAGAGGTAAAGAAAGCATAACAATAGACCTCAAGACCGACTCGGGCAAGACGCTGCTCCGCCAGCTCGCGAAAAAATGCGACATCCTCGTGGAAAACTTCCGCCCGGGCACGATGGAGAAGCTGGGCCTCGGCTGGGACGTCCTCAAGGCGGACAACCCCAGGCTCATCTACGCGGCGGTATCCGGCTTCGGCCATACCGGGCCCGACTCCAAGCGTCCGGCCTACGACATACTCGTGCAGGCCATGGGCGGCGTCATGAGCATCACCGGCTGGCCGGATTCACCTCCCACCCGCGTAGGCCTGTCCATGGGCGATATCGGCGCGGCAGTGTTCAGTTCCACGGGCCTAACCACGGCGCTCTACCATCGGGAAAAAACGGGCCTCGGCCAGAAGGTGGACGTCTCGATGCTGGACTGCCAGCTTGCGATTCTCGAGAACGCGCTGGTCCGCTATCAGGTGGACGGAAAATCCCCGCAGCCGCTGGGCACCCGCCATCCTACCATCACTCCGTTCCAGGCCTTCCGCGCCAGCGACGCGTGGTTCGTCATCGCCATCGGCAACGACGCGCTCTGGAAAACCTTCTGTGACGCGGTAAACCGCCCCGATCTTTTCGCCGACGGGCGTTTCAGGACGAACGGCGACCGCACGAAAAACTATAACGACTTGATACCCGAACTCGAGAGGCTTTTCGCGGTCGCACCTGCAAGCACATGGTTGCGGGAGCTTGAGGACGCCGGAGTACCGTGCGCCCCCGTCAACGATATCGAGCATGTGATGGCCGATCGCCAGCTGAAGGCGCGCAACATGTTCGTGACGGTGGACGACCCCATGGCGGGTACGATCACCATCCCCGGCAATCCTATCAAGATGGAGACGATACCGGAAACGCCGACCCGCCCGAAAGCTCCGGCAATCGGCGAGCATACGCACAAGATACTGTCCGAGCTGCTCGGACTCACCGACGCTGCGATAAAAATATTGCGCGAAGAGGGAGTCGTCTAGCATGCGCGGCCGGGGAATGCCCGAGACGGCGGGACCTCGTCCCCTGGAGCCCCTCGCCTCCGATCTCAGGAGCGGAAAGGTTTCCCTGCGTGATTATATCATCGCGGCCATGGATCGCGTCGACTCGACGGATCGGACGATCATGGCGCTGCTGCCCGAACCGGGACGCAGGTCGCGCCTGCTCGCGGAGGCGGCCGCCCTCGAGGCAAGATTTCCCGACCCGCTGCGGAGACCGCCGCTTTACGGCGTTCTCCTGGGCGTAAAGGACCTCTTCGCGGCCGACGGATTCGAGACCAGGGCCGGCTCAAAGCTACCTTCCAGCCTCTTCGAGATGGACGAAGGACCTGTAATCCGAGCCCTCAAGAAAGCCGGAGTCCTGATTCTCGGAAAAACCGTAAGCACGGAATTCGCGTATTTCTCCCCGGGCCCCACGAGAAATCCCTGGAACCCGGCCCATACTCCGGGTGGCTCGAGCTCGGGTTCGGCGGCCGCCGTCGCAGCCGGTTATTGCCCCCTCGCGCTAGGCACGCAGACAATCGGGTCGATAACCCGACCCGCCGCTTTCTGCGGCATAGCCGGATGGAAGCCAAGCTTCGGCCGAACGGCCAGCGAAGGAGTCGTTCCGTTCAGCCCATCGCTCGATCATGTGGGTCTCTTCGCCTCAGACGCGGCGAGCCTCGCTTCCGCCGTTCCCATCATGACGTCGGATTGGCGTCCTTCCGAATTCTCCGACAGCAAGCCCCGACCTGTCCTCGCCATCCCCGACGGCCCTTACCTGCAGCAGGCCGAACCTCAGGCGCTGGATCTTTTTACGACTCAGGTAAAATTCCTGGAGGCCGCGGGATTCATCCTGACCCATCTCCCGTCCTTCCCGGATATCGCGGAAATCAACGACAGACATCGCCGTATCGCAGCGGCCGAACTCCAGCGCGTCCACACATCCTGGTTTAAATCCTACCGCGGGCTGTATTCCGGCACGACGGCGGAATTCATAGAAAAAGGCGCGGCGATAAGCGACAGCCAGCTGGAGCGGGAGAAAGCCGGGATGCTGGTTTTACGCGGCCAACTCCAAGAGGCCCTGGACGCCGCCGGCGCGGATTTCTGGCTTAGTCCGGCCGCCACCGGTCCCGCCCCCATCGGAATAGACGCGACGGGCAGCCCCATCATGAACCTGCCCTGGACTCACGCGGGAGTTCCCACGCTCACGGTGCCGGCGGGATTTTCCACAAACGGAATGCCCATCGGACTGCAAATTGCCGCCCGCTTCGGTGGGGACGAGAGCCTGCTGGCGTTGGGAATCGAATTGGAAAACACGCTAGAACCCTGATTCCCACGATTAGCAGAATCCTCGTGCCAACATAATCTCATCACCTCAAACTTGATTTATGGTTTATAATTGAAAACACCTTGACTCTCTTGCGTTGCTTGCCGGAGAACATTACATTTCCAAAGGATGGGTTTTCCCGGATAACCATCGGAAATTGGAGTTCCCGAGAAGATTTTCATGGAAGCTTTACCGGGCGTTCATGAATACACAGACAAAAGGATTGCTGTAAATGGCCAGAATAAGCGAAAGAAAAATAAAAACCGGCCGAAAGATCCTCCTCGTCGACGATAATAAAGAATATCTTCAGGCAACGCAAATGATTCTCGAACGCGAGGGCCACGACGTACTTACGGCAAAAAGCGGGCCGGAAGCCCTTGCCATCCTTAAAAAAACGGAAATAGAGCTGGTGCTTCTCGATTATTTCATGCCAGGCATGACCGGGGCGGAAGTCGTCGAGAACCTGAGGCTTTTTGATAAACATGTACAAGTCATTTTGCAGACCGGCTATGCCAGCGAAGATTCTTCGCGCGAAATGGTTAATAAGCTGGATATCCAGGGGTATTTCGATAAAAGCGAGGGAACCGAAAAACTCCTGCTCTGGACCGAAGTCGGATTAAAATCCGCAAGGACCGTTCAGGAGCTTAACTCCCAACTATTAAAAGATGCGGAACTTCGCGCATTTCGCCTTTCGATACTCGTCGAAATCAGCCACGCGATTTCCCACAATCTGGAGCTGGACAGCCTGTTGAAAACGGTAGGCCGTGAACTTGGACGCGTATTTAGGACAGACAGCATAGGCATCTCAACGTATGAAGAAGGTTCCACCGAATGGCAGGCGGCCATGTTCATGGAGAATGGCGTGCAAAATCCGCCGATGATGCTTGGTTTGGACATAGGCCTCAACGGATATGTAATAAGGAACAGGGTTCCGCTGCTCTTTCGCAGCAGTGAAGAGATACTGGCCTTCGAGAAGTCCAATGGTATTTCGCAGATCGGATACATGTGCCGATCCTGGATGGGTGTTCCGCTGCTCTCCGGCGACACGATAGAAGGGGCCTTAGCCATCCAGAATTATGAGGAAGATGCCTGCTTCGATGAAGCGGACCTGCTGCTTTTTTCAATGATTGGAACGCAGGTTTCGGTGGCGATAAAAAACGCCAAGCTTTTCAAGCAGGCGGCCGAAGCGCGCGCGGAGGCGGAGGAGGCAAACAAAGTCAAGTCCAAATTCCTCGCCAACACGTCGCACGAACTTCGCACGCCGCTGAATGCCATCATCAATTTTTCCTGGCTGCTGAACCAGGAAGACTCCTGCTTCACAGCCGACCAAAAAGATTTGCTCAAGAGAATCGAGGATTCGGGGCATCATCTGCTAGATCTCATCAACGACATCCTTGACCTTGCGAAAATCGAGGCCGGCCGCATGGACATGTTCCCCGAAGAGCTCAATTTACGAAACCTCATCCAGGATGTATTCAAGATCATAGAAACCATAACCGGCGAAAAAAACCTCGAGCTCAGGGACGAGCTTCCGCCGATTCTTCCGACGGTCTTCGCGGACAAGGCCAAACTCAGGCAGGTGCTCCTCAACCTGCTCTCCAACGCCGCAAAGTTCACGGATGAAGGCTATATAAAAGTTACATCGGAGCTGAACGGGGGATTCCTCGTGGTCCATGTGAGCGACAGCGGCATCGGCATGAGCCAGTCGGACATCTCCAAGCTTTTCAACGAGTTCACCCAACTGGAATCCGGCATGGACCGCAAGCAAAAAGGTACGGGACTGGGTCTTTCCATAAGCAAGGATTTCGTCGAACTTATGGGAGGTTCGATGCAGGTGGAAAGCCGCGTGGGGATCGGCTCGAAGTTCAGCTTTACAGTGCCGCTCATGAAAGCGGATTCCGCATGAAGGAACTCCCCGCCCGCGCAAGGCCGAACAACCTGGAATTATTCGCGGAGTCAGCCGGGCTCGAAGCGCTGGAAGCGTCGCTTCGCGCAAGCTCCGGACTGGACCGGTTGCCCCCGCTCATCGCATTGGCATGGCAGTATCGCCAGAGGGACTGCTCGCGGGCCATGTCGCTCTCCGATGAGGCGGAAAGCCTGCTGGTTTCCTCAACGTTGAATGAAACAGAAAAAATCCGCGCCGGCGCAAGATTGAAACTGGTCCGGGCGGAAGTCCTGTGGCTCTCCGTAAAACTGGACGAGTCGGAGCTTCTCGCAAACGCGGCGCAAACTGAGTTCGAGACCGCAGGCGACTCCATCGGCATCGGGGACAGCCTGTGGCTGCTGGCCTTTTTATGGTTCGAGCGCGGCGAAAAACCGCGCTCGGAAGCCTGCCTGGCATCCGCACTGGGCCATTACAGGGAAGCGGGCGACGAGACCCGCGCGAACATGGCCCAAGCGCGGATTATCTTTTACGCCACATTCAAGGATCCCAAAAAGTGCGCGGCGGACCTGGCACTGCATTTCGGCGCAAATAAAAAACACCATTCCTCCGTAGAAGCGTGGCTCCTGAACGCTCTCGGAAGCGTCGCCAGGCTTACGGGCAACCTCGGCCATGGCGTTAAATATTCTTTACAGGCATACCAAGCCTCCAGGGAGTCGGGGCAGATCAGGAACGCGATCATCACCAGCTGCACCGTTGCCATCAACCTTACCGACCTCGGAGACCTTCCCACCGCGCTGGACTGGAACGACTGCGCGCTGAATCTTGCCCGGACGGCGGATTGGCCGGGACTCGTCGGCGTCTGCCTTATGCAGGCGGGCAAGCTGCTTTTATTGATGGGGCAATACGAAGCTTCCGGCGCGATGCTCAAGGAATCCCTCGACGTCATGGAAGCACTGAAGGCTTCAAGGAATTACGCGCTTGCACTCAGGCACCTGGGCGATCTGGCCATCGCGGTAAAAGATTTCCAAAAGGCGCTGGATTGGTTCAGCCTTCTTGAAGAACGCGCGAACGCGCTGGGCGAAGTAGACCTGCAAATGCCCGCGAAGCGCGGAAAGGCAAGCGCCCTTTCGTGGCTGCGACGCCCCGAAGAGGCTATCGTCGAGGTTGACTCCGCGCTGACCCTCGCGCGGGAACAGAGGCACATGGACGAGCAGATCCAGGCGCTTCGCGTTTGGGCGCAGATTCATTGGCAGCACAGACTGCCCGCTCCCGCGGGAATGCTTGCGCCGAGCCCCACCCTGCATTATCTGAACGAAGCCATCGCGGTGGCGGCCACGATCGACGGATACTCGGTATCCGCCGATCTGTTCGACGAAGCCAGCGAGGCGTACGCCGTCCTGGGCGATTACCGCGAGGCGTATAAAATGGCCCGATCGGCGGCCGAGGCAAGGAACAAAACGCGTTCCACGGATGCGCAGAATCGCGTAATCGCGATGCAGGTGCGCTACGAAACGGAGCGGTTGCAGGCGGAGGCCAAGCACCAAAGCCAGCTGGCCAGGAAGGAAAGCCAGCGCGCGGAGGCACTGCAGCAGGAAAACACCACCCTCGAAACACTCAGCAAGATCGGCCGCGAGATAACCGCGAGCCTGGACCGCGAGGCGGTGTTCGGGGCGCTCTACGGAAATGCCGCGCAAATACTCGACGTAAATTTTTTTTGCATATACCTCCTCGAAACCGACAAAACCTCGCTTCGGAGCGTTTTCGCGATGGAAGACGGAAAGCCGCTGACATTACCCCCTCAGAGTCTCCACGACCCGGATTCCAACACTTCCCGCAGCGCGAGGGAACGCAAGGAAATCCTGGTAGACGTCGCGCCCGAGCGCGTTGGAAAAAACCTGATACCGGGGACGCTGGCCATGCGAAGCCTTCTCTACGCGCCGCTCCTGATCGGCGAGCGGCTCCTGGGAGTCATCAGCATCCAGTCCGACAAGGAACGCGCCTACGCGGCCAGGGAGTGCTCCATTTTCCGCACGCTCTGCTCCTATTCAGCCATCGCCCTCGACAATGCCCAAGCTTACGCGGAACTGAAGAACGCCAATTCCACGATCCAAAAAAACCAACAGCAACTCCTCATCTCGGAAAAAATGGCGTCTCTGGGACGCCTCACCGCGGGGATCGCGCACGAGATGAACACCCCCATCGCGACCGTCCGGGCAGCGCTCGAGGAACAGGCACGCCTGACCGAAGAGTACTGTGAATCGATCGGTGACGCTTCGGTGACGGCAAAGGACCATCTTGAGATAGCCTCCGACATGAAAAAATCCCTCGGTCTCGCAAAAAAGGCGAGCGAGCGGGCGGCAAGCTTCATCAGGAGCATCAAGAATCAGACGAGGGAAAGCAAGGCGGCGGACAAGGTTGAATTCGATATCGTGGCCGGCGTCAAGGAAACATTGACGTTGCTGGATTTCTCGCTGCGCCCCAAAGCCGTGCGAATAAAAATCTCGGGGTCGCCGGGGCCCATCTACATATGCGGCCAGCCGGGGCAGTTTTCGCAGGTCATAACCAACCTCGTCAACAACTCCATCGACGCGCTTCCGCAGAGCGACGGCGAAATCGAGTTAATATTCGATAACAACGGGCAAACCTGCGCGCTGACGGTCAAGGACAACGGCCAAGGCATACCGGCGGAAATCCAGTCAAGGATATTCGATCCGCTGTTCACGACGAAACGATTCGGAGAGGGGACAGGCCTGGGCCTTACCATCGTGCGCGACATCGTAATGACCGATTTGAACGGGACGATAGAGCTGCAGAGCGAGGTCGGTCGCGGCGCAGCCTTTAAACTCGGCTTTAAAACCACGAGGAGCATGTAAATGGCCAGAAAAAACCAGGATTCCGCAAAAACGGGCCGGACGATCCTGCTGGTTGACGATAACCTCGATTATCTGGAGGCGACGCGGCTCGTCCTGTCCCGCGAGGGTCACGATGTCCTCACCGCCGCAAGCGGCCCCGAGGCGCTGGAAATCCTGAAGGATCAGGCCGTGGAGCTCGTGCTCCTCGATTATCACATGCCGGGAATGACAGGAGAGGAGGTCGTGGAAAACCTCCGTCAGTTCAACAAGCATGTCCAGGTAATACTCCAGACCGGCTACGCAAGCGAAAGCCCGCCGCGGGAGATGCTCAGAAAACTGGACATACAAGGATATTTCGACAAGAGCGAGGGAACTGAGAAGCTGCTGCTCTGGACGGAAGCCGGACTCAAGTCCGCGTATACGCTCCAGCTGCTCCTGAAAAGCCGGCAAGGCTTGCAGTACATCCTGGAAGTAACGCCCGAGCTTCACAAGATCCAACCGCTCGAGGATCTGCTGCAGGGAATACTGTGGCAGGTTTCCGGTTTGCTGGGCTGCACCAATTCCTTTCTCGCCCTCATGAGCCCACCGGACGCGAAGACGATCGTCGTGGACAGCTTCCTGGCCATGGTTGACCAGGAAATGCATTTGCAAATTCACGCGGGCGTCGGACGTTTCCACAAGGCGGACAAGCTCGAGAGCCTGCTCACCGGTCACCAGCTTGATAATCTGAACCGGATATTCCTCAAGGGCGAGCCGAGCAAGCAGATTACCGAAACCGTATTTCCCCTTACCATGGGAGAAAACACGATCGGGCTCCTGTATCTGGACAAGGGGGGTCTATCGCCTGAAGATCTCGAACTGCTGACTATTTTCTCAAACCAAGCCGCGGTGTCGATACAAAATTCCCAGTTATATTCCATGGCAACGCAGGATCCCCTGTCCGGGGTCTACGTAAGGAAATTTTACGACCACTGGATCCTGAAGGAACTTCGCACGGCATTCCGCGCAAACCAATGCCTGTCGCTCATCATGTTCGACCTGGACAACATGAAAAATATCAATGACACCTGGGGACACCCGGCTGGCGACCTGGCGATTTCGAGAACCGGCAGAATACTGCAGAAAGCGACAAGATCAACGGATTTCATAGCTCGGTTCGGCGGTGATGAATTCGCGCTTATACTTCCCGCCACGGACGGAATCGGCGCCCAAACAGTGGCGGAAAAAATAATCAAGCTGCTGCATGGCGAGGTACTCACCGTATCGGGCGCAAGGATTGAACTGAAGGCAAGCATGGGCAGCACGACTCTGCCCGCCCAGGACAGGAACCCCGACGTCGCTCCATCTCCCCTCTCCGTAGATTTTTTCAACCGCATGGCTGCTTTGCTGCTTAAAAAAGCGGACGAAAGCCTGTATGCGGCTAAAAAGGCAGGACGCGACTGTTTCGTTCGCGGCTCTGATTTTTCGGCCGATGAGCTTGCATAATCACTCAAGGTGATCTAGGTTTAAAATAACGTTGCTTCAACAAGGTGTTGAAAATCCTCGGATGGGGATTTTCGACACTTCCAAAATCTAACATTACCGTAGCATTTGTAATCGAATGCGAGGAATGTATAAGGCTGTTGGAAAGGCAACCGGCCTTTTCAACAGCCTGTAAAGCGCGTAAGGAGATCCCATGAAGAGAATTGTATTGTGCATCCTCGTGTTGGCGTTATCGAGTGCCTTGATTTGGGCAGTGGATCCTCCCGCGACGCCCGATGCGAAAACCGCAAAAGACCTCGTGGAAAAAGGACTTGCTTTTTATAAAACCAAAGGCAAGGACGCCTTCCTCGCCGAGGTGACCAAAGTAGACGGCCAATTCAAGTCCGGCGAGTTTTACCTGTTTGTCATCGAATATTCCGGCTTGACCCTGGCTCACGGCGGCAACGCGGCTTTAGTGGGAAAAAACAACATGGAGCTCAAGGATCCCGACGGCCTCTTCTTTACCAAAGAATTCATCAAGGTCGCCAAGGCGGGCAAAGAGGGCTGGGTTTTATACCGATGGCCGAACCCGGTCAGCAAAAAGGTGGAAAAAAAATATACCTTCGTCAAGGTGATTCCTGGAACCGAATTGATCGTGGGCTGCGGTTTCTACGAAAACCCCTGACAGCATTAGAATGGAAGGCATTGAAAAACGCTGTTTTTTAATGCCTTCATCTATCGATCGCGACGGTTGACGAAAGACCTTCGACAGCGCATTGCCGTGTTTCTTTCATATTCCGCAATCCCCTAAAAACATGGTATCTTCTAGACTTGCTGCTTGAGGAGGCATCTTTGAATAAACTTCACGGGATCACCATTAGATTAAGATTGATTTTGGTTGGAATCCTGATGACGGCAATCGTTGCCGGTTACGCATTGCTGGCCTTTCTCGTAATCCATAACCAAAAATCCACCACGGACACGATTACCCGTGAATCTTTTACCAAGCTCAGAAGCGAGCAGGAAAGCTACCAAATCCTGTTAAGCATCCAAGCCACCCTCTTACCCTTGCCTTCGCTGAAAACGACGGGAACTTACGACGATGCGACCATCAAAAAAAAATCCAAGGAAGCGCTCGAAAAACTTCAGGTGCTCAACGACCGAATATCCGCAAAATTCAAAGCCAGCGGTAAGCCTCCGGCCAACGGGGATACCATAGACCTGATCGAGCATTACAAGGAATTCGCCGTCAGCCTTACGGAGTTTGTCTTGATCGATGAATCCCTTTCGCTGATTTATCTCGGCTCGCTCGCGGAAATATTTTCGCAATTGGAAGTGGCGCTCAACCAATCAATCAAGGACGAAGAAACTCACGTCGGCGAACTGGTGATTAAATCGGACGAGAATTACCGCTCCGCCAGCCTTATCCTCATTCTTGCCTTGGTTGCGGCGGCTGCGACAGCCTTTCTCATCTCGCTTATAATGGGAAAAACCATCGCCGGCGCGCTGAGCGTAACGCTGAACGCCTTCAAGAAAATATCAAAAGGGGACCTTACGACAATCCTCGACGAAAAGGGACGCGATGAGATCGCCAGCCTCGGCCGGGAGGTCAATGTCCTTCTTGAATCCATTTCATCGATGATAGGATTGACGCGCGCGCAGGCAGAAAAAGTAAAGGAAACCGGATTTACACTGTCCAGCAACGCCGAGCAGACTTCATCGTCCTTAATAGAAATCAACGCCAATATAGAAAACACCCAGCAGCAGATGAACCAGCTTTCCGACTCGGTGGCTAAAACCGCATCCGCGGTTGAAGAGCTGAGCGCATCGATATCGCAGATGGCCAAGCTTACGGACAGGCAGGAAGAAATCCTCAAGGCCGCCAATGACAGCGCGATAGACCTGAAAAAGGCATCGGATGAATCCGCGGTGTCGGCGCATGCGACAAGCCGCGTATCGGCAGACCTGCTCAAGATATCGGACGACGGGAAGTCAAAACTGGAATCGGTCATCGAATCCATCTCGCGCATCGCGCACTCTTCGGACGAACTGCTGGAGGCCACCGCGATCATACTCAACATCGCCAAGACCACAAACCTTCTGGCGATGAACGCATCCATCGAAGCGGCGCATGCCGGCGAGGCCGGCCGCGGCTTTGAGGTCGTAGCCAACGAGATACGCAAGCTGGCCGAGCAGACTTCCCAGCAATCGTCGCAAATTTCCAGCGAGCTGCAACGGATAAAGCAGGATATCGACAGCGCGGAAATCGTTTCGCGGGAAGCTGGAATCTCGTTCGAGAATATATTTACGGGGATCCGCGACGTCAACTCGATAATAGAATCGGTCAAGGTCAGCGCGGACAAAAGCTCCTTGGCGAGCGGCCAGATACGCGAGCACATAGTACAATTCAGCGAGCTGGGCTTTTCCATAGCGGGCAGCGCCAAGGAAATGGATCAAGGCAACTCAACCATCATGGAATCCGTCGCGTTGCTGCAAAAGGTAAATCTGCTCGTATCGCAAAACCTGGGCGAGATAACGCTGGGAACGCGGGAAATTTCCGAGGCTTCCCTGCAGGTATCCAACCTTTCTTCGGAGAGCAGCACGCAAGTCCGCGAATTGTTGACCGAGACTGAAAAATTCACGCTGAAGGCCCGCTAGATTCGAGTATCGGATTCCGTCAATTTAAAAAAAGCCACCGAGGTTTTTAAAAGATCGGCTTGACTCTCGAGGTCCTCGGCCATGCCGGACATTTCTTCGCTGGAGCCGGCTATCTGTCGCGTGGCCTTGTCCAGTTGGGCTACCGCATTGCTGATCTGAGTCGCCCCGACATCCTGCTCGTCGTTCATCTCGCTGATGGCCTGGACGAGTTCGGCAGTCTCCTTGATATGGGGCACGACGCCCCTGATCATGGCTCCCGCCGCCTCCGCGCTCGCGACGGCATCGGTTGAAATAGCTTGGATTTCCGAGGCGGCGCCTTGGCTGCGCTCGGCCAATTTCCGTACCTCGCCGGAAACCACGGCAAAACCCCTGCCCGCGTCGCCCGCCCGCGCAGCCTCGATGGCCGCGTTCAAGGCCAGTAAATTCGTCTGCCTGGCGATATCCTGGATGATGCCTGTCCTGTCGGCGATTTCCTTTATAGCGGCTACCGCTTTTTCCACGGCCAAGGCTCCGTTTTCTCCGTCCACGGCGGCTTTGCCCGCGATGGATAGCGTGCCTCTGGAATTTTCTGCATTCTGCCGGATGCTTGCGCTCATATCCCCGATGGAGCGGGAGACTTCCCCGACGCTGGAGGCTTGTTCCTCGGCGCCTTTGCTCATTAAAAGGGAGGTGGCGTTCAGCGTTCTGCTGCTCTCGGAAACAATGACGGAGGAATCCCTGATCGTAGCGGCGATGGATCGCAGCTGCCCCATCATGCCTTCCGTGGACCTTGCCAACAGGCCGATCTCGTCTTTGCGGCGCAGGAACCCGGCGGGAACGATCGCGCGCAAATCGCCGGCGGCAATGGCCTCGGTAAGGCCCACCATGGTTCCGATGGGCAGGGTAATGGACCGGGTTAACAGGAGGCTTATGACGACGCTCACGAGCACCGACGCCATGAAGATAAGAAAAAGAAACAAGCTCGTTCGGCGCGCTATCGCGTCAAAAGCGATATTGCCCGATTCCATGTCCTCGAGCAGCAGAGAAGAGATCTCGGTAAGCGGCGACTTGAAGTCCGCTATTAATTTTTTGAACTCTGCATCCGTCGCAAGAATATCCTTGTTTATTTCATAGGTGCCCATTATTCCCCACCAAAAATTCTCGCTGAACTGCTTTTCTATCAAGCCGAAAATAGCGGTTGCCTTGTTCAATAATGCTTGATGGCTCGTACTGGACAGGATCTGGGAAATACGCTTGAGTTCATCCCCGATTTCCTGGTTTGCACGCTCCCAGTCTTGTTGCGATTGAACCATGTCACGGTAGATAATGGTGTTGGTAACGATGGTATAGATTCTGTCCGGCGCTGACAGCAGTGTCGTGATCTGCACCGCCTGCAAGGCACGCGCGGCGCCTTCGTCCTGTATTCGCTGCAGGTTGTCCCGGGAGAGTCCGTTTATGATAAAAAGCGCGAGCATGAGGAAAAGAAGCGCTCCGAACGAAATAAACATTTTACCGCGTAGCTTCAAATCGAACTCCTGACCGGGGGAAAGCCCAGAAAAGCATAATACACATTCCGGGGGAAATCCAGCGCAAGGCGCAAAAACCTTACATGCGCGCCAAAGAACGAGCAGTCTTCCTTGTGGGGGCGGTTTGCCTGAAAAGCAGCAAAAGAAAGGCTAACCCGATGCCGATGAGCGCTATTCCGGAAATAATGCCGGCTTTATAGGCAAACACGGGATTCTTGCCCGCCCGGATAAGGATATCGATGAGGGGACCGGTGAGCAGCGTTGCCGTCACGCCCCAGCTCAAGAAGAACGTGCTGTTGAATATGGCGAAGTAACGGCCGCGTTTTTCCGGCGGGATGAGGAGCGAGGCGTAGGCGTAGGAGGATGAAAGCACGGCTCCGTCGGAAAAGCCCTTGAAGACGGAGGCGCAATAGATGAATTCCAGGCGTGAGGCGAAAACGTAGATTACGAGCGACAGAATCGCGCTGGCAGTACCCAGGAGCAGGAGCTTTTGTATTCCGATCTTGCGTCCCAGCATCCCGAGGAAGAATCCCGTGACGATGAGCGCGGCGGATTCCGCGTTGACGACCCCGCTGATGGCGGCGCTCGACGCGGCGAATCCTTCCGCGAGGTTCAGGTACATGGCCCGGAATGACGCGATGGAGTTGATGCCCGAGTTGATCAGAAGCATCGCGGCAAGGAAGAAGGCGAAGACCCCGGGATTCCAGACGCCGGCGGCCAGCCCAGGCTTGCCGCCGGCCTCGGCCTTTTCGGAGTGAGGCTGGCTGCCCCGAGGCCGGACGCGTAGGCCGCCTTCCGGAATAAAAAGTAACGGTATCACGGACACGAGCATCGCCGCGGCCGCCGCGAAAAAGATGCCGCCCTCCTTGAAGCCCCAGCCCGGGTACGCCTTTTGCATGCCGTCGTACAGGAGTCCGCCGGCCACTGCCCCGACTATCCTGCCCATGCCGCCGATACTGGCGAATTTCCCCTGTATCGAATTGCGCTGTTCCATAGTATACACGTCCGAAATGTATGCGCTCCAGCCGATATTGGACATGGACCAGAATATCTCGATGACGGACAGGCCGGCTATAATTACATAACCTGATGCCCGCGGATCCGGGGTGATGGAGTGGAAAAACCACATGAGTACGTGCCCCACGCTCGCAAGCAGCTCCCCGGTTACTATCAAGGTGCGCCTGAGCTGGAGCTTGTCCGTAAGCTTTCCCCACACGAGTGTCTGGAATAAAATATTGAGCACCATGGGAATCGTCTCGATCAGCGTCGTCTCGGTTACGCTGAGCCCAAGGTACGACCGGAGATATACGGCCAGGAAGGTATAGAATATACCCCGGCGAAACATGGCCAAAGCCTGGAACGAAGACAGACCCACGAATATTTTTAACACACTTGTTTTTTTCCCGAATTTTTCCATGCGTCAGTAATATCTGATGATCGTCGAAAAATCAAGCCTGACAATTTACTCATTGTTTTTATTAATTGAAAACAATCAATCGTTAATTCCTACAGAGTATCAATGACACTTTCTCGTACCTGCCAAAAGAAACGAAAATGATGAATTTGGAATAAAAAAAAACTTGCAGTCTGGAATTAAGCGTGCTAGACTCAAGCGTCCAAACCGGACAGTCGCATTCGTGCGAATCCTGTACCGGCAGTTTTCAAGATTTTTCAGGAGGTTTACAAGATGTTCAGGAAAATGTCACTCATCGCTGCTGTTTTAATGGCAGTATTGGCCGTTTCGGCCTTCGCCGCTCCGGTCAACTACAACATCAATTGGGGTAACGAACCGCCGAACATGGATCAGCACCTTACTACTGATACCCTTTCGGGCCAGCTTCTCAGCCTCGTCATGGAAGGCCTCGTCCGCTACGGCAAAGACGGCGGATTCATCATGGGTATGGCAGAGAAATATGACGTCTCCAAAGACGGTCTCGTTTACACCTTCACAATGAAGAAAAACGTAACCTGGTCCAACGGCGACCCCGTAACCGCCAAGGATTTCGAATATGGAATCAAGCGAGCCCTCGATCCTGTCAATGCTTCTGAGTATGCGTATATACTTTACGACATCAAGAACGCCCAGGAAGCCAACGAAGGCAAAGTAGGTCTTGATCAGGTTGGCGTAAAAGCCGATGGAAACAAGTTCGTAATCACCCTTAAGGGACCGGTTCCTTACTTCCTGTCCATCCTCTGCTTCCCCACCGCCCTTCCGGGCAACGAGAAATTCATCACCGCTAAAGGCGCAGACTATGCCTCCGACGCAGAAAATCTCGTTTACAACGGTCCTTACACCATTTCCGAGTGGAAACACAACGACAAGCTGGTTCTAGCCAAAAACCCCAAATACTGGGATGCCAAGAACCGCATGCTCGACACCATCACCGGCTACATGATCACCGATTCCGGCACTGGTATCACCATGTTCCTCAATAAAGAACTGGATCAGGTCGGCGTACCCGGACCGCGCATCCAGGAACTCAAGGACAAAGGCTTCCCGGTCATGGACTTCGGCGACACCTCGGTTTGGTACCTCCAGATCAACAATACGAATCCAGTTCTCAAAAACGCCAAGATCCGCAAGGCTTTAGGTTTGGCCATCGATCGCGCTTCTTTCGTAAAGAACGTAATCAAGAACAACTCTACACCTGCTATGTCTTTCGTCGCTCCCCTTATCCTCGGTGCCAAGAAGAACTTCCGCGACGAAGTTCCCAACACCTATTTCAAGGACAATGACCCAGCCGGCGCAAAAGTACTTCTCGCAGAAGGCATGAAGGAACTCGGGCTTACCAAGCTTCCCTCCTTCTCCATGATTTGCGACGACACCGACCGCGCAAAACTCTTTGCCGCATCCATCCAGGATATGGTAAGCAAAAACCTCGGCGTCGAGTTCCTTGTCGACCCCATGCCGTTCAAGGCCCGCCTCCAGAAAGTAACCGACAAAGATTTCCAGATCGTATTCTATGGTTGGGGCGCTGACTACAACGACCCGATGACCTATTTAGACCTCTGGACCACCGACAGCGGCAACAACAAAGGCGGCTATTCCAGCGCAGCCTACGATTCCCTCATCGCCAAAGCCAAAGCCGAGCCGAATCCTGCCAAGCGCATGCAAATGCTCGTAGACGCAGAGAAACTCCTCATGGCTGATTTCCCGATGGTACCTATCTATTTCCGCATGCTTTCATGGACACACCACCCGAATATCAGCGGCGTTATCCGCCGCGGCGTTGGTCCTGATCCGGATCTGTACTGGGCTGTAAAGAAGTAATTCCACCACCTACGGCGGCTTAACGGCCGCCGTTTTTTAAATCCCCCTTGGATACGGCCAAGTCTCGCTCCTAGGGAGGCTTGGCATGTCATCAGGAGCCTGTAATGTCACTATTTCGCTATATTTTTAGAAGGGTGCTCATGTCGTTGGTGACAATATTTGTCGTCATCACGCTTACCTTCTTTCTTATGAACTTGATGCCCGGCGATCCATTCATCGGCAACAAGGCAGTTCCCAAGGCTATCAAGGCCAACCTGTATGCTAAATACGGGCTGGACAAACCCATCATGGTACGCTACCTGAAATATCTGGGAAATGTCGTCAAGGGTGACCTTGGCATGTCCATGACCTATAAAAACCAGACCGTAATTAAAGTAATCAAACAATCTTTCCCGGTATCCGCCGAACTCGGGCTTCGCGCCTTGATCTTCGGGGTTTTTGGAGGTTTGCTGCTTGGTATCATCGCGGCTTTGAAACACAACGGCCCTCTCGATACCGTAGCCACGATAGTGGCGATAATCGGGGTGTCCATCCCGGGGTTTTTAATAGCCGTTTTGCTGCAATATACCTTGGGATACCTGCTCTCAAATCTTATAAAAGACGTTTTTCACACTACCTACCAGTTTTTACCCATTGCCCGGTGGGAAGGATTTAAGTACACCATACTACCTGCTTTCGCTTTAGGTTTTGGTTCAGTAGCCGGAACGTCTCGCCTTATGAGGGCTTCCATGCTGGATGTTCTGAATCAAGACTATATCAGGACAGCCAAGTCCAAAGGTCTTAAGCCGTTCCAAGTAACCTTAAGTCATACAATAAGAAATGCCATACTTCCCGTTATTACCATTCTTGGTCCCATGATGGCCGGAATCATGATGGGAAGCTTTGTAATAGAGCGGATTTTCGCGATTCCCGGCCTCGGCAAGTTCTTCGTGATAAGTGTTCAGACCTCCGACTACACCATGATCATGGGTCTCACACTGTTCTTCGCTACTATTCTGATTTTCATGAATCTATTGGTGGATATTGCCTATGGGTTCATTGACCCGCGCATTCGCCTGGGAAAAGGTAAGGCATGATGATGAACACTCAAATCAAACTACAGGCGGACGCTTTTGAAAGCGTCCCCAAAGATATTGCGCAAAGCCAGGCAATCGTTCGGCCAAGTCTCAACTATTGGCAGGATGCTTGGCGCAGGCTCAAGAAAAACAAGGTCGCGCTCGTTTGCATGGGCTTTCTGATTTTTATGGTAATTCTGGCCGTCGTCGGCCCCATGCTCTATCCGAATTTTAAATCCAACAATTTGGAAAAAACCTATGCGAAGCCTGATTCGGTGAGCTGGTTCGGTACCGACGACCTGGGACGAGATCAATTCGCCCGAGTTCTCCGCGGAGCCCGAGTCTCACTTTTCATCGGGTTTACGTGCGCTCTTATTTGCGTAACGATAGGCGTACTTTATGGCAGTTTAGCAGGTTATATCGGCGGGTGGGTGGACGATATCATGATGAGAATCGTGGACATTCTCATTACCATTCCCGACATGATCATCCTTATCTTGCTGTTGGTAATACTCAAGCCAAGCATAGGAACCCTGATACTAGCGATGTGCCTGACCGGTTGGACGGGTATGGCTCGTATGATGCGCGGTCAGGTTCTCCAAATCAAGGAATCGGATTTCGTCTTGGTTTCCAAGATTATCGGTTCGGGAACATTCAAGATAATCACCAAGCATTTGGTACCTAACACCATCGGTATCATAATTGTGCGCATCATGATGTTCATCCCGATGTTCATTTTCGAAGAAGCATTCTTGAGCTTTATCGGTTTGGGCGTGCGGCTCCCGGAAGCCAGCTGGGGAAACCTTGCAGAAAGCGGTGCGCTGCAATTCCCGAATAACCTGTACATGTTCTTCATCCCGGCAGCTTTTATGATGCTCACGATGCTCGCATTAAATCTTTTCGGCGACGGCCTCCGCGATGCCCTCGACCCGAAGATGAGAAAGTAGGTCTACCATGTTATTGGAACTCACAGACCTCAAGGTCTCCTTCGATACCTATGCAGGGGAAGTACAGGCCGTACGAGGCGTTACGTTTACGCTGGACAAAGGCGAAGTAATCGCCATCGTCGGCGAATCAGGCTGCGGTAAATCGGTCACCGCCCAGTCCACCATGGGGCTCTTGGCCAAACCGGCGGGAAGAATCAAGTCCGGCTCCATCAAAATCGATGGTGAGGAAGCCTCCCGTTACAACGAAAAGCAGTGGGAAACCATTCGGGGCAAGAAAATCGGCATGATTTTCCAGGATCCGATGACCTCGCTCAACCCCACGATGAAAATCGGCGACCAGATTTGCGAAGGCCTCATTCGCCACCAAGGTTTGTCCAAGAAAGACGCGATGAAACGCGCGGAGGAAATGCTCAAGCTCGTAGAGATTCCCAATGTGCACGAACGTCTGCATCAATACCCGCATGAGTTCTCGGGCGGCATGCGCCAGCGCGCGATGATAGCCATCGCCTTGGCCTGCAATCCGGCGCTCATCATCGCCGACGAACCTACGACAGCTCTGGACGTAACCATTCAGGCTCAGGTTCTCGACCTTTTGAAGCATTTGCAGCAGAAGCTCAATACTGCGGTTATCATCATTACGCACGACCTCGGCGTCGTCGCGAACATCGCCCAGAAAGTGCTGGTAATGTACGGCGGCATCATCGTAGAGTCGGGCAACCTTACCGACATCTACCATAACGCCAGGCACCCCTACACATGGGGGCTCATGAAGTCCATTCCGCGCATCGACAGCAACAAGGACGAGCTTCTGACGCCGATCGAAGGAACACCGCCGGACCTTCTCGCACCGCCTGCCGGCTGCCCGTTCGCGGATCGTTGCGCGTGGTGCATGAAAGTCTGCAAGACCACCATGCCGCTGAAAGAATCCATAAGCGACACGCACGCCTGCAGCTGCTGGCTGCTCCATGCAGGCGCGCCTAAGGTAGAGTCTCCGATGGTACGACACGGCGCTTCCAAAAAAACTGCGGGAAAAGGAGCTACCGATGTCTGAAATAATCCAGGTCACTGACCTTAAAAAGAATTTCCACGTCGGCGCTGGTCGTGTCCTCAAGGCTATCGATGGCGTTACCTTCTCCATCCATGAAGGCGAGACATTCGGCCTTGTCGGAGAATCGGGCTGCGGTAAAACCACCACGGGGCGAGTCCTCGTGCGTTTATACCAGGCTTCCGGCGGAAAAATCCTGTTCAAAGGCAAAGACACAGCGCACCTGAACAAAAAAGAAGCCCGTGAGTTTTGTCGCGACGTACAGATGATCTTCCAGGATCCCTACGCGTCCTTGAACCCGCGCATGTCCGTAACGGATATCGTGGCCGAAGGACTCGACGTACACATGAAGCTTCCGAAAGAAGCCCGCCAAAAAGCGGTACACGAACTTCTTGAGCTCGTAGGCTTGAGCAAGGAACACGCGGGCCGTTTCCCCCACGAATTCTCGGGTGGGCAACGCCAGCGCATCGGCATTGCACGGGCTTTGGCCAGCAAGCCCAAGTTCCTCATCTGCGACGAGCCGATCTCCGCCCTGGACGTGTCCATCCAGGCTCAGATCGTCAACCTGCTCATGAGGCTGCAGCGCGAACTCAAGCTTACGCTGCTGTTCATCGCACACGACCTGTCCATGGTCAAGTACATCTCCGACCGCGTAGGCGTCATGTACCTGGGCTCGCTCGTAGAAGTGTCCACCTCGGACCGAATCTATGCGGAGCCCATGCATCCGTATACCCAGGCTCTGCTTTCGGCGATTCCGATCCCGGATCCGGAAGCGGAGCAAAATCGCCAGCGAGTAAAGTTGGAGGGCGAGATTCCAAGCCCCATCAATACGCCTCCCGGATGCAAGTTCGCCAAGCGTTGCCCGAAAGTCATGGACATCTGCAAAAAAGAAATGCCTCCGCTGGTTGACCTAAGGCCAGGACACGCGTGCGCCTGCCACCTGTACTCGAGTAAATAACGCCGCCGGCCACCAAGAACAATTCTTGATGCCGACCAAGCCGCACGTAACAAGATTCAGTCTTGGCGCGTGCGGCTTTTTTTTACCCAAAAACACCCCATGCGCCGTGTTTACTTTAAAATCTCGGTCATGACGACACCGGTCGCTTTTGGGACTGAAAATCCCAGTAAACGGCCAATCGTGGGGGCAATATCCTGCAGTGAACGAGGAGTGATCGAGACCGCGTTCTCCTTGATCCCCGCGCCGATCGCGAAAAAAATCAGATGCTGAACGCCTTCGCACGTACCCACACCGGCGGAATCATCGCTCTGCAGGCAACTCATTCCGTTATGATGCTTCATGGACCAAGCGCCCAGTCCATCCCTGCAATAATCAGAATGGCGCCCATGATCCGCGGTTACGATCAAAACCGTAGTGTCTTTATATACCGCATCGCTTTGAATAAAACCCCATAGCTCGTAGATTATGCCATCGGCAGCCCGCAGCTCGTCTTGGTAGGCAAGATAAACCAAGCCCGCCGGATTTTTAGCGCCGAGAATCAGAGGATCGGAACTGACATCATCCTGAGGATTGCCGTCTCCAAGAAAATATCCATGCCCGATTACGTCCGTCTGGGGAAAGTTGATGATCGCCAGATTCGGATGCTCCTGAGTCAGGATTTCCTTGGCGCGATTCCATACCGTCGGGTTATCGACATAGGTATCCCAGACGCTTGCGCTCGCATAATACGACTCGCCGTATTCGGGATCCGTACTACCCCGAATGACTTTTAATTTAGGTTTGCCCATGATGACGAAACAGCTTGAGGCTGTGGCACCCGTCTGTTTCCTGAAATACTCGAACAAGGTTGGCTGTGTCGGAAATTGCGAGCCGTCATTTAGGATATCCTGATACGTTCCCGTAGCGATAGTCGCATGACCGGCGTTTGTCTCGGTTCGCTTACTGGGATTTCCCACGAAAAAAGTATCGATCAGGGTTCCCTGGTCCCTTAAGGACCACAGTTTTGGAAACGTATCGTTCGCGGCATCCGCATCAAGCATGCTGCCGAAAGCCTCGGAAAAGCGCGCTCCATCGACTACTACGATAATGGCGTTTCGGGGGGAATTTTCTTTCGTGGCACCGGGATCGGCTTCAAGAATACCATTATTCGACACCGGGCATGAACATAGAGCAAAAAAAACCGCGAGGAGAAAAATAGAGACAGTGTTTCTCGTGCGCATTGCTCCCCTGCTTTCGGTTCCTAGCTTTCCCCGAACGGATATTCGACAATCTCTACGCGGGATCGGCCTGTTCTTTTGGCCTTATAAAGCGCTTCATCGGCCAGTGTAATCAGGTCGGGCAAATCGCAAGTTCCGGCTTTGCCGCCAGAAACACCCGCCGAGAACGAGTATCCCGTTGCGCCCCGGAATTTTTCCAAGGCCAACTTGATGCGGGCACCGGCTTCCTCGGGATCCGCATCCGGCATGACGATGCAGAATTCCTCGCCGCCGTAGCGCGCGACGATATCGCTGTCCCTGAACGTGCCGAGCATGACGTCCGCGAGCGCCCGCAAGATGGAATCTCCAAAAGGGTGACCTTTACTGTCGTTGATCGACTTGAAATTATCAAGGTCTATTATGGAGAGAGAGATATTCTGTCGATGCCGTTCCGTAAGATTGACGAGCAGCGGCGTGGCTTCCTCGAAATAGCGTCTGTTTTTCAATCCTGTAAGCTGGTCGTGAACGGCCAAATCCTGCGCGATGTCGCATTCTTTTCGGGCTATCTCAAGCTCATAGCGCGAAGGAACCGTGAAGTTTAGGGATCGAAGCTGCGACGCCCGCCTGTCCCTGCAATTTTGAAGCAGCCTGCTGGTCTCTATGTAAGCCCGTGTCTTATCGCCGATCTGGGCTGCGCACATCGCCGCCAGCTCCCGAAGCTTTGTTTCAAGTTCCGGTTCCGGCCATTCCCGGATAATCGCAAGCCCGGCATCGGCGAAAACAAGACCTTTTTCGGGATTATTATCCTTTTCTGCCATAAATCCGCGAAAATGGGCTATTTGCGCCGCGCCCAACGCCTGGCTGTAAACATCTTCGCGAGCGTTCTTCGCGTTTCCGTTCGTAGCCTGATCGACCAGATTGGACGCGCGCTCGACATCTCCCAAAGGAGCCAGCGAAAAAGCCAAGCCCGCTGGCAGTACGGCATCGGATTTGGGAGGCATTTCATCATGCAGGTCCAACCATCGTTCCGTTACGCCGCAAGCTCGCTCGTGCTCTCCCAGAGCCTCCAAAACGAAAGTTAATGTTCCAGCGGCCAACACGCCGATATCAGGCGCGGCAGCCTCCGAGGATAGCTTGACTGCGTGTAAAAGAACGCGCTCCGCCTCGACATAACTTCCCATCGCCAACAGTATGGAACCAAGATTGGCAAGAACCATGGCTTGAAGTCGCAGGCACCCCGATGATACCGCATGCCCAAAAGCCTCGTAAGCCCAGATCATCGAATCTTGCTTTCGGCCGGAAAGATAGCTGGCGCTCACCGCCATGACATTATAGATGATCGCGAGATCAAGGTCGGCCAGGACATCGCGAAATTCCGTAAGGATGGCTATGAAAGAAGTCAACTGGTTCTCTTCCGCGTCATGGAACAAAGAGCGCGAGCAAGCTGCCACTATGGAAGCCCGGGCTTCGATGATCAGGCTGCCGTGCGCTTTGGCAAGCTCCTGGGCACGCTCCGCGCGAGCCAACGACATGTCCGGGTCTCCGTAGAGATCATCGTGGTACGCGAGGAAAAGCCTCGCCGCCGCTTCCCGCAAGGCATCCCCGGACCGAACCGCATTCTTGAGAACCGAAAAAATGTAATCGGGGACGGTCCTCGGCTCGGAACAGCAAAAAAACCAGGCTTCTTCGGAAAGAATATCCTTGGGCCAACCATTGCCTGCCGTTTCCATCATGTTGTTTCCCTGACCTTGCGGCCAAAAAGAGCGCATTAGGCGCACGTACGCCGAACGAAACCCGTGACCCCAAAGATAGTTAACAAAAATGTACTTACTGTCTCCTCGAAAAAACCGGAGCAGCCCATTAGGATAAGTTTATTAAATCGGAGTGAATTGTCAAGATAAGCCCGTGGATTTCGGTGCGGGCATAATTTGCGAGGCTGCGGGCGGCGGCTAAAAACTCAAATAAGTAAAAAATATTAACTTCCTGTCCCCGACAAGGCTCCGGAACGGACGACCCCAAGCGGCGGTGGCGGACTTGCCGTAAATGACGCGGCAGTCCGACGGTCGCGAGGGGACGCAAAATCCGTGGTCTTGAGCTACCGAGGGGTTTTTAGCTATACTCTGGCCCATGGAAACGTACAACTGGACAGAGATCGAGCATAAATGGCAGGATTCCTGGCGCAAGTCGGGGATTTACAAGGTTGATATCGACGCGAACAAACCCAAGTTTTTCGTGCTGGACATGTTCCCCTACCCTTCGGGCGCGGGGCTCCACGTGGGCCATCCGCTCGGTTACATCGGCAGCGATATTTTCAGCCGCTACAAACGGCTTCAGGGCTTCAACGTGCTGCACCCCATGGGTTACGACACTTTCGGCCTTCCTACCGAACAATACGCCATCCAGACCGGCCAGCATCCGGCCGTCGCCACCGAAAAAAACGTCGCGCGTTACCGCGAGCAGCTTGAAAAAATAGGATTTTCCTACGACTGGAGCCGTGAGGTTCAAACTTGCGACCCCAATTATTATAAATGGACGCAATGGGTCTTCATGCGACTGTTCCACCATTGGTTCGACAAGGCCGTTTCCAGGGCACGCCCCATCTCGGAACTCGAGGCAGCGTTCTCGGAAGCCGGCTCCGTCGGCGCCAAATCGGCAGCCGGCGGCGGCGACAGCGAAGATCGCGTTTTCAGCCCCGAAGGCTGGCGGGCGATGACCCGCAAGGAACAGGAAAAAATCCTGCTGGACTACCGACTGGCCTATCTGGCAAACACGACGGTCAACTGGTGCCCGGACCTGGGCACGGTACTGGCAAACGACGAGGTCAAGGACGGCGTCTCGGAGCGCGGCGGGCACAAAGTAATCCAGAAGGAGATGATGCAGTGGAGCCTGCGCATCAGCCCTTACGCGCAACGCCTGCTGGACGGCCTCGAAACGCTGGACTGGTCGGATTCCCTCAAGGATATCCAGCGCAACTGGATAGGCAGGAGCGAAGGCGCTCAGGTGCTCTTCGACGTATCGGGCAAAAGTGATAAAATAGAAATATTCACCACGCGCATCGACACGATCTACGGCGCCACCTTCATGGTGATAGCGCCCGAAAGCGACCTCGTAAGGACGCTTACCTCCGAGGCCCAGAAAAAAGCCGTAGCCGACTATATCGAGGCTACCAAGAGCCGAACCGAGCGCGACCGCATGGCAAACGTCAAGCAGGTAAGCGGCGTGTTTACCGGCAGCTACGCGGTGAATCCGATAACCGGAAAGGACATACCGGTCTGGATCGCCGACTACGTGCTGGCGGGCTACGGCACGGGCGCCATCATGGCGGTGCCCGCCCATGACAGCCGCGACTGGGCGTTTGCGCGCAAATTCGGCCTGCCCATCATTCCCGTACTGGAAATCGCGGGCGCGGATTACGAAAAGGCGTCCGCCGACGAAAAGGCCGGTCTCATGATCAATTCGGGCGAGTACTCGGGCCTGGATGTAATCGAGGCTACGAAGCGCCTGTTCGCCTTGATCGAAAAGCGCGGCATCGGCAAAAAACGAGTCAATTACCGCCTTCGCGACGCGATTTTCGGCCGCCAGCGCTACTGGGGCGAACCGTTCCCCATTTATTACGTCGATGGCATGCCCCGCACGCTGCCCGATTCGGAGCTCCCGCTCAAGCTGCCTGAAATCGATTCGTACCTGCCCACCTCCACGGGCGAACCGCCCCTTGGCCGCGCCAAGAACTGGAAAACAAAAGACGGCTATCCGCTGGAATTGTCCACGATGCCGGGTTTTGCGGGTTCCTGCGCGTATTGGCTGCGCTATACCGATCCCCACAACGCAGGCGCCCTCGTTTCGCCCGAGGCAAACCACTACTGGAAATCAGTGGACCTCTATGTCGGCGGCTCGGAACATGCCACCGGCCACCTTATTTACAGTAGATTCTGGACGCATTTCCTCTACGACCTCGGCATCGTGTGCGAAAAGGAACCGTTCAAGAAACTGGTGAACCAGGGCATGATCCAGGGTCGCTCCAATTTCGTCTACCGTAAAAAAGACACCAACACCTTCGTGAGCGCAGGCCTTATCGAGGGACACGACGTAACGCCCATTCATGTGGACGTAAACATCGTGCATAGCGACGTGCTGGACACCGAAGCCTTTAAAGCCAGCCGCCCCGACTACGCCGATGCCGATTTTATCCTGGAAAACGGAAAGTACCTGTGCGGCTCGGTCGTGGAAAAAATGTCCAAGAGCAAATACAACGTCGTGAATCCGGATGATATCATCACGCAATACGGCGCGGACACGCTTCGCCTGTATGAAATGTTCCTGGGCCCCATCCAAGTCGCCAAGCCTTGGACGACCGAGGGAATCCTGGGCGTAAACCGCTTCCTTGAGAAAGTCTGGAAGCTCATACAAAAACCCCGCGGCGCCGAGGGCCAGGCACCGGTCGCGTCGCAAAAAATTCTCCACAAGACGATCCGCAAGGTAACGGCAGACATCGAAGGCCTGGAGTTCAACACGGCGGTAAGCCAGATGATGATCTGCATCAACGAGCTGGGCCGCGACGAGTTCCGACACGACTCCATCATGGATGCGTTCGTGCGAATCCTCTCGCCCTTCGCGCCGCACATAGCCGAGGAGTTGTGGCGGGAACTGGGACACAAGGACAGCGTAGTTACCGCGCAATGGCCTTCATTCGATCCATCGCTCTGCGCGGACGACACGATAACGATAATGGTTCAGATTAACAACAAGAACCGTTCCGAATTGCAGGTGGCGCCGGGAACCTCAAAGGAACGTCTCGAAACGATGGCTCTCGCCGATACGAAGATCATGGAGCTGACGGCGGGCAAGACCATCGTGCGAACGGTGGCGGTTCCCGACCGGCTGGTTAACATCATCGTAAAGTAAGCGGTTTTAACGAGCCGCCCTTCTAAGAAAAAAGCCCGGCGCCTAGGCGCCGGGCTTTTTATCTCGGGCTATGCGTTTTTCCGTCAGAACGACTTGAACTTGGTCGAGTAGCCGCTCTTCAGCGATACGAGCTCGCCCTTTACGGCGTCTTTTGCGCCGCTTTTGGTCCACTCGTATTTTACGAGGCCGCCGGCAGTCTTGGCATCCACCCACCAGGTGTATGTGTACTTCGCTTTTTCTTCCTCGTCGTAGAAGGACCATTCTATGCGTTCGCAGGGATAGCTGCCCGCGCCGGTCTTGACGGTTTCCTTCGCCTTCACGTACTTGGGCAGTTCCTTGAGGTCAAGACCGCTGGCGGCCGCCGCTTCCGGAGGGGCCGTCTCGGATTTCGGGTCGGACTTGGCCGCCTGGCTCGAGTAATCGAAGGTGGATTCCTCCACGCGCTTCACGTCGGCGTTGAAATAGCGGATTTTTTTGGCCAGGAGGTCCTTGTCCATCAACACCTCGAACTCCCAGGCATCAGACTCGCTCTTCCACGAAAGCAGCCACCAGGAATCGCCATTAGGAAGTTTTTTTAACAATGCGCGCTCGGCTTCAACCGAGCTGGACTTGCCGTCGGCGTCCACGCTGGTCAGGCGCCAGATGGTTCCCTGGGTTTCGGCCAACGGGTAATAGCCGGCGCCGAATCCGCCCATGTAGAATATCTGCGTATAGAGCACGTTGAACATCATCTTGCGGGTCATGCCCGTAAGGCCCACCGCCGAGGCGACCTCCGCGTTGGCGCGGGCCTCAACCTTGGCGAGCGGATTGAAATCGCCGAGCCCGGGAATCGAGAAGCAGGAAACGCACAGCAACGCGATCATCGCCGCCAGCGCGAACAAGGACAAGGACTTTCTCATAAAACCTCCAAATTTTTACTGGCCGCCCGGCGGCCGGATATTTTATTACTATAACACGGGTTGCGCAAATTTCCTCGTAAAACAGTTGCATTTCCGGTATGCAAGGTCGATTTTATAATGAAGAGGGATATATATGGACATACTGGCATGCATAGCCGACCGCAGAGCCTCGCGAGCCGTTTCCGCGGAAAACCTGACGGCCGAAGAAATAAAAACCATCGTCGCGGCGGGGCTGCTGGCTCCTTCGTGCTTCAATAATCAGCCATGGCGAATCGTGACCGCGGCCGGATCCACGCTGACCGCACTCAAGGAATCGCTGACGGAAGGCAATGCCTGGGCACTCCAGTCTCCGGCAATCATCGCGGTAGCAGTACGGGAATCGGACGACTGCCGGTTGGACGAAGGACGGGATTATGCCTTGTTCGACGCGGGATTATGCACCATGAACATGATGACCCAAGCCACGGCGCTGGGCATCGTCGCCCACCCGATCGCCGGATTCAACGTAAAAAAAGCCAGAAAAGCCCTCGGCATTCCAAGCGACCATATTTTGATTACCCTCGTAGTACTGGGCAAAAAAGGCGACAATCCCAAAATGAGCCCGGCGCAGGTCCAAGCCGAAAGCGCACCGCGCGAACGAAAGCCGGCATCCGGCATGGTCTTTACCGATTCCATGGTGACAAGCTGAAACAACCGTGCTATGGTGAGCCGCATGAATGAAGCACGCATCATTGGCATCTGCGGCGGATCGGGCTCGGGCAAGACCACCATCGTACGCAAGATATCGGAACTCGTCTCGGATTTCGTGTTCATGCCGCAGGACAATTACTACAAGTCCGCCGAATACCTCTCCAACGAGAACATTACCGCTTTCAACTTCGACCATCCCGATGCCTTCGACAACGACCTTCTGCACAGGCACCTGCATAATCTCAAAAAACTGAAACCCATAGACATGCCTACCTACGACTTTGTGCATCACCGCCGCGCTGCCGAAGTAATCCACGTGGAGCCCAAGAAACTCATCATTTTCGAAGGAATCATGATCTTTACCAACCAGGCCGTGCGCGACCTCATCGACCTGAAGATATTCGTGGACACACCCGACGACATCCGCTTCATACGCCGCCTCACGCGCGACATCAAGGAACGCGGCCGCACAATAGATTCGGTAATAGACCAGTACTTGACCGTCGTGCGCCCCGGACACTTCCAGTTCATCGAGCCCACGAAACGCTACGCGGATATAATCATACCCGAAGGCGGGGCCAACGAAAACGCGCTGCACGTGCTCGTGAGCTTTATCAACACGATTCTGGGAGACGCGAAAAAAAGCTGAAGCTCAGGCTAATTTCATAAACTAAAATCTTTGACTCCCCAGTTTCGGGAACGCTTGACATTAGCTACGAATTCGCTACACTCGTGCAGTGCCTTTTTCAAGGTAAATAAAACTCAAGGAGCATTCATGAAAAAGTTTCTACCCCTCATCCTGGCTTTGTCTCTTGTTTCGCTTTTAGCCGGCTGCGCCAGCAACGATACCGGCCTGATCGGTAATTGGGCTCTGGACATCGCCGACAATACCACGGTTTCGCTTACGTTTACCGCAGACACAATGAGCATGAAAGTCCTGATGGTAAGCTTTAACTATGAATACGAAGCATCCAAAGGCTCCGGAAAATATTGGGTAAGCGGTTTGTCGCTGGTAAAAACACCCATGACCTACGCGCTTACCCCGGACAGCAACTCGCTCACTTTGACGATGTCCGGTGTTTCGACCAAATATAAAAGAATTCCCTGACGTTCCGTTGCTTTAACCTGAAAAAAGGCATGCTGCATAAGCGTGCCTTTTTTTTACCGCTACTTGTCCATTACCTTCACGCGCGTTACTATGTCGCATGCGATTTTTCCGAAACGTGGCGCGTGAATACAAGGAAGCGTTTTCGCTTTTTACGCCCAACGCCCGTCTTTTTCTCCTTGGCAACGTACTATTGGGAATCGGCTCCAACCTCGTTCAGCTGCTCCTCAACCTGTACCTCAAAAAACTCGAATTCGGCGAAAGCACCATCGGCACCATCCTGGCCGTGCGCGCATTCGGCTCGTTCATAGTAGCGCTTCCCGCCAGCCTCATCGTGGCGCGCCTCAACTCGCGCTGGCTTCTGGCCAGTACGGCGATCCTTACTTCCGTCTCCTTCGCGAGCGTCAGCCTGTTCGCCGGATTCTACCCCATCGCGGCCGGCGTTTTCTTTTCCGGCGCGTTTTCTTCATTGTATCAAGTAGCGGCCGGTCCGTTTTTCATGCGGAATTCCGGCGAAAAAGAGCGTGTTCACCTGTTCTCGCTCAACGGCGCCATCGGCATGGGCACCGGAGTATTCGGCTCCCTTGCCGGCGGCTTTTTCAAGGACATCATCTTCAAGTCCAGCGGCAACGAGGTCTATGCCTACCGCATGGCGCTGGTCCTGGGCGCCTGTTTCGTTTTGGCGGCCATCGTGCCGTTCCTGGCAATCCGCGACGGGCACGCGGCCATCGCTTCCCGCAAGGCAAAGACGCCCATCGGAAAAGTGGACGTCCCCCTGTTCATCAAGATACTCCTGCCTGGCTTTTTCGTAGGCATGGGCGCAGGCCTCACGATTCCCTACCTGAACCTGTACTTTAAGAACGAATTCCAGATGCACGACTCGGGCATAGCCATGGTATTCGCCGCGGGCAACGTCGTTACGTTCATAGGCATGATGACCGGCCCGGCGATCGCCAGGCGCCTGGGCAAGCCTCGAGCAATATTCCTAACGCAAGCAGTATCGGTGCCCTTCATTCTCGTGCTTACCTACCTACGCTGGATACCGCTCGTCATCCTGGCCTACCTGACGCGCCAGGGCCTCATGAACATGGGCTCGCCCATTTCCGACAATTTCGCGCTGGAGCGAGTCCCGCCCAATCAGCAGCACCTCATGAACGCCCTCAAGATGCTCAACTGGACGGGCTCGTGGATGGTTTCCACGAAAATATCCGGGTCCATAATCGCCACGAGCGGCTTTGCCCCCAGCTTCACACTTACGGCCATCCTGTACGCGGTGTCAAGCGCGCTGTTCTGGTTATTTTTTCTTCGCAAAGGCGCATGCCCGCCTCCGCCGCACGCGCAATCGGCATAAGGCGCAGAGCCCGGCCAGCGACTTTGCAGCAGCTACCGGAATATCGACCGGGCGATGCCGCCAGGTTGCCGGTGTTTCCCGGGAACCTGGACGGACGCTCGACGCTTTTATATTTTCAAGGCTTTAAGCGTACCGCATCTGCGACAGGCGAAAAGCAGAAACTCCGATTCCGGGAATCCAGGAATGGCGGCTTGATTCTCCATCGCCGCGCGATTGCAGGTCACGCCAATAATCATCCAATTAGCCTCAAACGTAGGCTGGCTGGTTTCAGGAACCGAATGCCATTTATTTTCTCCTGCGTCGCATACGCATTTCAGGCTTTTCGGGTTACTTTGAACCTGCTGCAGCGAGTGAATCATTGCAGTTGCGTCGATCATCGAAACACCTCCGTACTTCTCGGTTTGCTCTTGAAGGGACATTAAACTAGACCCTTCTGTAGCATTCAGACACTCTATGTCTATTTTGTCTAATTGTCAAACTCCATTTTTCCTTTCCGGAGACAACGTATTACCGCTTTGGATGTCGGGAATGGCGTATTAAATAATTCTTAAATTTTGAGGCATGTTTGACATATACAACAAAGCATCGTAGTATAGGCGCGAATTGTCTGCACTCTAATCACATATACGCAATTTGGAGAAAAAAATGAAACGTATTCTAAAAATGACGCTGGCACTCGCCGTCTTCATCGGGCTTTTTTCAGGCTGCATCAACGTCGCAAACGACCCGCCGGTCGTAACCCCTACGCTTACCAAAACAATTACGCTTACGCAGACTACCGGCGGCACGATAAGCGTCTCGGAGGCTAAGTCCGCCTACTCTATCGGCGATGTGGTTACCTTCACCGCCACACCGGATTCAGGCTACGCGTTTGGTTCATGGACGGGAATAAGCGGAACGACGAGCAGCGTAAGCGTGACAATAGCGGACAACCTAACGGTCAGCGCGGCATTTACGGCGCTACCGATGTACCGGCTGACTTCTTTTGTGGATAAATCCAGCTTGGACGGTATTTCTTTTGACAACATATATACCGAAACACGCCATTACCCCAATGCAAGTACAAATTTCTTTACCCACCGAACCCGAGTCTACGCAACCGGTCTAAACTCCACGAGCACCTACTTCAAGCGAGATTCCGCCGGAAAAACAAAGGCAACGTTACGTAAAAAAACACTTACGGATATTGCCGATGAAGGCAAGGTTTACACGTACGATGCAAAAGGTCTCCTGTATTCCGTAGATAAGTACCCCGTCAAAACCACCAATGGGGAGCCCGGTTCCATTGCGAATACGGAACTGTATACCTACGACAGCCAGGACAGAATCATAACCTTAAAATTTTTCAACTACCTGATCTACACATATTTCTTCGATACCTTAGGTGTTGGTGCCAACTATACAACCCATGAAGTGGACAGTCCCGAGTTTACGACGTATTTCTACTATGCCTACGATGCCCGGAATAACATCATTGAGGAAGCCGGCTATAGCGACACCTCTAAAACAACACTCGTGTATAAATACATCAATACCTACGATACGAACAATAACTGCATCAAATACGAAGAGTTCTATTATGATGCAACCCATCCAAACGGGTATCTTTCCTGGGTACGAGAAAATACCTACGAGCTTTTTACTCCTTCCGCCTACATCGCACCGGCCGCTACTGAAATAGACGGCTCATGGAGCACCGATACGGAGACCTATACCTTCAACGACGGCATATTTTACCTAAAGACCAATTCCAATACCGGCCTTATTGGAACGTATACGATTGACACTTCCCAAACGCCGCACACCATTGACTTCGGCCTTGCGGGAGAAACACCGCTCGGGCTCTATAAAATAGAGGGAAACACATTGACCCTAGCCATTAATTTTACGGCTGCAGGGGCTCGCCCCAGCGGCTTCGACGCGGCAAGCGGAATAACCACACGGGTACTTACAAAACAATAAGCCCGATTTTACACAGTAAAAATCAGAATGGTCCAACGCAAGCGCCTTTTAAAGGCGCTTGTTTTTTTAATAGGAAAACTTGAGCCCAGCAGGCAAAAAGCATTCACTGCTAAACTTGACCAAACAAATGTCTACTAGTTTTTCGGGTAGATACGGCGAATCTTTCATACAAGGCTATATAAAAAACTGATATGCCTATGCCCTTCCTTTTCTTTGCATGCGACTTTCCCTGATTTTCACCAGCGACTGCGAGGCGCCGCTGGCGGCGGCATCGAACCATCGGTGCTGTTCGGCAAATACCGTCAAGCATGGATATATTCCGTCAAGGCATGCTATGTACAATCGCGTTTATCGATGGGTAAAATCCGTATGCAGAAGAAACTGCGCGCGAATGCGGAGGAGGCTGGCTTGGAAGGCGGATTGATTCATTGCGTATCATCGTCGAACCGCGTGGCGCATCGGGAATTCAAGGCATCGAAACCCGGACGCTTTGACCGGAATATCGGGCTTGGCCTGGAGCCGCGCACACGGCACGAAATCAAGTCCTTCGGTACCTGTCTCAACGAAGCGGGCTGGATAGCGCTCGGTCAATGCGCCGAAGAAGACAGGGAACGGTTCCTCGACATGTTGTTCGAGCCTTTGTCCGGATGCGGATTCTCGTTTTGCAGGCTACCCATGGGCGCGAACGACTTCAGCGAACGCTGGCGAAGCTATGACGAGACCGACGGAGACTTTAGCCTGTCGGGTTTTTCGCTGGACGATGACGAAAAGTATATATTTCCTTACGCGCGCGCAGCGTTGCGGCGAAACCCGGACACCCGGTTCTTCGCGTCCCCCTGGAGCCCGCCTACCTGGATGAAGGTGCCGCCCATCCATAACGGGGGAAGGTTCCGGATGGATGCCCGATATCTGGACGCGTACGCCCGGTATTTCCTGGCATACGTGGAAGGATGCGCGCGCCGGGGCATCCCGATTGAACAGGTGCATATCCAGAACGAGCCGATATCGCCGCACCGATTCCCGTCGTGCGTTTGGACCGGCCCGGAGCTAGGTACTTTCATCCGCGATTACCTCGGCCCGACGTTCGAAGCGGCTGACTGCAAGGCGGAAATATGGCTAGGCACGCTGAACGGTCCGGACTCCGCGTCTCCGATCGGGGATTCCGGCTTTAACGGCTACGCGAACCTTGTCTTGAAGGATGCAAAAGCGCGGAAGCACATAGCCGGCGTCGGCTATCAATGGGCGGGAAAACACGAAGTGGCCAAGACCAGGCAGAGTTGGCCGAACGTCCGCCTGATGCAGACGGAAGCGGAATGCGGCGACGGCGCCAACTCATGGGACGGGGCTTTTTACCTGTTCGATCTGGCGAGGCGCTTCCTGTACGATGGCTGCGAGCGCTTCGCGTACTGGAACGCCGTCCTTGCCCCCGGAGGAATGAGCACGTGGGGCTGGCCGCAGAATTCCATGGCTACCGCATCGACGGGCGGAATAATCCTTAACCCAGACTACTGGGTAATGCATCACTTATGCGGCGCATTGCCGCCCGGGTCCCGGCTCGTCGGGACATGTGGAGCCTGGTCGGCCAACTCCATCGCCTCGATATCGCCCGATGGGACCGCTTCGGTCTGCGTCGTCAATCCCTTCTCCGGCCCGGAACGGTTCGAGCTCGAAGGCGTCGCCTCCGCCGAGCTCGGCCCCAGGTCCGTAACCACATTTAAATTTATTCACAACGAGGAGATTCGCCATGAAATCGATTGACCTTTCCGGGGTTTGGCGGGCCAAGTCCGCCGACTGCGTATTCCAGTGGACCGCGCAGGTTCCCGGCTCCATCCTGCAGGGCCTCGAGGAACTCGGGGCGTTTGGCCCAAAAGGCGCGTTTTACGGGGAAAACGCCGCGGAAGCCGTCCGGCTCATGCACCGGGACTTCCTGCTGTCCAGGGAATTCGAGGTTGATGATTTTTTTCTGCCGGGAGGCGACGCGCGCTGCTACCTGGAAGCCGAAGGACTCGACACAATCTGCGACTTGTTCCTGAACGGGAAGGCTTTCGCCCACACGGAGAACATGCACAGAAATTACCGGGTGGACATCACGTCAGCCCTGCGAGCGGGAACCAATACCATCGAGATTCTATTCAAGGACAGCCTGGCGCACATCGAGAGGGAACACGCGCGGAGACCGCTTACGAGCGAGGACGAGTCGGAGGAGATGACCGTGAAGGGATTCTACCACATCCGAAAAAGCCATTGCAGTTATGGCTGGGACTGGGGTCCGAAAATGCCCGACGCGGGTATCTGGCGCCCCTTGCGAATCGTCCGCTGCGAAGGCGCCTTGCTGGAATCCGTCCGGACGGTGCAATCGCACACGGAGGCAGGCGTCGAGATTACCGTCGAGGCCGAGGCGACCATATGGGGCTCGGGCGATTTCACCTTCCGATGCGAAATCGAATCACCCGACGGCGCAGTGTGCGGCTTCGACGGACCGGTGGAGGGGAAGCGCGCGATTCTCATCCGCGAGCCGATGCTCTGGTGGCCGAGGGGAATGGGAGACCAGCCGCTGTACCGGCTAGTCGGGACGCTCCTTCTCGATGGTCGGGTCCTGCAGCGAAAGGAATATAACATCGGCCTCCGTGTGCTCGCCGTAAAGAGGGAAAAGGACGCCTGGGGGGAATCGTTCGCCTTAGCCGCCAACGGTATTCCGTTCTTCGCTCGCGGCGCCAACTACATACCGCAGGATGTCTACCTGAACCGGGTAAGTACCCGGAACACGGAACGCCTCGTCAGGGATTGCGTAGACGCCAATTTCAACTGCCTTCGCGTATGGGGAGGCGGGGTATACCCCGACGACGGGTTCTTCGACCTGTGCGACCGGTCCGGAATCGTGGTCTGGCAGGATCTTATGTTCGCCTGCGCGATCTACGATATCGTAAACGACGGATTCCTCGCGAACATATCAGCCGAGATAGAGGACAACCTGCGACGCATCCGCCACCATGCCTGCCTGGGGCTGGTCTGCGGCAACAACGAGATGGAATGGTTTTTCGTCGATTATAAAAACTTCCCGCACACCAAGGAAAACGACTTCGAGTACCTGAAGCAGTACCACATGGTGCTACCGGAAATCGCGGCACGGGTATGCCCCGAGGTTTTTTATTGGCCTGCCTCTCCTTCTTCCGGCGGATATTTCGACGAGCCCAATTCTCCCGACCGCGGCGATTGCCACTACTGGGCCGTCTGGCACGGGAACAAGGACGTCGAAGACTATAAAAGCCATTTTTTCCGGTTCATGTCCGAGTTTGGATTCCAGGGTTTCCCGTCGATGGCGGCCATCTCTTCCTTTTGCGAGGGCAGCGACATGGATCCCTGCTCTCCCGTCATGGAATACCACCAGAAGCGCCCGGGCGGAAATCAAAAAATCATGACCTACCTTCTGAAACACTTTCGATACCCGAAGGATTTCGATTCCCTCGTCTACGTTTCCCAGCTCAGCCAGGCCGAGGCTATCCGGCACGGCGTGGACCACTGGCGCAGAAACCGCGGCCGATGCATGGGGGCCATCTACTGGCAGCTCAACGACAACTGGCCGGGGATATCCTGGTCGAGCGTAGACTATTCGGGGAACTGGAAAGCCCTGCACTACGCGGCGCGAAGATCGTTCGACGACGTACTCCTCAGCGCGGACCACTCCGGAGGGCAACTTCAAATTCATGTATCGAACGAGACCCAAGGAAGCGTCTCGGGTCGTTTGCGGATCAACTCGGCGGCCACCGACGGCGCGGTGCTGTTCAGCTACGCGCAGGAAATAAGCGTGGGCAAGCTTGACTCAAGTCTTATCTGCGCATTCCCCGTCGAACAGCTTTCGGCGGGCAGGCCCCTGCGCGACTTCGTCGTCCACGCCTGCCTGGACACCGACTCGGGCGATAAAAAAATAACGACATTCGCCTTCGTCCCGTTTAAGCACCTGAGCCTCGCCCCGCCTTCGCTGGAGGTTTCCCGGACGGCGGACGCACGTGGCGTCCCATGCTACTCGATCAGCTGCGAGCGTCCCGCCTTGTTCGTCGAAGCACGGGCGCGCGGAGCGGACACCCCGCTTTCGGATAATTTCTTTCACCTCGTCCCCGGGGAGCCGTATCTCGTCAGGCCGCTCAACCCGGCCGGGGACCTCGCGGAGATGACCGTCCGATCGCTCTACGACTCGTACCTTGCCCACGGATAGCGAAGCGGGCGACAAAGCGGGCGACAAAGCCGGCGCGGCTACAGCAAGCCGGACCTCAGGAGGCACGCAGCGCGATATGCGCTCGGCGTCATGGCCGCATGGTTCTTGAAGGTTCTGGAAAAGCTGAATTGGTTCTCGAACCCGAGTTTTTCCGAAATTTCGCCGATGCGAAGCTTCGTGTTCGAAAGCATCGCCTTGGCGGCTTCGGTCTTGAGCCTCGAGAACCAATGCATCGGCGCGATGCCCATGCTTCTCGTAAAGACGCGCGCGAAATGCTCACGCGAGACGGACAGCCTGGAACAGATGTCGTCCAGGCTGAGGCTGGACTCGACGGAGCCTTGCATGATCGCAAGCGCTCTCTCCACGTGGACGTTATCTGGCGTATCGCGACAGGCGGCGTCTTCGGCGGAGTCGCTTGCCGCGAGACCGTAGAGGAAGGAAATGAAGGCGTGCATCGCAGAAAGCCACAGCCCCCGTTTCCGTGAAACCGATTTTTCCAGAAGCTCCGCGAAAAAAAAGCGTTGCCTCGTCCCGATGCGCCAGTGTCGGGGAAACGCCCCCCCTTCGCCCAGCGATACGAGCAGGTCCAGCAACTCCGCGTCGTCGCGCGCATCGAACAAGATTGCATAATACGTTATTGGATGCCGCGGGCTTGTCGCCACGATGCGGTGTTCCACTCCCGGGGAGGTAAGGTGAAGGCTTCCGGCCTCGATCGGGACGTTCGCGTCCCCGTTTATGAAGTAGCCCTGACCGGAAATAAAATAATGGAATTCGCGCTGCGTGCCGGGATGCGCGTGCTTGCGGCCGTGCCACGATATCAATCGCTCATCTTTTAGCTGATAGACGAAGACGATATCGACGAATTCCATGAAGCGGTGCCTCTCCGACGAGCCATGATTACGAGCCGAACGCGCAATGACGAACAGTACCAAGGCGAGCCTTGCGGAGTCAAGGCTCGCTTCATGGTTTTGATATCGAGTCCTCTGCGCTCGGGTAGGCTCGTTACTGTTTTTTCTTGTCGATGGCGGAAACCGCCATCCACCAGGTGCTGCCCTTGGTCTGCGAGTGCCTGGTAAAGAACAGGTACTTTCCGTCGGCGCTCAAGTGAGCTCCGAATTCGTCGGAAGCGCTGCTGACGCCAAGGCTTACCGGCGTTCCCCAGCCGCCTTTTCCATCGGCGAAGCTTACGAACAGGTCGGTGCTCTTGCCTCCGATACCCGAATAAAAGACCAGAAACCGCCCATCCGGAGCGACGGCAGGGTCACCTTCATAGGGGCTGGGGTTGAGCGGCGCGCCCATCTTTTCCACGACCCAGTTTTTTGCGCCGTCCTTGCGCGCCCGATAGGTTTGATTGTTTCCGCCTTCGCGCGTGGAGCCGAAGTACAAGGTACCGTCGGCCATGAAACTGCCCCGGAACTCGTCTTTATCGCTATTGATGGGAGCAGGAAGCGCGACGGGCTTACCCCAGCCTTCCGCGGAGTAGCTGACGGTATACAGATCGGTTTGTCCGCCTTTTTTCTGGGCGGTGAACATCAGGGATCGACCGTCGGCCAAAAAAACCGGTTCGCCGGCGCCTTCGAACTCGGCGATGAACGGCGGCGGCGCAAACGCGGTCCATACGTCATTGACGCGCTTGGAGTAGACCATGCTGAAACCCGAATAATCCGCCGTTCCTATATGTATGAAACACTGGTTGCCGTCGGGGGAAAACTCGACATTTTCCGTGAACTTGCCGAATTGGGCTAAAACAGCGGGCGCAAAGAGCGCGGGAGTCTCGCCGGGCAATGCTTGTCCAAAATATGTCCCCGTGATGGGGGCAGACACGGCTGGCGTTTGTGCGCAGATAGCGATTGCGGATGTCATCAAAATGGCTAAAAATACATGCTTCATCATCGTCCTCTTTCGTGGTGAGCCTGGATTGTTTGCGGCTCATACATGTTTAGACGATAATCCGAAGGACATGTGACAACCCGCCAAGCTTTTTTTTCAACTCGCATAGCTTTCCCGTAAAAAACACCCTTCCATCACGAGTATCTTTACCCTATAATTCACGCCGGAGAAAACAACCATGGCTTACAAAGACTTGCAGGACTTCATCGCCGCGATAGAGAAACGCGGAGAGTTAAAGCGCATCACGGTGGAAGTGGACGCCGAGCTGGAGATTACCGAGATAGCGGATCGCGTCATGCGCGACGGCGGCCCCGCCCTGCTGTTCGAGAAGGTAAAGGGGTCGCAATATCCGCTGCTCATCAACGCCATGGGCACCGAAGGCAGGATGGCATTGGCATTGGGGGCTAAAAGCCTGGACGAAAAGGCCGCCGAGATAGAGAACCTCATTTCCTGGGCCTGGAGCCAGATGCGTGATTTTTCCGTAATCAAGACTGCGGTGGGAGCCTTGCCCAAGGTGCCTACGGCCTGGTCGCTGCTTCCCAAGCATGTCGCCCGCCCCAAGTGCCGTGAAGTAATCGCCGATGCGGAAGGCTTCGACACCCTGCCCGTGCTCAAATGCTGGCCGGGCGACGGCGGCCGATTCCTGACGCTGCCCGTGGTGTGCACGCGAGACCCCGATACAGGCGCGCAGAACTGGGGCATGTATCGCATGCAGGTATACGACGACCGCAGCGCCGGCATGCACTGGCACCTGCACAAGGACGGCGCGCACTTCTACCAGAAATCCCAGAAACGCGGCGAACGCATGCCCGTGGCGGTCGCTCTGGGGTCTGACCCCGCCGTTACCTACGCTTCCACCGCGCCGCTTCCCGAAGGCGTCTGGGAGGCCATCTTCGCCGGCTTCCTCCGGGGCAAGCCTTGCGAGGTGGCCAAAGCCAGCCTGTCGGACATAGAGATTCCCGCGGATGCCGAGTTTATCCTGGAGGGCTGGGTGGACCCGGCCGAAACGCGGCTGGAAGGCCCATTCGGCGACCACACGGGCTTCTACTCCCTGCCCGACCAGTATCCGGTATTCCACCTTGAGCGCATCACCCGCAGGAAAAATCCCGTGTATCCCGCAACCATCGTGGGGATTCCCCCTAAAGAAGACTGCTGGATGGCCAAGGCCACCGAACGGCTGTTCCTGCCGCTGCTCAAACAATTGTGCCCCGAGATCGTGGATCTGTGCATGCCGCTGGAGGGAGTATTCCATAACTGCGTCATCGTATCGATTAATAAGCGATTCCCCGGGCAGGCGCGCAAGGTGATGAACTTCATGTGGGGCATGGGGCAGATGATGTACACCAAGCTCATCGTGGTGGTGGACTCCGATGTGGACCTCAAAAACCTTTCCATGGTGGCCTGGCGGGTGTTCAACAACATCGATGCCAAGCGCGACCTGGTTCTGTCCGACGGCCCGCTGGACGCATTGGATCACTCATCGCCCATTCCAAGATTCGGCACGCGGCTAGGCGTGGACGCTACGCGAAAGGGTCCTGATGAAGGCCATACCCGCGAGTGGCCCGAACCGCTCGAGATGGATGCTTCCATAAAAAAGCTCGTGGACAAACGCTGGGCGGACTATGGAATCTAAACTCAGCCGGCGGCCATTCTCCAAACTAGGCATGGTGGGCGACGCGGTGATATTCAGGCACACGCTGTTCTCGCTGCCGTTCGCCCTGGCCGCCCTGATCCTTGAGACAAACGGAAAGCCGCCGCTGTTCAAGTTGCTGCTCATCGTCGCCGCGGCGGCTTCAGGCAGAAACCTCGCTAACGCCCTAAATCGCCTCATCGACCGAAAAATCGACGCAAAAAACCCGCGTACCGCAGACCGGCACCTGCCTTCGGGCAAACTCCGAACCGGAGACCTGGTCGCGTTCTCCATCGTGCTGGGCGTAATTCTGGTCGCCTCCACCGCAGCGCTCGGCTGGCTGTGCTTGGCATTGCTGCCGGTCGCCGGCATCGCGATTTTCGGCTATTCGTACACCAAGCGCTTTACCTGGCTCTGCCATTTCTGGCTGGGCGCAGCCTGCGCTATCGCGCCCAAGGGAGCGCTCATCGCCATCTCGGGCCAGCTTTTCGTACTCAGGTTTTTTGTGCTCGCTGGCGCGGTCGCGCTCTGGGTTGCCGGCTTCGATATCATCTACGCCCTGCAGGACATCGAGTTTGACCGAGCCGAAGGGCTCCACTCCATACCCGCGCGCTTTGGAAGCACGTGGGCGCGGATGATCGCGGCTGCTTGCCACGCGGGCACGGTAGGCGGCCTGGCTCTGCTGCCTCTGTTCTGGCCGCTCGGACCAGCTTACTGGATAGGACTCGCGCTTGCCGCCGGGCTGTTGACCGCCGAGCACATCGTTGCCCTGGGCGGCACCCAAAAGCATATCCGCGTCGCGGCCTACGGCATCAACGAAATAATCCCGACGCTGCTGCTTGCCGTCGTCGCCCTCGATATATTCGTGCTATAATCCGGCAATGGCACGATACCTCGTCTGCATCACCGGCGCCTCTGGCGCCATCTACGGCATCCGCCTCCTCCGCGCGCTCTGCCTGCCGAGTGCCGAATCAAAACCCCATGAACTGCACCTGGTGGTTTCCGAATGGGGCGAGCGCGTCGTACTCGAAGAAACAGGTCGATCCTCCGAAAGCTGGGTCGACGAACTCCGTCTTGCCGGCGGTCTCATAACGCGGCATAAGCCGCTAGACCTCTCCGCCCCTGTCGCGTCGGGATCCTTCAGGCTGGACGGGACGATACTCGCGCCCTGCTCCATGGGCACCGCAGGTTCGGCGGCTTCCGGAGCGACGCGCAACCTCGTGCACCGTGCCGCCATGGTGGCGCTCAAGGAAGGCTGGCCTCTCATACTGGTACCGAGGGAATCGCCGCTCTCGCTCATCGACTTGCGAAACCTGACCACCCTCGCGGAAGCAGGCGCGTCCGTCATGCCCGCCGCCCCCGGATTCTATCATCGCCCCGCAAGCATCGAAGAACTCGTCGACGGATTCGTCGCGCGAATCATCGACCGACTCGGCGCCCCCAACCCGCTCTCAAAACCCTGGACGGGTTCAACAATACACTAAGGAGATTTTATCATGGGATTTTCAAGGCGCACCGCACTCGGCCTCGCACTCGCGGCCGTTACTAATATCTTACTTTTTTCCGCTCCCTCGCCCGAGCTCAAGGTGGGCGTGCTGCCCGACGCTGACTCGCTTCCGCTGCTCGTGGCCGACGCCGAAGGGCTCTTCGCCGCCCAGGGTCTCAACATAAAGCTTGTCCCGTTCAAGACGGCGCTGGAGCGCGACGCGGCGCTGCAGTCCGGCGCGGTGGACGGCGTGGTCGCGGACCTGCTCGCCGCTGCTCTGGCTACCCAGGGAGGCTTCGAGGTCCGCGTTACCAGCCTTACCGACGGGCGTTATGGAATAGTAACGGCGCCCGGCTCGGGCCTTTCCAAGGCGGCGGACCTCGCCGGCGTGGAAGTGGGCATCTCCACCAACACGATAATCCAGTACGCGGTAGACTCGCTCCTGTCCAAGGCGGGAATCCCCGCCGACGGCATCAAAGGACTCGCCGTGCCCAAGATTCCGGTGCGCATGGAGCTGCTGCTTTCGGGCGCTTTGAAAGCGGCGTGCCTGCCCGAACCGCTCCTTACCGCTGCCCAGGTCCGCGGCGCCACGCTCGTTGCCTCCAGCGACGACGCGGGACTCCGCGCCGGAGTGCTCCTGTTCACCAAAAAAACCGTGGACGGCCGCCTTGCGGACCTGAAGGCTTTTTACCGGGCCTACGCCGCGGCCGCGGCCGCCATCAATGCCAACGAGGCAAAGTACCGGCCGTTCCTCGTGGAAAAAGCCGGCTTCCCCGCCGAGGTCCAGGCCAGCTACCATTTCGTGAAGTACGCGAAGCCGAGGCTTCCCACCGAATCCGACGTAAAGGCGGTCATCGCCTGGATGCGCGTCAAAGGTCTCCTTACCGCGGAGATCGTTCCCGCGGCGCTGCTTGACGGCAGGGCCATCGAGGGACTTTAGCATCCAGAGGCGGAGGCGCACGGAATAGCATGCTGGAATTCCAGGAAGTTTCCATAACATACAAGACTCACGGGAGACGCTCGCAACCGCGCCTCGAGGCTGTCGCGTCGGCTTCCATGTCGTGCCCCGAGGGAAAAATCTGCGCGCTGATAGGCCCATCGGGCTGCGGAAAGACAAGCCTTATCCAGGCGGCCGCCGGCCTCAAGAAAATAGACGGCGGCACGATACTCGTGGCGGGCAGGCCGGTTTCCGGAACGCGACGGCAGACAGCCGTTATCTTCCAGGATTTCGGCCTGCTACCCTGGAAAACCGTGGAGGAAAACGTCGCCCTTCCCCTTCTCATACGGCGCATGCCGCGCTCGCAAAGACTGCGTCGGGTACATCCTATACTCGCCGAGATGGGCCTTCTGGAATTCAAGTCTTTTTTTCCTTTGCGCCTTTCGGGCGGCATGCGACAGCGGGTAGCCATCGCGCGCGCGCTTGCGAGCGAACCAGACCTGCTGCTGATGGATGAGCCTTTTTCGAGCCTGGACGCCATTACGCGCGAAGGCCTGCAGGAAAACCTGCTGGAAGTAGCGAGGCATCGGCGCATGTCCGTACTCGTCGTGACGCACTCGACGGAAGAGGCGGCCTTCCTGGCGGACAGAATCTACGTGATGCAGGGACGGGTACCCGGCCGCATCGTCGCCTGCGTCGAATCTGAGGTTGACCCGCGCTCTGATGGGCAGCCGGCAGCCCGCGCGGCCTCCTTCAGAGGCAGTGCAAGGTATTTCGAGCTGTGCGTGGAGCTTCGCCGGTCGCTTGGGGTCCCGCCGACGACCGACCGGTCCGCCGGGGGCTTGCCTGGCACCGGTATGCAAAAAATAATAACATGAAACAGAAACGAAACGGCGACGCGAAACAGGCGCGTAGACAGAATTCCTTCGCCGCCTTGCGAAGCCTCGCCGCTGGAGCCATGGTCATACTCGCTTGGGCAGTCGCGGCCAAGTACGTCGATAAGCCGTTTCTTCCTTCGCCGGCAGCCGTATTTACCCGCATGGGCGCGAGGATACTCGACGGCAGGCTATTGTACCATACCGCCGCATCGGGATGGCGCGTCTTGATGGCCCTCCTCATCGTGTCACCGCCGGCCACGATCCTGGGCCTGGCCGCCGGCCGATCAAAAAGGCTGGACGGCTTCGTTTCGCCCTTCGTCTATCTGCTCCACCCTATTCCCAAAGTAGCGTTCCTCCCCATCATCATGCTGTTTTTCGGCCTTGGCGACGGGGCGAAGATATTCCTCATCGGCCTTATAATTTTTGGGCAGATACTTGTCGCGGCCCGCGACGCCGCAAGGGCTGTTCCCCAGGCGCTCATGGATTCGGTACGGTCTTTAGGCGCCGGCCGGCTTGGATTATTGCGGCATGTGGTTTTTCCGGCCGCGCTGCCCGCGCTGCTCACCGCGCTTCGCATAGGCCTCGGAACGGCCATCGCGGTGTTGTTCATCGCGGAAACCTTCGCAACCGAATCGGGGCTGGGCTTCTATATAGTGGATGCGTGGTCGCGGGTGGATTACGTGGACATGTACGGTGCGATCGTGTCGCTCTCGGTATTCGGATTCCTGTGTTTTCTGATCGTGGACGCGGCGGAAAGCCTATTCTGCCGATGGAACCACGCGATGTAACGATTCGTTACCCCATCTTTTATGATATTGTAATCCGGGAGATTTGTACCGATACCTGTAACGGAGGCACAGCATGTTTACGCAATTCGACTTTATCGCCGGCAAGATAGCCCCCGTGGCCGACCGAAAAACCAAAATGCTGGTCTGCACAAAACCCGAAAAACCCGAACTTATCGAGCTGGAGGAAAAATACGGCATCAGTCCGCATCGACTCGCCTCGGCTCTCGATCCCGACGAACTCGGCCGCATGGAGCGCGCCTCGGATCACTGGGCTTTCATAATTAAAAACCCCTGCAACTTCACCTCGGAAGACGAACTGCTTTTCAAAGTCTCGTCCATGGGATTATTCCTGTTCAAGGATATGCTCGTCATCGTATCACCCGAGGAATTCGACTTGAGCGACTACCGGCAGATACACGAGATCAAAAATGTGCGCGACGCCTTCCTTGCCATACTGTACGGCGGCACCATGCACTTCATCGAGCATATCAAGGTAATCACGATGCTGTCGGACTCGTTGGAAAAACGCATCAACACTTCCATGGAAAATCATTATTTGCTGAACATGTTCACGCTCGAAAAAAGCCTGGTCTTCTTCGTAAACGGCATAGGCTCCAACCAGGTGGTAATCGAGGCGGTAAAAGAAAACGCAAAGAAAATCAGGTTTAACGCACGGCAGATGGAGACGCTTTCAGAGATCGTCATCGAAAACCGCCAGTCGGAAAAACAGGCCGAGATCTATTCGGGCATCCTTACCGGCCTCATGGACGCTCGAGGCTCGGTGGTCAACAACAACTTGAGCATGCTTATCAAGCGTCTTACCATCGTCTCGGTGGTATTCATGCCGCTGAACCTGCTGGCAGGTATGGGCGGCATGTCGGAGTTTTCGGGTTGGACAAAAGGGATTCCCTGGTGGTTGTCGTTCCCCGGATTTCTTGTCGCCCTCGCCGTAATAGGTTTGAGTACGTACTCATATATGCAAAGAAGTACTTCCGGCGCTAAAGCAAACAAAGAAAAATAAAAAACCATCCCACTGGATGGTTTTAACTTGACTTACCGTAAATATCCGCATATTATCATCCATACGGATGGCCAAGGGATGTTTAGTCATAAGCCGCCCGTGGGGGGATTTATGATCGATACCGAAAAAATCACCATTAACATGTCCGCGGTCGAGTTAGGCAAAGTTGACCTGCTTGTTCAGGAAGCTTCCTATTCGAACCGGTCGGATTTTATCCGGACGGCGATTCGCAACCTGCTTGATAAACACAGCATAGAACTGCAACAGGCGATGGTCCGCAGAGCTTCCGTCATCGGAGTTCTCATTTATGATAAAAAAGATCTGGAGGCTTTCAAAGCCAGGAACGAGCGCATGAATATTACTATCGTGGGGCTACTGCGCCTTGGCCGAGATATAAGTCCCGAGCTTGCGCTCGAAGTCATCGAATCCATACAAGTAAAGGGAATACTCGATATCGGCGCGGATCTGCGTCTGGCATTGGCGGACAGGATCAGCTGAAAAAACATGCTCAAAGGAGAAAACTCATGAGTACGACGCAGGATGCCGCGGCAAAAAGCTGGGCGCCAAAATTCTTCCTTATCTGGAGCGGACAGGCACTGTCGCTCCTAGGCTCGTCGCTGGTGCAGTTCGCGCTGGTTTGGTGGATGACCAAGACGACGGGATCCGCCACGATTCTGGCCACCGCCACGCTCGTGGCCCTGTTGCCGCAAATCATTCTGGGGCCGTTCATCGGTCCGCTGATAGACCGCTTGAACCGGCGCATGATCATGATAGCAGCCGATTCCGCGATAGCGCTGGCTACCGGCGTACTGATGGTGCTGTTCATGGTCGGCGCGGCGCAGACCTGGCACGTCTTCGTCATCCTGGCGATACGCTCGCTGGGCGGCGCGTTCCACGGTCCGGCCATGGCTTCCTCCACCGGGCTCCTGGTACCGGAAAAACACCTCACCCGCGTAAGCGGCCTGAACCAGACGCTGCAAGGCGTCATGAGCATCGCGGCGCCTCCGCTTGGCGCCTTGCTCATCATGGTGCTCCCCACGCAGGGAGTACTCGCCATCGACCTCGCTACCGCCCTCCTCGCGGTGGTTCCGCTGTTATTTGTTACGATTCCTTCACCTCCGGGGCAGGTCGCCGAGGCGAACGGAGACAAGGAAAAAACCAGCTACATGCACGATCTAGCCGCCGGCTTCAAGTACGTGGTAAAATGGCCCGGGCTTTTCGGCGTCATACTCCTGGCCATGGTCCTCAACTTCCTCCTGATTCCCAGCTCGGCCTTGATGCCGCTCGTGGTAACCAAGGGATACGGACTCGGAGCGCTCGAGCTGGCCTGGACGGAAACGGGCATGGGAATCGGCATCATCGCCGGAGGGCTTCTGCTTTCCATATGGGGCGGTTTTAAAAAGAAGATACTTACTTCCCTCATGGGAATTTTGGGTATCGGCGTCAGCGTCCTCCTCATGGGCCTGGCGCCGCAGTCAATGTTTTTCCTTCTGATTGCCGCGTGCGTCTTGGCGGGCTTTACCCAAGTCTTGGCCAACGGACCGCTCGGCGCGATTTTCCAGGCCAACGTGGACAAGGACATGCAAGGCCGCGTGTTCTCGCTGATCGGCGCGGGAGCCACGGCCATGATGCCGCTGAGCCTGCTTGCCTCGGGTCCCGTGTCCGACCATTTCGGAATCCGCACCTGGTACATCTTCGGCGGATCGGTCTGCATCATCATGGCCATCGCGGCGCTGGCGATACCGTCAATTGTAAATATAGAGGGGAACAGCCACAAGGCAGTGGCCGAAGCCTCGAAGATGGCCGAAGCCGTAGATACTCCAACTTAACTTCATGCAACCTTTCTTGGAGGGGACGGTTTCCAATGAAAACGTCCTTCCGGGAAAAGGATCATATCTTGAGTCCAAGGCTTGCTATCGCAGTTCTGCTTACCGTCGCCATCTTGTCGTCCAGCCTCCATTAGTACGGAATCTTCCATAGCTCGGGCATTCGCATCGGCCGCCGGCGAGGTCCTGGAATTTTCCGATGCGAAACCGGACAGAGCCATGGCCCTCAGCATGTCCGGAGGCCCCGTTATAGAGGCTATGGTTAACGGTGTCGCAGCGCGATTCTGGATTGATACCGGAGCATCGCTTTCGGTTGTCTCGGAATCCCTTGCGCGCAAAGCCGGCATAAGCGCCTTGGGCGAACCCTGCATCTCGACGCGACGAACGGAATACTGGATACCGACGGCGAAGATTGATTCAGCGCTTCCCAAAAAATCCCAGAACCAGTTCGTTGACCGCATCGGGAGCCGTCTCCATGGAGCAATGCCCCTCTCCAGGCAGGATTTCCAGCCGGGAGAGAGGCATCTGATTGTTAAGTTTTATTCCACGCTTCAGGGGAACCCAGGAATCATCCCGACCCCAGACAAGCAGAACGGGAACCCCGGCAAGGGGCAAAGTCGGCTGCGCTACCCTTGTAGCGCCGAAAGCCCAATTTAAAAAAGCCTCGGTTTTACCGGGTTGCGCAAAAGGCGCGGCATAACCTGCCAGTTCGGCGGGCAGCGGTTTTCTGCCATATGCCCCGGTGAGCAGGCGGGACAGGCGTTTGGGGTCCGACATGGTTGACTTCAAGTACGGACGCACGAAAAACTTCGCAAACGGTATTTTGGAAAACTCCGGCCCGCCGCCTCCCTCTCCCAAAGCCGGGGCGAACAGCGCGGCCGCGCTTATGCGTCCCGGCGCTCTGTCCGAAAGCGCAGCCGCGTACTGGCCACCCATGGAATGCGCCACGACCATCCAAGGACCTGTCCAAAAAGAATCGGCCAATCGCCACAACAAAGGAGCGGCATTGACCGGATCGCCGAATTCCCCGCTGGCCGCTCCGGAAAAACCGAACGGCGGAAGATCCACGGCGAGGGTCGCGTATCCGGCGGAATTCAGCGCAGGCACCAGATAGTTCCAGGAATACGTGCTGCCCGCCAAACCGTGGAGGAGCAGCACGAAACCCAGCGGAGCGCCTCCATCGGACTTCGCTCCCGAGGGAGGTGAGAACCTGCAATGGACGGTGCTTCCGCCAAGCTCGACGAAACGGCTGTCCGGATACGGCATTCCGGGAGGATAGGCGGCTTGAAGCGCGGCTACGTCCATGCGGGTGGCGCACGAGAAAAGCATAGCGGCGAAAAAAACGATGCATGCGACAAAAGCCCGAAAGGTAAACGCCCCCGCAGTTTTCATAAAGCCTCCACGTGTGCCAGCTTCAGCACAGCCGGCACCACTGGAAAGAAGTTTACTTCAAATAGCCGCGTTTTGCCAATGCAAGGCTGACGGAGGCGCTTCGCTCGGCTACGGCAAGCGCCTTTAAAAACAAGACGCGCGCTTCTTTTTCATTACCTCTTTTCTCCTGGCACAGTGCCGCTTGCAAAAACGCGTCTGCCTCAGCCGCTTTATTACCGGATTTACCAAACACGATCGCCGCCGCCTCAAAATCGCGCACGGCGATGGAGGCCTTCCCAAAGACCGAATCCGGCACTGAGGCCGATACGTTCGCCCTGTTCATGAGAGCGGTTACGTAGTTTTCCACCAGCGTTTTCTCGGACCATGCGGCCTCGCCCACCGCGCTGAAGGCCGCTTCGGCCGACTGAACCCCGCGATCGAGCCAGCCGTAGGCTTCCATGACGATCGCCACGGCCTGCGCGGGATTGCCCGCAGCGCTGCCGCGCATCGCAAGGATCGAACCCTTATACGCCAAGGCGGAAGGATCCCCAGGGAAAGTAGTTAATATTTTTTCAAAAAGCGGAAGGCTTTCTTCGGTACGGCCCGCCGAAAACAGCGCAATAGCCAGCTGTCGCTCGTCCGCGGACTCAAGAGCCTCCTTGAGCGAGTCTGCCTGCCGGATTTCCGCGAGCTTCCGTTCCCGCTCGGCTAGGGAGAGGAGGCTTTCCATAAGCCCGGTTTCCGCCGCTGCGGCCCTTGTCGGCTTATCGTCGCGATAGTCGGATAGAATATCCCACCGAGGGGTAGCAAGCGGAGGTAGGACCGCGATCCCTTGTTCATCGCCGTGAGGCGTACTCAAAATCTCCGCCTGCTCATACCCTGCGGGCACGATGATGTCGTAGGCTTTTGCGGTATTGATGGACGAAGAACCGCCGCCCGAGCGCAAACCTGCGCTTTCGCGTACCGCCATATAGCCGCCCGCCCCCAAGGGGTCCGCAAAACCCGCAAGCACCCAATGCCTCGTTTGCCTGCCGTCGAGAATCCGCCTTGTCTCATTCAAGTCTAGCGGAATACGCAAATACACGGTCGCCGACTCGCGGACGACGATGCATTGAACCATGCGCCGCTCGCCTTTGAAAGTCAGAAGCTCGGCTTGGTTTGGATAGTCTGAGGAAACCTTAACCATGAAATCCCAGGGGAATTCGGCGGGGAACGACACGAGCTCCGCCCGCTCGGAAGCCGTTGAGGTGGAGCCGCCGAGATCTCCGTCGGTGTCCACGTATACGGACGCGACGATTCCGGAGTAACCGGCCGGAAGACCGAAGGGATTGCCAAGCTTGGCGAACGAAATTGAAAGCTGCCAGTAATCCCGAGGGCTAGTCCAAGGCGCGTTTACCATAGGCCTATATACCTCGTAGGCGACAAGGTCCACCGCGTTGGGCTCGACGAATTTTTCGTGAAGCGGATACGTAAGAGAACCGCCGCCGCGATCGTCACCGGCCGGGTCCAGGAACGATGCGAGCACAGGCCCGCCCGAATATCCGGGATCAACCCGTATCTTCAGCGTTTTCTGGAGCGCGGGGTAGATAAGGCTCGATCCCGATACAAAGGACGCGGGGATGAGGAATGCGGTGGAGGCCGCGAGAAAACCCAGGATCGGCCAGAAAAATTTCGATATCTTCATTATATTATCCTTACTTCAGCAGAAACGAGCCGTGGAGGAAAAGATTCAGGACGCGGCTCAAGGTACCCGTCGCGAAACTTCCCATGATGATGCAGCCGAAAAGCCAACCTGAAAACGGGATGAGGGCGGCGGGACCTAGAAGCTCGGCGAGTATTCCCAGGATCGAGCCGAGGAATCGGGAGCTTGGCTTTCCGGACTTCAGCCTTAAAACCGCGGCATCGAGGTGCCCAGCCTGGGGCTTGCACGGTTTCCAGGAGAATTCATAGCGTATGGCTTTCTTTGGGCAAGCTTCCATGCAGGCACCGCAGTTCGTGCAGGTAAGCAGAACCTTGCCCTCTTCCGATGTTATGCAATCTTCATGGATGGACATGGTCGGGCAGGCGCGAACGCAGGCCATGCATCGCGTGCAGGCATCGGAGTTTATGCGAACGCGGTACGGGGAGAGTTTTCCGGCAAGCGACTGGAACGCGCCGAATGGGCAAAAGCTCATGCATTGCACCCTTTTTTTCGTGAGCAGCGGCAGGACCACGACGAAGCCCACGAACGTCACCGTGAACAGGACGAAGGCAATCATGCTCGCAGCCCCGGTTACTTCCGAGTATTCGGTAACCATCTTGAAGGGACAAAGCCACGCGCAATAGACAGCCGTAAACGTGGCCAGCGAGGCGAGCACGATAAAAATCAGCATCGCGAAATTAAAATAGCGTATTTTTTTTTCAGGGTCCTTTATGGCAAGACGAGCCTTCCTGGGAATGGAGGAGAAGCCTTCGTCCCAACCGCCGTAGAAGCAGACCCACGAGCACCATCCCCTTCCCAAAGTTAGGCTGGCGACGATCCAGATGGAGATCATCGCGTAGACGGACGCAAAATGCCCCGTAAGGCGCGCGGGAAATATCAAGACCCCCTTAAGGAGATAAGGGATGATCGCCATCGGCATGACGATATGGCAGAACGGCGTTTCGTTCAAGAAGATCGCCTCGGGCGTAACGAACATAGACCCCCGCGTTTCAAGAAGAATCGCTATGAAAGAGGGAAAGAACAATAAAGCCCCGAGCACGAACATGAGCTTACGGTACTTGTTCGTGGCGCCTGTGCGTACCATGCGCCAGAAGGCGAACGTAGCCGCGGCGACGATGAGCCATGCCGCCGGTACGGACAGGCCCGTGGCGTTATAGGTCATGAAAAACGAAAGCATCAGGAACATGAGCGACGACAGAACAAGGCTCGCGGGCAGGGACAAAGCATTGCCGCGACGTAATGATTCATTCACGCTTTCCTCCTAGGACAGCATACCGAGGAAACCCTCGATCACCAGAAAATAAAGGCCCAGCAGCAGCAAGGCGGCGCGAGCCGCTTGCGTAACGGTCTTTTTTACGGTTACCGCCTTACTGGAACCCAAAAATCCTACCGCGAACAAGGGCGCGAGATAGACGCTCGTGCCAAGGTAGAAAGACAAAAAGTACGCGGCCCCCGACAGGGTCGACCCAAGCACGTTTCCGTCACCCTGCGCCGACGCCCCGAAAACCCGCGCCGCCGCGGCGAAAAACGGTGGGCAGAGACTCAGGCCGGCGCACACGCCCAGGAGAAAAATACCGCGCTCGGGCTTCCACCAGCGCGCGGCAAGCAGACAAAGCTTCAGTTTCGGGAAGTTATAAAATAACCCGGCCAATGTCATGATGAGACCGGCGAGAATCCAGCAGGCCAGCTGGAAACGGCGAGCCAAGACTGGGTCCAGAAATTCCTGCGCGTACGCACCGAGAAATCCGAGTGAAACGCCGACAGCCATGTACGACAAAAGTCGGCCGAGCATGAAGAGAATGACGCGCAAAGCATTCTGCCGGTGGGTACCGATATCGGCGACAAGCAGGGGCAAGGTCAGGGGAGCGCATGTCATCGCGCAATACGTTCCCGTAGACAAGCCAAGTAGAAACCCTTCGACTACCACTCAGTCCTCCATTCTTGCAAGCAGGATTTTTGCTTTTCGGGCACTGGGGGAATCGGGGGCGCTCGAGACCGCCTTATAGAGGAAGTCCATCGCCGCCTTTACGTTTTTCTGCAATAAGCACAAGCGCCCCGACATAAGCCAGTAATTGGATTTTGCCTCCGGCCCCATGGATTCAACAGAAGCCGAGAGCGCCTTGAGGTCTTCGCCAACTTCCTTGGTCCTGGAAAATGGCGTCGTCTCGCTTATCTCCAGGCCATTCTCCGCGCGCATTGTGCGGATCGTGGCGTCAGCGCCGTCTGCCTTGACGGCTTTGTCCATCAGGGTGAAACCTTCGGCCAGCTTCGCCGTGGCCCCGGCAAGATTGCCCGAAACGGAATAGAAGCTGGCAACGAGGGTAAGAGTGCTCCCCTGATAGGCCATGGCCAATGCCTGGAACTTGGTACCTCTGTACGATGCCAGGATCTCCGCCGATTCCTTGGCCCAGCGGCCTGGATTTATCCTTGCCAGGTTATGCAGCGCGATACCCGCGTACAGTTTGGCTTCTGGATCGGTACCGAGCTTCCATTTTGCGGCAAACACGGCCAACTGTTTTTCATCCTGCATCTGAATCGCCGCGGCGAGCACGGCATCCGGTTTTCCGGAGGCGGTTCCCATGCCCCCCGAGCTCTCAACGCCTTGGGCGAACGCCGAAACCGACCAGGCGAAAAATACCGCGCAAACCAGGGATTGTAATAATTTATTATTAATGTTCATGATCGTCTCCTTGTTAAAAACCGTTTGAGGCGACTATGCCGAAGGCTGCCGCGCCGAATCTGTTGATTCCATAGGTAAAAGTAAAATAAACGTTGACCGGAAGCGCGAACCCAGCCCGTAGCCCGATACCGTACGCGTCGAGGAAATATAAGCCTCCTCCGGAAACGGGGGCTTCGCCCGAACGGAAGGACGAGCCCAACGGGAGGGAGCCGGTATACGCACAGGACGCCGCGCAGAGGTCGGCGAACAGGAACAGGCCAAGACGGGTATTGAAAAGCGGTGGAATAAAAAAAGCCAGGTCAGGGCCGCGCAGCTCAGCGTTTACAAGCGCGAAAGCATCGGGCAGGGATTGGCTGAACGCCACGGGAGAGCGCACGCTGGCGTCGGGACTCGAGACGATGTCGAAGCACCTTCCATAGTCGATGGAAGATCCGGACCATCCGGCGCTGGCCTTCAGGCCGATCTTTAAAGCGGACCAGCCGGCTACAAGAGAGGCCGTACCCAAGATAAAAGGAACCGAAGCGCCCATAGCCGGCAAATCCTGGAAAATAGCGCCGCATTCCCCATTGGAAGCATATCGAACGCTAAAATCGCCTACAGCGGACAGCGCGCCCATAGCGCCTCTTAAGGAGGCCGAGAAGGCCATGAGCGACGAAAACCCGTCGGCGCTCGGGTATCTGGCCGCGACATCGGCCAAGGCGGTTACAGTCTCATAACGAACGTCGGCCGCGATGCCGAGCTTCAGGTCGGGTCGCAGGCGCCAGCTCGCCTTTGCCCCTACCGTGACCCGCTGGTAGCGAACGGGTCGCCCCGCTCCAAGACCGTTCGCGTAATGCCCTCCCGCGCCAAGTTCGAGCGGCAAACCGAACGCGAGGGCGTCGGAGAATTCGGCTCCAGCGAGGTTATAGCCTCCGACCACGCGCCAGGATCGGCGCAGCCCGGCCTCGTTGTCCCGCCCCGCCATGGCGTACGCGTTTCCTCCCCCGAACCGCCAGGTAAACCCCTCTCGTACAGTGATAATAACATTACGGGCCCCGGGGTCCTGGGCGGAGGGTACTACCATCACCGCGGCCGAGTAGAAGAATCCGCTGTCCATAAGCCGGCTTTCCGCGGCTTGCGCCTCTCGCTCCAGCTTTTTTCCTTCGAGACGATCACCCGGGCTGAAACCCAGGTACGAGGCAATGGTCAGCGGATGCGTCCAAGCGCCATTTTCCCTTTCCGGTAAAGAAGATCCTTCGCGCCAGTTGTAGACAAAGTCGTCCACGACCATGCGTATCAGGCGAATACGCACCCGCGCAGCCCGACCGTCTCGGCCTTCGGCTTCCTGCCCGGCCGCGAACGCGCACCCGACGATCACCAAAGCCAAGACCGGTAAAATTCGTCTTGATCCCATACACACTCCCGATCAGGCGAGATAGCGGAATAATTCCCGCAACCAGGATGATACGACGGGAGAGAGACCGGATCATGTCGGCTGTTATGCGTATTTTAAGGAATTCAGTGTAGACTTTTCGGTTGACGGGAGCGGAATTACCGACTGTCGGGCATCGTTGCGCTTGATAAGCGATCAAGGAGTTCGATCTTGGAGCCGGCCGAGGCTTTGGCGTACAGCCGGTTTATGTGGGTCTTGGCGGTGGCTATCGAGATGCACAGTGAATCGGCTATTTCTTTGTAACTTCTTCCGTCCACGAGGAGGCAGGCTACCTGCCGCTCCCGGGGACTCAGGGAATACTGGTCCATGCGCTCGGTGCTGAGGCGCGACGAGTTGCCTTGGCTCGCCTCCGAAACGGCGGCTGTCCGGATTCCAGCCAAGCGTCGTCCGTCATCCTTTCCGCCGCGAACCACATTGTACAGGTATATTCCGTCCCATATCACGAAAAACAGCGGAAAGAACCTGAAGCCAAGATCATAAACTACGTGCAACATCGGGGAAAACCGCGGAAAGAGCTTAAACCCGATATTGAAAAAAGAATTTACCGTAGGGATGATGACGCCGAAAAAATCAAAAAACACGAGGACCGGTAAAAAAACAAGGGTCATGAGGCTGATGGCCTTCGTGATTCTTTTCCAGAAAGGGTCCACATCCTTGAATTTTTTACGATGCGACATCACGATGCCGAATGTCGAAATTCCGCCGATAACCGTTGCGTACAAGGCATAAACGACGGAACAAACCGCGAATACGAGCGGCGTCTGCCAAAAAAAGGCCGAAACCATCCAACACCCCGCGGCCAGAACCATGAGCGCACGTAAAAAAAACCGGCCGCGACCGGTGATGACGCCATGCGACAGGGCGAATGCCGGGGTTGCGTAAATTCCCATGCATACGCCGCTCGTCGCCACGAAACTCAGAATGTTCATCGTTGATTTTTCCGAGTCGCCCAATAGATTGCCAAGCGTCGCTCCCATCATGATGAGAACGAAAGAAGACAATAGCAGGCAATGGGCACTCTCGGGAGGGCTCCTTCGGCTCAGTGCGCGACCGCAAGAAACGACAAGCGTTATTACCATTACCGAATAACAAAAAAACCAGTACAGCAACGGAAAAAGCCTCAAGATGCCCCCGATTACAAAAGAATGTATACTGACCGGTCAACGTTTTCAAGACAATCGCCACGAATCGTAAATATACATAAGGTTTATCCGGTTAAATCGCTCCAACGCCGATTTATCGCAATAAAAAAAACCGATTCCAATGCGAACGGCCAACTCGCGGGGCAATGAGCCGTCTTGTTGCCGAGCGTATATTTATTGTAAGCTGATTGGCATGAAAATCCTCGAATAGCGAGATAAAACTTAGTTAGTGGGAGAGGAATCGCCCTGTTCCCATAACGCAGAGTATCATCGTGTTTTTAGCAGAAAAGTTCACGTTCCAAGAGTATTTGCATATGAGTACCGGAGGAAAAAATGACCAACAGAAATTATATTTTATCGGCCCTGATTATGTGCGCCTTGACGGCCTGGTCCCAAACCACCGACCCGACAAAGGCCCTGGACATGATGGCTGATAACTATTTCATGCCTAACGTACGCGCCGCCTTCGGCTCCTTTACTTTTGAATACACGGATTTGCCGACTCCCTTTGCCCGCTACATCGAGGAAAAACTTGTCGGGGCCGCCGCCAATTCAAAGCGCGTGCAGATTCTCAACCGCAATGCGGCGGCAGCCATGGACCCGGCGTTCCGCAAGGAATACGACGCGTTCTTCAAGGAAACGGGTACGGCCGCCCTGTTGCACGGGAAATATTTCGTCGACGGCGCCAATGTTCGAATCCACCTTGAACTTACCGATCTTTCCAGCGCCACATTGATAGGATCAGCCGATTGGCTCATGCCGCTTGCCGCGATACCCGCGTACGCATCGGTGAAACCCGCCGACGACGCTCGCGTCCGGGCGTTTGAACTGGCCCGGCTGGGCGTTGAAAACACCAACGGCCTTAAGGTGTCCGTAAGTACGGAGCGCGGCACCGGTGCCGCCTACAGGAATGGCGAGCAACTGGTCGTCCTCATCGCCACGAATAAAGACGCGTACGTGCGCTTATACCACGTGGACAGCGCGGGAACCATCAAGATGATCTGGCCCAACAGTTCCAGCGGGGGCAACGGTTTCATACGCACGGGAAGTACGGTAAGGATACCGGGTCCGGACGACAAATTCTTCTTCAACATGGAACCGCCATACGGTACGGATTTTCTCAAGGCAGTCGCTTCCACCATCCCGTTTTCCGTGGCGCAGTCCGATTTTACCGACTTGGGGAAAAACGCCAAAACCGCGATGACGCGCGGGCTCTCGGTAGTGCCGTTAGGAACGCCCTCCTCATCGGCGACGGCCTCCTCTGGGTTGCCCGAAGTGTCCGAAGCCTTGGCCAGCTTCAACATCGGGCCATAAAAAAAGCCGCCCGGAATAATCGGGCGGCCATCGGTGCAAATCAAGTTTTACTTGTTTTTAACCAGGGCTTTCGCGACCAGGCCGGATAAAAACTCCACCTTCATGCCCAACGCATAATGCTCGTTGAGGTCCGTCAACTGCGAGTGGCAGTTTTCGCACGCAGTAGTGATCACCTTCGCCTTGGAGGCGCCGAGCTGATCGGCCTTTACCTTGGACGACTTCATGCGGAATTCCTGCTCGCCCATGGAGATGAGGCCGCCGCCGCCGCCGCAGCACCAGTTTTCCGCTCGCGTGGGGGTCAGCTCCACGAAATTCGGAGTAAGGGCGCGGAGCACGTCCCGGGGTTCCTCGTAGATACCGCCGTTGCGCGCGATCTGGCACGGGTCGTGATAGGTTACGGTCCCCTCTATAAGACTGTTATCCAGCTTGATCCTGCCCTCTTTCAGGTAGCGCGCGATAAGCTCCACGAAGGCGACGACCTTGAACGGCTGCTCGCCTATCATGTGGCGCATCACGCGATAGGCGGTACCGCATTCTACGATGGCCACTTCCTCCACGCCCATCAGCTTGGCTTCCTTCACGATGCGCGCGGCGATGAGCTTCATCTTGGCGGTGTCTCCGGCGAAGGCGCCGAAGTTCACGGCCTCGAACGAGGAGACGGTCCAGCTCTCGTTGGCGGCGTTGAAGATCGCGGCCGCGGGGACGATGGAATGGGCGCCTGAAAGGGCCACGTACAGGACCTTGGCCTCTCCGTTGCGATACGGGATCGCAGGCAGCGGCGTTCCGTCCATCTTCTTCGTCGTGGCCGGCCAGAGCGCGCGCACATCGGCGTCGAGATTCAGCAGGGCCTGCTCGTAATCCGCGGCGGTATCCGTTATGGTCTCGCCCTTGGCGATGGACATGTCGGACAGCATGGACAGTATCTTGGGTTCCTGGTCGGCCCCGATGAGCAAGGCCTTGGCGATTCCCATGATAGCCTGCGTATCGATTCCGAACGGACAGTGAACCATGCAGCGCCTGCAGCCGGTGCACGAATACGCGGCGTCGTAGAGCCGGCGCACGGTATCGTCGTCGAACTCCAGCACCTCGCCAAGCCACGGCGCGAACCTGCCCTGCATCTTGAAGTACCTGCGGAATATTTTTCTCACTACTTCGGCCCTGCCCACGGCGGAATACCGGGCCTCGGGCATGGAGGCGTATACATGGCACGACTCGATGCACAGGCCGCAGCGAGCGCAGGTATCCAGGTACATGCGCATCGCCGAATTGAGCTTGGTCTCGAAAAGACTTTTCAGTTTAGCGCTCAGCTCCGCTTCCATACGCGCCTCCTAAAGACATTGACGGGAATGGACAGAAACGCGTGCATTATCTTGGTAAAAGGCAGCGCCATGAGGGTAAGCTCCGCGAGCAGCAGGTGCAAAGTAAGGAAATGATAATGCGTGCCGCGGAGATAGACGCGAGGATCCTCGAAGCTCAGCCTGAGGAGGCCGTCGAAATACCGCGCAAAGTCCTGCTTGGTCATCACGAAGCCCTGAACCGTCCAGGAATTGCCCCAGCTCATCAGGTCGCCCAGGAGAAACGTGAAGAGGAGGAGAAGCAGCAGCAGATAGTCGCCGGGCGTGGAAATCTCCCGCACGGGGCTCTTGAAGCGCCTGCCTATGAAGTAGAACACCGGGATGGTGACCAAGAGACCAACGACGCCGGCGCCCAGCATGTGGCGTGAATTTTCATTTACGAGATGTATCTGCGGCAGCATGTCGAAGTGGTTGAGCACGAGTCCCGCGACGCCGACGTGGAACATCACGAGAAAAACCCAGAATACGGGATCCCGCTTGAGTATCTGCGGCATGCCGAACGCGTCGCGCATGGCTGCCCCGAACGCGCTCTTGGGCGCCGGGTAGATGGCCAGCTGCCATGCGGGCGCCGGCGCGCGGAAGATGGAGATCAGCCGTGCCACGACGCAAACCACCGCAAAAACGAGCGCGATGTAGAAACCGGGAACGACGATGAACCAGGAAATCTTGGCTAGAACCAAGGCGAAGCCGGTAGGCGCGACGTATGTGGCCGAGGCTATGGCATCGGCCGCGACCGCGCCGGCATTTCCGGCGGCCTCGATCGCGGCGCCGGTTTCCGAGGCCGCTGTGATGGCATCTTGAAGCACGGCACCCCCCTATTTCTTGCGACGGACAAAAATGGTTATGAGACCGGGCACTTGCTTCAGTTCTACGATTTCGTGGCCGGTGCTCTTTGCCCAAGCGGGGAAATCGGAAAGCGATCCGGGATCCGTGGTAAGTACTTCCACGACCTGGCCCACCGATATCTTGCCGATTTCCTGGCTGATCCTTACGATCGGCATGGGGCACGCAAGCCCCTTGTAGTCGAGAGTCTTTACTGCATCATGTTCTGCCATACTTTACTCCTTACGTCAAATGAATAACTGTATCGAGGATTCCTTGGCGTGAGCCAGGAACGTGGCGACGCCGACGACGTCCATTCCGGGGTAGTCGATCATTTCCTCGCGCTTGAAGCCCATGAGGTCCATGGACATCTGGCAGATGGAAATCTTGACGCCCATCATGCCCGCAGCCTCGAAAAGCTGGTCGAGGCTGGCGACGTTTTTTTTCTTCATGAGGCCCTTGATCATCGCGGCTCCCGCTCCGGCCATCTGCATTTGTGAAAGTTTAAGCTTGTTCCGTCCCCGAGGCAACATCATCCCGAACATTTTTTCGATGAAATTCTTTCCATTTACCGATTTCTTCGGATCGCGAAGAGCCGCGGTACCCCAGAACGTGTAGAACAGAACCACTTCCATGCCCATCGCGGCCGCACCGGTTGCGATGATCATCGAGGCGATGTGCTTGTCGAGGTCACCGGAAAAAACCACCATGGAGAGCTTGTTTTTAGCTCCCGGCCTGTCATCCAGCCGCGCCTTGATGTCGGCTATCTCTTTTTCAACGTCCATTGCCATGCCTTCCTCCTGGAATAAATTCGAGACTCCCGCTGCGGGAATCCAAAGCAGTGTATATAACTTTACTTATATATACAAGATATTATATTTGAAGAAAAAGATTGGCCGCCCGGATATCGTCATATTGTCTAAACTCGTCGTTAATAATCTTTGCATGCGGGGTTCAACCATGAAGGTGTTCGATGATTCAATTGTTGCGTGCGACGCGCAAGGCAGCGTTTTTCGTTTCTTCGGGGAAGACAAAGGAAAATAATCTTCGTCGGGGACAAGATTCCCGCAGCGTACGAGCATTGCGAACGGGTGATTCTCGGGACTCGGGCGCTCCTGCCCGCATTCGCCGATACGCATATCCATTTCATGTCCTACGCGATGCTTTCGGGTGGGCTGGATATTCGGGAAACCGCGACGATACCTGATATCCTTGCCAGGATCGACGACTTTACCCGCTCCAAAAAAGACCGGCTGATCATCGGGTTTGGAGCATCCGCGCATAGCATCGCGGAAACCCGCTCTCTACGATGCCGGCGGATCTAAGATCGCTGACGGTCGAGCAACTCCTGTTGTTCGGGCGCGTTCGGACTATCGCGAACGAGTGTGCTCCCGGGTAAAAAGGGATTCATCCGGCGCCGCCCTGCCTGAAATCAGCTATTTTTCCGATGAGCTCGTTCCTGCTGTTTGCCCCGAGTTTCTTAAACAGGGAATAGGCGTGATTTTTAACCGTATTGACGGAAATAAAGAGCAGCACCCCCGTCTGCCTGTAGCTGCGGCCTTCCACGAGGTGCCGGAGCACTTCTACCTCCCGCTTGGTCAAGCGGTTCGCGCTTTGAAACGCCTCCAGGTTTACCGAGGAACATACATCTTCCCAAATGCTTTTGCGTAATGGGATAAAATATAATTTCAGCCATGCAAAAGCCGCAAGCGCGAAAACTATCTCCGATACGCGATTGAAGGTTGCCGCGCTGAGCCCCGGCCAATGAGGCAGAAAAGGAAGATAATCGGCTGCCGTATTCAGATAGAACAGAAAAAAAATTCCCTGAAAGACAACGAAGGCGTTGACGGCGCGGGATTTCATGTCGCGCGTACGTCCATGGTTCCAGACCGCCAACCGGACCAGGCACGCTATGGAAAAAATATCGAGCGCCACGGAGTAGTAGCGGAGTATCTGAAAAGGAATGGAGCCGTGGTCGCCGGGCGCATCGAAGAAATAACGCAGGATTATGGCCGCGGCCGGCAGAAGAAAACTGGATAGCAGGGCGGCTTCAACGGCGCGCGGGACGGGCTTGTCCATGAGGCGCATGACCATCGCCAGCAAGTACCGGCACATGCCAAGGACGGCGGCGTTAAAAATGACGCCGTTGACGGTACGGAGGGGCACCGAGAAAAGAAAGCCTTTCCAGGCAGGAAGGTTGACGTAGGCATAACCAAGGAATCCTGCGTAAAAACTGTAGCAGATAAAAAGGAAAAGATGCCTCCACAGACTTCCCAGGAGAGGGTCGTCGAGCACGGCCCGCTCGCGGGCGATGCTCGACAGGGACCATGCCCCGGCGATGGGCAGAAGGATAAGGCAAAAAATATTTACATGCTGCATCCCGCGCCTTGGGGGTTCGGCAGCGCCGATCCGATTATCGTCCGAACTTTATCGGGCAGGGCTTTGCGTTCCTCGGCGTCCATCCCCTCCGTGGGAATCGGCTCGTGCACGATAAACGATATCTTCCCCGGAACGACCCGGTGATGCTCTTCCCATATTTTCCAGGTGCCGTCTATGGTTATGGGAACGATTACCGCACCGGCTCGCGTAGGCAGCTTGAAGCTGCCGTTACGGAACGGCCCCATGGCGGCGCTGCGGCTGCGCGTTCCTTCGGGGAAAATCGCGAGCGCCTGGCCCTTTTGTATCAGCTTGACGCCGTGCTCGATGGATTTTTGGCCTTTTTTAATGTTTTTGCGATCGATGAAAACCGAGCCCATCGCGCCTAGCCAGATATTCATTACCGGCACGTACAGCCCTGCCCTCTTGGAGATGAATCCTATCTGTCTGCGAAATAGCGCCAGCATGGAGATTATGTCGAAATCCCCCTGGTGGTTGGCTATAAAACAAAGCTTTTTATCGTTAGGGATTCGATCCAGACCGGTTGCCTCGATGGTGGAGCCGCTGATCGCGACGCAGCTGCGCGCCCACAGGCTGAGGATCAACGCGAAAAAGCCGCCCATTACCCGGGCAAGCCCGACGATGCGCAGCAGAAAAAATATAAAGGCCAATGGCGTGAGGAGGATCATGGTGATCCAGAACCACGAATAAAAAGCAATTGTTCTAGGCATACGCCATCCTATCGTAAAATTATCCAAATGGCAAGAATTACATTTTGATCGGTTTTGTCATATTCACCATTGACCTAGCGGAGTTTTTAGAACAAAATGGCATCGTTTTATGGAGGCTTCACCATGGACTACAAACTCTCGGACATACCATTCCGCGCAGCAAACCGCTTTAAGGACAGGATATCGCACAAGTACCGGGCAGGAAGCGAAACCGTAACCAAAACCTACGCGCAATTCGCGCGGCTTATTCGCGTATTGACCGCTGGATTCGACGCGTCCGGATTGAAAAAAGGCGACCATGTGGGGTTTTTCGTAAACAACCGCTTTGAATGGATAGCCACCGATTTTGCACTGATGATCCTCGGCGCGGTATCCGTTCCCCGCGGCTCCGACACCACTCCCAAGGAAACCGCGTTTATTTTCAGGCATTCGGATTCCGTTGTTTTGATACTGGAAAACGCAGCGCAGCTTGAATCCTTGATGGCCGATTTTACGGACGAGGACTGGAAGCGCTGTCGCAAGATATTCATCATGGACGAAGGAGGGGAAGCCTCGCTTCCCGGAAGCCTTCGCGACAAAATAATATTTTATAGCGGGATGCAAAAAATCGGAGAGGAGAGGCTCGAAAAGGATCCCGGCTTCGCCGAACGCAAATCTGCGGACATACGCGAATCCGATCTGCTCACCGTCGTCTATACTTCCGGTACCACGGGCAACCCCAAGGGCGTCATGCTTTCGCACGCCAATTTCCTGCAGAACGTAAAAGCCAATACGCCCAGGCTCAAGATCGATCCCGCAGCCTCGGAGGTAACGGTCATCATGCTGCCTTCCTGGCACGTATACGAGCGGGCCTTCGAGTACTGCGGCCTGGATACGGGGCTGTGCTTCGTCTATTCCACGGCGGGCCGCTTCTCGGCCGATTTGGCCACGGAGCGTCCCCACCTGCTCATCTCCGTTCCCCGCGTCTGGGAATCGGTGTACCAGAAGCTCATCAAGGCGCTCAGCGAAATGAGCGCCGCCAAGCGTTATTGTATATTCTCGCTCATAAAGCTCAACCAGGTATGGCTGTCTTCCGCCCAATATCTCGCAGGCTGCTACATCAGCCTCAAGCGGCGCTCGATGCTCAAGAAAGCGGCGCGGACGGTTCTTGCCGCCCTGCGGGTATTTTTCCTGTTTCCCGGCCATGCCGTAGCCCACGCCCTGTTCAGGCAATTCCGGGCGAAAGTCGGGGGACGGCTCCGCGTAGCCACCTGCGGCGCCGGTTCCCTGCCGAAATACCTGGACGAGCTGTTCAACTCCATAGGCATTACCATAGTCAACGCATACGGCATGACCGAATGCGCTCCGGGGATACTGTCCCGCACGATAGAGCGAAATACGTTCGGCACCGCGGGAATCCCCTTCGACAATACCGAGGTGATCATTAAGAAGGAAGACGGCAGCATCGCGGGCATCGGGGAAAAAGGCGTGGTATTCTGCCGCGGCCCCCAGGTGATGAGCGGGTACTACAAAAATCCGGAAGCCACCAAGGCAGTGCTTTCGGCGGACGGCTGGCTTAATACCGGCGACCTTGCCGTACGGTCGGAAAACGGGGAAGTCGTCATCGTGGGCAGGCTCAAGGACACCATCGTGCTCATGGGCGGCGAAAACGTGGAACCGGAACCCATCGAGGACAAGATGAAGGAAAGCGCGTTCATCGACCACGCCGTAGTAATAGGCCAGGACAGAAAACAGCTTTCCGCGATCGTCGCCGTCAACGAGGACGAGCTCATGAAGCTGGCGGGGGAGCTGAAACTTTCGCCTACGGAGATAAGCATGGAGGGTTCCGGATCCATCGAGAACGACCTTATCTACAAGCACCTTCTCAAGGAAGTAAACTCCCTGATCTCGCGAGAGCACGGCTTCAAGCCGTTCGAGTTCATATCCAGGATACTGCCGGTGCGCAATGATTTTTCCATCGGCAAGGAACTGACGCAAACCCTCAAGATAAAACGGAAATACATAGAGGAAAAATATCGCAGCCTCATAGAAAAATTGTTCCACGACACGCACGGCAAGAAAAAATAAATTCCCATACCATGCCGAAGTCCGCTTGACATCAAGCGTACTTCGGCATAAGCTATGACCATGAATATTATTTCAGTCATAGCAACCAGCATGGCGACCCCGTTCAGCGAGCCCGAAAAACAGCTCCTCCGAGAACGGCTGCTCGACGCCGGGGAAAAGATATTCACGAGATTCGGGCTACGGAAAGCGCGCATCGAGGATATCGCCAAAGACGCGGGAATCGCGAAAGGCTCGTTCTACGCGTTTTTCCCGTCAAAGGAAGAACTTTTCCTCGCGCTTCTGGAACGGTTGGAAACCACGATGCGCTCCGGTCTCGTGGAAAAAATCATGGAAAATCCGCCGGGAGACCGTCTCGCCGCTTTTTTCGAAGCCATGCTCGGCGCGCTCGATTCCATACCCTTCCTCAAGACTGCGCTCAACAAGGAAGAGCTCGCTTGGCTTGAAAGAAAACTTCCCCCGGGAAAGCTGAAAGCCCACGTCGGGGGAGACGATGAATTCATCCGCTTGGCCATGGAAGGCATGGCGCGCGGCACCGCCCTAACGAAAAAAAACCTGAAGCCGTGGGTGGAGGCGGTTAAGGTTATCTTCTACTCCGCGGTAACGCCGGACGGATTCGGCATGATCTCCAAGGAAGGAATCCGCTTTCTGGCGGCCTTGGCGAGCGAAAGTTGGAAGGAGCTGATCGATGGTAAGCGACGGTGAACACGCCATCCGCGTGCGGGGACTCGTAAAGAAATACAAAGACGTTACTGCGGTGAACGGGCTTGAGCTGAGCGTCCGGAAAGGGGAAATCTACGGATTCCTCGGAAGGAACGGCGCCGGAAAAACATCGACGATACGGATGATGCTGGGACTCACGAAACCGGGAGCCGGCAGCATCACGATTTTCGGCAAGGACTCGATACGCGACAAGATGAAGATACTCAGCTCTTGCGGCTCGCTCGTGGAAGCCGCCACCGCCTATCCCAACCTGACGGTCAGGGAGAATCTCGACATCCAGAGACGCCTGACAGGTTCGCCGGCGGCATCCGTGCAGGAGGCGATCGGCAGGCTCGGGCTGGACGAGTATGCCAATCGATGTTATGGAAAATTATCTTTAGGGAACAAACAGCGCGTCGCGCTTGCCCGCGCGATACTGCACGGACCGGAGCTCCTTATACTGGACGAACCCGCCAACGGCCTTGACCCGGCGGGCATCGCGGAAATCAGGGAGCTTCTGCGCTCCCTCGCCAAGAGCAACGGCACGACCGTTTTCGTATCCAGCCACATTCTGGGGGAAGTTGCCCTCCTGGCCGACACCATCGGCATAATACACCGCGGCGCCATGGTCGCGGAATTCGCGTCCGATTCGATGTCAACCCTGACGGGTGCGCGCATCGAGCTGGAAACAGACGACGCGAAAAAAGCCTCAGCCGTGATCGCCGAAATGGATTCTTCTCTTGCGATAAAACTTGAAAACTCAATCCTTACGGTATTTCCGCGACAGGAGCATCCGTCCGAGCCCGAACTAAAGGCGCTTGCGGCCGCCATTGCCGGAAAGGTAATCCGCTCGGGAATGGAGCTGTATAGAATCTCGGCGGCGGAAGAAAACCTGGAAAGCGTATTCCTGCGGCTAACGGGAGGCAACCATGAAGTTCAGTGAAATTTTAATTACCGAGACCATGAAGCTCAGGCGCAGCAAAGTGCCGCTGCTGGTCCTGCTCGCGTTCAGCCTGGCGCCTCTCGCGGTAGGGTTCCTCATGCTGATCTTCAAGGATCCCGAGGGAGCCAAAAAGCTCGGCTTGATAGCCATGAAGGCCCAGATGACCGGCGGCAGCGCGGATTGGCAATTTCTCTTCTATATTACCAAGGCATTATTCATCGCGGCCGCTATTTTTCACGCCGTACTGACGGCTTTCGTTTTTGGCAGGGAATACGCGGAAGGTACGGCGAAAAACATGCTCACGCTGCCCCTAAATCGCCTGCTGACGGTACTCGCCAAATACATGGTCGTCACGCTCGTTTTTTTCGGTATCTGCGCCGTCATCTTCCTGGAAACCTTGCTCGTCGGCTACCTCGTGCGCATCCCCGGCTGGGATATGGCTCAAATGCTCCAGTCGCTTGGAAACGTGGCCCTATCGGCGCTGCTCATAACCGCGACCGGCCCGTTCGTGGCATTGTTCGCCATGGTAGGCAAAGGCTATATCGCTCCCATAGGCTTCGCGCTGCTTTCCACGATTCTCGTGGGCCAGCTGTTTGCCCATACGCTCTGGGGCCAATATATTCCATGGTCCATGCTGTTCCTGAACGCCGGAGCGGCCGGGGCGGATTCGGGAGGGCTATCCGCGGCTAGCTACTGGATAGCAGGTATATTTTTTATAATGGGCATCGACGGCTGCGGCCATTACCTGGATTTGGCTGATAATCACCAGTAGGGGACAGACCCCCAAAGCCGAGGTTTTGGGGTCTGTCCCCTACTCGGTCATGGTATAAACTACCGATCCTTTGAGAGTTGAGACGCGGTAAGCGAACCGGTACCAATCGACCATAGGCTGCCCTGAATATACGTCGATAAAGGAAGAACCTCCATATTCGACGGTTCGCGTATTCAAGGCCGGATCGTTGACCTTGACGCTGTCTCGCTCTTCCGAGGGAGTTACAAAACCCAGGCTAAGCGCTTGGGAAATGCTGATGGCAATTCCTTTCCCGGCCTCGATCCTTGGCCATTCACCGTGCGGATACGATAAAACCTGGGCGTCTATCTTCCCCGCCCCGACTGCGTACAGGATCGGCCCGCAGCCCGCGATTACTATGTCGCCCTGAGAATTCTCGATCCAGATATCGCCCTCGACGCCGTTCAGGCGTACCGGAAAATCTACGTCGGTCGAGTCAGCGTAGGATTTAAACTCGAAAAACCCCGAGCCCCGCATGCCTGATACATCGATCAGGCCCCCTCCCGTGTACAAAGAGCATCCACCGAAGGCATAATCCGAAGGAACCCTGATTTCCAGCTCGAAACTCAGGTTTACGGCCTGATTGGTGCTGCCGGTGAGGATGCTCACGGTAGTGCCGTCGACCGAGATTCGCAAGTCCATCTCCTCCGCCTTAGCCGCGCCTTCCATGAAATTCCAGACAAAAATCTTGTCTTTGATTATAGAAGTCGCTTCGATGCGGGAACTGCCGGCAGGAAGCGTATTCAAGACTTTTATGTCGCCGTCGTACAGTATGGCCCCAAGCTTGAGCCCTGGGCCGTCGAGCTGAAACTCGGCTTCAAGGGTACGGAGCGTCGTTCCCCCGCAGGAAAAAAGGGATGCTGCGAGTAAAACCGAAATCGCAAGCCCGAAAAAAACGCGGTGATCGGATGGAAGGCTTTTTGGTTTGGCCGGGCGGGAATTTCTCACCTGGTCCCTCCTGTATGATGGATGCGAGGCATGGGGATTTTAACATGACTAGCTGTTTTTGAAAAGCTTCAGGTGCCGAACGGAACGGCCGAAGAGGGACAGGTCTCCAGAAACCAATCATGGGGACAGACCCTGGATGAAGGGGCTGTCCCTCAAGAAGCCTCAGGTTCAAACAGGAATTTCGAAGCGGTTTTTTACCTGGTCGGCATTTACCACAAGTTTTCTGATCTGCGTTGACTTAGAGAGATCGGACGGAGACCAGTACTTGTGGGGAAGTAAGAAGTCCCCAATTTGCCTGTAGTCCCCGATGTTCCGCTGATAATTCCAAGCGGGGATACTCACTTGCATGGGAAGGAAGCTCTCCGCATGAATGATATATATAACTTCTCCCCCCATGGGAAGTTTGACCTGCAGGCGATGGGCAGGGGTTCCGTCGAATATGATCGAGCCCGCATACTCCGCGGCGAACTCGAAAAAGGCCGGGATATAGATGGCGATATCCAATTCAAAATGATGCCAATCTTCTTCCGGAACAAGGTGAGGTCCCTGGAGCGTGCCATTTTCCGCAATCGGTCCCTCCAGAAAGGCCGCTCGAGTTCCATCAAAGAGCAGAATAAATTCCTTTTCACGTTCCTTGCGCACGAGATTGGGGCGAATTATCTCCCATTTCAAACATCGATCCTTACCGCTTTCCCAAGCCTCGAAACAAAGAGCCCTCAGGTTTCCTGCTCCTTCCGCTCCGGTCATGGCGCTAGCGCATTGAGTAATGATGTCCCGCATGATTATCCTCCGATCCAGCCCTCAATTTACGGCGAAGAATGAAAATCGCCTCTGCTTGAATAGTTTCCTTCATTTTTAAACTTCACATGTCGATTCTACGCACTGGCACGGCTGGAAGTCGATTATGGTTTTTGATTTAGGATTTGTCAAATAAAAATTGCCTTCAAGGGACAGTCCCCTCGGAGGATACAGGGTCTGTCCCCGGAAAATCGGGGACAGGCACCAAACCCAGCCCCTAGAAGCCAATCATTTGGTGTTATTTTAAAATCTTCATAAAAAAGGCTGTTCGACGAATTTGCGCCTCAATAAGTAAAATAACCGCAAATCAAGAAAGTATTCCCGGGAACGATCGCATTCGCCCCCACGATAAAAAGAGTACGATCCATGCTAACCACCGTTTTTATTCCATTGGTTTTTGTTTTGCGAGTCAAGGCGACGCCCAAGTCGCGAAGCATCGAATTACCGTTGGCCAGCACGCAGTTCCGCCGCTGATCAAGGCTGTCGGCCAACGTCAGGAACTCTTCCGGTAGCGGAACCCCATCCCAGCCTGAGACGCCTCGAACGCCCGCGGCACCTGGCTGTTACTTTTTTTTAAATCGTCAGATCATCCCCAGCGGGCTCCCCGTCTCCGAGCATATCCCGTATGGACCGCAGCATCTCAAATCGGATGCTATTTATTTTGTATAACCTTCCGAGCAAATCGGCGCTATCGGGGTCATCCCGCAGAAGGTCTATAATCGTATCGGCGGACTTGCCGATGGCATTCAGGTTTTCCTGTATCGCGGCTGCCACGGCCGGGGGCAGGCTGTGTTTGCCCAGGCTGTATAGAACGAGCTCCTCGGATTTTTCGTAGTCCGACAGGGCTTTTCTCAAGCCGGCGGGAATGAAGTTTTTTTCATACGCGCTTGAAGTCCCGATATTTATGCCTACCGCCAGAGCTGCAGCGAGGGCAGCGGCCAGGGCAAACGGACGAACCAGCCGCATCGTCTTGACGGAACGCAGCCTGGTTGCCTTCCGCCGCCCGATTTCCGCCAGTATCCCTGGCCAGAGGTCTTTTTCCGGGGAACGGGATTCCTTCAGGCCGATAAAACCGGGAATATCGCCCAAGCCGGAATCTCCCTGTGATTTATTCTTCATGCCGTCAACTCCCCCCTGAGCTTTTCCCGTCCGCGATGCACCAAGGCCTTGGATGTTCCCTCGCGGATTCCCAGGATACCGGCTATTTCCCGGTGCGAATATCCCTCGATATCGAACAGGACCACGGCCGCCCTTGTCCGCGCAGGAAGTCTGGCCACCGCGTTCCGTACGTCCCATGCGTCCGCGGCATCGTATCCCGCGGGAGCGGCAATGGGTTCTTCCGCGACTGAATCCAAGGAAACCGCTGCGGAATGGCGCATTCCGGATGCGGATCTTTTCCTTACAATGAGGCGCACGGCCAACGTGTAGAGCCAGGTAAAGAAAGCGCTCTCCTTCCTGAAACCGGGCAGCTTGCTCCAGACGCGGATAAAAATCTCCTGGGTCAGGTCCTCGGCGAGCTCAGCGGAACCGGTCATCCTGAAAGCCAGGGAATATATCGGAGAAACGTAGCGGCGATACAGGAGTTCGTACGCCCCCGTATCGCCTGCCTGCGCCCGGCTTATCGTATCCGCCTCGTCGGGCGTAGTTTCCTCTTTCATGGATCATCGTTCCGTAAGCGTGATATTCCCGTTCGTGCTTGCAAGTGTCACGGAATTATTCGCGCTGCCGACTGCGCCCGTTGCTTTTTTGGTAAGCTTGAGACCGTTTACCGAAGTGCCTTTTATTTCAGTCCTGGTAAGATTAAAACCGCATTGTATGAAATAGTCCTTGAGGGTCTTCTTCGTAATATCGAGGGTAATGTCGATCTTCATAGGAAAACCCTTGGGAACGGAAAGATCGATAGCCCCACCCGCGGTATCCAGGGAGATGATTCTGGCGGTATCGTCCTTGCCTGGCGCCAAGTCCACGCGTATGCTTCCGCCTGCGCTGGACGCGCTCACGGAAGCCGCCGCGTCGACTATTCGAATGGAACCGCCCATCGTTTCCATGTCCAGCGAAGCATCGGCTTTTCTTACATCGATGCCGCCGCCCATGGTCTTTGCTCTGATCGGTTGAAATACATTTTTAATATCTATTTTTCCGCCCATGCTTTCAAGGCGGACCTCACCGTCGAAGCCGGAATAATCCCCGCCCGCCGAAGCTTCGGAGCCGACGTAGGAAATGGTGCCGCCCATGGTTACGGCGTCCAAAGCGCCGGACACGCCGATAATTTTTATGGTACCGCCCATCGTGTTAACGGAGCCGTTTATTACGGAGGATTCCACGGTGATGTCGCCGCCCATGGTCTTGAAATCGACGGAACCCCGAAGCTTCGAGAGTGAAATCTTACCGCCCATGGTGCTTCCGCCCAGAGAGCCGTCCAGATCAACCCAAAGGAAAACCCCTCCCATTGA
>CAZAJF010000008.1:16556-119453 GCA_964485395.1 uncultured Treponemataceae bacterium | reverse complement strand
ATCGGATGTTAAAGAAAAGTCCGTTTTCGGAGCAGGGGGGATTCGAACCCCCGGTACCTTGCGGCACAACGGTTTTCAAGACCGCCTCCTTAAACCACTCGGACACCGCTCCATTCCGTGAAGTCGTATATTAGAGACAAGGCACCTTTTTGTCAAGGCTAGGGCGCATTTTTAAAATCAGCCGACGAGGTACCGACCAAGCTGAGCAAGGTCGGGATATTTCGTGTAGATGGCCGGACGCCCGCTTGCGGCCAGTTTGTCCAATTCTACGGTTTTTATATAGAGTTTATTTGTGGAATCGGCAAGTATGTTCAAGTTGGAGCTGAAATTATTGATAACCATGTCATGGAGTATCTTATCCTGCGCCGACATTTTAGAGGAGGCGCTGGAATTCAGCTTAAAATACTGGGTGCCCTGCTTTCGCGCCGCCGAGACAAACCGCGCCATGCTCAGGATCATCGCGTACAATTCGTCAAGGTGATAACCTTGGTAGCGGTAGTTGGCAGTTTTTTCTGTCAGCTCTTCTATCTGCGACCACGTCGTCGTATCCAAAGGCAGCAATGCCAAAGATGACCGAGTGAAGCGGTTCGATATGTTGTTGTTAAAATGAAGCCCTATGGACTCGATCAACGAGTAGACTTCCGGGTTCTTTATCTGCATAGCGGTTTCATTATAATCATCTTCAAATACTATATCTACGGGCAAACCTTGAAATCAGTAACTTTTTGCTATAGTGTAGCTGCATGAAGTCAGAACTCAGGAATTATTCTCCAGGTAAATCAGTCAGCTTAATTTTTCTGTTGTTTATTTCGACGCTACTGAATTCTTGCGGTCTCTTCGGCCCCACAGTCGCTGAATTGCGGAGCGATACCCCTGAATTTGCATTGTACGCGGCAAAATTCAACAGTTCCCAAAATCGATACAAGATTCAGGTGGTTTTTTCAAAAGATCTTGCCAAGGAACTCGGCAAAGATTCCGCAGCACCGGCGCTTGTTATTGGCAGGTATCTGAAAAGCAGCGATATCAGGACGAGATTCCAGTCGCTCGACTACCTTTTTTCCGAATTGGTGATTAATCAAAATGCCTTCTACTCCGCTTTGCTCGATCTGGGAAACGTGGAAGGCCGTCAAATTCTTCTTCCGGTATCCTTCAATCTCCCGCTGATGGCCTTTGACAAAAATGACGAAGAGAATCGGTCTGACAGCTTTTTACTCTCTTTTTCCGAGCTTGAGTCCTCGGCAACCCAATTCAACGAACTTAAGCGCGGAGCCTATGTAGCCATGGGGTTTGGCCCCCGGTGGTCGCCGCGATTCCTGTACGACGTAGCCCGACTGTACGGAACCGATTTCCGGGAAGCGGACCCGCTCAAGTGGAGCAAGCCGGGATTGGATGCCAGCATTGCTTATATTCAGGAGTGGATCAGGCGGGCCAATGGTTCACCTGAAAAAGAGTACGATTTTAGTTTTAAGTATTTATATACGCCGGGCTATAAATCGGTTCAGGAAGGCCGTATAAAATACGCGGCCATGGAGTCCAGCTCGTTTTTCACCATCGCGGAGGAAAACCGAGCATCACTGGCTTTTCGGTGGTTGGGTAAGGACAAGAAAATCCCGGTTGAAGACGATGTCGTGTATGCGGGTATATGCAGGGGCGGCAAAGGTAAATCCGCTGCGGAAGCTTTTCTGAAATGGTTCTATTCCGAGGCGACACAGAAGATGCTTCTGGAAAACTCGCGCCAATTTCGCATGATGGAACGGTCTTTTGGCGTCGCTGGTGGTTTTTCCGCAATAAAATCGGTGAACGAAAAACTATTTCCGCTATTTTATCCCACGCTATTAGGAAAATTGCCTCCTGCCGAATATCTGGTGCCGTCGGGAATACTTCCGGCCAATTGGGTAAGTCTCAAGAAAGACGTCATTCTTCCGTTCCTCTTGACTGCGACGGGTCCCAATCCTCCGGTCGATCTCTACGGCGAACTGGATCTGCGCATCAAGGAGTGGATGAAGAATCGGGATGAGGAGTAGCCTGGGACGGGTTTTTTTGCCAGGATCTCCACGTTTCAAAAAAGCTTTCGTATTGGGCCGGGCTGGCACAGTGAACGACGAGATTCCGAAGTTCCGCTCCGTGCTGTATGCCTTTAAGGTAGGCACAGGCGTGTTTTCTAAACTCAACGCAGGCAGTGTGTTCGTTATAAAAACGCAGGGACAGGAAAAAGTGCCTGCGTGCGGTCTCCAATTTCAGGGCCGAATCTATGAGGGGCATTTCTTCGGACCGAAGCAGTGCGCGCGACCTGGAGAACAAAAACGGATCGCCCATGATTCCGCGCGCAAACATTACCCCCGCAACCGGCTTCGAATTATCGGCATGGCCGGATAAAATGGCTTGAGCCGCTTCGGGCGAGAATAAATCGCCTGATGCGAATACGGGTACTGATACGGCATTTGCCAGGATAAAAAATGCTTTTCTGTCGGCGATTCCCGAGTAGCCTTGTTCCCGTGTGCGTGCGTGCAGGGTGACGGCGGCGGCTCCGGCCTCAACGGCAGCGGCAGCCACTTCCAGGTAATTGATGGAAGAATCGTCCCAGCCCAGTCGGATTTTTACGGTAATCGGCGTGCTTACGGCTTCATGCATTGCCTGGACGATCGCCGTGAGGCGGGCCTTGTCGCGCATCAAGGCCGAGCCTGCCCCGGTTTTAATTACTTTGGGGACAGGGCAACCGCAGTTAATATCGATGATGGACGGGTTCCAGTCTTTTTCCACTAATTTCGCCGCGCGCGCCATCGTTTCCGGGTTGCTGCCAAAAAGCTGCACGGCAAATTCCGTTTCGTTTTCCGCGCGCTGGAGCAAGGCTTCGGTCTTGGCCGAATCTCGGGTAATAGCCTCTGAGCTGACCATTTCGGTATAGGCAAGATCGCAGCCCGCATCAATGCATATTGACCGATAGGCTGCATCTGAATAACCGGCGACGGGCGCAAGGAACAAGTTTCCTCTGGTTGTGTATGAGCCGATTTTTACAGGGTGGTATAGGTTCATATAGGGTGAATGGTAGGCAAAGAGTCGTCAGAAAGCAAATAAGAGCTTGCTGACGACTGTTTAATCAGGCTTGCACTTTAAAAAAGCGGCAGGCGTTTTCATAGACGGTTTCCGCGACGGTTTCCACGGCAATGTCGAGCAAAGCAGCCAAATCATCCACCGTGGCCGGCAGGAATTCAGGTTTGTTACGCTTTCCTCGGTAGATGGACGGGACCATAAACGGCGCTTCTGATTCCACGAGAATGCGGTTCAGCGGAACTTCGCGGACGGTTTCATGCAGATTTCTCGCATTGCGGTAGGTTAAATTGCCCGCAAACGAGAAATAAAGATTTTGATCCAGTGCTTTGCGCGCATATTCGGCATTTTCAGAATAGCAGTGCAAAACTCCGCCGGATGGGGGCAGCCGGTCGGCGAGTATGTCCAGCACGTCCTTGCCTGCATCGCGATTATGGATGATTACGGGCAAGTCGTGGCGCGCGGCAATATCCAACTGATTAATAAACAGCTCTATCTGGCTGTCTTTGTCGCCGAATTTGTGGAAATAATCCAGACCGATCTCTCCAACGGCAATAACGCGCGGGAGTTTCAGCGCTTCTTCCAGCTTGGCGTGCCAGTCGCGACCTGGATTGGCTACTTCGGACGGAGAAACACCGGCTGCATGATATACATGTTCAGCCGTTTTGAGGTTGTCATATATTTGAAAGAAGTCGATTAGGCTGTTGCTAATGCTTACAATCCGGTTTACGCCGGTTTGTTTCGCCTGTTGGCAGACTAAAAGCTGTTCTATCGGGTCATCAAAAATGAGCCCGATGTGGGCATGAGTGTCAAAATAACGCATTTGTTTTCCATGGAACTACGTGATGGGGTACCCGGTACCGGGTACTTTCAATGTACCACGCGCAAGGCGTGGCGTCAACATAAAGCGTGGGAAAGGTTTTTAACTACAAAATCATGGTTGTTCCCATTGAATAGCGGCATGCAGGAGGGGCGTCGCTTTGAATGGTTGAGGTTCTAGGATAGAATTTATCGAAGATTGCTATTCAATGAGACCAAGGTTGGCCGTCGCGCCTGGCTCGCTTCGGGCGGTAACGGTTTCGGGTTCAGGCTCACGATATCGCCAAGCACCCGAGCGAATCGGCGCGATGCATGCGCAACAACTGAGCGCTGGAAAGGCCGAGAAAATCGTCGCGGGGACGATTATTCTCCTCCTGCATGTATTGTTCTATAAACGCATTAGACTCGTCGATCGATTTAAATGATTGCAGATCCATCGCCATGTCAACATGGGTATGCAAAGGGGTCTGACCCTAACCATGTTTTTCTGGTATAATGCTCAGGTCAGGGAGAACACAGATGAAACAATACAACGCCGATAAATCCACGAGTAATTTTGCGAATCTTTTTGAAAGCACCTTATCCAAGATGGAGCGGCTGCAGCCCGGGCAATTAGTTGAAACCCAAATAGTGTCCATTTCGAAGGACACTATTTTCCTGCAGCTGAGCGGCAAGAGCGAGGGCGTGCTCGACCGCGCCGAACTGGCCGACCAGGATGGGAACCTTTCCGTAAAAGAAGGCGATACCATAAAGGTATTCTTTCTGAATTCTAAAAACGGCGAAATGAATTTTACCACCAGGATCAGCGGCGAAAAAGCTGGCCCGGCCATGCTTGAAAGTGCCTATAAAAACGGAATCCCGGTTGAGGGCGTCGTTGAAAAGGAGATAAAAGGCGGGTACGAGGTGAAAATCGGCGAAACCCGCGCCTTTTGCCCTTTTTCACAGATGGGCCAAAAGCGGACCGAAATCGCGGAAGTTTATGTAGGAAAGCATCTGACTTTTAAAATCCTGGAATATAAGGAAAGCGGCCGCAGTATCATGGTGTCCAACAGGATAATTCACGAAGATGCTCGCAAGGAGCATATCGAGGAACTGAAAAAAACACTCCGTGAAAACATGATCATCAAAGGTTCGATAAAGTCCATTCAGGATTTTGGCGCCTTCGTGGACATCGAAGGAATCCAAGCACTGCTGCCCATCTCTGAAATTGGCCGATCCCGCGTCGAGGATATCAATGCGGTTTTAACGGTTGGGCAGGAGATCGAAGCCTCCATCATCAAGATTGACTGGAAGAGCGAGCGGATAACGCTGAGCATGAAGAGTCTGCTTTCGGACCCTTGGGAGCATGCTCTGGAAAAATATCCTGTGGATTCCAAGCATTCAGGCAAGGTCGTCCGGGTTACGGATTTCGGCGCCTTCGTTTCCCTGGAAAACGGCATCGATGGACTTATCCATGTCTCCGAGATGCGGAGCGAAGGGAAATACGGCAACACGGGAGTTACCGTAAAGCTTGGGCAGGCCGTTACCGTTCAAATCCTGGGAGTCGACGTAGCCGGAAAGAGGATATCCTTAAAACAGACATCCACGCCCGAGGAAGACGAAACCTCCAAGCAGTATCTGGACAAAGGGGCGGAAACCGATACCTATAATCCTTTTGCCGCGCTATTGAGCAAGAAAAAATAATTAAAGAGCACGATTCGTCATGGCGGCCGCACGTGCGGTCAAGGACAGTTTGCCCGCTGAGGCGCAGACTGGGGCCAGGAGGAATCATCATGCAGATCGTATATCAGTCTATCGGGGCAGTTCGGTGCGGCCAGGGCTTCAGCGTAGAGCTTGAGCCGCGCCATCGGGCGGGTTTGGCGGGCTTGGAGGGTTTCAGCCATGTGCTGATTTTCTGGCATGCGCATGAGAGCGGCTGGGAAGATGCCTGGTTGCGCGTGCCCAAGCCGTATCGGAATGCACCGGAATCTTTGGGCATTTTCGCCACCCGTTCGCCCATGCGTCCCAATGCGCTTTGCCAAACCGTCGCGGGCATAGCCGGTGTGGACCTGGAGCGCGGAATAATCCATCTTCATTATATCGACGCTCAGGACGGTACGCCCGTGCTGGATATCAAGCCGTATCTCGCCTGCTGCGAGCGTCCGGCGGATCCCCATGGGCCGGAATGGTGCCGCCACTGGCCTGCAAACATCGAAGCCAACGCTGCCTTTGATTGGGAGAACGAGTTCCTGTTCAACAAGTAGAAAGTGGAATGATTATTTCCAGCGCGTCGGACGAGTCGCCGAAGCGCTGGAATTCCCAGCCATGGGCGAGCGGCTCCGTACGGTTGGCCAAATAGTCCCCATATATATATTGATAACTTGCGCCCAGATGCTCAAGCCCTCCCGTGTGAACGAAGCGGAGATAGGTTCCGGCCGGAAGGGTTTGTGTTGCGAAAAATGGCGACTGGATATCTTTATGGCCGCCGTCGCATTCCAGCGCGCAGAGAATGTTAAGCGCTTTGTCGTCGGTATCGCAGCTGGCCGCGTACTGATACCAGCGCTTGGGCTCGGAGACGCTTCGAACTTGGCCTGCATGGCGGGTGAAAATGCCCCAGGGCCGATGAAAGCTTGTTTCGGAACCGTCCATAAAAAACCACATGCCCGCGATTGTACGTTCCGGTTCCACGATAATCTGGGGCTCGAGACTTGCCAACGCGTGGGATGCCGCGGCAAGGCGCAACGGCGGGGTAAGGGGCAGGAAATGGGCCGGATCGTTTCTTGCCTGCTGCGGAGACAGGCCGAAGTGCCTGCGAAAGGCGCGGTTAAATACTTCGTAATTTGAGAAGCCGCAATTCTCCGCGATGGCGCGCAGGCTCAATCTCTTGTTTCTAAAGCTCTCTGCGGCACTGCTCAGGGCTCGTCTTTGAATATAATCCGATGGAGCCAGCCCTGTGACGGCTGAGAACAAGCGCGAGAAATGGTGCACGGAATAACCAATATGGATGGACAGCTCCATCACCGTGGGCAAGGGCTTGTTCTTGCCCACTCGGTCTTCCACCATGTCTATGGCGGCCTGGATGTAGCCGCGCCCCGTATCAGCCATGGATTGCCAAAACCTTACGCACGGCGGAGCCTCAGGAGCTGCGGTGAAATATTCCAGGCGGCTCCGCTGAGAAGAGTCACTTTTATGGTCTTCTTGTTAATTTTTGTTATTAGACCGAGGTAAAGCTTCCCGTCGGGGCCGTCGAACTCTACTTTTTCCCCGAGGTTGAATTGCATCATGGCCTCGGTGCTGGCGCGTTGGGAGAGTAGCTTTAAACGCTCTATTATCAGGTGATTCATGAAAACCAGTTCGTCGTGGTTCAACGATTTTATAAAATCCTCGATGCGGCTTTGTTCGAGTTGATTCATGGTAAAACTCCTGCCAGCCCCGCTTTTTCAAGAAAAATCCGCGGTACTGGCACGGCTTTTCTCGTAGCGTAGTCGAAAAATAGAATACCTGTTTTGGCTTTTGCCACGATGGTTCCTGTTGATAAATTTGTCACTAGATAGCAAATATCGCAGCCTCGGGCAGCCGGATCCTCCACGGCCACTTGTATCCGGATCCTGTCGCCCCGAAAACACTCGGATTTATATTCTACCGCTGCATCCACCATGATGATTCCTGGACCTCCCGCGTTCATTTCCGTAAATCCGAGGCTTTCGAAATAGCGCATGCGCGCCTCGTGCAGTATGGTCATGAGCGAATCGTTTCCCAGGTGGCCGCCATAATTGATGTACCCGACCGTTACCTCAAGCTCCGTACTGAAATTGAACGAGGTGGGCAGCTCGACATGAATTCGTGGCATCGTATCTCCTGCCGCAATAATATCAGAGCTGCCCCGTTTTTAGAACCAGGGATATATAAAGCCGTCCGCCGGCGGGAATGCTATCGTAAAGAACTCTTCTGCCTCACCATATGCGGAAAGGTCGTGGCGGCAGTGCCGAATGGTCGATATGGAGCGATATCCCAACATAAGCGGCGCGAACAGGTCCGGCGGAATGCTCAGCGAGCACTGTCCCCCAATATTATGGCTCTCGGCCTCGGCCTCTTCAGGCCGAATTGTTTCGCTTTTTGGGACCGTTCCGGTGCTTACGGTTTTTCCATCCCAAATTACCCTGAAACGCTCACTGTACGAGGATATCTCGACCGAATACGGTTTTCCTTGGAATCTAGAATTCCTGAGCCGTTCGGCGAGGACAGGCGCAAGAGCGCTCATCAAGCCCGACGGGTCCATGACACGAACCTGCCACCCATATTGGCTGCGGTAAACGGCGCCCAGCCGCTGTGCCTCTACGGAAACCGGGTGCGAGCGCGGCAGCTCGATGGTAAGATGCGGGCGGCCGAATTTCGCGCGCATCGCGTCTGCTAATGCCAGCGTTTCGCAAGCGGATAAATTAGTTCCGGCAGCTTCCGCTATCGTAAGCCCCGGGCCGAACCCATCCGGCTGAGTGCCGAAATAGCCTGATGGCTCTTTATTTTTTTCGACGATCCATCGGTCAACGGCAGTATCCGTGCTGAGCTGAGCTTTATCCAAAAGATAGTGCCAGTGGGTTCCATCGCGATCCATGCGTATGTCGAGCCGCTGGTTTTCTTCATCGAAAAACCGGGCAAGAATCGCGGCGTCCTGCGGTCCGGCTTTTCGGCATGGAGGAAGGCCTTTTATCTGGAACTGAGTCTCGGATAATCGTCCGGGGCGTTCCACTGCGGCTCCCGTTGCATACTCGTCCCGCCATGGGGACAGTGCTGGACCGAGCCGAAGTTGCATGCAGAGCGGCAACGCGTACTCGTAGCCAAAACGACGGTAGAAGTAGGGAATTCCCTCAATCGTGGAGATAATAAAACCTTGTGAGCGCACTTCTGCGTGATATTGGTTCATAAGCCAGGAGCAGAGACCTTTTCCGCGAGCCTCGGGAGCCGTGGCTACAAGACCCAATTCGGCTGCGGGAATGCGTATCGAGGTTTTATTATGGCTAAAAGTCCAGAATCCCGGCATCAGGCATAATGCCGACAGTACCGGTGATTTTCCCGGTTCGCCTGCGCCTTCGATAATCGCGTACCAATTGTCGCGTTTCATACCAGGAAGGCCTTCGTCGACCGCGCGGCATAATTCCAAGGCGCCTTGTCCATGTACGTTTAATTCCAAATCCAGGATGGATTTAAACTCGCTGTCGGTCGAGGGCTTAAAGAAGATGTATTTAATACCGTTGATGATGATTTGTCTGTGCATAGACGGCTCCCGCTGTCGGCCGGAGGTTTTCGGCCGCATGTTAAAATGATGAGTCATTTCGGGATTGCGCGAACCAAAATCAGCGTCAGGCAACGCCTGTGCCGACTTGATCCGCTAAAGTACCGTCGCCTTGTTCATGTCGCGATGATAGTGCTCGAAAGCGTCAGTGTCAATTATTTCGAGCACTGTCCCTCAACGGAGTCAAAATTTTTTAAGCACTCCGGCGATGATGCCGATCGCTTCCCGCAACTCGTACTCGCTTATAACGAGAGGCGGAGCGAAACGGATGATATTGCCGTGGGTTTGTTTTGCCAGGAGCCCGGCGTCCTTGAGTGCGAGGCAGACATTCCAGGCTTCGAAACCCTCCTTGAAAAGGATGGCGTTCAGCAAGCCCCTGCCGCGTACTTTCACCATGGCGGAGCACGATAGCTTGGCTACTTCCTGGCGAAAAATTATTCCAAGGGCTTCCGCGCGTTCGTCGAGTTTTTCGTCTTCGAGTACTTCGATGGCTGCGACGGCTACTGCGCTGGCAAGCGGATTTCCGCCAAAGGTGGATCCATGGGTACCGGGGGTAAAAACCTTCATCACGGCATGATCCGCTACGATGGCAGACACGGGAAGAACGCCGCCGCCTAAAGCCTTTCCCAGGCACATGATGTCTGGCCGTGCGTTTTCGTGCATCCACGCGAAGCGTCTGCCTGTGCGGCAGAACCCGGTCTGTACTTCATCGCAAATGAACAGCAGGTTGTTCCGGTCGCATAAGTCCCTTACGGCTGTGAGGTAACCGGCGTAGGGTACGCAGACGCCGGCCTCGCCCTGTATGGGCTCCAGTATTACGCCGACTGTTTCGGGTTTTATAGCAGCGGCCATCGCTTGTATGTCTTCATAGGGGACTCGGACGAAGCCGGGTACGTACGGGCCATAATTTATCGTTGAATCGGGATCATTGGACATGGATATGGCGGCCAAGGTGCGGCCGTGAAAATTTTCGGTCACGCAGATTATTTCCTGGTTTCCGTTTTTTACGCCTTTTACTTCCACTCCCCATCTGCGCGCGGCTTTAAGCGCAGTCTCCACGGCTTCGGCCCCGGTATTCATCGGCAGGGCTTGCTCATAGCCGGTATAATCACACAGTTTTTTAAGAAAAGCACCCATTTTGTCATTATGGAACGCTCTGCTCGTGAGGGTGCAAATATTGGCTTGGTCGATCAGGGCTTTGATGATTTTAGGGTGACGATGACCCTGATTGACTGCGGAGTACGCGGACAGGAAATCGTAATAAATTTTACCTTCAGGGTCGCGTACTTTGACTCCTTCCGCCCAGGAAATGACCACGGGAAGCGGATGATAATTGTGAGCGCCATATTTCTCGTCGCAAGCAATAAAATCTTGACTGGTCATGATAGTCTCCTTAGTCTCGGTTTTGCAGTGAATCCAAGGAGATTATAGTGTCGGTTTTAGGATTTTGGAAAGTGATTTCGTTGATATGCAAGAAGTATTTCAATACACTGTAATGAATTATGCACGTATTGTGCATATTTATTCAAGAATCGCCGTCTAATTGTATATTTAAAATAACCTGGATTTTACATCCTGAAAGTCTCTCCCAGGTAAATCTCGCGCGCGAGCTCGGATTGCAGTATTTGTTCCTTGGTTCCGGAAACAAGAATTTCCCCCTGATGGATTATATGCGCCTCGTGGGTAATGTCCAAAGTATCGCGAACGTTGTGGTCGGTTATGAGCACTCCGATGCCTTTATCCGATAACTTGCGGACGATGCCTTTAATCTCATGCACGGCGATGGGATCGATGCCGGCGAAAGGTTCGTCCAGGAGCAGGAATTTGGGTTTGATGGCCAGCGCCCGGGCGATTTCAGTCCGTCTACGTTCGCCTCCGGAGAGGGTAAAGGCAAATTGCTTGCGGATTTTTTCGATGCCGAATTCTATCAAAAGCTGTTCGAGAAGATCTTTTCGGGCTTTCTTGTCCAGATCGGGGCGGGTTTCCAAAATTGCCATTACATTCTGTTCTACCGTCAGTTTTCTGAATACCGACGGTTCCTGGGGCAGGTAGGCGATGCCAAGCCTGGCTCGCTTGTACATGGGGAGCGACGATAGAACGTGATGATCGAGATAGACGGCGCCGCCATTAGGCTGGATAAAGCCGACTATCATATAGAAGGTAGTGGTTTTTCCTGCGCCGTTTGGTCCGAGCAGTCCGGTAATCTGCCCTGTTTTCATGGAAAAACTGACGCTGCGCACGGCGGTTTTTCTTCCGAATCGTTTTACCAAGGCTCTCGTTTCCAAGACATGTACCTTGTCCGGATCCAGGCTTGAGGGAGGAATATCATCATAGGTTTCCGGAAGCGACGCCATATCTGCGCTTGGTTCGACAGGTTCCATGTCGGGGGCTTCATCGCTCATTATTGGCCACTTTCCGTAGTTTCCGGGAGGGTTTCCGGCTGCACCGTTTCAGCGGCCGGCTCCGGCGTCGGGGGTGTTTCAGGGGCCGGCGCAGGTGTTTCCTTTTTCTTTTCCTGCACCACGGTTCCGGAAACCGCGCCTTCGAGGGTTATGTCCTCCGTGTCCAGGTTGACGAAAATCCGCGAGGCTTTGTAGTCGTCGCCGTCGCGTTTTACGACGGGCGATCCGGTCAGCTCGAGCTGTTTCGTCTCGCGGTTGTAGCGGGCGAACTCGGCCCTGCAGATGAGGTTCTCCTTGAGAATCCTGACGTTTATCTGGATTATCGCGATTTTTCGAACATCGTCGTTCTCTATGAAATCGCCCTTGATGATGACTTTGTTTTTTTTGTCTTCCATGACAGACGGTCCCGTCATTCGGGAGAGCTTATCCCTGCGGTCATAGAGCAGCTTTTCCGTGGTAAGGTTGATTCCCTGTTCCTCGTCGGTTATAGAAACTTTTCCCGTGCACTCGGCGAAGCGGAAATCGCTGCCATACAGCTCGATGCGGTTTGCGGTAATGACTATTCCCTCTGAAATTACCTTGGCGTTTCCCAGCAGTACCGTGCGCTCGCGGCCTTTCGTCATCGTTCCGCTCATGGAGTCCGCGGCGAAAGAAAAATTATTCGCATGGAGCCCCGGAACAAAAACGGCGCAAAGAGCCATCAACGCCAAGGTGCGCCTCACGGGGTTTCCTTTTCAGAGGATCGGTAGCTTCCGGTAATGTGTTCCATGAAAGAGTATTCCCTGGTTTTTGCGTCGCCTTTGAATCCGGCGCCCGAAAGGGTCGATTGCTTGCTCGTAACCGTCGTAACGGTATCCAGGCGGCTTGCGATAGTTCGTTCCTTGCCGTCCCAGTACAGATAGCCGGACGAAACGGTTATGGAATCCCTGCTTGACGAGAAAAAGACGGAACCGTTCAGCTCGGCGCTCTCGGTTTTCGTAAAGAAGATTCCCGAATCGGCGTGTCCGCTGCCGGTCGCTCCGCTGCCGTCCAGGGCATACTCCGTAAAGTCGACGGATTCCATGCGTATTTTGCCGGCCTTTTCAAAAATCGACCCTTTTTTGGCTTGGAGGCGGAATCGGGGTTTTGCGTTTTGAACGACTACGCGCTCGAAGTCGTAGAGCACCGTGTCTGGAATTTCTTCCGTGAGCTCTTCAGCCATCTCCGGATTGTATTGCAGGCTGCAGGAGCCAAAAACCGCCAAGACGATGAATGATACTGCTGAAATCAATACAAGGAATCTTCGCCCTTGGTTCGCGTTTTTTATAGGTTTCGTTCTTTTTGTCATTGCTGATGCTTGCCTCTATCGACGCGGAAAAGGATATGGGCGAGACGAAAACTCGGTCAGTCTCTCGGGACGCCCTCGCAATTCGTTTTACGAATTGCTTTTAAACAAGGATATCCACAGCGATTCTGCAGTATCGGCCGTTTTGGGCTTCCGGGTCAAGAGGTTTCCCTATCGGGCGATAGTAGTACAGGCTATGGGAATAGAGTTGTGCAATGCCAATATTCAAGCTATCATCTGTGCGCTGTTCTCTTTGGAGAGAACGGGAAATACGGGAGACACCATGAAGAACCGCGGATATTCAGCACGATTTGTTTTTATCACCTCGATATTGCTTGCGCTCATCCTCACTGCTTGCGTGACGGTACGGAAACCCGACGTAAAACCGGTGCCGGAAATCCAAAAACCGCTTACCGAGCAGGAAAAGGACATGATGGAACTCGAGGTTATTTACCGCCTCGCGGAGAAGGGCGAACTGAAGGAAGCTTCGAGTCGTATCTCGGCGCTCTCCGAAAGGAAACCCGACAATGACAATTATAAATTCCTGCATGTTTCGCTGCTCGTATCCATGCAGGATTATGAAAACGCCAAGAAGATAATAAGCGATTTTTTAATGTTAAAACCGGATAATGTCGAAGCCCTGTTTTTATTGGCGGAGATTGAGCGATTCAGCGGAAATAGCAAAAACCTGGCCTCGGCGCTCGAAAAAATCATTCTGGTCGACGCAAAAAACCTGGATGCACTTGCGGGTTTGGGAGATCTGTATTATGAAAGCAGGAATTACAAAAAGGCGGAGGAATACTTTGCCAAGGCGCTCGCGGTAGCTCCCGGCGACGTGGCGTCCCTTACCGGATTGGCGAGGGTTCAATATCGGCGGGAGGACTATAAAGGCGCCAAGGCTAATTTGGACAAGGCCGTAGCCGCCAATCCCGACGAGCCGCTCGTCTATCTGGATCGCAGCCGCGTTAATTATCAACTTGGAAATTATACGGAATGCGAGACGGACTTGAATAAGAGCATCGAGATAGATCCCAATTCCTCGTGGAATTATTTGGAGCGCGGCAGGCTCTACCTCGATACGGGACGTCGTGACCTGGCCCTGAAGGACTTTAACGCGAGCATCGAGCTGGATCCCGGATATTTCCTCTGCTATGTCTACCGCGCGGCGATTTTCGAGGAAACCGGCCGCGACGTCGAGGCCTATGCCGATTATAAAAAAGTTACCGAGCTGAACAAGGAATACTGGTATGCGTTCGAGTCCATGGGGGTGCTGGCTTTTCGCCAACAGCTCTGGAAGGATGCTTTTTCGGCATTTGACAAAGCAGCCGGATTTACCGATGTCCATAGCGAGTATTACATCGCTGCCGGAATGTCTCTCCTCCTGAACAAGGATTATAAGGCAGCCAAAGAGTATTCTGCGAAGGTATTGCCCAAGATCAACCGTGAAAAAGAGCCGGCCCAATGGCTTATGCTGCGCTTGATCTATGACCAGAACGAAACGACCACCGAGCTTGAGCTCAAGATCAGTTCCGAGAAGAGCATGGACACCAAGGCCGCGCTGCTCTTTTACCTGGGTGAATATTGGATAACGAAAGGGCGACCGGAATTGGGCGCTAAATACCTGTTGCTGTCCCTGGGCGCCGATAGGCAGGGAACCATCGAGTGGCGTATGGCCGAGGCCGAAAAAAAACGGCTCGGAATAGAGCAGTGAGCAAGAACCAATTCAGTCAACTGCTTTCCATTGCCGTCGAATATCCGGCAATAGCCGTGCAAACCCACGACTATCCCGACCCGGATGCCGCTGCCGCTGCTTTTTCCCTTGCGGAACTCCTGAAGCAGCATGATATCGAAGCCCGAGCTACCTGGTATGGCATGGCGCGCAGCCGAAGCTTGGCGAATCTCGCGCAGGAAACAAGCATCAAGCTGTATCCCGAGCCCCCGAAACCTCCCGAAGCCTTGATTTTTGTGGACTGCGCTCCGAGAAACGGCAATGTGAGCATGGGCGATGCCACGCTTATCGGGGTAATTGACCATCACGTCCCTGCTTATGAAGTGATCGCGCCTTTCGTAGACCTTCGTACGGACGCCGGTTCTTCCTGTTCCATAATCGCCCAATATTGGAAGCAAGCAGCACTGTCCCCACCCAAAGAATTTGCGACGGCTATGCTCGCGGGTGTGCAATCCGATACCGATTTCCTGTCTCGGGGGGTAGGGCCGCTGGAGATTGAGGCTTTTGCCTTTTTAGCGCCATTGGCGGATATCGCAGCTGCGACACGTATGCTTAAGACCAATATGGATCATAGTGAACTCGTGGCCATCACGTACGCTTTGGCGAGCGCCAATGTCTATGGCGACAGGATACTTGCCCAGGTTATGCGGAATTGCAGCCAAGAGGCGCTTTCCATAGCGGCGGACTTGGCTCTCCGCGCGCGGGAAATTAAAATTTCGGTCGTTTATTGCGAGGACGGCGAGCAATATCGGCTCTCTGTACGCTCCAGGAACCCCGACATGCCGGCGTTTTACCTGATCAGAGAACTCACCCAAGGTATCGGAATGGGTGGTGGCCACGCACGCAGTGCCGGTGGTATCATTTATGCGAAAGATTTCCCCGGTGAAGCGAGCCTGCTCGCGCGCCTTTCCGCCATACGCTGAAAATGCATAATTGGGATTCGAACACGAAAATCGGAGATAAAATGACTGACACAAGCACTATTGTCGAGCTGAACGGCAGAAGATTCATAATAATCGGCACCGCCCATGTATCGCAGGAAAGCGTCAACGACGTAAGCCGGGCTTTCGAGGAAGAAAAACCGGATCACCTGTGCGTGGAATTGGACGCCGCGCGCCTGCACTCCATGACGAACCCCGATTCCTGGGAGAAAATGAACATCGTTAAAGTCATCAAGGAAGGAAAAGCCTTCCTGCTTTTAGCCAATCTTGCATTGTCCTCATTCCAGAAAAAAATGGGTGCCGACGCGGGAATCAAACCTGGCGCCGAGATGCTTGCCGCCGTAAAAGCCGCCGAGGCAGCGGGGATTCCCTATTCGCTCTGCGACCGTGACGTGCAGACGACCTTGAGACGAGCCTGGGGCAAGTCCAATTTTTGGAATAAATCGAAGCTGCTCGCGCAACTCGTTGGCGGCGCATTTTCCTCCGAAAAGCCGGATGCCGCCGAAATAGAGAAACTTAAGGACAAGTCCGAGCTGGATTCCATGATGACGGAACTTGCGGATTACCTGCCCAGTGTCAAGGAAGTGCTTATCGACGAACGGGATCGGTTTCTGGCTGCCAAGATTTGGACCGCACCTGCTGAGCGCATCGTGGCCGTCGTCGGGGCCGGCCATGCTCCGGGAATCGCCGCGTGGCTTAAAAAATTCGCCGCGGGCGAATCCACCGATATCAGCGGAATCGATACGGTTCCACCTAAAAGCCTGTTTTCAAAAGCCGCCGGATGGGCGCTGCCCGCCTTGATCGTAGGTCTTATCGTGGCCGGTTTTTTTACTTCGGGCGCCGATAAGAGCCTTGAACTTGTCGTGCGCTGGCTACTCCTCAACGGTTCGCTTGCGGCTCTCGGCTCGCTTCTGTGCCTGTCGCATCCGCTTACCATACTCGTGTCGTTCGTAAGCGCGCCGCTTGCCACCCTGAATCCTTTTCTGGCGGTAGGCATGTTTGCGGGCCTCTGCGAGGCTTGGCTCCGGAAACCCCAGGTTGCCGATTTTGAGAGCCTGAGCATGGATATTACCAGTATCCGCGGATTTTACCGAAACAAGGTTACCCACATTCTGTTGGTGTTTTTTCTTTCCAGCATCGGCGGGGCAATCGGCAACTTCATAAGCATTCCGGCGCTGGCGTTCGGACTTTAGTCGTGCAAGTTCTTTTAACCCGAAGCTGCGATGAGCTCTTTCGCAGTTTCGAGTATTTTCTGCTCTTTTTGTGTGAGCGAATTGGGCAGCACGCATGATGCGGTAGCCACGTTTTCCCATAAATGCATTTCTGCGGTGCAACCGGGTAAAACGCACAGCACTTCCTGCCGATCCAGCGCAAAACGAAGTGCCCACTCGGAGGCCATTCGGGGTTTACCATAGGAAGCGAAGGCGGTACGGGTGGTGTCGTTGACGGAGACGAGCTTTCCACTGGCGAAGGGCGAATAAACCAAGACTCCAAGAGCCCTGTCCCCAGCGACAGTCAGTGTTTTCCCTGCATCATGAAGGTAATTGTGCGCGATTCCGCAAAAATCAAAGTTTTCATAGGCGTCGAGAATGTATGTAAGATCTTCGGAGTCGCCAAAGTGAAAAAATCCGAGAGCTACGATAGCCCTTTCGGTTTTGGCATGACATAGAAAATTGAGGATCCCTCTATTTTTCAGCTCTTTGAGGCGTTCTAGCTTCAATGATCCCAGGGACAAAAATACCTGTGCCCAGCCGTTTGTTTTTTTCCGAATCTCCCCGAGCCACGATACCCAAGCCTCCAAATCCAGGCTTATTTCGGCAGGCGGCTGGCAGAGCGCATATATCGGTTCCTGTTCGGTAGGGTAAGGTATCCGTATGGATTCAAGGGTGGTAAAACTTGCGGGCGTATCGACAATTCCGGCATCGAACAGATTGATTCCCGCAGATCTTGCCGCGGCGCTGAGCGGGCATACCATCCCGTCGCTCGGCAAACCCAGCGTCGAGACGGCTACAGAGGAAATTTTGGGCATGATTCTTTGCAGCATGCGCCTAGTATAGGGGAGCCGCGGATGCTTGCCTACTCTTTGAGTTGTTTCTCGCTCAGGCCGTATTGTTCCGCATGTTCGCCGCCGCCGGTAGGTTCGATATGCACCACGATGTCGTAAACCCCTTCTATGCGTGCCTTGATCGCCTTTTCAACCGACTGGGCTATATCATGGGCTTCACGCACAGTTTTACCGCCGTCTACCTCGATATCCAGATCGATATCGTAAAACGAAGCGAGCTTGCGGACGCGGGTGCGGTGGGGATTACCCGCACCGGGAACTGAGCGGACAGCCTCGAAGACCGAGTGATAGAGTCCGGGATCGGCGCTGCCATCCATGATCTCCTCGCTTGCTTCGCGAAAAACCCCGATTGCGGATTTCATTACCCACAGACTTACTAAGATGGCCATGATCGCGTCCACGAGTGGAGTTTTAAGCAATTGAGTAAGAAGGAGCCCGAACAACACGCTCGCGGACATGATAACGTCGTTGCGCATGTTTTTTCCATTGGCTATGAGCATGGCCGAGTTTGTTTTCTTCCCGATGGAAAATTGGGTCCAAGCCAGAAAAAGCTTGCCTATAACCGATGCTATGGTAGCCCAAATGGCCAGAACCGTCGGGATCTCATTGGATAAGCCGCTTCGTAGGTCATGGATCGTCGTCAGAAGTAATTGCGCACCGGCAAAAAAAATGACGAAAGATAAAATGGCCGTTGCCGTGGTTTCGGCACGTGCGTGGCCATAGGGATGTTCCTTGTCGGATGGCTTGATGCTGATGGAGGCTGCCAGGAACGCGATGAGCGATATTACGACATCGGTCGACGAATCGACCCCGTCACCCACGACCGCCAGCGATCCGGCGATAAAGCCGCCGCCTATTTTCAAGACCGCCAAAACCGCGTTGCCCCAGAGACTGATCGAGGCAGCAAACTTAATTTGTGTTGTTCTATCCTGCATCGAACGAGTCTAAGTACTAAATGGCAAAAATGCAAGCAAAGGCGCTTATTTGATAATCGATATCATTCGCGTGACTTTCTTCATAGTATAAAAATAATGTATGAAACAGCACATCTTTCTTGAAACTTGCTTCGGTATCGTCTAGTATTAAAATCATAAAAGAAGAATAGGCCGGAGGAGCATGAAGTAATGGCTTACAAACTCGATGGAGCGAAATTTGCAACTATAGAAGAGCTTGTCGAAGCTCTTTATCCTATGTACGCTGACCAAATGTCCGAAGCAGAATTTAAAAAATATGCAGAGGAAAAAGCAGAGAAAAGCTGAGGCTTCCCATGAGTGTAGACGAACGCTCGCGCTTTAGGCACGAGGCTCGCACCTTTCTCAATCATATCATTGGTTATGCCGAGCTTCTGGCAGCACAATCCGAAACAAGCGTAGATCAGCTTCTTTCCACATCGCTCATCCAGTTGAGAAACGCCGCGGTAGGCCTTCGCGAACCGGTTCAGGAATATCTTTTGGCCTTGACCGCGGATTCCGACAAGCAACAATCCCCGGAAGTCCTTGAAGAATTGAAAAAAAAGATTTATTCCTACATTTATGACGTTATTTCCTTTACACAGACAGCGCGCAGACTGGCGATAGCCGCAGCGGAAAAAGATATACAATCCGACGTACAAAAAGTACACGAAGCCTCCAACGCTCTCGTCGACCTGTTTTCAGATTTTTCGGACGAGACTGCTTTTAACGCGAAAAGCCCCGAAAACCAGCCTCCTCCTCCCCGGGCGGCCTTTGTCGATACGGCCAAGGCGAAGCGTGCCGGCCGGATTCTCATCGTCGACGACAATGAATTCAACCGTGACCTGCTGGCACGCCATCTCGAACGGCAGGGACATGTCGTGTGCGTGGCCGGTGACGGGCGCGAAGCTTTCGATATCCTTGAAAAGGCGCCGTTCGACATCGTTTTGCTGGACGTAATGATGCCTGGCATGAACGGCTTCCAGTTCCTCGAGGTGCTGAAGGCCGACTCGAAGCTCCGTGAACTTTCTGTAATCGTAATCTCGGCGCTGGAAGATTCGGCGTCGATAGCGCACTGCATAGAAATGGGCGCGGAAGATTACCTGCTGCGCGAGTTCGATCCCATAATACTCAGGGCGCGCATCGACAATCTTCTCGAAAAAAAAGAATATAAAAAGCAGAACGACCTCGTGATGCACCGCTTGATGGATACCCAAACCAAGCTTGCCGCGGAACTTCGAGATGCGGCGACGTATGTGCGAAGCCTCCTGCCCAAGCGCCTCCGCTGGAATCACGTCGCGGCCGATTGGGCTTTTACGCCTTCGCTCTCCCTCGGCGGAGATTGTTTTTATTATCACCGAATCGACGATAATCGCCTGTCGCTTTTTCTCATCGACGTAAGCGGGCACGGCATCGAGGCGGCTCTGCTTTCGGTTACCATCATGAACGTCCTCAGGAGCTTGAGCCTGGGCAACGCTGATTTCGGCTCGCCGGCAAGCGTCCTCGACCGCTTAAACCGGTCCTTTCGCATCGAGGAACAGAACAACATGTTCTTCACCATCTGGTATGGCGTGTATGACGCATCGACCCGTACGCTCTGCTACGCTTCCGGAGGGGCTCCGCCCGCGATATTCATCGGACCCGACGGAAAGACGACCGAACTATCCGGTCACGGCTGCATCATCGGCGTGGACGAAACCGCCACGTACGAGGAGAGTTCCGTAACCATACTGCCGGGATCCCACATGTATCTGTTCAGCGATGGAATCTTCGAAGTGCGAAAAAGCGATTCGACCTTGCTGGAATGGCAGGAGTTCATGGATATACTGCTCGTGCATCATCATGAATGCGCATTGGCGCCTTCATGCCTGTCTCCGATAAACCGCATCGTCGAGGCCGTCAGGGCAATTACGGGGCAGGAAAATTTCGACGATGACGTTTCCATCATGGAGTTTGCTTTCAATGACTGAATTCTCGATTCGCAGGCCTGACGATTTTCATGTTCATCTGCGGCAGGGGCCCGCTTTGGCTTCGTATGCGGCGCGCTCCGCACGCCACTTCGCGCGGATACTGGTCATGCCCAACGTTACCCCGCCGATTATCAGCGCGGCAAGCTTGATCGATTATCGGACGGCCGTAGAAAACGCCATTGAGTCGGCAGGCGGGCAATGCGGCGCTCTGATGAGTTTCAAGCTGATTCCCGGAATGGGCGCCGAAGCGGTGCTCGCCTGCGCGAAAGCCGGGGCCGTCGCCGGGAAATACTATCCGGTAGGAGCTACCACCAACTCATCCGACGGCGTTCCCAAGCCCGAAGCAATCCGAGAAGAGCTGCTGGCCATGGAAGCAGCCGGACTGATCCTCTCCATCCATGGCGAGGAACCGTCGGCGCCGGCGCTCGGGCGGGAAGAGGCCTTCCTGCCGGTGCTCGAAAGACTCGCTGCCACCTATCCCAAGCTGAAGATCGTATTCGAGCACCTTTCCACAGCTCGGGCTGTTGAGAAGATATTATCACTTCCTGACCGAATCGCCGGTACGATAACCGCGCACCACCTTGCCTTTACCATTGACGATCTTTTAGGCGACAAGCTCGACTCGGCTTATTTCTGCAAGCCCGTGCTGAAGCACGAATCCGACAGGCTGGCATTGCTCGAGGCCGCCGCGGGCTCGCCGCGCTTTTTCTTCGGCAGCGACAGCGCCCCGCACCCGCGCGGCGCAAAGGAGAACGGACTTGCCGCGGCCGGCAGCTATTCCGCGCCGGCAGCGCTTGCCCTGCTTGCCCAGGTCTTCGACCAGGCAGGCCTCCTGTCCAGGCTCGAGCGTTTCTGCTCTGAATCCGGGGCCCTGTTTTACGGGCTGCCGCTCAACACGGGCACTGCGCGGTTCCATCGCGAATCCTGGACGGTCCCCGGCGAAATAGACGGCGTCGTACCGTTGGCTGCGGGCCGGATTCTGGGATGGCAGGCAGAATCTTTTCCAACCTGAACGGACTCGACTTAATAAGCACTGGAATTTTCCAGGTACCCGCCCGGCTGGTTTGGCTAGGGCCCCAAGGCCCGGCTTCACTATGAAACCGCCGTAATAATCCTCGAGCGGTAGCATGACGGTACAATACACAACATCGTAATCCGAGCCGAACATCGTCTGGGTTCTTTCAAGCGGATGCTGCCTTGCATTGGCGAGCGAAAAAACCTAGAATACTGGTCCACGCCTTATCGCCTTGCGAATCATACAGGAATAGATTATGCCGGGCGTGAGAAAATGCGTCCATGTTAACGATAAGTATTTCAATTGAAGGAGAGGATACCCCTTCGGCGATGGCAAGGGCATTCGTATGAGGAATAATCCTGTCGAAACGCGAATGCGAAATTAATATTGGGCAGAGCACCCGGCTTAAATTACGGTGAACGCGCGTGAGACCCACTTGTAGACTGTAGATTTGTCTTGGGAACAAACCGATATACCCCTTCCATCCAGAGTCGCCATCTTCGCCGACTCTGTCCGGATCGGGGAAGCCCGCGCCAATCGCCGGAATGAATAAGCCCAAAAAACGTGTGAAATAGATGGCAGGGCTCAGGATAATTCCATGGCGTAACCAGGAATTCAGCATCACAGGGGTTCCTACCGTCGCTATGGCCGTAGGGGCGAGTGTAGGATCTTCGGAAAATTCCTCCGCGAGGGACAGGGCTAAGGAGCCCCCGATGGAAATCCCGATAATACATGCTATTTTGTACCGGGGTCGAAGAACTTTCCACTGTGATCGGACGTGCTCAAGATACGAATCCCAATCGGTGGAAAGGATATCCGATGGTTTTGTACCGCAGCCGGGTAGCAGTGGCGCGACGAAATCCCATCCTTCTGCTACAGCCCTGTCCCCACCTCGTCTGAAATCAGCAGGGGTTGCAGGAAAGCCGTGTATACAAAAAAGCAGCTTGTCACTGCCTCGCAGTACCTGAATTGGCACGGCTTCAGGGCAATAAGGCTTTTCAGGCTGTATGGCGGGGTGTAGCTTTTGTCGTCTGTGCCCAAGCTTGGTCGTTCCAAAAATAAGACCTAAGGTTAAAAACAAAAGCAAAAAAGCAATGAGGGACAGGGCTCGATATCCAAAATAGGCAATAGCGAGTGCAAGACTCGCCCCAATACCAAGATTTAGGCAGAAAAATACTATTCTTCGCCACATCGCTGAGATTTCATAGGCATGGTGGAGATTTCTCATAGTGGATATTATAGACTCGGTTTGTTAAAAAGACTAGAAAAGCATATGTAATGCTGGTTTTTCTGTGTCATTCGATTATAATGAATGTAACCAAGGCGGAATGCAATGATCGATAACACCGATACGGGCGGGCGCGTATTATATAGTGATGCTGACCACCAATTCATTTGGCTGGGTTCCGATTCTCACCAAAAACAAGGCGTTGTGCAAACAATGCAATATCTGATTATCGACAAGGGGAGGGGTATACTGCTCGATCCCGGTGGAGTCCACCTGTTTCCCAGGGTTGTAGCCGCGGCAAGCCGTTACCTATCCATTGAAAACATCGATACAATATTTTTCTCCCATCAAGATCCCGATGTTTCCAGTGGTATAGCCCTTTGGTTGGGGGTTACAAAAGCTCGAATGTATATTCCTGACCTCTGGCGCAGGTTTCTCCCCCACTTTGGAATCATGGATACTAGCCGCATCCTATCTATAGAAGAAACCGGAAAATCACTCAAATTGGCTTCAGGGACAGAGCTCGTTTTTGTTCCATCACATTATATGCATTCACCAGCCGCGTTCTCGCTGTACGATAAGCGCGCAAATATTCTCTTTTCTGGCGATATCGGCGGCGCGGTATTTCCGGATGGACAGGAAACACTATTCGTCGATGATTTTTCGATGCATTTAAAGCATATAGAATGGTTTCATAAACGTCTTATCGGCTCAAATTCCGTTGCAAAACGATGGGTGGAGAATGCCCGTCGGCTGGCCCCGGAGATGATCGCTCCGCAGCATGGAGCCGTTTACAAAGGAGATTCCGTAAAAGCATTCCTGGAATGGCTTTCTACGCTTCGATGCGGTATCGATGACGCGGAAACTCTGTATAGGATGTAAATCTATGGAAGATACTAACCAGATTTCCCAGCGCGATAAAAATTACGGAGATGCGATTTTTCGGTTTTCCACCGGCTATAATAAAAGTGTTGTCCTCCAATCCGTGACACAACATTCCCTGGATATTCTCGATGAGGCCATGTCCCATATAGAAGCTGGGCTATCGACCATCGTCGCTGCTTTTGAGGAAATTCGAGCAACCAGCAGTAGTACGACCAGCAATGCTGAACGTATTGACGGTATGATGAATGAAATACAGATCAATAACGACGCCATGAATACGGGAATCGCCGGGCGAATGAGCGATGTGGAAAAAGGTGTTTCCAGTGCCAAGGAAATCGGTTCCATGTTCAATCTACTGCGGGAGAAAACAAGCAATGTAGCGGGAATAACCGGGGCTATCCAGGATGTTTCCGACAGAACCAACATACTTGCCATCAATGCGTCGATAGAAGCGGCCAGAGCTGGAAATTTTGGCCGGGGTTTCAGGATTATCGCCAATGAAGTCCGTACTCTCGCCGGTCAAACGGGCGATTTTGCCAAGCAAATTGAATCAAGTCTCGGTGACTTTAGCGATGCCGTGAATGCCATAACCAAACGTATGGACGAATTCGTCGAAATGTTCACTCGCTTTCGTGAATCTTTTGCGGAAGTCATGGCCAATTCGCGGGAAAATGCAGAAAGCGTTAAAAACACTGGGCATCTTCTGACACAAATCGCCGGGGCGATTAAGGAAGAGACGATCGCTTTAAGCGATGGGCTCAACTCACTTGAGACCATATCTACAAACGCCAAGGATACCCATGCGGTGTTTGGCGCATTGAAAAAAAGCCACACATTCCTCGATACGCTGCTGGACAGGGCTGATTGATACTGTGCGTGCAGTAATCACCGACAACAGGTTTGGGAATGTCTCGGAAGAACGCGATGTACTCGACCAGTTTGGAATAGATCTGTTGGTGGCCGAGTGTCATACCTCCGAAGATGTGGCTCGCGTCTGTGCCGATGCCGATGCCGTTTTGGTAAATATGGCTCCTGTCGATGCGGACGCCATAGCCGGGATGAAAAATTGCCGCGTAATTGCCCGATACGGCGTTGGTCTGGATAATATCGATCTGGATGCTGCACATGAACGAAATATAAAAGTATATAATGTGGAAGGCTATTGCGATGACGATGTCGCACAGCATTCATTGGGCTTGCTTTTGGCAATGCTGCGGGACATACCCGGCAGGAATGCCGCAGTACATAATGGAGCTTGGAACCTGCCTATGCCACAATATACCGTGGCTGGCGCCAGTGTAGGGGTTCTAGGCTTTGGTGGATCCGGTAAATCCTTCACGCGCTCAGTTCTTGCCTTGAATCCAGCCCGAGTGCTTGTGTATAGCCCGAGTACCAATCAAGCGAAACTCGACGACCAGTTCGGTTCCCTTGCCTCTATTTTGGGCATCCCGCTCATTGCGGCGACTCGCGACGAACTGCTTCAAAGTTCATCGATAATTGCCGTACATATGAGACTCTGCGACGATACTCGCGCATTATTTAACGACGCGACCTTTTCGCAGATGAGGCGCGGTTGTTTTTTGGTTAACACCGCAAGGGGGGCAATCATCGATCCCGATGCGCTGTACCGCGCTCTTGAATCAGGGATTGTCTCGGGAGCTGCCCTCGACGTACTGGATACCGAACCTCCTCGTTCCGATCATCCGCTGCTGGGGCATCCAAGAGTTGTTTTGTCAGATCACTGTGCCTATCGATCAGTTCGATCCATACACGAGTTGAAGCGTAGAACGGCTGAAAACGCAGCTCGAGGGTTAGGTCTACTACCCCCTGAATAATGGGTGTCTCCTTTGATCTAATAATCAAGTGCGACAAAAGTGTAGGCGATATAGGTGGTTGAGATAAAAATGGTGGCCATAAAGATAGTTGTCATAAAGATGGCTAAATCTGTAGCGATAAAATAAAACGAGCCCTGTCCCCATTTGCTGCTCGTCCATGAGCGGTTGCATGAAATCGACTGCCAGAGTATTCTTGTACCGTGAATACAATAAACAATGAACGTTCTACATCCCCGAGACGCTCTGAATTGGCTATTTGTGGCATGGAAGCTGTCCGCGCTCTTGCTGATGCCCGACCTGATGCAGTTCGCCGTCTTTTTTTTAGCGAGGAAGCCGCTCCTGCCTTCGGCCCTCTCTGCTCGCACTTAGCCACTCAGAAAAGACTATATCGAATTGCCGATTCAGCCGAACTTGAGAGACTTTCCGGCAGTGTTCATCATCAAGGCGTCGTGGCCATGATTCAGGATGATAAGCTTCAGCCCCTGACAAGTGACGTGATCCAAGCATGGGCAGCTGAAAATGCCCGAGTTTTACTTCTCGACCACGTAGGAGATGACCATAATCTCGGTTCAATCGCCAGATCGGCGGCTTTTTTTGGCTATAGTGCAATAGTCTTAACCAAGACAGAAGGGTCAGCCAGACTTTCGACAAGTGCGTACCGCGTCGCCAGGGGCGGTCTTGAACGGCTGCAGGTCTTTATCGATGATAGTGCCCAAACTTGCATAAAGCGATGCAAAGGGTTGTTGACCAGCGTAGGTGCCGATCATCGCGGGAGTCTAGAACTCCGTGAGTTTAAATTAAACCATGCTGCCGGTAAACTTCCGCCAGTAATAATCCCGAATGAAAATCCAAGAAATTCCGGACATCATAGAACCGGAGAACCAGAAATAGCCCCGACTCCGTCTTCTCGGGGTATTCTTGTTGTGTTCGGTAATGAGGAAACAGGTTTGTCGGCTGGCGCGCGGGCGTCTTGCGATTATTTGATTCGAATATGCGGTATTGGTTCAGTTGAAAGCCTGAATGTTTCGCAAGCAGCCACAATTTTCCTCTATGAACTTGCCCCATCTACCTGGACGGCGCAATCCGTTCCGGCAACAATCGCGAGTACTTCGAGGGTATCGGAAGGTGAGTTTCCTCAGGCTTTCCGTGCAAGTGGGCGATCTCATCCTGATGGGGCTAGGGTCAAGCCTGAGGACAGGCGTGGGGACAGGGGAGAAAGTAGAACTGGGGACAAGCATGGGGACAGGGCTCGTCCGTCACATGGTTCCAAGGATTCGTCAAGAAGCACATCCGGAAAGCCAAGGTTCCCGAGGTTGGATCGAAAGTAGATTTAATATGCGCGTCATGGTTGATACGAATTGCATCGACGCGCTACTCGAAGATGGTGAAGCCTTCTCGGCGTTGATCACCCAAAAAAGCATCCGAATTCTGATTACTTCTATACAGCTGGAAGAATTGAATGCAATTCCTGATGTCCAGCGCCGGCGAGATTTGCTTGAAATCGTAAAAGCTGTATGTTCAATGCTTGCTTTGCCTTTCTCTGAAAAAATTAAAATGGAAGGTAATGCAAAGCATTATCACGATAAAATAATACTTGAGGCTTCGATTCGTTGTGATTTACTTGTTTCGAACGATTTCGGGCTTCTCGACCTTGCTTTCGCAGCAGGGGTACGAGCATTGACCTGGAATGCGTTTATCGAGAAATTTTTGTTTTCCGCAAAAAAACGCTAATAAAAAATTGAACTACGATGCCTTAAACCAATAAAATCTTTATTTATGGAAGCGATAGCTGTCAAATGTTTTTCAGGATAAGCCGGGGTAGCCCCCTTTCGGATCAGCCCTGTCCCCAATTCTCCCAAATTTTCCCTTCCCGGGTAAACTAGATCAGCCCTGTCCCCAGTTTCTCTATTTTTACCAAAGAAAACAAAGGCTCTTGTCTTACATGCAATCAGGAAAATAATTGCGTATGCACTTTATGAGGCAATCAAGATTATTAAAAGAAGGAGCTTGTTATCACGTTACTGCTCAAATCAATAAAAAGGAATTGCTCCTCGATTCGCCCGCTGCGAAAAGACTATTCATCGATGTGTTGATGCGTGCAAGGAAAAAATACAGTTTCCGTGTTGAAAACTTTAGTATCATGGGAAATCATTATCACTTGATGATAGAGCCTAGGAACGGCAACTCTCTGTCAGACATAATGCGCTGGATAATGAGTGTATTTGCTATGGCATATAATCGTCATAATAATTCTTGCGGTCATGTTTGGAACGGCAGGTTTTTTTCGAGGATTATACATAGTATCGGGCAATTTATAAAAATTTTTGCATATATCGATGAAAATCCTGTCGTAGCACAACTGATATCTAATAAATTTGATTGGGAATTTGGCGGGCTTTGGCATCATCGCAGGGGGCTGAACTCAATTATCGATGCACCGCATGATTTCATACTGGCCGGATTTCCTGAGCATGCCCAGATTTCCTTTAATTGCTTACAAGTTAGGTGAAGATCTTTTTAAACAATGGGTGCGGTAATTTTTCTGCCGTACCCATCCATGACAATAATGATACTGCGAACTACGGTGCTGTGGGTGCCATCAATAAGGCAGGATTTGAGAAGTCCAATGGAATGGTAACAGCTCGGGTAGCAAGTTCCAGATTGAGCATATAAAGAGCTTGCTTACTGTCTCCCATAAGCTCAAGATTTTGTAAGATTTCATTGGCGTTTTTTTCTTCCTCGAGCTGTTCGTTTATATACCAGCGCACAAGATTCTCGGTGCCATAATCCTTTTCTGCCTGGGCAAGTTCCAATAGTTCCCGGATAGAGGCAGTCACCCACTTTTCATGCTTGAGGACTTCCTGGAATGTAGATTTTATTTCCGCACTTGAAACTTCAGGAGCATCGATTTTCGCTAAAACCGGGGCGGCACCTTGATCGATGAGGTAAGTATAGAATTTCATGGCATGAAACATTTCCTCATGGTACTGGGTCATCAACCATTTTGCGACGCCTTGATATCCTGTTCCGGCAAGCTTTGCGGACATCGCCATATACAAATATGCGGAGTACATCTCCCTGTTTATCTGCAGATTTATTCTATCTGCAAGTTTCTGTGATAACATAACACGCTCCTTAAAACGAAAAAGTTTGCTTTTCCGATAGTCTCTCATACCGGTTGGTCAAATATAATTAATCTACGTTGGAAATTCAAATTTGACGCATTTATATGGATGCTCTATCATTTTAGGAACTATGAAAATCTTTATGGAATTTTCTCGGTTTCATGGTTTTACTCGTTTTTGATAGGAGTTTGCATGCAATCCAGGAGAAGGCCAAAAATTAGGCTTTCCAGAATCGAGAATATCAGTTTTATCATTTCTGCCTGGCTGGCCATTTCTCCCCTGATTTTTTACTTTGGGGACAGGGCTCTGTTCCAGAAAACAAGCGACATATCTACAATATCAAGCGATCTGCTACGTTTTGGGGTTTTGTTTTTACCGGGCATCGCTGTTTTAATTATCAGTGGTAGCCTGTTCTGGCGAGTAAAGCGCAAGATTCGTATGATGACTGATTATTTCAAGCGATCAGAAGAACAAGGCGCTCGTTCACAATTGCTTTTTAAGTCGGATAGTGATGATGATTTGGTTTATTTAAATTTGAGTTTTAACAAGGCCATTGAGGATCGATTCTATAGAAAGTTGTTTGAAAATTCTCCGATTGCCGTCTATCAGAGTCGCTTGGATGGCAAATTAATTTCACATAACAAGGGATTTTCGGATCTTTTAGGGTATGATTACCGTCCTGGGAGCGTTTGTCTCGACCTCGCCTCTGCCGCGTATGCAGATCCAGCGGATAGAGTAAAATTTATCGAAAAAATCAAGGCGAATTGCTCTATCAGCAACGAGAGATTATGCCTTAAAAAAAAACATGGAAGTTTGATCTGGGTGAGCGCGAATGCGATCCTGCTTCGAAATCCCAGGGATACGGAATTGTGCATCAATGGTTTTTTAACGGATATCAGCTATCTGATGCAGGAACAGGACGAGCTTCTTTCCCTTGCGGAAACCGATCCCTTGACGGGCATAGCCAATCGGCGCGCTTTTATGAAAAAACTGGAAAATGCCTGTTCATATGCGCGGGCGCATGCCTCGATCAGCCCGGATGATCCTTCGGCGAGCGTTTCCGTGCTTATGATAGACCTTGATCATTTTAAGCCGGTGAACGATCAATTTGGCCATGATGCGGGCGATCAAGTTCTAAAGGATATCGCGAGAATCGGCAAGGCTGCGACGCGGAAGGGTGATGTTTTTGCGCGTTTGGGCGGTGATGAATTTATCATGCTGATACCCATGACGGGAATGGCGGAGGCTAAAACCTTAGCGGAACGGTTTGTAAAGGGCGTGGCTGAATTACCTCTTTATGCGATCGATCTGTCCATAACCGTATCCGTCGGCATCGCTTCCCGAAGCGGCCTGGACGTTTGGGCCGAAACGCTACTGCGGGAATCCGATGCCGCGATGTATTTCGCGAAGCAATCGGGGCGAAATCGGATATGCACGTTCGGGTGATAAATCCCGAAATAGCGCTCATATCGTAATTCCTTGTCAAGTTTCTTTTTTACATGCATACTGCAACGAGTATGAACAATCTATTCATTTTATATTCTGCCCTTGCGGCTTTCGGCGTCGGGGTAACTGTAGTGGACCTTTTTGGGATATTCGATCATTTCTCGGGTTCAGCCTCCGGAGGACATGGCCACGACGGAGATGGAAGCCATGACGCCGATCACGGTGGGGGGCACGATGCCGGTCACGCTGGTGGGCATCATGATGATGCCGGATTGGCACTTGGCCATGATAGTGGACACCATGACTCAGCCAGCGATAATTCGTCCCATGATACCCATGATGGGGCCGGTCATCATGTTGCGACTCATGGGTCCCACTCCGGTTCATTCGTGTCTTCGGCCGACGCTGGTACGAAACTAGTCGCTAAAACACTCGGGGTTTTGCGTTCTGGCGTCTACTTCAGCCTGGGAGCGGGCCTTACCGGACTGTTTGCCCTATTGACCAAAGTATCCGCGATTCCAAGTCTCCTTTGGAGTGCAGGAGCCGGAATCTTCATAATGATTTTCGCCAGATTCCTTCGTTCCTTCATTCGAAAGGACTTGGATTCCTCGGTTAAGCCGGAGGAATTCCTCATGGAGACGGCCGTGGTCAGCGTTTCGGTATTGCCAGGGGCGATGGGCAAGGCAATAGTCCGGCATGCGGATCTTGAGACGGAGCTGTTCGTGCGGGCCAAAGATCCGCAGCTCGCCCTGAAAAAAGGGGCCTCGGTGCGAATCGTCGATTATACCGACGACTGTTATTGGATTGAATCGGAGTTATAGAAACTTTATTTGTGATTTTGTAAAAGGAGGGTCTGTTCTATGGAATTTATCAAGGAAGTATTCGCGAATGCTTCAGGGCTGCTTTTCGGTGGTTTGGGCGTAGTGGCCTTTATCGCCTTGGTGGCGCTGTTGAAGGCGACTATCCGCGTCGCGTCTCCGGATAGGATACTCGTGGTTACGGGGCGCAAGACCACGCATAAAGGCCGAACCTTCGGTTTCTCGGTGGATCGCGGTCGCACTCTCGTGATTCCGTATTTTCAATCCATGGGCAGCCTCGACCTGGGAGTATTCCCGGTCAATGTGCGCGTGGAAGGCGTAAACAGCGCGAACGGCATTACCGTAGGCGCGGATGCCACGGCCTGCGTATGTATAGACGACGACGATGACGCCATGTTGTACAGCGCGGTCGAGCGGCTCATGGGCAAGGATAACAAGCAGATTTACGACCAAGTGCAACAGACGCTCGTGGGAAATTTCCGCGGCGCGCTGAACAAGGCGACGCCGCTTCAGGCTATCGGGATGGAAGAAGTCGCCGAAGGTCAGGAAGACCATGTGGATATGGGCGAACGGGCCCAGTTCCGGGCAGAGCTGTTAACAGATATTAACTCCGATCTCCGGTCTTTCGGCATGAAGGTCGTTTCGGTCTCCCTGCAGAAAATATGGGACACCTCGAACTATATCGCGAACCTTGCCCAAAAAACATTGGCGGAGAAGCGCCGTCAAGTTGAAATCGAGGAATCCCGGTTGCATGCCATCGCGGATCAGGCTGAAAGCGAGGCTCGCAAACATATAGAAGTGGCAAAATCCCAGGCGGACGAAGCTATAATCCTGGCCCGCCAGGAACTTGAAGTGTACCGCAGGGAATCGGCCGGACTCGTGGAAGGCGCGAGGCTGATGGCGGATCAGGCTATAGCCGAATCTAAAAACGCGGGCGAGTCCGCCGTCCAGGCCGAGTTGATCGAGTTGCAGAAACTGAAAAACATGTCTTCGGTGACGCTGGGCGCGGAAGCACGCGAGGAATCCGCTCGCATGGTCGCCGACGGCGAAAGCCAGGCGGTGGGAATCCGAGAATCCGCCCGCAATGAAATACTGAAGTTCAAGGCGAAGCTTTTGGGCGAGTATGGCGATGACGCGTCCAGCGTCATGTTCCTGCAGCAAAAGTTGCCTGCCTTGTTCGAGTCCTATCTTGCCGCCATCGAGCATGGTTCCGTGGACAATCTCGTCGTGATGAACGACCAGGAAGGTTTTTCCGGAGCTGTAAATCGCGGCCCGCGCGCTTTCGCCGACTTTCTTCATACCTTTACCGAGGCCTTCGGCGTTGACGTAAAAGCCCTCGCCATGCCCGACGCGATGAAAGGAGCTGCCAAATGATAGCTTTTGTGCTGGCCCTCGGCGGCCTGGTCGGAATTACCGTTTTATTCCAACTGCTTACCAATATGAAAATCGTCGGCGGCAACGAACTGGGCGTGGTCGCCGGTTCCGGCGGGAACAAAGGGTTCAGGACGCTCTCGGGCGGCCGGGCCTTCATTATCCCGTTATTACAAAAATTTAACAAATTTGACTTGACGCCCGTGACCATCGAGGTCGTCGTCGATTCCGCGCTGGCAGCGGGCATCGTCCCGCTCAACGTAAAGTCGACGGTTTCCTTCGCAATCGCGAGCAATGAAGTAGGGCGCAGCCATGCGGTAACGAGGATCCTCTCGCTGGCCGCGAATCGCGACAATCTGCGTCGCGTCGCGAGCGACATCATCGAAGGACATCTCCGGGACTCCATCGCCAGCATGACGCCCGAACAGGTCATGAAGGACAAGGATACGCTCGTCGCAAAGATGATCAACGTATGCAAGAACGACCTTGAGAATATTGGGCTTGAGATTACGACCATGAATATCGCCGACGTGGACGACCACCGGCTGCCCGGCGTCGAGGAGCCGGATCTGTACATGGCGCTGCTCAAGCGCATCCAGTCGACCAATGCGGAGACCAAGGCTCGCCAAGCTCAAGCGGAGGCCAAGGCCGCTAGCGCCGAGCAAGCCGAAGCGAGGCGCGCCGAAACCGAAGTGAAGAACCTGAAAAACGAACTTGAGCGTCTTCGGGCGGACGTGCGCGTACGCATGGCCCAGGAATCCCAGCGGCAAAAAGTCGGTGTGGAGCAGGAAGCTGCCAATGCCCGCGCCCGCGTTTCGGGCATCAAGGGGCAGGTCGAGGCGGAGAAGCAAAACATAGAGATGTTGAAAAATAAATACAAGGCTGAAGTCATCACTCCGTCCATCGCCACCAGCGAAAATGCGGTGCTCGTCGCGAAGGCGGACGTGGCTCAATGGAGAGGCGTCGCGCAAGCGGAGCTTAACCAATTGGCCGTTACGCTGAAAACCATGCAGGAAGCCGGTGGCGAGGCGAGGCGGGCTTGGATAATCGACAATTTCGAAAAGCTGTTTGTGCCGTTTGCGGGAATGCTCGCAAAGTATCCTGCGACGCACGTATCCGTGCTCACCGGAGCAGGCGGCGAACATGCCCCCATTTCGGCGATTCACCCGAATGCCGTAATGTCCGCCAGAAACGACATGGTCGCGGCCGCATTGGAAAGCGTATCCAAGCCTGAAACCGTCGATAGGAAAAGCGAGAAAAAATAAACCAGGAAGACTGATTGGAAAACCGCTTGCCGTAAAGGTAAGCGGTTTTTTAGCGTTGATCGCGTCCCTTCGCGAAATACATTCGTTTATCCGCGATGGAAAGAAGCTCTTCCAGTTCTGGAAGTTCGGGTCCGAAAGCCGTGGCGGTTCCTATGCTTGCTGATAGCGTAATGATCAATGTGCCTGAATTGACCGTTGCGCTGCATACCAACTGGCGGAGTTTTCCCACGACAGCCTTGACGTCGTCCTCGTTGGTCTCGGGAAATGCGAAGACGAATTCATCGCCTCCGTATCTGCCGATAAAGTCGCAGGTGCGGAGAGCGCCGGCGCATAATTGACTTACCAGACAGAGAGCCTTGTCGCCGATGCTGTGCCCGTGCATGTCGTTGATCGTCTTGAAAGCGTTTAAGTCCATGATGGCGACGCTGAAAGGTCTGCCGTAGCGCCGTGCGCGCTCCAGTTCTAGGCGACCGCGCTCAAAAAAACTGCGGCGGTTCATCAGCCCCGTCAGCTCGTCAGTTGAGGCCAAATGTACGAGTTTCGCGTTGAGCGCCACTTGGTCGCTAATGTCGCTCAAGCGGTAGATCGTACCCATTAAGCTGCCATCCTTGTTCAATAGGATCGTGGCTGCGACGGTATAATTCTTTTCTCCCTGATCGGTGAATATTTGGAAGGCAAGCGGCGGTTCCGAAGGTAAGGGCAGCTCTTTATTCATAAGAAAAGGATTGAGGACATCGTAAACGGTGATGACAGCTTTATCATTTCTGCCCGTTAACGCAGGCAGGAGATCCGAGGCTTTTTTATTATAATCCACGATAGTGCCCAAGGCATCCGCCACGAGCAGCGCGTCTCCCATCTGCTCGAAGATACTGTCGCGTGCGAGAGGGAGGAGGTCATGCAGGCGGAATCGCGTGAATCCCCATGCAAAGAGCGGGGCTGCCGCCACTAAGGCCAGAGGAGACAAATCTATCCCATGGGGAGTCAGTTTGAAGAGATACAGGATGTTTCCAAGCCAAGGAAGCAATGAGCCGAGAAGGAAGCAAAGCGCTTGTTTTCTACGGTAGATCTTTTGTGTTATCACACCTTTGAGAAAAACGATGGTTCCAATTATAAGGGCTACTTCAAGATAAACGATTTGGACGAAATACCATGGTCCTTTCCCGAAATCCAGGAATGTCAATCCATATTGAAATCTGATGACGGGATCGATATAGAATAAAGAATGCATGTTTTGCAGCAAGACCAGCGTATACGTTATGACCGGGATGACGAAAAAGACAGGCGCGGGAACCTTGAACCGAAACCCGCCTCCATAATCCCGGACTATCAACATCCAGAATGCCGGTAAAAACGCAATGCCGATGTACTCAATCCGGATGAGAAACAGCACTTGTTCGAGTGTCTGCGATTTGAGTTCGAGCGCGTATCCTCCGGCGTACAAAAAGAAGCATACGCACAGCAAGGCAAACCAGCACGACCCCTGCTTTTTTAGGGCTTGAATGAAGCCGAGTACGGCAAGCGTCGCGCAGCTTCCGGCACCCGTTAATAAGGCAATCAGAACGAGCATGTCTACTTGCATCCAGGACCTTCCTTTTAAACCCCTAAGACCAATTTATAGAATCTTCCGTAACAAGATAACATATAATACCGCTATCAGGAAAAAAAACAGAAGTGGAAGAGCGATGCGTTTAATGGTGGAAGCCGGTCCCGTGCCAAAATGCTCGGCACTTACCACCATGCACACATGCAGAGGACTCAGCATCATTCCTGTGTAACCGGCTGCCCCGGAAAGCACTACGACAGCTTCTTGCGGAAAACTACCCCCTGCCGAAAATAAGCCCAGAACGATGGGGAAGGCCAAACCTACATATCCGAAACCAACTCCGGTTATTAAACCTGCGATGAATGGAAGCAATACCGCGACGATCAATGGTGAAATCCCGAGGGCGGAAAGTTCGGCTGTCGCGGAAGAAGCAACGCCGCCGGTTTCAAGCAGCGCCGAAAAGCAGCGGATCCCCGCAATAACGGCTACCATTTTAATGGAGGCTGGAGTGATCGATTTTTTAAAAATCGTTTTATCGCCGTTGCGAAAGACAATGAAGAGCGAGCCGGCCGACAGCCCTGTTAAAATAGGGAAAAATCGGCCGGTTAAAGCGTTGACTCTTCCGGAAAATCCGAAGTGCGGGGCTTGTAGTTTCCATACGATGTCAAGTATGACATACGTTCCTAAAACTATCGCAAGAGGCGCAAATCCGCGGATGGCAAGGGAAAGTCGGGAACCGGCCTTATTTGGGGACAGAGCTTGATCCAGTGCCTTCAGCTCGACGCTCCCGGGTCGTGTTCGTTTCATGATAAAAATCGTGCCAAGCGCGAAAAGGCATATCGGGGCATACAGATTTAATAGGATCAGTCTCCCTACCGAAATATCCGCCAGAGTCGAAGTCAGGATAAAGGCCGGGTATAAGGGCCAACTGAGTTCAAGATTATGCCTGAACCAGTAATTAATGGCTGAAAGCCGTTCTCCGCCCTGGCTGCGATTGGGATCGAGCGCATCGACAAGAGGAGCGGAAAGAACTGCTCCCCCAGGCATCGGTAATGTGCCGATCAATAGCGGGGCGATAGGTAAAGCCGCATTGCTGGAACGGGTAATTGCCCTTACTGCATCGTTGAAAGCATCCAGCGCCCCTGCTTTTTTCATGGCGATGGAAAAAGCCATAATAAAAACCATGAGACCGAGCAGAAGGAGCGTGTCGGGATCGGTGATTTCCTGAATTATGGTAAGCGCGATGAGTTTTGGGGACAGAGCTTGAAAAATCGCAAAAAGGATGCCCCCTACTAGGGCTGCCAATCCTAAATGTACTTTTTTTGCGCTGGCAAATACGACAAGTGCGAATATTACAAGTATTTGAACGAGGACAGGAACATATGGCACGAATACCTCCGGAAAAGAGAGACATTGGAGGGATTATAAGCATTTGTTTCTGGATTGTACACGGATTAATTTTTATAAAAAAAATTGAATGGGGACAGAGCTCGAGGTAGGATGGGGACAGGGCTCAAAATCAAGGCTAAAATTAAGGCCTAAAATTGGGGCTTAAATCCACATGTGAGTAGGGAATCAATTCAGGGAATTATGCGTTAAAACCGGTATGTAAAGGATCCTTCTATAGCGATACTTCCGGTATTGGAGAATTTTGCGCGCTGGAAGCCGAAAAGGACGGCATCGTCAATATCTGAATACCCGCTGCTGGAAGAAATCCTTACCTCTTGGAGCGGAGCGCCGGCGTTTGGGGTATATGGCGCAACTTTGAAGCGAAGTGTGACGGGTCGAAGATTCTTACCGTTTTTGTAATCGGCATTTTCTATATCGAATCCAGCATCCTCAAGGATAACCCAAATTCTGGGCCTGAGCGCGAATTCAGGTTGGCTATCGATTTTCATGCGCCAGATGTTTCCCTGTCTTGCATAGACCGTTTCGAATTCTGTCTTGCGGGCTGCGGCGGTTCCAGGGATTTTGGGATAATCGGGTATTTTCAGATAAAACTCATTTGGCACGAAAATTGGCAAAGGCATGAAAAGATTGATTGGCTCATAGCCTCCTCGGCGAACGCTGTCCTTGCTTCCCATCACTGATACGTCGTAGGAATTCCCCGCTTCGGAACCTTTCAGTACGATATTGGGAATTGATGCAGCCGGCTGGACCGCGCTTGGCGCGGTGGGGGGAGGCGTGACGGGTGTGGGCGGGCGCGTCTGAACGGGTTTGGAAGGAAGAGCGTTCGGCGAAGGAATTTTATCCGGAACGAGAACCGTGGGGGCAGGGCTCTCTTGGGTTTTTGGAGATTCGGGTACGATGGGCTCTATAGGTACGATTGGCGTAGTTACGGGGATTGTGTCCATTGAAACCTCCGGTTTTGTTTCGGAGTTGCCTTCGGGTTTTCCCAGACGTACGACTATGGGCCCGGAAAAGTCTGAAAATTCCTTGATCGAGAACGCGTTGAATGCCCAAACGACCGCGAATATGAGGGCGTAAAGAAGGGCCACCAGGGCGAATGCGGTTATTGTTCTTTTTCGTTCTTCGGCTCGAAGCCACGCGTCCCGGGTTGATGTCATGGTCCGGCTTTGGCGTTTTGGGTCGCGAGCCCGACCGCCTCGATCCCGTTTTGACGCAAGGCGTCCAGCAGGCTGACTACAAGCTGATACGGCGCGCCGGCTTGGGCCGCGAGGGTGGCTTTTACCTCGGACATGGTTTTGCCTTCCAACTGGCCTTTAATCACGGTCACGGCTCCCTTTGCGTCGGTTCGTACCTTGTTCACGTATACTTCGTCTTCGGAAACCGCCACCACGGAAAGTTCGGTAGAGGTGATCACCGTGGCGGTGCTCGAATCAGGCAAGGTCAGCGCGATACCGGGAGCCGTCTTGAACGTGCTCGAAATCATGAAGAAGATGACGAGTTGAAACACCACGTCGATGAGGGGCGTCAGGTCGACCATGATGTTCGGTTTCAGTCGCCGTTCGAAGGTCATGGCGTGGCCTTCTCCGCGGGACGCCTGCCGTTCTCGTCGTTCTTTCTGCCCGAGCCTATCATCAGGATGAGGGCGTTTACCTGATTTTCCATCTTGATGAGTATAAGGTTGACCCTCGTTACCAGCAGGTTATAAAAAATTACGGCAGGTACGGCGACGACGATGCCGCCCACGGTGGTGATAAGCGCCTCCGAGACGCCTTGGGCCAGGATGGAAGGATCGGTCACGGCTCCGAACCTTCCGAGCACGCCGAACGCCTTCATGGTTCCCGTTACCGTACCCAGGAGCCCAAGGAGCGGGGCTATGTGCGCGATGGTTCCGAGCGCGGAGATGTTTTTTTCAAGGCGGGGTATTTCCTGGTTGGCCGCGTCCTTGAGCACTTCCTTTTGGGCGGAAGGCGTATATTCCCTGTGCTCGATTCCTACCTTTATGAGCGCGGAGAGCGGAGACACGTTATTGTCGCAAATTGACATGGCTTCGTCATAATGGCCTTTTTCCACCGATGCCTTGATGCGGGCGTATAATTTATCCTCATCCACGTTGATGCGCCTGAAGTAAAGGAGCCGCTCTATGATGATGGCTGCCCCGAGAACGGAGAGAACCATGATCAGCCATAAAACCACGCCGCCCTTGACGATAAAATCGAGCATTCACGTTCCTCCGTCGCTATGTGTCTTAAAGAGAACGATACAACTCTAGAGTAGCACATCCGGCCTTTTAAATCAATTTTTCTATATACTCGATGCTTTGATGCCGGAAATAGGTTTCGTAGAGTTCTGCATAATGGCCGCCTCTTGCCAGCATTTCATTATGCGAGCCTTCTTCTATTATTGAGCCCTTTTCCAGCACGATAATCCTGTCGGTGAAGCGCACTGTGGAAAGCCGGTGCGCTATGACGATTGCGGTACGGCCTATCATTACCGTTTCGAGACCTTCCTGTATTTGCGCCTCCGTAAACGGATCGACGCTGGATGTCGCCTCGTCCAAAATGAATATCGAGGGATCTTTCAGGAGAACTCGGGCCAACGAGACGAGTTGCCGCTGGCCCATGCTCACCGAGGAGCCCCGGTGGCCTGTCTGCGTGGATAGGCCGTCGGGAAGGTCGTCCACCCAGTCGCCGCGCCCCAGCGACCTGGCGGCTTTTTCCACGTCTTGGTCGGTGGCTCCGGGTTTTGCGTAGCGTATGTTTTCGAGCACTGTCCCCGGGAATAGGAATGGGTCCTGGGAAACGAGCCCGATCGAGGCCCGCAAGGACTCGAAGGGAATCGTGCGGATATCGGTTCCGTTAATCGTTATGGTGCCGGCCTGGAATTCATAGAAGCGGCACAGTAGTTTGACGATGCTGGATTTGCCCGCCCCGGTTCTTCCGACGATGGCGACTTTTTCCGCCGGCGCGATCCTGAGCGAAAAATCAGACAGCACGGTTTCCTTGCTTGAGTAAGAAAAATTAACGCCGCGCAGGAGTATTTCCGAGCCGCAGGCTTTTTCCTCGGTACAGACGGGAATCGCGGGAGGGATACGGGAATCCATCACGGCTGGAAGCGTCTGCTTGACCCTCGGTTCGCGGTCCACAAGGCTGAAGACCCGCTCGGCTGCGGCCAGGCCATCCTGGAGCTGGCTCCAGAAACTGGCTATGTTGAGGAGCGGCCACCAAAAATAGCCAACGGCCTGCATGAAGAGGAACCATTCGCCGAGACTTATGGCTCCAGACCTGACGATCTGGCCGCCTGCATAGGCTACCGCGCCGTTGCCTATTCCCGCCGCGATGGCGACGATGGGGAAGATAAGCTGCATGACGATGCCTCGGCGAAGGTGGTAGCGGTACGAAAGTTTGTTATCGTTTTTAAACTCGCCCCAGAGCGCCCGTTCGCGGCGGAATCCTTTGGCCACGGATATGCCCGATATCGATTCCTGTATCCTGCCGTTTACCTCGGCCGTCACGCGCTTCGCGTTCTTGGTAACGAAGCGGGCGAGCTTCCTGAATCCGACGGCGACTCCGATCGCCAGCGGTGCCATTGCCAGGAGCAGCAGCGACAGCCTCCAGCTTATTCCCATCAGGTATACGAAGAAAAAAGCCACGATCATCAGCTGCGACAGGAAATCCGTGACGAGTCCTATGATGCCGGCGAAATCCTCGGTATCGGTGGTTATCCTGCTTACTACCTTTCCGGAAGTGTTCTCGTCGTAAAACGACAGATCGTGCTCCATGGCCTTGCCGAAGGCGTCGGACCGGAGCTGGCATATGCTCTGCCCCACGACGCGGCCGGAAAGGTAATGCCGTATGAAGTTGAAAAGCCAGCCGATGACTCCGAACCCGCCTACCGCGCAAGCGAGTCCCACGATCACTCCCGTGGGGGTGCTCTTCGCCGCCGTATCGAGGGCACGCGAGATAACCGTGAGCGCCGCGAACTCGGAAAGCGCGGCGGCCGCGAGCACGAGGCCCACGATGGACAATCTGGCCTTGAAGGGCGAAAAGTAAGAAGCGATTCTTTTAAAGAGAGCCTTGTCCGTGTATTTTCTGTCGTATGCCTCGGATTCGAGGCCGTCCATTATGAATCCCATGCTTACACCCTCGCAAAAAGACGGCGATAATCTTCGGAACCTGCCATCAGGTCCTCGTGTTTGCCTTGAGCCACCAGCCTGCCGCCCTCGAGAAGCAGTATGCGGTCCGCCCAGCGGATCTGAGAAAGCCGATGCGTGATCAGGAACGTGGTCCTGCCTTCGCCTGCGCGGCGCATGGCTTTCTGTATTTCGTCCTCGGTGCGGGAATCCACCGCGCTCGTGGAGTCGTCCAGGATGAGAATGCGCGGATCAGCGATGAAGGCGCGGGCGATGGCTATCCGCTGCTTCTGCCCTCCGGACATGGTAACGCCGCGCTCGCCTACGGTCGTTTCGTATCCTTTCTCGAATGATGTTATAAAAGTATCCGCCTGGGCTTCTTTCGCTGCTCGCCTGGTGTCTTCGCGCGTTGCGTCGGGTTTGCCGAAAGCTATGTTTTCCTCGATGGATTTACCGAAAAGGAACACGTCCTGCTCCACCGCCGCGGTCTGCGAGCGGAGGCTTTCCAGGTTCCACTGCCGCACGTCGGTGCCGTCCACGAGCACGCTGCCCTTGTTCGCGTCGAAAACGCGGGTTACCAGGCGCGCCAGGCTCGTCTTTCCAGAGCCTGTCCTGCCTACGACGGCGACGGTCTGCCCGGGTTCCACGACGAAGGAAACGTCCTTGAGGACTGCCGATCCGTCGTCGCCGCCGAAGGAGAAGGACACGTTGCGGAATTCCACGGCGCCCTTGATGGTTTCGCTGCGGCCGTTTACGTTCTCGTCGAGGTCCGTTCGCGAGTTGATGGTTTCCAGTACTCGGCCGGCGCTTGAAAGGCCCATCTGAAATAAGTTAAAAGAAAATAATGATATGAATGTGGTGAACCTGAAGGCGTCGTACATCATCATGTAGCTTACGGCCTCGCCCGCGGTGATCTGGCCCGCGCGCCATAAGAGCAGGGCATGCAGGAAGCCCGCTCCCCAAGCTACGGCAAAGACGAGCAGCGGCCAGTACTTGCCCTCGACCTTGGCTACCTGGATGTACAGGTCGCGGAGGCGGCCGGCGTTCAGCGCGAATTTTACGGTCTCGCGCACTTCGCCGAGATTGGACTTGACGGTCTCGATCCCTTCGAGGGAATCCGCGAGATCGGCGTTCATCTGGCCGAATCGCTCGCGCTGCTCGTCGGTGAGGGGGTTGAGCTTCCTGTTGTAATGCCGCACGGTTATGAAAAGCCCCACCATGAACAGGCAGGGAACGAGGAGCAGCCGAGGGTCGATGAGCGCCACCATGACGAGCGGGACGATGCTGGTCAGTCCGGAATCCACGATGAGCGCAAGGCCGGGGGAAAACATCAAATTAAGAAAGTGTACGTCGTTGGTTGCCCGTGCCATGAGGTCGCCGACCTTCATCTTGGAGTGGAAGGTCTGGCTTTTACCAAGGAGCGACTCGAACAATTCCCCTCGGGCGTCCCGTTCTATCTTTTGCGCCAGGAACTCAAAGGAAAGATTGCGCGTTATGCCGCCCAATCCCTGCACCACGGCCGCGCCGGCGATGGTTCCGGCGACAATGAGCAGGCTGAGGTTCGTCCAACCCGGCTGCGACAGGATGTCGAATCCCCGGCCGATCAATATCTTGACGCCCGCGTAGGCGATGTTGTTGGCAAGCGCAAAAATCAAGGCCAGGACGGGAAGCCAGGGATAACGCATGATATGGGAAAATATCCATCTTATCGGAGTCCTGGTATCGTAGCCATGGGATTCCCCGGAACGGAATTCGGAAGATTTATGCTGCATGGAAACACCTCGCGCTAGAGTGATTATAGGCCATTTTCCGGGATCGCAACAATACTCGATCGAAATACCGTCGAGTACTGCCGCGATTCAGAATTTAGGGATTTGATCTGATTTCTTCCAAGCGGGCCTTGGCCTCCGGTATGTACTGTAAAAAACCATTGATTTTTCCGCACCCGGAAAAATCGGCGCAAGCGGCGCAGTTGGCCAAAGCCTTCGTTCGTACGCATGCGCGGATATCGCATTCGGCGCAATGGCTGAATTTCGGGCCTTCCATATCCAGGCAGCCTGAGCAGTTTACCGTCTCGGGCTTGATGTCGGCATGGAACTGTTCGGACCATTCCTTGGCCGTCTTCATCCTGAGCGCATTGTCGTTTGTTTTCCAGGCCGTCCGCGCGGGGCAGGCGCCGCAGTCGAGTCCGCAGGCCGCTGTCATCGTTGTATCCATAGTTTCCTCCTGGCGCCCAGTATGGGGCGCGATTCCTGTCAGGGGGCGTCAGTGATTATTCGCTGCCGCAAAGGCGCTGCAGATTTCAAGGCAGAGATCCTTGAGCCCGGGCGGCTCGATGACGCGGGTTCCGGGAATGGAGAGCAGTATGCCGGCGAGGTACTGTCCCGAAGGATGCTCGAAGGCGAGGCTGATCCTGTTTTTGCCCGCGGGTTGGCGCCGGGCGTCGGGGAAGATATCCAATACGCGCGGCAAGGCGGTTTCATCGATCTCGATGACGATGCGCTCGATTTGTTCGGACCCCCACATCGAAGCCCATGGCTCCGGAAACTGACGGAGGTTCGGGTCGAAGCGTTCCGGACCGAGGCGCAGGCTCTCCATGCGCGACAGCTTGAAAAGCCGGAAATCGGCGCGGGTCCTGCAGAAGGCGTGCAGGTAGTACGAAAACTGGGTGATTATTACTTCACGCGGTTCGGCGCTGCGCTCGCTGCGGGCGCCCGCGGCGTCGATGTATGAAAACGAGACGACGATGCTTTCCTCGCAGGCGCTTCGGAGCGGTTCCACGAGCTTCTCTCCGGGCATCCGCACGCTCCAGGGAGGGGCTGCGAAGCGTAGGCTCGGCCTGAAACCGGAGCGGCCGGTTTTCCCCATAGCGCGGATCTTGCCAAGCGCCGACTCGAGCTCAGGATCGTTGACGATGTCGCTTATCCCGCCCGTAAAAGTGTCCAGGGCTGCAAGTTCCTTCGGTGAAAAATATGATCGATCGAATCGGAAGGACCGCAGGATCGAGTAGCCGCCTCCGGGTCCCGAGTCGGAAACGATGGGGATTCCCGATGCGTTGAGCGCGTCCATATCGCGGTAGATCGTCCTGGGGGATACCTCGAAGCGCGTCGCCAGCGATTCCGCCGTCGCGAAACCCTTGTCGAGGAGCAGGAGCAGTATCCCGAACAGTCGATCGTTTTTCATGCGTATAGGCCTTTTCGTGCTTCGCCGCGTCGCGCCGAAGCACGCGATGTTTTAGTTCGAGGCGATCGCGCGCGCCGTCTTGAGTCCGTCGCAGGCCGAGCTTACGATGCCGCCGGACCAGCCGCCGCCTTCCCCGCACACGTACAGATTCGGGTAGCCGCAATTGAAAGTATCCGGGTCGCGCTTGGCCTGGATGGGCGCCGAAGTCTTGCTTTCAAGACCCAGCAGAAGTCCGCCGTCGAATCCTTTGAGGGTTCGGCAGAATTGGGTGAGGCCTTCCTGAAGTGCCGCGATTATAGTCGGAGGCAACGTTCTCCGCAGATCCGCCGGTGCGAGCCCAAGCGAGTAGGTGGAGGCTGGAAGGGGTGATTTATCCTTGAGCCCGAGGAAATTCCTTATGCTCATGGCAGGAGCCTTGTAGCCTTCCGCAAGGGAGTAGAACGAGCGTTCCAGGTTCTCAAGCCAGTCCAGAGCGGCCTCCGGCTTGATGTCCGGTCCCAGGAGCCGTTCGAGGTTGATGCCCGCGACGATCGCGGCGTTGGCATACTGGCCGCTTCGCGCGTAGTTGCTCATGCCGTTCACGACGCCCGTTCCCTCGTACGCGGAAGCCGGAACCACCCTGCCTCCCGGGCACATGCAGAACGAGTATACGCCCGTGCCGTCTTTCGCCTGCGCGGCCAGCCTGTATTCCGCGGCTTTTACCCCTGGAAGTGCGGCCTTGCCCCACTGGGCGAAGTTGACGATGCGCTGCTCGTGCTCCGCCCGGAATCCTATGGCGAAGTTTTTATTACTGAAGGGAACCCCTCGCGCCATGAGCATGCGGTAGGTTTCCATTGCCGAGTGCCCGCAGGCGAAGACGACATGGTCCGCGTCTATCGTGCCTCCTGTCGTCTCGACGCCGGTGACGCGTCCGTTCGCTACGATGATGTCGGTGGCCAGGGTGTCGAACAGGAACGTGCATCCCAGCGCCTCGAGCTCGGAGCGCATCCTTCCCGTGATTGTAAATAAATTATCGCTTCCGAGGTGAGGGTGCGTCATATACGCGATTTCCTCGGGCGCTCCGGCCTTTATGAAGGCGTCGAACACGAAATTGCGCTCGGCGTCGAGGCCCTTGGTCCTTGAGCTGAGCTTGCCGTCGGAAAATGTTCCCGCGCCGCCTTCGCCGAACGAGTAGTTGTTCGCCTTTGGAAAGGCTCCGCCGCGCTCGAACGCCTTGATGGCGTCCTTTCTTTCCTGCACGCGGCTTCCCCGCTCGATGACCGTTACCCGGAAACCGCTCAATGCCAGATACCGCGCCGCGAACGTGCCGGCCGGTCCCGAGCCGACGATGACGGCGCGGGTCTCCCTTTTTTTGAATTCGGGTTCCAGCGCCGGTGTCTTGGGTTGATCCCCCGTCTTTATCTCGGCTGAAGTGACGCCTACCCTGCATTGCCAGAAAACGTCCGGCTTTTTCCGGGCGTCCAGGCTTTTTTTAAGAACCTTGAAACTGAATTGGACGAGGCCCGTCCTCTTGGCGATGTTGTTGCGCAGTTCCGCGTCCGCGGCCCCGCAATGCAGCCGTATGTCATATTCCGCGTATCCCATAAGTATGCTCCCATATTCCAGATTGTTTGATCAGTCGGCCCGAATCCGTCGCCGGTCAGGCTTCTCCCGCAAGAAAGGCCGCGGCGCAGTCTCCCGCAAGCCACCCCGTGGAGCAAGCGGCCTGTATGTTGTAGCCGCCCGTGTCGCCGTCGACGTCCAGGACCTCCCCGGCGAAAAACAGGCCCGGTACCAGGCGGGACTGCATCGTTTTCTGGTCCACTTCGTCCAGGCTCACGCCGCCCCGGCTGGCCATGGACTCGTTGAAGCCGCCGAGCTGCGATATTATAAAAGATTCACCCGTTATTCCCTGCGCGAGCCGGGAGCGTATCTGCTTGGGCAGCTCCGCGGCCTTAAGGTCGTCCCTGACTCCGGCTATCCGGCACAGGTGCAGGGCGATGCGCTCGGCCGCGCAAAACTCGGCGACCATGTTGCGCACCAGGCGCCGAGGGTTGTCCCTGGCGTAATCCGACATCGCGTCCACCGCGTCGTCGTAGTTGTAGAAGCAGCCCAGCGGTATGCGTATCTCGTAGCCGGGGCGCATCCAGCGCGACGCGTCCACGATGCCCGGGCCCGAGAGGCCGGTATGGGTTATGAGCACGTCGTTGAGGTTCCACGCCACCGTGCGGCCCTCGGCCCGGATTTCCACGGGAATTTTCTTGAGGGATATGCCGGCGCAATCCACCCACGCGAACTGGTCGACGTAGACGGGCGAGAGGGCAGGGCCGGTTTCGGCTATCAGGTGGCCCAGGCTCCGAGCGAACGACCATCCGTCGCCCGTCGAGCCTGTTTCCGGGTACGTGGCTCCGCCGGTGGCTATTACCGCGCACTTCGCCGCAAAAGACTCGTCTTTGGCCTGGATGACGAAGCCGTCCTTCGAGTTGTTAATTTTTGTTATAGGGGAATTGGTGCGGATCGAGACGCCGAGCGCCTCGGCCTCGCCGATAAACGCGTTGAGTATGTCCAGCGAGCGTTTGGAGGCGGGGAATATCTTGCCGTTTTCCTCGATGGTGGAAGAGACCCCGCGGCTCTCCATGAAGGCCACGAAGTCCGTGTTTGAAAACGAGTACATGGCGTGCTTGAGGAAACGGCCGGCCGAACCGGGTGCGCGCGTTCCGTACTCGTCGGGATCGCCGGGCATTTTCGAGCCCCCGCCGAATTTCCCCAGAAAATCCTCTATGTCGCCTTCATGGGTGTAGTTGCATTGCCCCGCTCCCGAGGTAAGCAGCTTGCGTCCGGCGCGGGGACCTTTTTCCAGGATGACGACGCGCGCGCCGGGAGCGTGCCCGGCCGCTGCGATAGCGGCCATCAACCCGGCGGGGCCGCCGCCTACCACGACGATATCGTAAGTTTCCATATATTCCTTAAAAACCCCTCTATCGTTTTCTTTCCTTGATTCACCCAGTTTGGCGAATCTGCTCAGGATAACCGCGAAAGGCTTTGGTAGTCCACCGGTAAAAACGCTATTGCTTTTCGCGATTCCCGCTTATAGTATATACTAGTGAATTCGGCGCCGAATGCAATATCCCGCTTTTCGGGTAAGCGCATCGGTTTTTGGAGGTGTGTAATGCTGATGCTTCGGTCCAAAAAGCTTGTAGATATCGATCCCCGTTCCTGGGAACATCCGGCCGACCGTGCCGCTCTGGCCGCGCTTCGGGCGCTTCCCGGATTCGATGCCATAGCCAAAAAAATCCTCGGCCTTACGAGCGAGCGCGCGGTGCGGCTCCTTTTCATCGCCAATGCGGTCAAGGTAACCAAGACGCAGTACCCGCGCATCAAGACCATGATAGACAAAGTGGTGGAAATCTTCGACTGGCCATATACCCCCGACGTATTCGTCTCGCAGAGCCCGTTTCTCAACGCGGGCACCTACGGCGCGGAGGAGCCCTTCATAGTGCTCAATTCGTCCGCGCTGCGATCCCTTGACGACGACGAGCTCTGCGCGGTAATAGCCCATGAAATGGGCCATATCATGAGCGGTCACGCGCTCTACAAGACGCTCCTTTATTTTCTGGTGAACATTTCGCTTTCCCTGATTCCCGGGGCGGAGATAGCGGTAATTCCGATAATTCTCGCCCTCAAGGAGTGGGACCGGAAAAGCGAGCTTACGGCCGACAGGGCAGGTCTCCTGGCCGTCCAAAACGAGGAAGCTTGTTACCGTCTGCTCATGAAAATGGCCGGAGGCGATGACGCAAGCCAGCTTAATCTCAACGATTTTTTTGACCAGGCCGCGGAGTACGAAGGGAAAAACGATCTCGTGGACAGCGTGCACAAGCTCATGAACTTGCTGGGCGAGACGCATCCTTTCGCCGTAATCCGCCTGCGGGAGCTCAAGACATGGGCGGCGGGAGGTCATTACAGCACCATTCTGTCGGGTAATTATCTTCGCAAGAGCGTCAATGGCGCCAAGATGGAGGACGAGTTCAAGACCGCGTGGGACTCGTACCAGAGCGATTTCGGGGCAAGCGACGATCCATTGTCCAAAGCCGCCAAAACGGTGGGAGACTTCATGTCCCAAGCGGGTACCACGATCAACACGACGCTCGGGGATATTTTCGGAAACAACAAGCGGCCGTAGAGCCCGCTTTCATATATTATACCCGGGAATCAACCGGGGCTGAGGGTAGAAAATGAAATTCATCGTATTGGGTATCGCGGTGCTGATGTACGGGCTCGTCATAGCCTTCTCGCATAAAAAAGCCTGGTTCACTTTGGCTGCGGGGCTTCTCGTAACAATTCTGGGAGTGGTGACGCCGCTTCAGGTTTTTGCCGAACTGATCAACTGGAATGTGCTTTTGATCTACGTGGGCAGCTTGATCATCGCCGACTTGTTTATATACTCGCGCGTGCCTTCGGTACTCGCGGACAAGATCGTGGAACGTTCGCCGACCCTGGCATGGGCGGTAGTCGCCATCCTTATCATGACAGGCATCATCTCCGCCTTCGTGGAAAACGTGGCAACCGTGTTGGTCATGGCTCCCATCGCGCTCGCGCTCAGCGACAAGATGAAGGTGGACGCGCGCTATTTCATGATAGGCTTGGCCGTAATGGCCAATCTTGAAGGCACTGCAACCTTGGTGGGAGACCCGCCTTCCATGATCTTTGCGGGTTTTGCCGGTTATTCCTTCAATGACTTTTTCTTTTTCGACGGCCGCCCCTCGGTGTTCTTCGCCGTTCAGCTTGGTCTGCTGGTAGGCGCCGCGTTTTTCTTCTGGTTCTACCGCAAGGTCGGCAAGACCAGGGTGGATATGCCCAATGAAAAAATAGTCTCGATGGTACCGTCCTGGCTGCTTATTTTCCTTATCGGAGGCCTTGCCACGATTTCTTTCCTGTTCGAGGGTTTCAATATCCTGTCCGGCGGTTTTGTCATGTTCCTTGGCATCATCGGCCTACTGTGGTTCCGCTTTGTTCGCAAGGAAAGCAATGCAAAAACTTTCAGCCTCATAAAAAGCCTCGACTGGGAAACGATACTTTTCCTGGTTGGAATCTTCATCGTGTTGGGAGCAGTTACCGAAACCGGAATCCTGGACGATTTTTCCCACTTCCTGGCCAACGTGGTCGGATCCAACGTGCTGCTCGGCTTCGTCCTCATCGTCGGCATATCGGTTATCCTGTCCGGCTTCATAGACAACGTGCCGTATATCATCGTCATGCTGCCGGTGGCCGCAAAACTGTCCTCCGCGCTCGGGCTCAAGCCCGAATTGTATATGTTCGGCTTGCTTATCGGCTCATGCCTGGGCGGCAACCTGACTCCCTTCGGCGCGTCGGCCAACGTGGTGGCGGTGGGGCTCCTTAAAAAGCGCGGCACGGTTTTGAAGTTCCGCGAATGGACCAAGGTGGCGGTGCCTTTTACCATACTCACGACGGTAGCCTCCGCCTTGTTCGTATGGATAGTCTGGCGCTGACGTGGAAGCCTCAAAGACGATTGCGCTGGTGGCGCACGACAACCGTAAGCGTGCGCTCATGGAATGGGTTTCGTATAACTGGGTCACGCTGATCGGCCATAAGATCGTCTGCACCGGAACTACCGGCAAGCTGGTTGAAGAAACCATAACCAGGATGGCGGGCGGCGTACGCCCTCCGGAGCTGGACGTGCGCAAGCTCAAGTCCGGCCCGTTGGGAGGCGACCAGCAACTGGGAGCGCTCATATCCGACGGCGCCATAGACGCGGTGATTTTTTTCTGGGACCCGATGTCTCCCCAGCCGCACGACGTCGACGTAAAAGCCCTGCTCCGGATAGCCGTGCTGTACGACGTTCCCATGGCTTGCAACCGATCTACGGCGGATTTCGTCATATCGAGCCCGCTCATGCACAAGGAATATACACCGATGCCCCTGGACCTCACGAATTACATTGAGCGAAAGATTCCGTAATAATCCAATCACCATAAAACCCGGGAGAGACTGCAATGGAAAAGAATCAACGAACACCGATCCGCGCAAGCATGCGCATTTGCCTGTTTGCCGGGGCGCTCGTATGCGCCTCCGCCGGAGCACTCGCGCAAGACGTGGAGCCGGCGGCTCCCGGCATCGAACCGCTGGTCGAAACCCGGCATATGGACATAAAGCCGGATTTCGGCCTGGCAAAACTGGGCTTGTTCAGCCTTCAGCTGTACGGCGGCCTTAAGGGGATCGAAATAATTCCCGGCGCGCAGAGCCGCGCGCTCCTGTACGCCGGCGGCGGTTACGTCGGGGACGCTTATTACCGCGACCTGCTCACGGACAATGTGCTCGTTGCCCAATCCGTCGGCAAAAATCAGTTTCCCGACTCCGGCTTCAAGCGCTGGTTCGCGCAGGGCAAGATTGGCTTGGATCTGGGCATCCTTTACAATGAAGATCTTGAAAAAAACATGCTGTATTCCATGATTTTCGTAAAAACCATGTACACCAAATTCATGCCCGGTTCTACGAGCGCCAACAGCCCAATTCTTTATGAAACCGACTATCCGGACCGGACCGGTTTTTTTGAAACATCTTTGTATACCGGCCTGTATCTGGATCTGGTCCGTTACAACACGACGATTCAAACGGCTCACGGCGTTGCCGGCGAAGTGTCGTTGGATTGGACTCCCGGGCTCGGGCTCAACAAGATCCTGGGATCGGCGGAGTACCTGCGCATGAACCTGACCGCGCGCGGTTTCTACACCTTCCTGGAATCGGATAAATTCGGGCTTTACCTCGCCGAGCGCGTAATCGCGGATGTCCTGCTTGGAAACGAAGCTTCGATTTCAGCCTTTGCCCGCCGCAATATCGGCGCTTTGGATGTATTCGGCGGCGCCGGCGGTACCGTGCGAGGCATGGAAGAAGGCCGCTACGACAGTTTCGTCAAACTGGTAAACAACCTGGACCTTCGCTTTACCATGCTGCCTCTGTTCGGCAGTATCGTAGTTCCGGAGCTTTTCGCGTTCTTCGACGCCGGGTTCGTGGATAATTTCGATTACGCGGTTAATTTTACCGACGGACTCTATTCCACCGGCGCGGGGCTGTTTATAAACCTGAGCCTGGGCGGCGCCACCTTGTTCGACATAGGCTACTATGTTTCCTACTCGATTACGGAAAAGCGCCTGAATCTTTTTAACCTGTCATTTTCGCACCATTTTTAAAAAGTAGCCGCATGCCGTTTACAGCGGCATGCGGATGCATGATACTTGGGTACCATGGGAATAAAACAAGAACAACCGGCAAAGCGATTTTACCTGCCGAAATTAAAGGCCGCACTCATCGTACTTGCCGCGGCAAGCGTAATTTTCGGACTTGTCTCGTACTTTGGAAGAGAACTGCTCGCGGCGAAGCCGCTTGCCAAAAGCTTGCCGTTTCGATATCTGCGAAGCGCCATCATTTCGCCCAAAGGCAAAATAGTGGCCGTGGATTCGGGGGAGCGCAGGCTTCTGGGGCTCGACTCGGACGCGCGACTTTCGTTCATCATAAAGGGCGAACGCAGGAATAACGGTTTTTATAATGGGCGTCCGCTCGGTTTCGATTCCCTCGGAAGATTCTACATCGACGATACCGTGATGGATATGGCCACGAACAATACCGCACGCAGGCAAATCCTGAGGTTTTCCGAGACAGGCAAGCTGATCGGTTTCGTGGATCGCTTCGATTTCAAGGATGAAGCGATGTCCGACTGGACAACGCATCCGATTTACAGCCAAATCCGCGGTGATACGCTTTTCCTGTTCAAGAATGACGGCAAGGTTTGGACATTGCGGGCAACCCCTCTCGTCGATTCTTCCACGGGAAAAGCGGATGTCGTACAAGTCCGCGAACTCGGCGATTTCGATGCCTATGCAGCCGTAGACATTGCCGTAATTTCCATTGATGAATTCTACGTACTTGCCAAAGACGGCTCCCTGTCGCGTTGGACCGCCTTAAAAGGGCTCGAGCCATGGTTCCGCAACGATGGGGCCACCGGCGCACTCGTGCGATTCCCTACCTTGCTGGCGGTGGATTATCAAGGCAGGATACTCGTTGACGACGGCAAGCGGATTGTCTATCGCTTCGATCCTCGCGGTGATGCCGTTCCTGTTCCCATACTGAGTCCCAATACGGCCCGCAAGGCTTCCTACCCGGGGGAGATCGCGTTTCAGGATATCGCCGCGACGTCCGATGGCGGACTAATACTCGGCAACGAGTTTTCAGGGGAACTGCTCACCGTCTCGGTGACGGGCGCTATCAAAGCCATCCCCGGCGTAGTGTTCGGTTCCGCATTCCGAGTGGTTCACGCGTTGGTCTGGGGCTCTTTGGCGCTCGTCATATTGTGCGGCATAGGCTTCGTCGTGGTTTTTTACGTGATGGCTTTCAGGCGGCCTAGCTATCTTATCGTAAAACAGCTGCTTGCGTTCGTCCCTTTGATCATCGTGATGGTCGCCCTCGTTTCCACGTTTGTCTACCAGGGCATGGCTTCCGCGTTGGAATCCCAGATCAAGGACCGACTCCAGCATCTTGCCCAACTCGGCGCTTCGCGCATGTCTTCCGAGGCCGTCGATGCGGACCCCCTCGAGACGGCCCGATTGGAGGAACTTCTCGGTTCGGAGAGCCATAAGGCCATCGTCGGCGTCATCGACGAACTGGTAAACCTGAACGGCGAGGATTGGAATTCCTACATTTATCCCTACCTGTACAGAAAAGCCGGCGGGGTTTGGTGGGCCATGGGTTCTTTCGAATACGTGGAGCTTTATCCGTATTTCAAGACGGAATTCGACCGTGTCATGGTTTCGGCAGAACCGCTTTTCTTCCGATACGGCGATGTCTACGGATCCTGGCTATCGGCATGCGCCCCGGTAAAACGTCCGGACGGCTCGGTAGCCGCGGTGTTCGAAGCCTGCATGAGCGCGAACATCGTCGATGAGGCGCAGCGCGGTTATGTCAAGCGAGCGGCGCTGGGCGGGCTGGCCATCCTTGGAGCCTTCCTGCTGGTTTTCGGCGCCTTTACCGGAGGGTTGCTCCGTTCGGTGCGCACCTTGAAGTCCGGGGCGGCGCGTCTTGCGTCCGGAGACTACGCGGTAGAGGTTCGGATCAAGTCGAGGGATGAGATAGAGGAACTCGGCGACTCGTTCAATTCCATGTCGCGCGAGATAAAAAGCTACGTGGACAAGCTGGAAGGCCTGGGTCGCGCCAATGCGCGATTCGTTCCCAGCGAATTCCTCTCCAGGCTTGGGCGCCAGAGCATTACCGAAATAGGTCTCGGTGACCAAGTGCTTACGGACATGACCATACTTTTTTCCGACATCCGGGATTTTACCAAGCTGACGGAAAAACTCGGGCCTGCCGGAACCATGGATTTCCTGAACGATTATCTTTCCAGGATGGGGCCGTCGGTACGCGCCTGCGGCGGGTTCATCGATAAATATGTCGGGGACATGATCATGGCCCTGTTTCCGAACGGTCCCGACGGCGCGGTGGAAGCGGTTTTGGCGATGATGGAGTCGCTCGATAAATTCCGGGAAGAGCTTTCCGAGGGCGGAGAGTGGATGATAGAGGCCGGTTTTGGAATACACGCCGGTCCCCTGATGATGGGTATCATCGGGGAGGAAGAGCGCTTCGAGGGTACGGTCATCGCCGACGCGGTAAATCTTGCTTCCCGCATCGAAAGCCTTACCAAGTTCTACGGAGTCCGGGCGCTCGTAAGCGGCGATATCAAGGACCAGCTGAAGCAAGCCAGGCGGTTAAGATTTATTGATATCGTTAACGTAAAGGGGAAGAGCCACCCGGTGCGGCTGTACGAGCTCATCGCTAAGGGCGATCCTGCCGCCCAGGCGAAAATTTCCTCGATGGCCGCCTATGTGCGCGGTTTCGAGGAGTATCGCCGCGCCGCCTTCGGCGAGGCCGCCCAGTCGTTCAGGGAAGCGCTGACCATGGCGCCGGATGACAAGCCCGCCAAGATAATGCTCGGCCGCTGCCTGCAGATGTCCGAGCTCGGGGCCCCGCCCGATTGGAAGGGCGTCACCGAGTTCCACGAGAAATAACCGACGATGCCGTAAAACAAGAAGCTCCAAAAACCGAGGTTTTTGGAGCTTCTGCATTCAATGTTCCCGCACCTTGAATTTTCCGCCTCAGCTCATTTCGCGCATGGCCTCCGCGATGGAGAACGCATAGTCGCCGATTTTCTCGATATGGCGAACCATGTCCATGTAGAGCAGTTCGGCCTTGACCTCGGCGCCGGCCGACAGTCTCTTGCGCGCCTTTTTACGCAGCTCGTCGCGGAAGGAATCGATCTTGTCCTCGAGTTCGGACGCGGCCTTGAGCTGTATCTCGTTGATGGGCTCGGCGGCATGCGCTTCCACGAACGAGAGGAATTCTTCCGCGATGGCGGTGTACGGCTCAAGTGCCACGAGCTCGTCGATATCCAGCTGCAAACCCTTGCGCTTCTTGCGCTCGAGAAGATACATCAGGTTCATGCAGGAATCGGTCACGTTCTCGAGCTCATCTACGATGCGCAGCATGCGGTGTATGTTTTCCTGGGTTTTTTCCGCCGGGTCGTGCCTGGTCGTTTCCAGGAGGAATCGTGAAAGCTCTTCCTGCATCTTGTCCGCGTAATCTTCAGCCTCGCGGAACCATGCGACTTCGCCTTCCGTGTCCAGCGCGGGCTCCTTAACGTTCTTGCGGTAGCGCATGAACATGTTTTTCGCGACGCCGGCCATGTCGGCGATTTCCTTGCGTGCGCGCACGAGATTGAGCTCCAGGATGTCGGATACCGGACCCAAGGCATACGCCGCTTTTTTGAGAGCTTCAGCCTCGCCTGCCTTCTCCTTGATGAGCCAGGTTAAAAAACGCGCGTAGGGCGACGCAAACGGCAGCAGGGCAAGGCTGGTGACTATATTGAAGAGCGTGTGATACATGGCGATGTGGGTACCTGCGCTGGCGGCCGTATATTCTCCGGGCACCAAAAAATCCACCAAGGTGCTAAACGGCCGGAAAAGCAAGGCGATAAACAGCGCACCCGCGATGTTGAAGATGATGTTGCCCCAAGCAGAGCGCTTGGCCGCGGTATTCGTGCCGATTGAAGCCAGGAACGAGTCGAACGTAGTTCCGACATTGGCTCCCAAAACGATGGCCGCCGCCGTATCGAAACTGATTATTCCCTTCATCGCAAAGCCTATCGTTATGGCGATCGTCGCGCTGGAAGCATTGATAAGCATGGTAAAAACGCAACCGATTCCGATTCCGGCCAGGATGGCTATCCAGCCTTTACCCTCGAAAGCCTGGAGCTTCAGGATCAAGTCGTTGGAAGGATTCGGTATCGCATTGGCCATGAATTCTAGTCCGAGGAACAGCAGCGAAAATCCCATGAGAGCCTCGCCGGTGCTCGTAAAGACGGTGCCGCGTTTTTTAGCCAGCGACATGAAAAAGCCGATGCCGAAGATCGGGATGGCGAGCGACACGACGCTGAACTTCTTGAGACCGGCCACGGCGACAAGCCAGCCGGTCAGGGTGGTACCTATGTTCGAGCCAAGCATTACCCCGATCGACTGCACCAGATTGAGCAAGCCCGCATTGACGAACGAAACCATCATCACGGAGGTCGCCGACGAAGACTGGATAAGAATAGTGATGATCATGCCGGTTATCGTGGCCATAACCGTGTTTTTGGTCATGAAATTGACCGTTCGCTGCAGTTTGTCGCCTGCGGCGCGTTGGATACCGTCAGATGAAAGTTGCATGCCGAACATGAAGAGCGCCAGCGCGCCTGCCATTTCAAAAATCATCCGGATAATCGTTGCTGCCATTGATACTCCCGCGAGGGCTTTCTTCGATGAAAGCCGCACGCAGGAAGTTTAGTACAGGATGGGTGGTGTAAGCAAGGCGGAAATCAGGAAGGAAAGAAATCTATCAGCGGGATATGGCCGATGTCGTGGACAATTGCCGGTAAATCGAGTCGGCAAGGCCGAAATTCGAGGCTTTGGTCATGCCTTTGGAATATTCGTCGTACAGCATGTCCGAGAAAATATCCTCGGCCTGGCCCCCGTTCATGATATCGTTTTCTTTGCTTACGGTGGCGCGCATTTCCTTGACCATCATGTTGACGAAGATGGACTCGAATTCCTGGCTCTGCTTGTAGAGCTCGCTCGAGCGGTCTATCGGTGTCTTAGGGTCGATTCGGGCGCCGCTGCCCTGCAGGGCTTTGGGCGTCAGAATCGTCCTGTTATTGAAGGCCATCATCGCGCTGTCGATATTCATGGTTTACCTCTTCAGGTTCGTGGCCGTACCCAGCATATTGTCGCTGGTCTGGATGGCCTTGGAATTGAACTCATAGGCGCGCTGAGCCACGATCATGGCTACCATCTCGCGCACTACCGATACGTTGGACATTTCCAGGAACTTGTGGATGGTCTTGCCCATGCCGTCAAAGCCGGGACGGCCGGGAATCGGGTCGCCGCAAGCATTGCTGGTCTTGAACAGGTTTTCGCCGATGGCGGACATGCCCACCGGGTTCGGGAATCGATATAATTCCAAGCGTCCTACGTCGACGGGGTCGTTCTGGCCGGGGACCTTTACGTTGATGCGTCCGTCTTGGCTGATAGAAAGCGTCTCGGGAATGAAGTTTTCGGGCATCACCACTTCGGGCATCAATTTATAACCGTTGGATGTGACGAACTGGCCGTTCGAATCAATCTTGAACGCGCCGTCGCGAGTGTAGGCGTAGGTTCCGTCGTACATCATGATGCGGAAGAATCCGTCTCCCGATATGGCGATATCGGAAACGTTCTCGGTATTTTGCAGGTTTCCCTGGGTAAACTGGCGCTGGGTTGCCGACAGCTTTACACCATGGCCCATCTGCACCGGTACGGGAACCACGGTGTCTTCGGTGGCGGGCGTTCCCGCGACGCGAACGGTTTGATAGATCAGGTCCTCGAAATCCGCGCGCATGCGCTTGAATCCCGACGTATTCACGTTGTCGAGGTTGTTTGAGATCGTATCGATGCTCGCCTGCTGGCCGATCATTCCGCTTGCCGCTGTCCATAAACTACGTACCATGGTGGTCTCCCTTCCAATAGTTTCGGCGGTTTAAGGGCGCAGGTTGAACAAAAAAAAGCCCGGAATCGTGAATACGATACCGGGCACTTCCTTTTTACCAAGAATTAACCTTTGTTACTATTCTTATTTTGGATTATATATCTCCTCGATTTTTTCCATCTGCTTTTTGGTTAAAAGATTGAATTCCATCGTCTGAATGTTTTCCTTCACCTGCGCAACGTTTCTGAAGCCGGGGATGGGAATGGTTCGCTCGCTTCTGGCCCAATACCAGGAAAGGATTATCTGAGCCAGAGTTCGTGAATCCTCGGAATCAGCGAAGAACTTATGAATGGCTTCCCTGCGCCGGGAGTTGATCGCGAAGCGCTCCGTCGTCAAATCCATACCGTGACGCACGTCGTCGGCAGGAAAGGTTGAGTTGGCATTTTGCTTGCCCGTCATCGATCCCATGCCAAGTGGGCTACGATTAATGCTGGCTTGATCGTATTCATCGCAGATAGCCAACATCAGCGGCGCGTCAAAGACAAAAGGCAATATATGTTGGATGGCCGTACAATGTGCGCCCTGCGCGAATATTTTCGCGCCCTCGGGATTATCGGTGCTCCATCCATACCAACGGATTTTCCCTTCCGTTACCAGCGTTTCCAGGAGCTCTCGAATTTCGGCGGCTTTTTCTATCGGGTATTCGCCCCTATGGAAGTGGTAGAGATCGATATAGTCCGTCTTAAGATTGCGCAGGCTATTCTCGCATTCCTTGCGGATGCGTGGAAGGACGTCGTCGGTTTCCCGGACGATACGTTTTTCTTCGTCCACGACATAGCCGAACTTGGTTGACAGAATTACTTGATTACGCCTACCCGCGATGGCCTTGGCGAGCGTGCGCTCGCTATGGCCGCAACCGTAATTGGCGGCAGTATCAAAAAAATTGATCCCGGCGTCGAGTGCATAGCGGATGGCGGATATTGATTCCGCGTCGTCTACCTGTCCCCAGCCACATGGGTATTTACTGCCATCCGGTTCTTGAAAGTCCCACGGTCCGCCAATCGTCCAACAGCCCAGACCCATCGCGCTCACTTCCAGGTTGCTTTTTCCTAGTCGCCTTTTAGTCATTTTATTCTCCCGCTTCTTTTAATAATCAGCTGCAGCTATGCTAGCATGGATTTTATCTTCCAGGGTTTATTTCACGTTGTCCACGAACCAGTCCATGTTCTCGAAGAAACTCCATTCGGCGCGAATGCCTTCGGGCAGCCGGATTTTACCCTTTTGATCCTTGACTGGACCCGTAAATGGTTCAAAATCCCCATCGTCGATTTGCTGCTCCCGTTTATTTATCAAGTCCAGTAATCCCAGTACGCCCATGTCGGGGGTTTTTATTTTTTTTGAGCGAAGCTCCTCGAGAAAGGCGGGATTGAAAGCTATCTCTCCGCCTCCGAACTTGGAAGCTTGCGCAGGGTAGAATGCCTCGCTTTTCCAGGCGCCTTCCTTGAGCGCCAGAAGCGGTTTTTCGTACAAGTATAGAAAATCCCTGATGGGGCCCGAAACGATTACGTTTGGTTTTCTTTTATAGCTGAGGTCTTTCTGGTACATGCGAACGCGCTTGCCCGAAACCGCCGATGCGTTAAGCGTTTCCATTACCTCGTCGCCGTCCACGCCGCCGAAGAAGTCGCAGCCTTTGGCGATCAGCGACTTGGCGGCGGAAGTTTGCGTCCCTCGTACGTCCCAATGATTCTCCGGCAAAAAATGGACGAATACCGTCGCCTTGGGATTGGCGGCCTTTACGCCGAGGGCAAAATAATTGGCCATCTGATATACCCAGGAACCCTGCGCTGCGGATTCCGAAAGATATGCGATTTTAGCGCTGGAGCTCAAAGCGCCGGCTACGAGTCCCTCGACATACGAGTGCGAGATGTCGTTTACGCCGTAGACGCCCATGTTTGGAAAGCGCTCCGTGTCCAGATCGCCGCCCATGTTCTGGAATTTTACGTGCGGATGCCTGGCCGCCGCCTCCCGGCATTGGTCTTGGAAACCCCAGTTGCACATAAAAATAATATCGCATGAATCCGCATCCGCCAGTCTGTCTAAGGCTGAAGGCGCGGATTCGGCAGTTACCCGATCCACGACGACCGTGTCCAGCCAATCCTTGTGTTTTGCCTGGATGCGCTTGATGCCGAGTATGATGGTCTGGTCGCTGTCATTCATTCCAAGAAGGGTGACGAAGCCGGCCTTAATGCGCTTTGGGCCGGTGGCCGGCGCGGATCCGACCGGCGGTGAAAGTCCGGGGGTCAAAGGCGAGATAGGAGAACCAGAGACGATTTTCCTGCCTACCGCGTGGGCCATGTCCAGGAGCGCGGTAAGCTTGCCCGCGCCTTGCTCGGAAGACTGGGCCACGATGACGCCGGTTCGAACCTCGATCATCTTGGCGACGAGAAAATAGGAATCCCCGAGTAATTGGACCTTTCCGGTAACCACGTAATCAGCGCCCAGGAACTGACCTGCCTGGGTGGCTTGCGTATCGTTTACCATCGCGGACAGGTTGAATTCCTGTTCCTTGAGGATCTGCGCCACGTAGGCGCGGTCGAGCACCATATAGGCGCGCGTGCCCACCACTTCTTCCATGATGGACTCGGTCACCGGCACTATTACGGACGCGTCGATGCCTTTTTGCGCGATGATGTCGAGTACCGCGACTTTGGGAAGGGCAGACAGGAAAGTAAGGGAGAGGCAGGACAGGAACAACGGCAGGCACAGTTTTTTCATGGCGGCGTTCTCCGATTCGTCTTGCTACGGCGCTGGACGCTCCGGCGGAGAATCCAGGAGCCTTGTGGAATTGTTAATATTTATTTTCGACCCGCGGGGGCTCGTTGTCAAGCGCTTATTTTCCTGTAGCAGCTGTCTATGATCGATTCCAGGCTGTCTATCGCGAATCCCAGCTCCGCCACTTGGGCATGCTCGGGCGAACCGGTCCAGTCCATGTAGGAGTTCGTATAGTTTTCTTCCATAAAACGATAGACCAGATCTTCGGCACGGTTCATGCGGTCGTCAAAAAGGGTCGCCGGCTTTTTCTTTTGCTTTCCCAGCTCCTCATGGATGGCTCCGCGCACGCGTTCCAGGAATATATCGTGGTATACGTCGTACACGCGCCCGGAGAGGCGCTTGATGGCATCGGAGATCGAGCCTGTGGGAATGCGGTCGGGAAGGCTCGCGTATGTTTTAAGCGCCGCGAGCCGCTTGGGCTTTTCCGTGTTCCGTGTGAGTTTCGGTTCGCCCTGGATGGATTCCGGTTTATCGACGGAAGCTGCCTGTCCCGGACCGTTCTCGCGGGATACCGTGTTTGTTTCCGGTAGTTCCCGGTTTTTCCGGCTTTCGGCAGCCGCGCTCTCCAGCTCCCGCTGGCGCCGCAGGCTCTCAGCTTCCCGGGTCGCCGGGCCTGGCTTGGTAGCGTCGTTCGTTTTTGCGGAAGCCGAGGCTCCCGAGTAGAGTTCGGATTTTATTCGGTGCCAGGCAGCCTGCATGTAGATGTCGCCTTGCACCGTATAGGAATATTTCGTAGTCAGGTTGGTGGCAACCATCGTGAGGATATCGTCATCGGTATATTTTCTTCTCCGTCCCAACTTTATGGTACGGAAAATATCGTAATGCTGCGTCTCATACTTGCGCGAGTACAGCCATATAATCCGCTCGAACGCCGGATCCTCCACGCGCAGCCAGTACTTATGGCAGTAGGCCAGGACTTTGTCCTCGTTGCGGGTGAAAGCCGTGGAAATCTCGATGCGCTTCGTATCGGCGGCATCGAACTCGATGCGCGAGATGTCGAAGAAATTATGCTTGGCGGTTTGCTCTTCCTGTTTGCGGCGTTCGGCTTCTATGGAAGGGCTTACCATCAGAAAATCGGCGGCTTCCAGTTCTTCCACGAGCGCCTGCTCGTAAAATTCCCCGAGCAGATAACACAGGCGCGTCATCTCGGTTTTTTTGTACTTGAGGATGGAAGCTTGGTTTTCATAGGCGGCGGCCGCTGTCTTGGCCTTTTCCGGATCCACCGGAAGCATGCGCGCGACGACCTCCACCATTTTAAGCACGGCGTAGGTATCTTTCATGCGTACATTTTGCAGAGGCAGAACGAGGGCATCGATGTTTTTTTTGAGGCGATTGATTATTTCATCGGCCCGCTCCATGAGCAAGTCGTGTAAAAACTGTTGATATTGGGGGGCTCGGGTACGGAAAAGCGCGAGGAGCACGACGCGTTTTTTATCGTCGGGATACCGTGGTTTGAGGCGTTGCCTGTAGAGAGCCAGCGCATCGAACATCCTGCCTTGCTGGCGGAGCTCAAAATAGCGTTCGATATCCGGGTCTCCGCCGTAGCGCAGTTCCGGAAAAATCTGCTCAAGTACGAGTTCCCGTACGTCTTTTTGTGCCGAATCCATTGCACCACCCATTATATGCTCGAAAAGCGCGCAGATTCAAGGAGCGGGAACGAGGTTGTTGAACCAAATTCGAGCCCTGTCCCCAAATAAAACTAGTTTTAAAAATACAATTCACCGGCAAATCAAGTTTTGTGGAAAACCTTGATTTTCATAGCAGGCCAAATAGCAGGCCGCAGAGTAAGGCATATTTTCAATTTGCCGCGCGAATTGAAAATTCCTACGAAAAAGGCGCCCCCGAAAGGACGCCTTTGTTCACGCGTGTGCCGTCTCTTACTGGAGGAGCTGCATCACTTGCTGTGTCTGCTGGTTGGCCTGTGCGAGCATTGCGTTGCCTGCCTGCGACAGAATCTTGTTTTTGGTGAACTGTACCATCTCGGAAGCCATGTCGGTATCGCGGATGCGGCTTTCGGCGGCCTGTAAATTCTCGGCGCCGACGTCGATACCCTTGATAGCATGTTCGAGCCTGTTGGTGTAGGCGCCGAGGTCGGCACGCTGCTTGTTCACCATCTTAAGAGCTGCGTCGAGAGTCCCGATGGAGCGGTTTGCGCCGTCGGGGCTGGAGAGCGACATGATAGTATCGTCGCCGATATTGCGTACGCCTAAAGCTTTGGAGGTCATCGTGCCGATATAGATCTGCTCTCGCTGATCCATGTTGGCGCCGATATGCAGCCACATCGATCCGGTAACGGCGTTCTCGCCTGTTTCACGGGCAAAGCGTCCGGTAAGCAGGTTGAGGCCGTTGAACTGGGCATGGCTGGATATGCGGTCGATTTCGTCGACCAGCTGGGAAACTTCCACCTGAATCTGCATGCGGTCTTCCGCGGTATAAATACCGTTGGAAGCCTGCACGGAAAGTTCGCGGAGGCGCTGGACGATATCCTGCGTCTCCTGGAGAAAGCCTTCCGTAGTCTGGATAAACGAAATACCATCCTGGGCGTTTAAAGACGCTCGCTGCAAGCCGCGGATCTGCGAGCGCATCTTTTCGGACACTGCAAGACCCGAAGCATCGTCGCCGGCGCGGTTGATGCGCATACCTGACGACAATTTCTCCATGTTTTTCTCTGTGCTGCCATTGGTTATCCCGAGAGAACGATTCGCGAACATTGCACTGAGGTTGTGATTGATGATCATACCTGTATCTCCTTATCCTTGAAGTCGACGGCTCAACGGCCGCCCGGCATCCGTGCCGATTGTGTGTATATTCGTACGGTTCGCCCCTCCGCGTACCACGCACGTGAACGTAAAATCCGTGAAAGTTCGCACCGGCCGCCACCCTTGCGCGCGCTAGCGTGGAACGGCAAATGCAGTCTTTCATTACATGTATCGGCGCTGGGGAAAATCACTTTAGGGGTAAAGGTAAAAAAGTTTCGGTTTTGGGTTTTGGGCGTTTCCTCGAAGCCGCGAAAAAAAAAATCGCGGCCTCGAGGTCGCGCTTTCCGCTTTTATCCCGCCGCGCCTACGGCCCGACGGGATGCCGCTGCAATCGCTAACGCTTGTTTTCCGGTCAGGTTATCAAATATTCCCGATTATCTTGTCGCGTTCCTTGAAGGTGGCCGAGACGAAGGCTTCGGCCCCGTCTCCGTTGCGGAACAGGTGGGCAAGGTCGCAAACGCGGTAAAGGCCGCTTTGGTTCGTCAGGCAGTAGCAGTTTTTCTTGTCGTCGCAGTCGAGTATGCGTTTATCTTTGAGCAGAATCCCATACTCCTTTTCAGGGAGCGTGCGTTTGAAATGCCGTAGCGATTCCAGATAAAAAAATCGGCTCAACGCCGTGTCGCCGACATCTGTTACCGCTTCGAGCCTCTGCTGCATCTCGCGGGGGATCTCAAGGTCGCAGAGATTGATCCTGCAGCAAAGCGGCGAACGATCTACGAAATGGATGGAATGAACGCATTCGGAGCAGCTGCGTCCATTCAGGATATAACGGTTACCGTTCACGAGGGTCACGGGATTCCTGCCAAACTCCGGGCCGCCGCCCGTATAGGGCGTCATGGAACCGGAATTCGCCTTATAATTTTTTTCGGCCATCATGCGTCCAGAAAAAAAAAGGCTTTGGGACATTCCTTCCCCAAGTCCACAACCGTGGCGCCGGGAAAAAGTTCCAGCGCGCGGGACAGCAGTTCGGGTCTCATGACAAAAAGACAAGAGCGGTACAGCCCGGATTGAATAGCGCGCAGCGCGGAAGTCCAGCCCTGTCCCCGTTCCAATTCCAGCGGGCCAATCTCGTCCACAAAAAGAATTTGACACGGGCAGGCAGCGGAAAAAATCGAATTTCCCCAAATTAGCGTGGTTTCGTCGAAGTCCCACATTTTTGTGCGAATTTCCGGGGACATATCCGGGGACATTCCTGGGGACAGGCCCCCGATTCCAGAATTGGGGGCCTGTCCCCCATTTTTTTTCGCCAATAATCTAGTTATGCCCGTTCGGGCATCGTATGCGCTGATACCGGTTTTTTCCCCATTCTCAAAAATAGCCGGGCTGAAAATACCCGCTGTATCAAGCCCAATTTTACGCGCTTCCCCATGAACCTTCGCACAGAGGGTCGTTTTACCGGAACCTCTCCCTCCGGTGATGATGAATATCCTTGAATCGCTCAACTATCACCTCCAGCTAGATTGGGGACAGTGCTCAATTTTTCGCAACCGTTGAATTGGGCAAAAGCCTGTAGCTCCTGCTCCATTTCTACGCCGAAGGCTTCGGGTAGGGCGGCTTTGAACCCCTCATAGTCGGTTTTATAGAGTTCCCGGACCGAAGAGGCACGTGTCGCCTTGGCCATTGCCGCGCAGGACTTTACGAACAGCGTCTTGGCAGCGCGGTCCGCCTTGCAATCGATAGTCCCTACCGGAGAAGAGCCCCAAAACACTGGTAGCGAGAAATAGCCGAACTGTCGCTTGGTTTGCGGAACATAGCACTCGATGGTGTAGCGGAAGCCATATAGAGCCTCCGCGCGTTTGCGGTCGATGATCAGGTTGTCGAACGGTGACAATATCCTGACGCGCCTTCCCACCCGCACTCGGCCCGCCGTCTCGAGCGCTTCCGGGCTTGCGTACCATCGTTCGGCTTTTTTTCCTTCTACCGTCAACGGGAGGAGGCTTCCCGATTCCAGCCGCTTGGCCAGTTCCTTCTCCAATCCGGAAATTCCGTCCCGCCTGCCGTAAGCCAGGTCGCGCTCGCGGAAGCACCCCAGCGCGCGTATGGCGTAGTCGAGATACCAGCGGGACATCTCCCCTGCGGACGGAAAGCTCGCGTCCGCATCCGGAGGGAGCACCCGCTCGGTCAAGTCGTACAGCTTCTGGAAGCCCTTGCGGGAAGTTATCATAAGTTCACCTGACATGAACAGGTATTCCAGCGCCGCCTTGGCTGGCTTCCAATCCCACCAGGGCCCGCGCGTTCCCTCGCTTGCGAAATCCTGGGAGCGCAGCGCGCCTTCCGACCGTATGCGGTCCCGTACCGCGTCTACTACCGATGCGTCCGTGGGGAACCATTCGTGGCCTGTTTCCTTGACGCGCTTCATGCGGGGTAGGCAGTAGCGGTAATCGGACAGTGGAAGATACGCGGCTGCATGCGCCCAGTACTCGAAGATGTCGCGTCGCCCGGACTCGAGCTCGTCGAGCACCGGGGCGCGGTAGGCATGGTCGCGTGACCATAGAACATGGTGATGCGCGCGTTCCACCACCGATATCGTGTCTATCTGAACGTAGCTTATCCGGCGGATCGCGCGGGATACGCGATCGGCGACAGTTCCGCCCTTGCCGTCGACCGGCGTGCCGAATTGCGCAAGGTACGCGCAGCGGCCTGGAATGTCCTTTGATACGGTACAAATGTTTTTCACGCAGGCAAGCATAGGCGAGGGCGTGCGGCAGGTCAAGCCGACCTTAAGCGATGTATCCCAGCTTGCAAAAAATAATTCATTTGTATATCTTTAGCCGGTTCAAAAACAACAGGGAGATATTAAAATGACCAGGCAAAACATCCGTCCCTTGATCGCCGCCGTCTTCTGCCTTGCCGTCATCGCGCTTACTTCCGGTAAATCGCTGCTGGCGCTCGGCTGGCCTAAAGCCTATGCGACGGCGAATATACTCGGCGAGGAAAAATTTACCCGCGTTACCAAATACGGCGGCCATGAAGCAATCCTCTATAATGTCCGCTTAAATTATACATATAAAGGCGCTGGTTATTCGTATGAGATGACCGCGGACAGCTGGCCTGCGAATCTCACGATACGGGTAAATCCGATTAATCCGCGGCAAATTTCCTACCGTCAGGTAAACTGGGCTTTGGTCGTCGGTTTAGCCCTGGTGTCGATCGCCTTTTTCGTTTCATGGATCTGGATTACGCTGAAACCAAATCGCACGGTATACCCGAAATCTATGAGGTTACATCGTCGCTCAAGACGCGCCTAGCTTTCTCAGGATGGAGTTGGCCGCCGGTCATGCCGTAAACGCGTGTGCATATATCGTCGATGGCGCCGTGGTTATGATCCGAGACGAGGATGCAGGCTCGTGCGGCTGCTTCGCGAATGAGTCCGTTCACTTTATCGTAATACAGCGGTTCGAGCGCGCTGAACGGTTCGTCGAGTATGCACAGCGGCTTGCCTGACATCAGGATCAGGTTGATCTCCAGATAGCGCCGCTCGCCTTTGGAAAGCGAGCCGATCTTTTTTCCGTACATGCTCTCGATTCTTTGGTCCCCATCGAGGCAGCTCAAGCGTTCAGCGTCCGAATAGAAAAAACGAACGGCTTTTTTTGTTTCAACGTTTCCGGGAAGGAAACTTACTTGCGGCAGGTAAGTTATCGTCGTACCTCTGTTGCTGCGGTCGTATCCGGCTTCGTCGATCCGTATGCAGGCGTTGGTTGATTTGAGGATTCCCGCAAGGCAATTGAAGAACGTGGTTTTCCCGCAGCCGTTGCGCCCGAGTATCCCTATGATGTCGCCTTTCTCGCCGGAGAGCGAAACGCCATGCAGCACGGGATTTCGGCCATAGGAAAAATAGAGGCTGTCAAGGTATAAGAACGGCATAAGCTATCCTCAAAAAATACCATAGCACGAAGAGGCCGGAGCATTCGGCGGCCTTTAAGATATACATCAAAACCACGAGCGTCCAAGGGCGAAACCCAAGGTTGTAAAATAAATAAATTTCATTCCTCTTGAAATACCGGAACAATAGGACGGAAAAAACAAAACCGATCGACAGGCTGATCACGCAATAGTTGGTAAGTACCGCAGCAGGCAAGCTGAGTTTTTTTTCTTTGCCATTGAGAATTAACAACCCGACGGCCATCAGGGTGAAGGGAATACTGTATTTATCCAGTTCTCCAAAAAGATAGGTCAACAAGCGCATTCTCGGAACGACTCCAATTTTAACCGGCATGCATGACTCCTCTATCTTCCTATTGTAACACAAGCCTTGGGTGGTCGGGCAAGTTCGGCAATAATCCGAAATATGGACTGACAGGCGTTCTCAAGGCGTGCTACGGTATCGATACAAGGCAGGTTTATGATGATGGATGCAAATTCAGTATTCGATGAAAAAAAACGACTGCGCTCAATTGCCAAAGCCAGGCTTAAAGCCATAAATTCCGAAGAAAAAAAAGCAGCCGCCCTACGGCTGGCCTGCGACGTTGGCAAGCTCCGTAGTTACGAAACCGCTGAGCTTTTACTGGCCTTCCTGTCCATGCCTGACGAAATAGATACCGGCTGCATTATCGAGAAAGCTATGGCTGACGGGAAACGGGTAGCCGTTCCGCGCATCGAGGGCGAGGACATCGTCTTTATCGAGCTTAATCCCGATTGGAAATTCTGGCCATTGGACCGTTGGAACATTCCAGCACCACCCGCGGAAATTCGAGCCCTGTCCCTGCCTGAGATTCTTGCGCAGCCATGTCTCGCACTGATACCCGGCTTGGCTTTTGACGGCAAATACATGAGGCTAGGGCGTGGGAAGGGTTTTTATGATCGATTCCTGGCTAAATTAGAGGCTGAAAACCTGAAACAATGGGGACAGGGTTCGAATTTACAAGATACTTCAATTGATGGCTTTAGTACCTGCGGCATTGGGTATGCATGCCAATTTTTCGACTTGGTTCCTGCAGACATTCATGACAGACGCTTGTATGCTCTAATTCTTGCCTGAAAATATACTGGCATTCTTTTCTTAACAACTTGAGTCAATAAAAACCTCTTGCAGATTTTCACGTTACTATTGGAATTTTCTTGTACATTATTATCTTTTATAGTACAATATGAATCTATTGAAGCTTTGAACCAGGAGATTCGGATGCCTTTTGTTTTTTGTACTACCGATGACAATCAGCGTGCATTACCATTTCTTTTGGCTACGATCGGCTATGATTGGCCACAGGAAAACATAAAGCGCTCGGAAGGATACCCTTGGTATCAGTGGATTCAATGCCTTTCGGGGCGCGGAGAGCTTTTTGTCGGCGGTCAGAAATTTGATATCTGCCCGGGGAATGGTTTCTTCCTTCTGCCCGGCGAAGCGCATGAATATCGTAATCTGAGCGGCGATTGGACGACGGATTGGATGGGTTTTGGCGGATCCGCAGTTGCCGAGATGCTGCGTTTTATCGGCATGGAAAAGTCGGGAGTATTTCAAATTTCTGATCTTTGGCATCTGAAAACCCTGTTGCGGGAGCTTTATAATGCATCTTTAACCGATTCCGCTATCGCATTCCATGAAACTTCATTGCTTCTATACGAAACGCTGCTTGCTTTGAAAGTGGCTCTTGAGCCCAAAACCAGGGATTCGCAACCGAGGCACGCCAAATTGCGGCCCGTTTTACAATATATCAGAGCAAATTTTGCACACAATATCGTCATTGAGGATCTTTCCAAACTCATAGGCGTCACGCCGCAATATCTCTGTAAAATGTTTCAGCAGTCGTTGCGTATGCGGCCCTTTGAATACCTTATCTCCTTCAGGATATCCAAGGCAAAGGAATTCCTTGTGGCAAAACCTGAACTTCCTATCTCTGAAATAGCCAGGCTGGTTGGATTTTCCGACAGTAACTACCTGTGCAGGGTATTTAAAAAAGCTGAAATCATAAGCCCCGGAGCATTCAGAAGCCTTCATTGTCCTCCTTTTGAGTAATTCGATATGAATATATGAAACTTTCGATTGACAGATTCAAAGTTCTATTCATACACTCTTTTAATCACCAGAAGTAAATCCGGTATGTCAGCAGGACTCCGGATTTTCATCAAAGAGGAGAAACAATGAAAAGAACAGTAATGTTTGCCGCAGTAGCGCTCGTCGCACTGATCATTCTAGGCACCAATGCATCAGCTGCTGGAAACAAGGTATTGGTAATCAATTCCTACATGTCGGACGAAGCTCCCAAGGCGGCCTTCCAGAAAGTGTTCGATGCCTTCCAGGCTGCCAACCCTTCCATCAAGGTAACAGTCAACACGTTTGCCCATGAGCAATTCAAGACGCAGTTGGCAAGTTGGCTTACGTCGAGCGCGGCACCCGATGTCGTAACCTGGTTTGCCGGCTATCGCATGCAGGTATTCGCCGAGAAAAAATTGCTCGAGCCCATCGACAACGTATTCCCCGGCGGAAACATCAGCAAGGAATTTCCCGCTGCCTTCAAGGTAGCCAGTTCTTACAACGGAAAAGTCTATTTCATGCCCCAGAGCTGGTATTGGTGGGCGGTGTATTACAACAAAGATGTTTTCGCCAAATACAAGCTGACTCCTCCCAAGACATGGGACGAGTTCATGAAAGTTTGCGAAACCCTCAAGGCTAACGGCGTAGCGCCGATAGCGGTCGGGGCAAAAGACACTTGGACGACAGGCGGTTGGTTCGACCTGCTGGATAGCGCCGTCAACGGCGGCGATTTCCACGCTCAGCTTACCGGCGGAAAAATCGCGTATACCGATCCCCGCGTTAAAAAAAGCCTCGGCATCATCGCCGATCTTTCCAAGAAAGGCTATTTCATCGATAACGCCACTTCACTGTCCTGGCAGGAATCGGTAAAACCCCTGGCGGAGGGAAAAGCCGGCATGTACCTCATGGGCCAATTCATCATGGATACCGTTCCTGCCGAAACTCGCGGTTCCATCGACTTCTTCCCGTTCCCCATCTATGGCGGAAACACCAAATATACGGTAGATACGCCTACCGACGGCTTTATGCTGCCCGCAAAAGCGAAGAACAAGGAAGAAGCCAAGCTGTTCCTGGCCTTCCTCGCTACGGCCGCCCAGCAGGAGGCGTTCTGCAAACCTCTCGGTCGCTTGGCCGCGAATGTAAAAGTGGCCGTTCCCAACGCGGAAGCCGCGCGCGGATTGGCCATGGTTCAAGGAGCAAGTTTCGCCGCGCAGTTCTATGACCGCGACGCGCCGGAAGAAATGGCGGCCAAAGGATTGAATGCCATCCTGGACATTATGGCCAAGCCTGCCAATCTCGATGCGATACTGGCCGATCTCGACAAGGAACGCGTCCGCATCTATAGCAACTGACCGGTCCTTTAACGCTTTCATGATTTAAGAAGTCCGGGTCGAATCGGCCCGGACTTTTCAGGTTAAGGGAACTTCCAATAACCTTGTTGGTTATTGGAAGTTCCTCGCTGATTCCTTGCAGGAATCAGGTTTTTATGGTTGACCTCTAAAAACTGAAGTTTTTAGAGGTCAACCATAATAGATATTTGCATCAGTCGAAAGGTGTTGCCATGACTCTCTTCAAGCGGAACAAAGGTTGGTGGCTGCCATGGGCTTTTCTCGCGCTCCCGTTGACCATGTACCTGATTTGGGTGTATCTGCCTATTTTCAGGAGCTTCAGCTATGCCTTCACCAAAAAAGACAGTCTGCTGTACGATACCGTTTATATAGGCTTCGCAAACTTCAAGCGCATGTTCGGCGACCCTCAGTTCTATATCGCCCTCAAGAACAACCTGGTTTGGCTGATATGTTTCGTATTCATACCGATCCCGCTCGGTCTGCTGGTGGCCATGCTGTTCAACAACGCCTACAAAGGCAACAGGATTTATAAAACCCTTTTCTATCTGCCGATGACGCTCAGCTTCGTCATAATCGGTACGATCTGGATGTGGATATACAACCCCGACTCGGGTTTACTCAATATGTTCTTACGCGCCGTGGGACTTGCCGACCTGGCCAAGCCGTGGCTGGGAGACAGGCAGTTCATGACCGGGGCGCTGGTGGCCGTCGGAGTCTGGCGCCAGGTCCCCTATATAATGATTCTTTACCTCGCCGGCCTGCAAAGCGTACCCGTCGAATTGGTAGAGGCGTCGATCATCGACGGAGCCAATTGGTGGCAACGCTTTACCAAGGTGATCCTGCCCCTGCTCGCGCCGGCGACCGTGGTATCCATGACGATTTCCGTTATAGATTCTTTGCGCGCGTTCGACATCATCTACGTCATGACCAATACGAAGGCGCGCGCAGCCGAAGTGCTCGCGAGCTACATGTACACGTCGTCGTTCCAGTACCAGGACTACGGGTACGGGTCGGCGATAGCGGTGGTGCAATTCCTCATCACCCTCGGCTTCATCATGGTATACATCAACCGTACCTTCAAGGACGAAAAAGAGAGCGGCCTGTGAAAAACAACGCAATGGTCCCGCGCAGCCAAAAGACACGGCAAACGATACTCAAGCTGTCTTTTTATATCGCCTCGACGGCCCTCGTGGCCTTCTGGCTCATCCCCCTGATCCTGGCTTTTTTCACCTCGGTCAAATCCATGGACGAGATCATGGGCAAAGGCGCGATGTGGGCTTTCCCCAAGGAATGGCGCTTCGACAACTATGCGAAAGTATGGACTACGGTAGGAATGGGCCGTTATGTTTTTAATACTATCTTGATTACAGTCCCTTCCGTCATCGGAATGCTCGCGCTTTCGAGCCTTGCGGCTTTCGCGCTGGCTTTCTATAAATTTCGGCTCAACAAGCTTATTCTCGTCATGTTCATCGCCGGCATGCTGATTCCCTTTCAGATGCTCATGATACCGGTATTCCGTTTTACCGACAGCATAGGCCTCATGAATACGCGTATCGGCGTCATATTGTTCCACATCGCCTTCCAACTAGGATTCTGCACGTTCTTTCTCCGGAACTTCTTCAGGCAGATTCCCTTCAGCCTTATCGAGGCGCCGCGAATCGACGGAGCAGGCGATTTCAGGATATTCCTGCAGATAATCCTGCCGCTTGCGAAACCGAGCCTCGCGGCGCTGGCCGTGCTCGAGTTTACTTGGATATGGAATGACCTCCTGTGGTCCCTCGTGCTGCTGCAGAGCGACACCCTCAAGCCGGTCACCCTGGGATTGGCGAACATGCAGGGCGAGTTTATATCTTTTTATAATATGACCGCGTCGGGATCGATCATCGCCATGATCCTGCCGTTAGTTTTCTTCCTCATGTTCCAGAAATTCTTCGTCCGCGGGATGACCGTCGGCGCCGTGAAAGGTTGACCATGGGCCACGGTCTTTTCTCTTCGGGCAATAATTGGGAGGATCCGCAATCCTCCGCTTGGAATCGACTGCCCATGCGGAGTCCTCTCCTGCCTTGGTCAAGCGCGGAAGCAGCGCTGCATTCCGCATCGGCCGGACCCGTGGGGCGGGACCTTTCGGCCAACGATCGATATCGCTGCCTGGCCGGAAACTGGCGCTTTATGCTCGCACCCAATCCTCAATCGCGGCCGACGGATTTTTTCCTGCCCGGCTTTGACGATTCGCGCTGGGCTTTTCTTAAAGTCCCGGGTACCTGGACACTGCAAGGATATGATAAACCCCATTATACGAACGTTCTGATGCCGTTCTCGAACGTTCCTCCCAGCGCCCCGGCCGTACGGAATCCCACCGGCCTCTATCGCATGGATTTCGAGTTGCCCGAGGCTTGGAGCGCGGGCCGAACCGTTTTGCATGTCGGAGGAGCGGAAAGCTTCCTGGAGGTTTGGTGCAATGGCCGCGCCGTAGGCTGGGGCAAGGATACCAGGCTCCCGTCGGAATTCGACTTGAACCCTTTTCTTCGCCCGGGGAAGAATTTGCTCGCGTTTTCCGTTATACGATATTCCGATTCGAGCTATGTCGAAGATCAGGACCAGTGGTGGTACGGCGGCATTTACCGCGGCGTCTACCTGTATTCCACGGACCATGCCTTCATCGCGGATTTGGATGTGCGTCCGACGCTCGACGACTCTCTGACCCGGGGAACGCTGCAGGTGGAAGCACGGCTTGGATTCGATTTTGATCCGGGAGCATTCCGGGTAAGCCGTGGATTGGGAGCGGTCGACTATCCTCCTGGGGAAATCCCGGAAACCGGAATCCCGAACACGATGTACGGGGATTACATGGTAAGACTCTCCATCCATGCTCCCTTGGACGTCCGCTGCGAAAACCGCGTTGTAAAAAAAGAAATATTGGTTGACGGACGTTTCAGGATATCAGGTTGGACCGGGCGGATATCCCTCGATATGGAAAATCCCCGGCTATGGAGCGGGGAGGATCCCTGCCTGTACACGATCGTGGCGACTCTGGTTTCCCCTGCGGGTGACGAATTGGAGCATGTAGCCTGCCGCTTCGGTTTCCGCAGAATCGAGATCAAGGACCGCAAGCTGCTGATCAACGGCCGACGCGTGATGATTCGCGGAGTCAACCGGCATGAGCACGACGAGCGCACGGGCAAGACCCTCGATATCCGCGACATGGTCAAGGATATCGAGCTCATGAAACGGCACAATATCAACGCCGTGCGCAACAGCCACTATCCCAACGACGAGCGCTGGTACGAGCTCTGCGACGAGTACGGCATCTACCTGATGGACGAAGCCAACATAGAGAGCCATGCGTATTACGATCAGCTCGCCCGGGACGCCTCCTGGCTGCCGGCTTTCATGGAGCGGGGCAAACGCATGGTCCTCCGGGACAAGAATCATCCTTCGGTTATAATTTGGTCACTCGGAAACGAGTCGGGATACGGCCCCTGTCACGACGCCCTCGCCGCATGGATGCGGTCCTTCGATCCGTACCGTCCCGTGCATTACGAAGGAGCGGCGCGACCCGAGTGGGGGCAGCTGCCTTTCACGCTCCAATCCCTGAAGCGCGGCCGGAACGCCTCCGACATCGTATCCACCATGTACCCTCCCATGGAACTCCTTGAGCGGTGGGCCGCGACCACCACGGACGACAGGCCCTTCATCATGTGCGAATATTCGCATGCGATGGGCAATTCCAACGGCGGGTTGGCTGAATACTGGGACATCATAGAATCGCACGACGGCCTTCAGGGAGGATTCATCTGGGATTGGGTGGACCAGGGAATCCTTGCCCGCAATGTAAGCGGCGAAGAGTATTGGGCATACGGCGGCGACTTCGGCGACGAACCGAGCGACCGGGACTTTATTTGCAACGGACTGGTTTTTCCCGACCGCAGCCCAAAACCGGTGCTTGCCGAATGCGCGAAGCTGTTCCAGCAATTGTCGATCCGTTCCGGCGAACCGCTGAGCGGAAAAATATCGATACGGAGCCGTTTCGATTTCGTGGATACGCCTCCGATCGAATTGCGGTGGTCGATTATCGCGGATGGGCTGGCCGTCGCGGAAAACACGATGGAAGTCTCGGCGATCGGACCCGGCCGCGAAGCGCAGCTTGACCTCCGATTCGAATTGACGGAAGCGCAACTGCTTTCAATCGGGGCCTGCGAAAGTTATTTGAGCATTGACCTGTACAGCGTTATCGTAAGCTCCTGGGCGCCCGCAGGCCATCGCCTTGCCTGGGAGCAGTTACCATTGAATAACAAGGCTCCCTGCGCGCAGGTGGATAGGTTCGGGGGCATTGTCGCAGGAAGGCAGCCGTCGCCCCTCGGAAGCGCTTGGACGGCGGCTTTCGGGTCGGACGGATTCCTGCATTCGCTGCGAGGCGGAAACCGCGAATATCTGGCTGCGCCCCTTGTCATGAATCTGTGGCGCGCTCCCACAGAGAACGATGGGCTCAAGAAATTCCTTGACTTGGCGGACGTTCCGGAAATGGCTTTTTACCATCAGGACAAAGCCATGACGGCTTGGCTGGAACATGGACTTGACGAGGTTGTTTTCGAACTGGACTCGATGGAGGGCGATTTCCTCGAAGGAACGGATACCGGGAAACGCGTGCGCGTCGCCCATCGGGTTCGCACCGCGAAAGGGACCTTCGTCGGATCGTTCATCCAGGATTGGTGCGCAGAACCGCACGGCCCGCATGCGACCTTTTTTTTCGACCTCGACGGCGGACTGCCCGAGCTTCCGCGAGTAGGGTTGCAGACGGCCCTTATGCCGGGTTTTGAAAATATTACATGGTATGGGAGAGGTCCCGGCGAGTGCTACTCCGACCGTAAAGCGGGCTCGCGCTTCGGCCTGTGGCGCTCGCAGGTCGGGGAACTCCAGACGCGCTATGTGCTTCCGCAGGAGAACGGCAACCGGACCGACGCTCGCGCGCTTGCCTTGGCGAATGACGACGGATCGATCCTTCGAATCGCCGGAGCCGGGACGTCGGCCGGCGGAGGCTTCGACTTCAACGCCTCGCATACGAGCGCCCGGCAGTTGTGGCAGGCAAGCCATTGGTACGAGATCGAGCCGCAGGATTCCACCATCCTGTACCTGGACGTAGCGCAGCGAGGCCTCGGCACGGCATCCTGCGGACCCGACACTTCCGCCCGGTGGCGGTTGAATCCCGGCAAATATTCGCTTGACCTGTCCTTTGGGTTTTGACTTTCAGTTAAAACGTCATTGACCCGCGATCATCCGGGGCGTATCTTAAAGTTATGGATTTTTTAAAACTCGCCAACGAAAGGCGCAGCGTCCGCCAGTACGACCCCAGACCCGTCAGCCGCGAAGATATCGTCGCGTGCATAGAGGCCGGTCGCCTGGCTCCCTCCGCATGCAACTCGCAGCCATGGCGCTTCGTCGTCATCGACGACCCGGCGCTGCTTCCCAAGGCGCGCGAGGCTGCGGTAGGCATGCCCGTACCCATAAACGCCTTCGCGCGGGAAGCCCCCGCAATCGTCGCCGTCGTGGCCGAACGGCCTAAATTCACCGCCACCATGGGGGGAATCGCGAAGGGCCACGGGTACGTCCATCTGGACATCGGTATCGCGGTCGGCCAATTCTGCCTACAGGCCGCTTCCCTCGGTCTGGGTACCTGCATCCTGGGCTGGTTCAACGAGCGCGCAATAAAAAAATTACTCGGTATTCCCCGGAATCGCAAAGTGCCGCTCCTTATAACGCTGGGTCACCCGGGAATCCACCTGTCCAAGCGCGAAAAAAAAAGAAAGCCCCTGAACGAGGCTTTCTCCATGAACCGCTATTGAGAAGCGGAAAATCAGGGTGTCAGCAGTTCTAATTCTAACACGAAGCCTAAGCCTTCAGGGGGGTCATACAGAAAAGTGTCAGGTATCCCTCCTCATCGAGTGCATGAAATTCGGCATCCGCGGTAGAAGCCCATAATTCCTTTCCTCCCTCGACAGTCTGTGCATGAACATCCTTTACCAATCCTGTCTTAGACCAGTGCTCAGCCCACCAGGCTTCTGAATGGACCGTGAACATGTCCGGCTCCCATAGGGCACGCATCCTGTCGGGCAACGATGGATTGAACTCACGGGTCAAACCCGGACTCAATATACCGAACTGACCGCCTTTCTTGACGAGGTTGGCATAATATCCAGGGAAAAAAGTTTCATCCGTGCCAAAATAATGATATGCATCGATACTGATGGCCGCATCGAAAAAACCGTTGGCATACGGCAAGGAATGGGCTTCGGCTTTGATAGGGAACACCGTGTCGGCGACACCCATCGACTCGAAGCGTTTCAAGTTATCAGTAGGGCTTATCCAACGGTCAGTGGCAAAAACAGTGAGCCCGAATTCCATGGCAAGAAACATCGAAGAAAGTCCCTTGCCGCATCCCATATCCAGAACCCGCATTCCCGGTTCAAGGTTCATTCTTTCTGCCAGAATCTCAATGAGTTTCAGTACGTCCGGACCTGGCATCGAATTGGAGTAAAAAAAAACGGCATGCTCTCGCCTATACCGTTCGCTTCGAGAAAACTCCATGCGGCACTCCATTATCTTTGGCTGCGGTGGAAAAAATCGTCGCCGTTCTGTACATCAACTGCTGGAAATATTAAGCATTGCCCTATTTCGGAAGATGGAAGTTTTATTCTTCACTTATTTCAGGGAAAGAGTTGCACTTTCAATAATGATCAGTGCCGACGAAAGTCCCTCTTGTCCTTCCGTAACGGCTCCGGAAAATCCGTCAATCGAACCCTGCCCGATAAAATTCAGAACGAAATTTCCCGGAGTACCGGCGACGAAGCAGGCCTCATATACAAGCGACGGCTGCCCATTTACGCCGCAATAGAAAGCGTTTCCCTTCTTCGCTTTTTTTGTCCATGTTTCATTGAAGTCAAAACTGTGATTTATTTCGAGTCTTACGCGATACGGCTTTCCAGCTGTCAGGCCGACAATCCTTGTATGAAAAGCCTCAGCTCCCGAAGGAGTGGCGGATGTAGCTGCATCAATCGCTGATGTTCGCCCGGCTGATGCTTGTGCGGCGTGCAACCATACGGGAAGCGATTCCGGCCTGCCGTCGTCTGGAGCACCATACCAGTTTTTCTTACCGGCCCGTTCCGAGACAAGAAGAGTTGCCACATAGGCCCCCTCGGAATTTTCCACCCAAGCCGCGATTTGCGGAGAATGTTTTATCGGTATAAACCCGATCCACATGATGCTTTTCCAGTTATTACCTGGAACAATGCTTAAGGTAGGATATTCCTGAGCAAAGACCTCGGTGCCCGCAAATATGACCGCAACGCATGCCAAGACCATAAAATTCCTTTTCATAATTCACTCCTGATAATAAGATTCCATGTCTGCTGACTGCATATTCTTTCTTTGTCGTGCAGGAAATGTACCGGGTGTTTCGCAGGTCTGGCGTCCGGATCGATGCAAGCACGGCTGGTTTGTAAAGCTTCGGAAAGGGCAGCATCTAAAACCGGGTCGCGTCCTGAGAGGTAATCATCCAAGGTCCAGTCCACGCGGATATCCGGTTCTACGCCGATACCGCTTTCCTGGTTCGTCACTGCGGTGCGAAAAACCTGGGTCGAATACCTTATCCTCAAACCGCTGTTTCGAAGGACAGCGTCCCTTGAAGCATCACTGCACTCGTAGCCGCCAGCGCTTTGAGCCCCTACCAGAGTTCCGATTCCATGATACTTCAACAGACTTAACAGGAACCCGTTCATGGAAGATCCTGCCTCGTCCATAAGGACGAAAAGCTTCCCGCCAAATGCAAGGGCCGAAGGCTTGATCGGCTTTTTCCATGGCGCCAGGTAAAAAGGATTCTCCTGCGAGAAAAAGGGGATCGGCTTGGCGATTATGTATTTAAAGAGCTCCATGGTAGGCGTTGGCGATCCACCATAATTCCCACGAAGATCCAAAATAAGCGTACCGATCCGCCTTGTTACCGTTTCGCTAAAAAACTCCTTTAGAAAATCGCCGTAAGCCTTCATATTAGGATAAGAAAAATTGGGAATCTTGAGAATTGCATACCCATCGTGGAAAGACCGCGAATACGGCATACCCAGGGTGTCATGGCTGATTCCCTTTGCGGTCTTAGCCCGGGAGGAGTCTCTGACAGCCGGCACCCGGACTGTCGATGCGGTTTCCGACCCAGGCGGATTAATGCCCAAATCGAAGGAATCAGGTGAATCAATATAAGTGTAATACATCGATGCGAACCATCGTTCGGCATCGTAGCGAGGCCGTCCGAGATCCCGTCCGTCGGTACTCATGCTCCCGCATATTCTGCTGATGATATCCCTCGAAGACATTCCGTTGACACTCAGAATTTGCGTTCCCGGGATGACTCCTGTTCTAAACGGATCGCCGATAACAAAAAGATCCTCGCCAAAAATCCTTATATCGAGAGGAAAAAACAGTGCTTCATTCCGGAGATAGACTTCTGCATCTTCCGATATGCTGAGAAAGCTGTGCCCGCATCGCAAAGCGGCGACGGCGGGTGTGAGCATCCTGTAAAATTGTATCTCGGTAAGGGGTTGCTCCAGTTGTGAAGAAATGCCATCAAGCAACGTTGTCAACTTAGCCTTGTCCGAAAAGAGCCCGATAGCATCCCGCTCGAGTATGGAGCGCATTTGCCCAAAATCCCGCTTCAATTCTTCTGCCTCAAGTATCCGATCGTTGGACTTTCCCATGGAGCTTCTTTTCTGGTTAATGCTGCCGCAGGATACGAGAAGGATCGCAAGCATTGCAAAGATTATTGTCTTTTTTGTGTATTTCATCTGATATCCTTTATTGAAGCTGGAAAGCTTGCTAGATCGCAACCTAAACGAATCGAAACTATGCCCCCGGCATTATCGCCGACCAAGGCGAGATAGCTTTTGCCGGAAGGCAGGATTATCGTTTGCAGGCATCTGCCCGGTTCCGCGGCGAGTATGGTTACTGCCTTATCCGGTAAAATAATGCATATCTTGAATCGTCCCTTCATATCCTTGCCAATGATGGTTTCTATCGAAATTCCTGCATCAGCCGTCAATTCAATCGACCAGATCGAATGCTTGCCGGAAAATCCTGAGAACCTGAGATACCTGGCTAAAAGAGAACCTTCCATTGACCGTCGCACATAGCTGTAGGTATCTCCTTCCCGCGCAATCCATTCATCGTCCAAAAAGTACGAGGGATAATGCTCGGGAAAAGTGCAGGCTACCATGACCAAGGAAGCGATCGATCCAAGCGCAAGCGCAGTAAATCCTGTGAGTGATTTCATTTTTACTCCTATGGCGATTTTAAGGCTAACAAAGCATGCGTCCTATACGACATGCAAATGATCCAGGCACAATCAGGCTACGAGAATGGTATTAGTTCCATGTTTTTCCATGAGTTCGCACCAGCAACCCAGATTCAAGCCTTTGCGCCCGCTCGCTACCTGAACTGGCATTGGTGTCAGTAGAAGCCCCAATATCGACGTTTATATGGAATACAATCCTTCCTCCCCAATGATGCTTATACGACGTAGGGGCAGAGCATTGTCCACAGGTCTCACTGCATCTCAAGTAATTCCTATCGGTTAAGGAAGTCGGGCAAGTATTCATCAAGGACGATGAGCTGATTGTCGAAGAATTCGAGATGGGATATAGTTGAGAGGCGATGAACAAAGAAACTTTTAGCGGAATCGAGTCGTATATGCTCTCCTGCATGAATGACGGGGCGCATGACGAGCACCATATCTATCGAGTCCTCTATTACGCGCTGGATATCGCCGAATGCTATGAAGTGGATATCGATGTTGTAATAGCTTCGGCGCTATTGCACGATATCGGCAGGGATGCTCAGTTCAGAAACCCGAGCCTGGATCACTCGGCCGTCGGAGCGGAGATGGCTTACGACTTCATCGTCTCATCGGGCTGGAGCGAGGATAAGGCCAGCCGCATCCAGCGTAGTATTAGTACTCATCGATATAGGAAGAATAATGAACCGGATAGCATAGAGGCAAAAATCCTTTTCGACGCGGACAAGCTCGATGTAACGGGGGCGGTAGGGATCGCCAGGACGCTTGCTTATAAGGGTATAGTCGCCGAACCCTTGTATACCGTAGATCGGGACGGACGTGTCCTCGATGGGACGCGGGATGACGTTCCTTCCTTCTTTCAAGAATATAATTTTAAGTTGAAGAATATCTATGATGGATTCTATACGGAGAAGGCGAGGGAAATAGCATGCGGGAGGAAGGAAGCGGCGATGCGGTTCTATGAATCGATGCTGGAGGAAGTCGTTTCTACCTATCAAAAAGGTAACCTGAAGCTTAAGAATGTGATATGGATATGAAAGGAATCGTCGGCCCGCGCGAGCTCGAAGGCGCGCCGCAGGGAAACCCGTAATGGAATTCAACGAGAAGCTGCAGCAGCTGAGGGCGAAGGCCGGGTTGACCCAGGAGCAGATGGGCGAGCGGCTGTTCGTCTCCAGGGTAACGGTATCCAAATGGGAATCGGGGCGAGGCTATCCCAACATCGAGTCGTTGAAGCTGATGGCAAGGGTCCTGTCCGTGTCGATAGACGACCTGCTTTCCGGCGACGAGCTCGTGGCGATAGCGGAGAACCAGGCGGCCGAGTCCTCGCGCGGCGTCCGCTCGGTGGTATTCGGCGTCATAGACGTTATGATCGTGCTGCTCCTGGTGCTGCCGATTTTCGGGAACGATCTCGGCGACCGTGTAGCGTTCGTCGCCCTGCCGGGCCTGTCCATGGCTCCGCCGTACATTATGCTGATATCCTACGCGTTCGTGATCGCGACCGGGCTGTTCGGGGTGATGGAGCTGGCGATGCAGAATTGCGAGAACCCGGCCTGGCTCCGCCTCGAGCTGCCGGTCTCTTCCTGCCTCTCGGTGCTCGCGGTCCTGTTCTTTACCATGTCCCGCCAGCCGTATGTCAGCACATTCATGCTCGGACTGCTATTGCTCAAGGGAATATTGCTCATAATGCGCCGATGATACGAAAAGTATCGCGAATGTAAACACCAGTTTCTGGTCGTTACTCTCCTGCCCGTGGTTTCTTAAGGGCAGGAGGATCAATCATGATCAAACGAATTACCGTCCTCACCCTGTCCATCGCGCTCGTCGCGGCGTCCGCGTTCGCCCAGGAGGACGTGGGCGGCGTACGCTCGCCGTTCCGCCTCGATCCTGTGCTCGATGGAACCCTGCTCGGTACGGCTATCGGCCTTAACGGTGCGGTCTTCTACCTGGACGAGGTGTTGGGACTGAACCGTATCGGCTTCGGCGACAGAGTCTACGACTCGTCGAGGGTGAACGGACTCGACCGCTTCCTTATGAATTCCTATTCCGGAGGCCTGAGCGACGTCGGTACCTACCTGTCCGTCGCGTCCATGCTGACGCCCGCCTTGCTGGTACTGGCGCGGAACGACGAGTTGCTGACTATCGGGACCATGTACGCTGAGACCATACTCATGGCCTACGGCCTCAAGGAACTCGGGAAGCTTTGCGTCAATCGGCCGCGGCCCTACATGTACTGTGGCGAGTACCCGCAGGACGCGGTGGACGGCGGCGACTGGAACGATTCCTTCCCGTCGGGCCACACGACGCTCGCATTCGCCGGGGCCACATTTGCGAGCTATGTATTCAGCGAATGCTTTCCCGATTCTGCCATGAGGCTCCCCGTGACGGCGTCTTGCTACGCGCTCGCCTTCGGCACGGCTGCCTTCAGGATAGCGAGCGGCGAACATTTCCTGACCGACGTCATGGCCGGCGCCGCGATAGGTACCGCATGCGGCTTCTTCGTCCCGTGGCTCCATACCCTGGGCGCCGATGACGACCAAAACATGACCGTTCAGGCTACGCCGACGGGAATGCTCGTCTCCTTTAAATTATAAGCACTGAAAGGAAAATGACATGCGCACGATAACCCGGCGTAATTGCGCCTTTACCGCGAGTTTGTTCCTCGCGTTCATATTGTTCACTCTTATGATTAAAACCGTAGACGTTCAGTCGATCGGCCCCGACGGATCCGGCGTTGGAATGGCTACGCTCAACCGGTTTGTATCCGAGCGCCTCGGCGTCAATCTATTCTGGTACGTTCTGACCGACTGGCTCGGGCTCGTCCCTATCATGTTCGCCTGCGGCTTCGCGGCGCTCGGAATCGGGCAGCTCGCGAGGCGCGGAAGCATATCCCGCGTCGACCCGGACATAGTGCTGCTGGGGTTATTCTACCTTGCGGTCATAGGCTGCTACGCGCTGTTCGAGAAGCTCGTCATCAACTACCGGCCCGTCCTGCTGGATGGAAAACTGGAAGCGTCGTACCCGTCGAGCCACGTCATGGTCGTGCTCTGTATCATGGCCGCGGCGATGATGCAGTTCCATCGTCGGGTGCGGAACAAGCAGCTCCTCAGGGCGCTCGACCTGCTCTGCATCCTTATCATCGCCGTCACCGTCCTGGGCCGGCTCGTCTCGGGCGTACACTGGCTTACCGACGTACTGGGCGGCCTGATCCTGTCCGCGGCGTTGATCGCGCTGTATCGCTCTGCGAGCGCGCGAGCATAGAGAATCCGTTACGCGCTTGGCCGGAGTTTTTCCCGGTTGAGCGCGTATCGCCTCTATGCCGTCACTGGCGTATTTCCCGCTCGTCGATGTTCTTTAGCTTGAGTAATTTATCTTTCTTCCGGACACCTCCACAATCCCCTCGGACGTAAAGGACAATATCCTGCGCTTCGCCAGCGACAGCACAATATGTGGCAAAATAAACAGCAGGTTGATGCAGTTGCCAGACGTCTAAAAATAAATATGAGTCAGTTAATATTTATATTTATAAACTGACTCACAATATTAGAATAATTGTCCAGGAAAAACTAACTTTTCTTTAAATTGAAATCTCGATTCATAAATTTCAAAATCAACAGGATTTCGTTCAGCAACAAAATAGCCTTCTGGATCTTTATATGAACCAGAAATTCCGTCCAGGAATTTTTCTTCCAATTCTCTGCACAAAAAATATGGCGCATCGCTTTCCAAGTCATCTACATATCTTATTCCTTTTGAATGAGCAGTGACAAAACCGCTTTTTCCATAGACATCAAGACTGCCGCAGATCAATAGACAGCCTGCATTCATTTTTTTCGCTTTATTCATGGAATAATCAAGTAAGATTTTACCATATCCTTTGCGTTTAAAATCTGGATGAATGCTGAAGGGGCCAAATGTCATCACTTTCAGTTTTGTACCGAAATCAGTATCTATTGTTGACCATGAATACATAATGTGTCCGATAATTTTCCCCTCAATTTCCATCACCAAGGAGAGTTCAGGGATAAAACCCGGATTTGTTCTGTAACAATGGAGAACAAAATGCTCTGTACATCCTGGTCTGTAAACATTCCAGAAAGAATCTCTGGTCAGGTTTTCTGCTTTTTCATAATCGCAAGGTTCTTCCTTGCGAATTGTATGATTTATATTCATTTATTTCTCCTCAATTAATTTTATGCGAGCGATAAATCTGTAATTCCTTTAAAGATTTGCTTAAAAGTTATTTTATCTTTCAAGGAATTGATCAACGAGCCAAATTTTTTTAATAGATTACATCCATCCTCCCAAAATATAGTTTATTATGCAAAAATAACATAATTTCTTATTATCTGCGCGCTTTCGGCCCGTCCGCCTGGCATCATCATCGCACGTACCATCCTCGGAGCAGCAGCCTTTCCGGAAGACTGCCGGATCGCTTCATTCGCCATGTCCAACCCTCTCGTCGACTGCGTTGAAATGATCAACGCATACTATCACTTACTTGCACCCGGCAACACGGAAAATATCCCAAGGTCTCCCGTTCCGGCGCTTCGGTTCATGCCCTGCTCATGGCGAAAAGCGGCAAGAACATCGCGCAGGCTCCAGAAACCTGCAGCGAGAAGATGATTAGACAAAACAGGGTCCAGCGCACGCAGAGCCAGGCTTCAGTGACAGTGGTGACGACTGCCAAGGTCCAAGGCATGGATAGGCGCAAGAGCATGCTCGCGAATGCCATGGCCACCGCCGGGTACACGAAGCTGCGGCAGAAGCCAAGACGCCCGAGACGATCCATAGTCTCCCGTCAGCATCCGTCTCTAGCGACATGGCGAGGTCTCTTTCGGGATCTCGGAAGAGTCCGGGTTCGCTTTCGACGAAGTTCCCGCCGTTGATCAGCATGCGCAGGAAACCGTCGGCCATACCCGCAGTATCACCGGCCTTGACGAAGTGCATGCCGAGACTGAGGGACAAGGATTCCGCAGACAGCATGAGGCCAGTGACCGACGGAGCCCCGAGAAGGGCCGCTGTGAAGGAGGCCCTGTCCATGGCCGCGGTGCGCGCCGGCATGCGGCTCTCGAGATGCTCCCGCAGGAACAATCCCGAGGCAGGACTGTGTGGTGTCGATGTGGATCGGTGAACCGGGCTAGAACAGTACGCGTATGTCATAGGAGCGAGGTTCCTGGCCTTCAAGCAGGCGCAGCGCGACGCTGCCATAGGCGGCGTCGCCGACCACGACGATGTACTGTTTTCCGTGCGACATTGCAAGCGAATGGTTCGAAGAACCTGCCGTGTTTTCGAGTTCGATTACCTCTCCGTCAGCTCCGACGAAGCATACCTTGTAGCGGCCATCGAGACCAGCGGCTATGTCGATGTACAGTCCGAGCTCGGCTCTGCCGAGCGACTCAATCAGCCACACGGAATGTTTTCCATAAAAGCCGCTGAAGCATATCTCCGCTTCGGTGGCCCCGCCAGTCTGTGTACGCCTTGTATAGCGGTAACTGTCGCTCTCCCGCGCTATCCACGCGTTGTCCGAGAAAAGCGTGGAATCGAACGAGATGGAGCTGCACGCCATCAGTGCGAACGTTGCGGCTAGCGCTGGCATCGTGATGATCGATAGCCTGAACGTAATCATGAAATCCTCCTGCGCTCAGGATACGGCAATCACCCGTGACCACCAATACGAACACGATATGATTCAAGCCGGACAGGCCTACGTATTTCGTTCTACGGCACGCTGTGCTGCGTCACCTGGCGGGCGGCCCGATGGGCCGCGCCATGAATAAAAAATACAACAAAAAACGTAGGTTCCATCGCGGCACACTGATACCTTTGTCGGATTTCAGGTAGACGTCCGGACGATCTATGCTGTGCCCAGTCGCCGGGGTCGTTTTACGATGGAACACTCGGGACCGCGGGATAATGGGCGATGGCTGCTCCCCGCAACTTTTTCTCAAGGATCACAGAGATGGTAAAGCAATCGCATGCATCAGTTACATTCATGCCCACCGGCACCGCTCGATTGGCCCTGGCACTCGCGGCGGCATTGGTGATGACGGTTCCGGTTGCCTCTCAGGACGGCTTCAGCTGGTGCTCCTATGCCGAAGTCGGCGGAGGCATCAGCGTCGCCAGCGGCGCAGTCCTCCCGTTAGTGGCGTTTGAATCCGGTATTATTATCGGCGGTATTGAACTGGGCGGCTATGTTCGGGCTCTTCCATTGGAGTTCGGCAGCCCCGACCTCATTCAGTCCGCGGCCGTAGCGTACGGCAGCAGCATCGGGTATACGCTGAACTCAGGCGACTATTTCGTACAGCCATTCTGCCGCATCGGCTTTGGCGGCGTCTTCTCGGCGGAGGCCGACGCGTATGGCGGCCTGGGCGGTTTTGGCGCAGAGAAGAAATTCTCCGGCGTTCTAACTCTGGGAGTGGCTCTGCCGCTGAGCAAGCAATGGTCGACTCGGCTCTGGGGTTCCTATAGACTGACAGACAATGCGCTCGACTTCGAGGGTAAATCCCTGACGGGCTTCGAAATCGGCGCTTCGATACGGACCGACTGGACCACGACGGTCCGCTAGGCCCGTATGGTCCGCGGACCAGAAAATGACCCGGGAGGCATGAGCCGCCCGGGCCTTTTTTTCAAGCAATGCAGGAGTGGCCAGCGAATCACACTCGGGCTACAGGGTAAGGATCCAGTACTTCCATTCGTCGAAAAGGACTCTCGGGCTCAGGCCCAGGACCTGTTCGATTCCCGCGTCCGCGGGCACGAGGCGCACGACGGCTTCCCATCCGTAGCGCTCCTTGATGTACTGAATGAGCGTATACGCCAGAGTGTAGCCGCCCACTTCGGCGAACTGCAGTGCATTGGGTCTGGAATAATCCTCCCAGCGGATGGTGGAGAATGCGCGCACCGAGCCAACGGCAGGTTCCTGTCCAGCAAGGTAGAGGGCGAGACCTTCCCTGAGCCAGTAGTCAAGTCCTTTATTGATACGGTCGGTCAGCACGTGCACGTATTCATGCACAGCGGCCTGTTCTATGCTCTCGCGGCTGTGAGCCGGGCCGGGGTTGCCCGGTGAGGTGATGAGCACCCATTGGCGGGTATTGTCGCCTATGAACCAGTCCGGCAGGAATGCGCCGGCATAGCCCAGAGTCTTGCGGTGCAGGTCCTTGTGGCTCGGGTAGACGATCATGCCGATACCTTCGCGGTCCACGACGCCCAGAGCCTCCGCAACAGCGCCTGCCTGCCTGTCAATGCAGGCGGCCAAGCGTTCGGCATCGGCTTTGTCGACTGGTTTTGCCAGCACGCGCATGCCGTAAAAAAAATATTCCTTCATCCCAAGCATGCCTAGGGTGGCAAGCGGCGCGAAATTCACGATAGCTGCTAACGCGAGGCAAGCAGCTATTTTCAGTGCGATTCCAAGTGGTCGTTTCATCGAGCGTCCTCCAAGGGCAGGAAGCTATGATGAAAATGCTCACCGGTCAATACAACTTTGGTATCAGAAGCCTCTCTCATGCCACTACGACAGAGTGTTGAGCAGTCCGGCGGACTCCTGATATGGAGTCGATCCTAGCTTCTGAGCTTATTGAGGAGTTCCACCCTGCTGCGCGCTCCAGCTTTCTGGTAGAGGTTATAAATGTGGGTGCGCACCGTGGCGGGCGATATGCCGAGCTCTGCTGCTATCTCTTTGTTGGCTAGTCCGCGGGCTATGAGTACGGCCATTTCCGCTTCCCTGCCGGAAAGGCCGAGCGAGCGCATGCGTTCTTCAGGGACGGAGTCGAGAATCGGCACGCCTCCTTTTCCGGGCCTAAAGAGCCTGACAGCGGCAGTCATCGAGACGATGTTCCACGCGAGGTAAAAAAAATGGTCCGTTGACAGGCTGGGAAGCCAGGGCAAGCCGGCTGCATCAACAGCGAATTCCACAAGCCCCATAGGCGCGAAGACCAACGCGCACAGACCGTAAGCCTTCATGAGTTGCCGTATGGCAGGAGGCTCATCAGGAACCGTTTGTCCGCGCGCCACGAGCCCGAAGGCCGCCATGGCCAGACCGGAGAGGATGAATCCGCCCAGGTTCCAGACCCTGGAGCCGGCCACGGCCGTTGCGCCGCCATTGCCGAACGAGTTCAAGACGTGAATGCCCATATTGGCAAGGCTCTTGACTATCACGAGGGCGGACAGCACCTCGGCCACAGCGGGCCAGGCGTTCCGCCTGCCCGGCCGCGGGGAGACGCGCCGTATCAGGAGTATCGCGACGGCATAGAGCGAAGCGTTGATGGCGGTCATGAGTATGACCAGGGGCAACATGATTGCAGGGTTGATGCCGCCCGGGATGGTCTCCAGGTAATAGTAGACGACTACCATGCCCAGGCCGACCAGGAAGAGCAGCTGGAACGCGAGCAACGGGCGAATCAGCCTGCTGCGCACCCGAAGACCGAGTACATACAGGGCCGTGCCTCCCATGAAACCCGTCGCGAAGAACAATATGTAGAAGGCTAACAAGAAATGCTGCATCTGCGGCTCCCAAGCTTTGACGATAGGCCATTATACTCGTTAAAGTGGGAATAGTGCATGGTACTTACAATATCAATAAAAATCAAACACCAACGATCCAGGCGGCTCAGGCAGGTGCCTCCTGCCTCTCCTTGACATGCGATACCAACGGATCAATACCGGTTTTGCACGTCGCATCTAATGGCGAGGCATAGGAGGCCAACATCCCGGTTTCGTCGTCAGTTTTGTTCCGGTGCAACATCATCTTCCATCGTAACAATCGCATTAGCATCTTGTTGACCGGATCCAATTTAGAATAGTCAAAGCCTCCTCGAAAGTTAAATAGCGGGATGCTATTCAGATACGATCTATCAATGTTCCTATTCCTGATACTGTCTTCAATCCCTGGTTTCGGAGGCGAGGCCCCGACCGCGAACAGCACAACCCTGCCTGGCCCAATGATCGGGATATATTTTTTAAATACATTGAAACTATTGATCCCGAGCGCGTGGAGGCTACCTCTAAAGATGATCACGTCGAATGAGCTGATTCTGACCTGTGAAAGTTGACCAATCTCGATGCATGGTGAATCCAAGGCTTCGGTGATCCACTGCGCATATATTTTAGTGAATCCCGAGATGGATTTAAAGACAACCAACTGATTCAACGTAATTTCCTTCCGCGGCCGCAGTTCCTTGATCCAGTATTCCCAGACATTGCTCATGCGTTCTATATTCATTCCGATCTTCCATCATGGCCTTGCTGGCCCGTTATGGAAGCAAGCATACGAAAACCGTGAGCAGCCGCATATCGATCATCGGACGTAGAAAGGGATTAGCGAGGATACGATCTTGATCGCATAAGGTGAATTTCCGCACTGGTCCCTTTGCCTGGCGACAATCGAGAATCTCTAAAGATTTACATCATGGGCAAAAGAAGGAGGTAGTGTATAATCTTTTGTGTAAACCTCAGAATGGGAATGAGAGGAACACACATGGTTTTCGAGAAAGGCAAGCTTTAGGAGCTCTTAGCCGAGAAGGGTATAACCAACACCGAAGGGCTTCAAGAGCTCATGAGGGAGATGTACAAGGAAGTCATGGAAGGGGAAGTTAGTTGGCATCTCGGGAAATCGGCAGGTACCGCTGCTCATCACGCTGGGTCACCCGGGAATCCACCTGTCCAAGCGCGAAAAAAAAAGAAAGCCCCTGAACGAGGCTTTCTCCATGAACCGCTATTGAGCGGAACGATCTTTTTATCCGGGTTTATGGAGCGAGAAGCTCCACCTCGAATACGATATAGGAGTTCGGGGGAATCAATCCTCCGGCTCCGCGCTCACCGTAGGCCAATTCCGGCGGCAGTACCAAAAGACGCTTCTCGCCGTAGCTCATATCGGCCACGCTCATATCAAAACCGGAAATCATCTCGCCCGCCCCTATGCTGAACTGCAGCGGTTTTCCCGTGGTCTTGCTCGTGTCCAGAACTTTGCCGTCCAGGTTGGTAAGGGTATAGTGGACCGAAACCCGGGTGCGCGCGGCAGGTTTCGTGCCGTTGCCCGCCTGCAATATCTGGTACAGTATGCCGCTTTTTCCGTCCATGAGCCCGGGGAAGCGTTTCTTGGCTGCGTCTACCTGAGCCTTCAAAGCGCCTTTTTTCGCGCTCTGGCCGCCGAGGAATTTATCCTGCACCGCCGCGTCGAATTCGGTGCGGGTCATGCCGAAGCCTTGCGCCTTCTGGCCGATGCGCACGATTTTTACGGTTCGCATGCGCTCGCCCTTGCGTATCGCCTTCACTACTTCCATGCCCTTGATCACGCGGCCGAAAATCGTGTAGGAGCCCGTAAGCGCCTGCGTCGGCGCCAATGTTATAAAAAATTGGCTGCCGTTGGTATCCGGACCGGAGTTGGCCATCGCCAGCATGCCTTCCTCCGCGTAGTTCAGCTTGGGGTCGATCTCGTTGGGGAACTTGTAGCCGGGACCCCCGGTGCCCGTCCCCGTGGGGTCTCCGCCCTGCACCACGAAACCGGGCTCAACCCGGTGGAACAGGAGACCGTCGAAATAGGGCTTGCCCGTACCCATGAATTTTCCCTCCGCCAAGCCCACGAAACTGGCTACGGTCAGGGGAGCGCTCTCCGGATACAGTTCCAAGGTGATGGGGCCGAGACCCATGTCGATGACGGCGTACAGTCCGTCTTTCAGGCCGGATGTCGCGGCGCTCTGCGCGAAGCCATAGACCGACGCCAGCATCAAAGCCGTGCAAATAAACGTTTTACCGAACCGAAGCATCTAAATCTCCTTGATAAGACAAAATTAGGAACGCAATCCGCCCAAGTATCGCATATTCCGGCGGCAATTGTCTGCCCTGCGCCGCAATGGAATCCATCCTGCATCCATGCTATACTGGAATTATGCCCTACGAAATCCAGAAAGCCGTAAAGCAAAAATGCGCCTACTTTACCGTCCACTGGTCGCCCATCGTCAAGGCGGATAAATACCAGGTAACCCGCAGCGTTCCCTCCATGGGCGGCATCGCCGAACTGTACTACAAAGACGACCACGGCAAGCTGAACCTTTACCTGCTGGCCAGGTCCTACTATGGCGGGCTTCGAGCTACGCTTCGCAGCGCGGTAGACCCGGAAACCGAGCGCGACCCCGGCAGGCTCGCGGTCCTCGCGAAATACGAGGATCAAATCTACTATAGATACACGTGCATGGAGTCCCAGGACGACATGAGCGACATCATGTTTTTTTTCCTGTCCACCTACGTGAAAGGCGGGACTACCCAAAAATCATCCGGCCGCTACGAACGAATCTTCCTTAAAGAAGTGGACGCAGGCGGTCTGGTTACAATCTAAAATCAATGCTTTTTCACTGGCGTTTCCTGCCTCTTGGGCTTACAATTGAAAAATGTCCGATATGCCCAGTCAGGTCGCAACGATTCTCGACACTACCCAATCTTTGGCAGGGCGAATTCCCTTGGCGCTCGAATGGCTCGACGAGAACCTGCGGCGCGATAAAAAAACCGTAAAAATTCTGGTCGAAGCCCTGCTGCCCGAGACTGAAGCCGCGGGAAACCGGGACGCATCCGGATGGCTTCGTTTTTACCTCGGCTGGTATTTCATCGATTCCGACGACTTCAAGCAGGGCATCAGCCTCATGGAAATCGCAAAAGAGACTTTCGAGTATTCCGGCAACAATGCCGGAACCTCCCGCTGTCTCAACGCTCTCGGCGTCTGCCACTCCCTTCTAGGCGTTTTCGACCTTGCCCTGGATTACTATCGGGAGGCAGCGGCCCAAGCCGACAAAGCCGGCCGAACCGACCTGGCCGGTACCGCGGTCATGAATATCGCCGAGTGCCTGTACGAACTGGACGAACCGCAGGAAGCCCTGCTCGCCGTGGAACGCTGCCGGCAGGATTACACGATCGCACCGCATAACATAACCCACCTGCATCATACCGCCGGCCTGATCTACCGCGCCTTGGGAAAAGTCGCGGAAGCCGAGCTCGAGCTCCGCGAGGCCATCGAGTCCGCGGGAGAGGTCTTGCATAGCGCGCTCGATTCGCAGCGCGTGCTTGCCGAACTGCTGCTCGACGCGGGACGCCTGGAAGAAGCCCGCGAGTATGTCGCGAAAGGCTTCGAGAGCACCGTAACTTCCGGCGAACGCCTGATCGGCGCGCGTTACCGCCTTACCAAGGCTCGGCTCAGCATCATGGAAATGAATCCCGCGGAAGCCTTGCGCGAGATAGACGCCACGCTCGTAACCGCGCGGGATCTCGGGCTCAAGAAGATCGAGGCCGACGCGGAAAAAGCCGCGTTCGAAGCCTGGCAGCTCTGCGGTGATTGCGGAAAAGCCCTCCAGTCGTTCCTGCGGTATTCCGCGCTTAAGGATATTTTAAAGGGCGAGCAGACCTCGCGTCGCATCCTGGGCTTGCACGAAGATAGGGTCAGGCGGGAAGCCCGGCACTTCGAGATGCTGTACAAGCAAATTTCCTCGATCGGGGAAATAGGCCGCAGGATAACCGCCAACCTGAATCTGGATGCCACGCTGGAATCCATTTATGAGGCCATAAACGGTCTCATGGATGCCCCGACTCTCGTTATTGCCTTGGTAAACGAAGAAACCAACACGCTCGACTACAAGCTTCTCATGATTGAAGGTGTCAGGAACGAACCCATCAGCGTCCCCTTGGAAATGGATTCTTTCGGCGGTTGGTGCGTAAAAAATGCGTCTGATATCCTGATAGGCGACGTGGAGACCGAGTATTCACGCTATATTTCTTCCATAAAAACCATGCCTTCAACCGAGGCAATGGAAAAATCCCTGATATTCGTGCCTTTGCTCGTGGGTGAAAAAGTAGCGGGAATCCTGAGCATTCAGAGTACGAAACTCAATGCCTACGACAAGCGAAGCGTCGAGACGGTCAAGGCGATCGGCTCCTACGTGGGAATCGCCATAGAGAATTCCAAATTATTCAGCCAAATCCAGAGACTCGCGACGATAGACGGGCTCACCGGGCTCTTGAACAGACGCTGCCTGACCGAGACCATCAACGAAGAATACCTCAAGGCCAAAAGATACCAGCGAAGTACCGCCCTGATCATGGCGGACATCGATTTTTTCAAGAAGGTAAACGATACCCACGGCCACGACGTCGGCGACGAAGTGCTTCGGCATATTTCCCGGGCCTTCAAGGAAAAAATCCGGAGCTGCGATTACATCGGCCGCTTTGGCGGCGAAGAATTCCTGATCCTGCTTCCGGAAACCGGTGTGGAAGGAGCTTCCATACTGGCCGAACGGCTTCGCGCCACCGTGGAATCCCTTGAAATACCCCTTGCCAACGGAAAATTCTATAAGGTAACGGCCAGCTTCGGGATCTCCGTCGTTCTTCCCATGGATACCGACTATGACGCTGCCCTCAAGCGGGCCGATACCGCCTTGTACAATTCCAAGAAGAACGGCCGAAACCTCGTTTCCATCGAAACATGATCCCTAGCCTCTAAACTCCTCCTCAAAATCAACCGATACTCGGTAAAGAGCCAGAGCCGGAGGAAGAGCATGATTCGAGGATTATACACAGGGGCAAGCGGCATGGCCGCACAGCAAGTTCGCTTGGACACATTGGCCAACAATCTGGCCAACGTCGACACCGACGGCTACAAACGCGACGTTGCCGTGCACAAGGCTTTTGCCCAACTCCTCATCCGCCGCATGCGCGACGACGGCGAATACCTGCATCCGATGGGGTCCGGCGACATGGCGCCTGTCGTGGGCAAAGTTGGAACCGGCGTCGAGAACAACGAAGTTTTCACCGAGCTCGAACAGGGAGCCATGAAGGGCACCGACAGCGACTTCGACGTGGCGCTGGACGGCAAGGGCTTCATGTCCATCCAGACCCCGTACGGCGAGCGGTATACGCGCAACGGCTCCTTTATCCTGGGCAAGGAAGGCTTTCTGGAGACCAAGGAAGGCTATCCCGTCCTCGGCGAAAACGGCCCAATACAGATAAAAGCCAACAACTTCCAGATAGACAAGGACGGCCGCGTCTGGATCAACAAGGAATTCCAGGACGATCCCTCCCGCATGGTGGGCCGCGAGGAAAACACCTGGAGCCAGCCCACGCTCATAGACACCCTGAAAATCGTGGACTTCGAAAAAGTGCGGTTCATCGCAAAGCAAGGTTCCAGCATGTGGGCCGCCACCGAAACTTCCGGTCCCGCGCTCGCGTTGAAAGGCGAGGCTCGCCCCGCCGTGCTCCAGGGCTTCACCGAGGCGTCCAACGTAAACCCGGTGCTTGAAATGGTGCGCATGATAGAGGTAAACCGCGCCTACGAGGCCAACCAAAAGACCATACAATCGGGCGACGCCTCCCTGGGCAAGCTCATCAACGAAGTCGTCAGAGTATAATTTTATAACATATTTTATGGGCGTGTCCCCGCGCCCGCGCGGGGCCGTGCTCTCCGCTATGCGCCGCTCGCTAACGAGCGGCGTACCGCTGCGATCACTCACGCGAAAGCCGGCCGCCTTCCCGGCGTTCTCAGTAGCGCCACCCCAGAGCCGCCGCAATGACGTTCAGCAGGATGGCCGCCGCATACGGCGTGCATACCGCCAGTACGCAGCCCTTCGCCGTCTTTCTGGACGTCGCAAAAATCGCCCAGGCGAAAAACCAGAAATAACCGATCAGGTAGATCAATGGCACGCCGGGAATGGTCCGTTCCCAAAACGCGTATTCCCATACCAGGTGTCCTCCGGCGTTCAAGACGCATTCGATGGCCACGCACACCAGCGAGTAGCCGATCGCGAAAAACCAGCGTTCGTCGATGCCCAGGATCTTGAAACCCTTCTTGCCCGACAGGCTGTGCTGCCAGATGATGCCTAATATGAGGAACATGAACATGATCTCGATGTTCCACCCCACCATGGTGCGGAGCGCCGAAGGGCCGGGCGCCGTCCACAGCGCGGAGCGCCCGCTCAGGATCATGAACCAGCCGTTCCAGCTTTCGTTGAAAAAATCGGCTCCGAAGACCGCCGCGCCCGCCATGACGGCTTTCCAGTCCCCGCTGATACGGGCCTTTTTTATCTCGGTGGTATAAATGTAGAAAACAATGGCCAGCAGCGGAATCACATACCACTGGATAGTCGAGAAATCACGCAGCCCCGAAAGCGCGCGGATCGTGGATTCTGTCATGGGTATCCTCCTGCCCTTGATTATAAACCCGATTCGGCGGCTGACAAGCGGAATCTCCGGTGGTATACTTCGCGCGGATACCCCAATAGGAGCGCGCCGATGACTACGCCGAAAATCACTTTTTCATCAATGGAAGGCCTGCCGCAGGAAACGCTGCACTCCGTGTTCCTGGAGGCGTTCTCAGATTACGAAGTACCCATGAACTTGCCGATAGGCGATTTTACCGCCATGCATGTCCGGCGCGGCGTTTCCTTGAAAGACAGCGTCGGGGCATTCGAAGGCGGCCGGCTCGTGGCCTTCATCTTCAACGGCGCCGGAGACTGGTTGGGTACGCGCTGCGCCTACGATGCGGGCACCGGCGTGATTCCGTCTCACCGCGGATTGGGCTTGTCCAAAGCCCTCGCGGCAGAGACCATGGAGCGCCTGCGGGGACAGGGCTTCCAAAACTGGCTGCTGGAAGTGCTGGTCAACAACGATAAGGCGATAAAAACATATAAAGGCGTTGGGTTTAAGGAAACGAGGCGCCTGCGTTGCCCCGAAGGCACGATCGGGAACGCAGCCGAGATGGCATTGGATGCCTGCCGCAAGGCCGGTGTTTCCATAGTACCTGCCCCTGCGTTCCGTGCCGATCGCAACGCGAAGTTCCGGGACTTTGAGCCCTCATGGCAAAATTCCGATGATTCGGTGCGCCGCGCCGGCGGCCTCCTCGTAACCCGCGAGGCGTTGGATTCCAGCGGGAACGTCCTCGGGTATATCGTCGCTACGCCGTCGGGGAGCATCGCCGGGCTCGCGGTCATCCGAAGCGCCCGGCGAAAAGGAATCGGCAAGGCGTTGGTTTTGGCGATGGCCGCGGAGGTATCGTCCGGGGCCGTGCGCTACGTCAACGTCGATGCGGACGACGTTGGTACCTTGGCGCTTCTTTCTTCCCTCGGAATCGAAAGCAAGCTCGACCAGTGGGAAATGATTCGGCGGCTTTAGCAGGGTGTCGAAAATGTTAGGTCCGGCACTTGGGCGACTTGTAGCTTTTCCTGAATATCGATATAGTTTGTCACCATGAAAATGAGCCGTTTTGGAAGATTTATCTCTGTTTTCCTTTTATATCTTGCCGTGTTCGTTCTCCTTGTAGTCACGCAATTCCCGCAAGGCGGCACGGTCGTCTCGGCAAAGGGCCAATTTTCCATCAAGGCTCGGGGCGAAGGGAAGGCCGCAGGCCTCGACTCGCTTGAGATAGGGCATGCTTCAATTCGCCTGCTGTTTTCCGCCGCCAATCCGCTTCGATACCGGACCGGCACGGGCAAGGATGTAAAAGCCCTGCCGATGCGCTATACGGAGAGCGATTCCGGAGTTACCGTCTACTTCAGCAACAAGGAACAAATATCGATAAAGGGCGATTCCGAAGGAGCAGTGGTATTGACCGTCCTTCTCAAGGAGCCGGCCTCTAAATGCTTCATCGCGTATAAACTTACCCCGCGCACCAAAGTAGTCCCGACGGATGATTCGGGGACCATGAAAGTCCAGCTGGGCGACGGTTTATGGCAACTCGAAAATGCGTCGGTCGGCCAGGAAAAGGGTTTTCTGTCTTTGGTCATCCTTCGGGGATTGGTACGGCCTTTCATCGTGAGTCCCATTGATTCGAGCAGGCCTGAGTCTCCCGTCCAGTATTTGGCGCAAACGCCGGTGGACCCCGCGCTCTGGGCCAAAGAGGTGTCTGTCTGGCAGGATAAAGCCTGGAACGGACTTTCCTCCAGCCGTTTCAGCCCCGACAGCATCCGTTGGAGAACGGATTCCATTTCCTTCGATTTTTCGGAACCGGCTTTCATGGCATACGTCGCCGAAGCCCTGCGACGCGGAAATTACGAGGCCGCCTCCGCCGCCGGCGCGTACGTACGGGCAAACTATCCCGATTCCTATGGATGGAAAGCCAGCGTTTTCGCCGGGCGCACCGCCAGCAAGATGAGCGCGCGCGAGGAAAGCGACCTGCTGGAAGTAAAAATCCTCGAAAAATCGGTTCAGGCAAAATCCGAGGATATTTTTTATAAACCCGGCATCGTGGAGTTTTTATTCGACCGTTCGCCGTATGCCCTCGCGCAGGAAGCCATGTCCGTGGCCAGGACCATGGAGCCGGGACAGGCCGACCTGGCGCAATCGGTGCAGATCGTGGAAAACTACCTGGCCGCGCGCAATTATCTCGAGGATGCCGAGAATCCGTTCATCCGCGCATCCGACCTCGTGGATAAAAATATAGCATCGGCGATTCGGAAGACCGATTCGGGATTTTTCCTGCAAACCTCTCCCGACGGCAGGTCGGATACGCTTCTGGGAGCGCGTACGGGCATGCTGCTCATCAAGATGGCGGAGGCTTCCGGCAAGGCCATCTACGCGGGAATCGGCCAGAGCCTCGTGTCCAGCCTCCTCAAGCTCGCCGACGGAAACGGATCCCTCCCGGAATACGTCACGGTCAGATCGGGTACGGCCGAGCCGTCGGCCGAAAAAATCATGGCCGAGGCGGTGTATCCGTTCGTTGCCGTGTCCCCCTATTTCCCGCATGCCGTCAGCTTCTACAGGGAACTGGGCCCGGGCGTATGGGCATGGACCGGATCGTCTTCCCTCCGGCTTACCAAAGGGGCGCAAAGTTCCGTCTTTACCGCCGATTTCCCCGTGGGGATCTCCCATTACCTGACGCTGTACGGAATTAAGCCCTACGTGAACATTAAGTTATATAATATAAACTATAATATGGATTCCGAGTTCGAGATATACAATGCCTCGGGTTATTATTACAGGCGCGCGTCCGCGGTGCTGTACGCCAAGATGAAGCACAAGTCCGCCAGCGAGGATATACGGCTCGAGTATTGATATTTTCGCGCGTTTCTGGTAGGGTTTACCGCAATGCGTATCGAAATCAAGTTTACCGACCGCGACCTCGACGGCCGTGAGCGCGGCATTGCCGCAAAGTTGTCGCGCCGGCTGGGCGCGGAAGTTTCCGTCGCCGTCGTGGACGTCGTGATGCCAGGCGCGCTCGTGTCTCAGGACCGGGCGCGCCTTGTTTTTTCGGATCCTGTCGTGCAGACCATGCGGTGCGACGGATTTCTGGCGGCGGAACCCGAGCTGCTCGGATGGTCTTGGCTCGTGGAGGTGGCGTGGAAACCCGGCGTTACCGATACCCTTGCCATAACCGCGCGCGAGGCCCTGGCGCTCGAGTCCGGCGGGGACGCCGTCCCGGTATCCACGGCGAGGCAATACTTGCTGTACGGCGCCTTGGACAAAGCCGCCGCTTTGCGCGCTGCGGCGTTTCTGCATAATCCCCTGGTACAGAGCGCCGTCATCATCGCCGCGGCCGATTGGTCGGCCGGAATGCGCCCGCCCGCCGAATATCCCGCGCCTTCCGTTCACGATCGACTTGAACCCGAAACAATCGCCATCGCCGCGATGGACGATGAACGGCTCGGCGCGCTTTCCACCGAGAGACTGCTCGCGCTTACTTTGCCTGAGATGCGGAGCGTTCGCGCCTATTTCGCCGATCCGATCCTGCGGGCCGAGAGGGTTAAGCGCGGCTTGCCCGTCGAAGCCACCGACGTGGAGATCGAGATGATCGCCCAGACCTGGAGCGAGCATTGCAAGCACAAAATTTTCAACGCAACCATCAAATATGAAGAAGCCGGGAAACCGTCCGAGACGATCCAGTCTCTCTATAAATCATACATCAAAAAGACGACGCAGGATCTTGCGCCTTCCAAGCCTTTCCTGCGCTCGGTGTTCACCGACAACGCCGGCGTCGTGGCTTTCCACGAAGGCAGCGTACTGTGCGTAAAGGCCGAGACGCACAACAGCCCCAGCGCTCTTGACCCGTACGGCGGCGCGATCACCGGAATCGTCGGCGTAAACCGGGACATTCTGGGAACGGGAATCGGCGCCAAGCCTTTGTTCAATACCAACGTGCTCTGCTTCGCGAATCCCGCTACGCCCGACGCGGAGCTGCCCAAAGGCCTCATGCATCCGCGCGATGTCCTGGAAGGCGTGCACAAGGGCATCGTGGACGGCGGCAATCAGTCGGGGATACCCACGGCGGCAGGCGCGTTCCTTTTCGACGAGAGCTTCATAGGCAAACCCCTTGTATTCTGCGGCACCGGCGGCATCATGCCCGAGACCGTAAACGGTAGGCCCTCCTGGGAAAAAACCGTGCGGCCGGGAGCCTTGGCCGTAATGCTGGGCGGTCGGGTAGGCAAGGACGGCATACACGGCGCCACGTTCTCGAGCCTGGCGCTGGACGAGGCAAGTCCCGTCTCCGCCGTTCAGATCGGCGACCCCATCATCCAGCGGCGCATGACGGATTTTCTTCTGGAGGCGCGCGACCTGGGATTATACGAGGCCATCACCGATAACGGCGCGGGCGGGCTTTCATCCAGCCTGGGCGAGATGGCGGAATCTTCGGGCGGCATCAGCATCGACCTTTCCAAGTGCCCGCTAAAATATCCGGGCCTCTCCCCGTGGGAAATCCTGGTTTCCGAAAGCCAGGAGCGCATGAGCCTTTCCGTGGCGCCGGAAAAAATGGCGCAGCTTTCGGCCTTGGCAAAGCGGCGCGACGTCGAGGCCACGGTGGTGGGCGAGTTTACCGATTCAGGTTATATAGAAATAACCGCAAACGGGAAGCCCGCCGGACTCCTGTCGCTCGAGTTCCTCCACCGCGGCCTTCCAGCCATGGAGATTCCCGCCCGCTGGACTCCATCGGCGCGGCGCAACGACCCGGTCGCGCTCAAAGCCGATTGGACGGAAACCCTGCTGCGCATCCTGGCGGACCCGAACGTGGCCAGCAAAGAATTCCTCGTGCGTCAATACGACCATGAAGTGCAGGCGCGCTCCGTGGAAAAACCCTTTACCGGGGTGCGGCGGGACGCGCCCAGCGACGGCGGCGTCATGCGCATCGACTATACCACCCAGCGCGGAATCAGCATCACGCACGGGGTCTGTCCCCGCTACTCGGACCACGACACGGCCGCCATGGCGCGCATGGCCGTGGACGAAGCGTACCGCGCGCATATAGCCCTCGGCGGAGACCCCGAAAAGGCCGCTGCCTTGGATAATTTCTGCTGGCCCGACCCCGTGGAATCCACAGGAACACCAGACGGCGCCTTCAAGGCCGCGCAACTCGTGCGGGCGTGCAAGGGGCTGCGCGAAGCCTGCCTGTGCTACGGCCTTCCCCTGGTATCGGGCAAGGATTCCATGAAAAACGACGCCTACGCCGGCGGCAGGAAAATCTCCGTGCGGCCGACCTTGCTCGTAACCCTCATGGGCTCGGTAACGGACGTGCGTAAATCCATCTCGACGGACTTCCTGGAACCGGATAACCTTATTTACGTCCTGGGCGACACCAACGGCGAGCTCGGCTGTACCATGTTCGAGCGCGTCGCCGCGAGCCCTGTCCCTCAATACGGCCCATCCCCCGATGTGGACCTCGAGCGCGCAAAAAAGCTCTATTTAGCGCTTTCGCATGCGATCTCAGGCCGTATCGTGCGTTCCTGCCACGACTGTTCGGATGGCGGAATCGCCGTAGCGCTTGCCGAGTCGTGCCTGGGCGGCCGGCTTGGAGCCAAAGTGACGCTGAACGCGCTTCCCCGATCGGGATCCAATCCGTATGCGCATGCCGAGTACGGAGTACGGGCGCTGTTCAGCGAATCGGGCGGCCGTTTCGTGGTATCCATACGCAGACAGGACCGTGAGCGCTTTGAAACAACCTTGCGCGGTTCTCCGCACCGGTATATCGGCGAAACTACGGAAGACCCCACGCTTTCCATCAAGATCGAGGACAAGGAAGCCGTCAGGGTTAGTCTCAAGTCCATAGAAACAGCCTTTAAGACCCCTATCGTATAAGGAATATGAGCATGAAAACCCGAGCGCTAATTGTCACAGGATATGGAGTCAATGCCGACGAAGAGCTTGCGGCCGCATTTGTGATGGCCGGTGCGGACGCTACGCGAATGCATGCCGCAGACCTGATTCAGGATCCGTCCGTGCTGGCTTCGTATCAGTACCTCGGGTTCCCCGGCGGATTTTCCTTCGGCGACCATTTAGGGTCGGGGCTTGTCGCCGCCAATCTTTTTCGTTCCCGAATGGGGACAGAGCTCAAGGCGTTCGTCGCCGACGGCGGTATGGTCATAGGCATATGCAATGGCTTTCAGACTTTGGTAAAGACCGGTCTTTTACCGAATTTCGACGATAAGGGCGAACCGGTGGTTTCGCTGGTTCATAATAATCACGGTCGCTATGAGGATAACTGGGTTTCGGTGCGTTTCGAGGAAGGTCCCTGCGTCTGGACTTCAGGTCTGGGGCCGCGCATGCTTCCTATTCGGCACGGCGAAGGCAGATTCGTGGCCAAGGACCAGGGGGTGCTCGATAGGCTTGAAAGCGAGCATCTGGTGGCCCTTCGTTACGACGGCATCAACCCCAACGGAGCGGTTCACGATATTGCGGGCATTTGCGACAAGAGCGGACGCGTGCTGGGGATGATGCCCCACCCGGAGGCTTTTATCAACGCCGACGCACACCCCTATCGCAGACGCGGTTTCGATGGAGGTTTGGGGCTTGAAGTTTTCCAGAAGGCGGTTGCTTGGAAGACAAATAATATGTAGCATTGCATAAAGTGGCTCAAATCTCCATTTTCTGTGGATTTTTCCATAATTTGACACTATACTTTGGAGACGGAGAGTGTAATAATAGCCGATATGCCAGAATCTAAAATGGAATTTACCGAAGAGACGCGGGAAGAATATGAAAAACAGATATTCGACCTCAAGCAACTCCTCGAAATATCAAAAAGCCTCAATTCTACACTTGATTACATGATTCTGATCGATTCCATCCTTTATACGATCATGGGACAGATGAAGGTTCTCAAAGCCGCGCTGTACGCGAAAAAAGGAATCGATTCCACGCATTTCAGCCTTCACCGAAATTATAAAGGTTTCGAGGTTGACCATAATGCCGATTATACGCTGGCGGAAGACGTTACCGCGATGAAATTATTTTCCCGCGAGTATCGATGCTATACGCTGGACGAGATTCGGAACAAATTAGGTTCTTTAGGCGGTCTGGAGCGTTTGGAGCTGCTGGGTCCGACGCTTGTCGTTCCCCTGAAGACAAAAGGCGTCATCAATGGGCTCATCATATTGGGAGACCAGATCGTCGGCAATGAATTCAGCGACTACGAAAAAGAGTATGTGCTCAATATCGCCACGCTCGCGGCCATAGCCATCAACAATACCTTTCTGTTCGAGATGACGACTACGGATATGATGACGAAACTGCGCATGAAGCACTATTTTTATACGGTGCTCATAGAAAAGATGGAGCAGAGTTCCATAGGCGGAAAGCCGCTGTGCGTCATCATGACCGACATTGACCACTTCAAGAAATTCAACGATACCCATGGACACTTGTGCGGCGACGCAGTGCTCAAGCATGTGGCCAGCCTTATTCAGCAAAGCACCCGGCCTGTGGACATCGCGGCGCGCTACGGCGGCGAGGAATTCTGCATTCTGCTGCCCGATACCGACCTGCAGCACGCCAATGTGATTGCCCAGCGCATACGGGAAAGCGTAGCGGATACGGTTACGGAATATGAGGGGCTCAAGTTGGCCGTCACCATTTCCTTGGGCGTCGCGCAATTCGACGATTCGCGCGACCTGTCCGGCAAGTCGATTATCGATCGCGCCGACAAGGCCATGTATCGCTCCAAGCAGGAAGGCCGCAACCGGGTCAGCCTCGCAACCTGATGCGCGATGGCAAAAAATAACACTTCGGCTGCATGGTGGGAATCCGCCGTCTTTTATCAAATATATCCACGAAGTTTTTTTGATGCGAACGGCGACGGCGTCGGTGATCTTCCCGGCATCGTCGCAAAGCTCGATTATCTTGTAACGCTGGGCGTGGATGCCCTCTGGATAAGCCCGTTTTTTAAAAGCCCAATGAAGGATTTCGGCTACGACATTTCCGATTACCGCGGTGTCGATCCGCTTTTCGGAACGATGCAAGACTGCAAGAAGCTGATCGCCGCCGCGCACGAGCGTGGGCTCAGGCTTATTTTCGACCTTGTCGTAAACCATTCGTCCATCGAGCATCCCTGGTTTGCGGAAGCCAGATCGTCCAAGGACAATCCCAAGCACGATTGGTATCTCTGGCAGCCCCGCAAGGGAAAACGCCCGCCGAATAACTGGATCAGCCTTTTTGAGCAGCGTTCCGCCTGGTACCCCAACGAGTCTACCGACGAATGGTATCTGGCGACATTTACGCGGCATCAACCCGAGTTCAATTGGCGGAATCCCGGATTGCGCGCGGCTATTTACGCCGAAGCCCGATTCTGGCTGGATCTCGGAGTGGATGGCTTTCGCCTCGATGTCGCCACCGCCTATATCAAGGACGACCAGCTAAGAAATAATCCCTTCAGCCTGAACATCATTCCCGATATTTTTCAGAATCATCTGTATGACCGGAACCGGTCAGAAGTACATGAGATTTTCCGGGAACTGCGAAGCTTGACCGATGAGTACGGCGACCGTTTTTTAATCGGCGAGACGCATGGACGGGATACCGCGCTTGCGGCGTCTTGCCATGGGCAGCGCAACGACGAGCTTCATCAGGCGTTTAATTTCGGGTTCCTGTTTCAGAAATGGTCTGCCCGTAGGTTTAAGC
>CAZAJF010000008.1:0-16546 GCA_964485395.1 uncultured Treponemataceae bacterium | reverse complement strand
CGATCCGCGGAGGATTGGTATTCCTTGCTGCCCGCCGCGGCGTGGCCGAATTTTACCTTGTCCAACCACGATCAGGCCAGACATTACTGGCGCTACCGCAAAGGAAAGAATACCGGCGAGCGGGCAAGGGTCGCCGCGGCGATGCTGCTCTGCCTCCGCGGAACGCCTTTTCTTTATTATGGCGAAGAGCTCGGCATGACCTGCAGGCGGCTTCCACGGAAATCCCTGGCGGATCCTCTGGGTATCGCCACCTGGCCGCTGTCCTTCATCGGGCGTGATCCCGAGCGCACGCCCATGCAATGGTCCGCGGAGAATCACGCTGGATTCTCCACCGTACAACCTTGGCTGCCCGTCAATCCTGATTACCTTCAAAAAAATGTCGAAGCGCAGAAATCAGACGGAGCGTCGTTATGGCACTGGTATGCAGGCCTGATACGTCTTCGCAAGGAACACGCCTGCCTCCGGCGCGGAGCTCTCGAATTCCAGGATTCCCATCCGGCCGCGCTTGTATTTACGCGCTCGTTTGAACATACCTCGTTCCTGGTGTGCCTGAATTTCAGCGGACGAAAAATCGGGCTTGCTTTTCCTGCCGGTACCGTGATGTATGGTACCGATCGCGCGATTGGGCTTCGTATAAATTCGGGGACAGGGCTGCTGGAGCCTTACGAAGTCTGTATCCTTGAATTATCGCAGCTTTAATGACCATTTTCTATTCTTCCTTGCCCCGCCATGACTTCGTGCATATACTTTAAGGATATTGCTGGCGGTGCCAGACTTGAAGGAGCGAATATGGTTGATTTATCTTTGGACTATCTGGGCCTGCATCTTAAGAACCCGCTCATCGCGGCATCCTCAGGCCTGACTGCGAGCCTGAAAGGCGTCGAGAGCGCGGTAAACGCCGGTGCCGGCGCTGTCGTTTTGAAATCACTTTTCGAGGAGCAGCTCAGGGCGGAGCTTGCGGGTATAGAGCGCGAGGTTGAAAGTCACCCCGAAGCGGAAGCGTTCCTCAGCGGAATGGGTATGTCCGAAGGTACTTCAGAATATCTGGATCTTGTTTCTTCCGCGAAAAAAGCAGTCGACGTTCCCGTTTTCGCGAGCATAAACTGCACGGGCGGTTCGTGGTGGGTTGATTTCGCGCGCAAGCTGGAATCAGCCGGCGCTTCTGGAATCGAGCTGAATATCGGCAAGGTTCCTCTGAATATCGAAGAAACCTCATCCCAGATGGAGGAGTCGCTCGTGGCGACCGTAACGGCCGTGTGCAAGACCGTCAAGATTCCCGTGGCCGTTAAAATAGGATCTTCCTATACGAATCCAGGTAATATTTTATATCGCTTCGGAAAATCGGGCGCGCGCGGTGCGGTATTGTTCAATCGCTTTTATCGCATGGATATAGATCTCGACGCCATGAACCTGAAGGCCGGGCCCATGCGCAGCAGCCCCGAGATGTACCATGAGAGCCTTCGGTGGATCGCGCTGCTGGAAGGCAGGGTGGGGCTGGACCTGGCGGCATCGGGCGGTGTCTACGATGGACTAGCCGCGCTCAGGCTCGTCTGCGCGGGAGCGGGCGCCGTGCAGCTTTGCTCGTCCTTGTATGCCCGCGGTTTTGAGGCGATACCTCAGATTCTGGAAGAAATGAGCGACTGGATGACGAGCAGGAAAGTGGCGGCCATATCGAAACTCAAAGGGCATCTGTCCCGACGGAACTCGGAGAACCCCGAATTATACGGTAGGCTTCATTATATCAAGGCTTTAGTAGGTCAGGAATAAGTAAGACAGGCTTTCAAACCCGGGCGAATTCGAGGTACACGCGATCGATTTTCGTTCCGGGGCGGTAGCGTATTTTATCGGCTAGGTTGCTGCACATCGTAAGCCCGAGCCCGTGCCAGCGCTTTTCCCTTTCGTCGTAGCGCGGCTTTCGCGTTGGAGAGAACTCAAGCTCGTCGGCAAAACGGGTGAATATCTCGTGGCTTTGCACGTAGAACGACAGCACGATGGTTTCTTTCTGCCTTCTTATGCAGCAGGTTATGCCCTTGAACCCCACCTCGCCGTGAGTTATTAAATTATCACACACTTCGCTGCCGGCTATCATGAGGATGTTTTTCTCCCTTGGGGAGAGAAACTCGGAACGGTGTACGAACCGTTCGAAGCGCATCACGCTTTTTCTTGATTTTACGAGTCGTACCAGCGCCTTTTGAATTTCCCGTTCCGTGGCTTTTTGCATTTCGCGGCTATTATATCGGAAGGTCTTTCAGGCTTTGTATGATCGGGAACGTTTCCAGGAAGCCTGTCGACTCGATAGCCAGCCTTGAGATTTCGGAAGGGGCCACGATGAATATCTTCTTGCCTTCCGCCTCCGCGTCCTCCACCGCCGCCAGCATGACTCCTATTCCGGCGCTCGTCATCGATGAAACCCCGGAAAGGTCGATTGCGAGGTCTTTCTGGCCGGCGAGTTTCAGGACTTTTTCCTGAAGCTCCGAAAACGTATAGCTGTTGATGGGGCCGCTGATCGTAAGAACGGTGAACTTTCCGCGTTCGCTCGATTGGATGCTGATTCCGGTCATTATTGTCTCTCCTTGTGGCCGTGGTAATTCAGGGCGAGTACGGTGACGTCGTCGTCTAGTTTATTGTCGGTGAAGGCCGTTGCGCTGTTCACGACCGCCTGCACCATGGTTTCGGCGGTGGCGCCCTTGTTCTCGTTCATGATGCGCACGATGCGCTCCTTGCCGTAGCGCTCGCCCCGCAGGCTTTCGGCCTCGACGATTCCGTCCGTCGTGATGACGACCGTGGAGCCCGGGGATAACGGGAGTTTCCTCTGCTTGAGATGCGGCTCGATGTTCTTCACGATTCCGAGCATGCGGCCTTCGCCTTGCGCCTCGATGACGGTGTCGAGGCCCGGCGACCTGAAAAACACGGCCGGGATCCCGCAATTTATGAAATAGATGGAGCCTTTGTCCAGAGCGATGAAGCCGAACAGCCCCGCGAAGAACGTTCCGCGAGGAAGGTGATTTTTAATAAACGTGTTTGTACGCGCCACGAGTTTTGTGAAATCGCTTTCCTCGCGGAGAAGTCCCCTGATCATAGATTTGAGGATTACCATGGACATGGCCGCGTTGAGGCCTTTGCCCGATACGTCGCCTACGACGAAGAACCAGCGGTGCGGTGATATCTGCACGGAATCGTAGAGGTCGCCGCCCAGATGCCGGGTAGAGTGGCAGATGAAGGATACGTCGACCGACGGATGCTCCACTTTGTCTATGTGTTCCTGCACGGAGCGCACGATCTGGTCGGCCAGGCCGATTTCCTTTTCCACCGTGGCCAGGAGCGACTCCCTGGCGACGTGGCGCACGTAGTACGCAACGACGAAAAGCTTGCCCTGTATGGCCAGGAACATCTGGTAGTCCAACTCGTCGTAATCCGCGCCGTTTCGCTTGGGTCCGAAAATGAAGATTCCGATTATTCGCCGGCCTTCCTTGGCGACGATCATGGCCTCGGTATTGAACTTTTCGAAGAACGAAAGCAGCCCAGCTTTTACGTTTTTATAGGCCATCGAAGTGATGATGTCGGTTTTGAGGAGAACCTTGCTGTCGATGCCGGAAATCACGTCGAGTATCGGGTCGTCGTGTTCGTATTCAGCCTTGTGCGACTCTTCGGGGAATATTTTTTGCATGGCGCCCGTTTCCGACTCGCTCAGCACGGTCAGTGACTCGCAGCCGAACGTGGGAGCCAGGATGTCGAACAGGTCCTTGAGGACTGATTCGCGGCCCAGCGAAAGATCTATGTGCGCAATCTCCGCTTCCAGGTTTTCCCTGGCGCTTTCGTCGCGGGCCGAGCCGAATCTGGTCTGCGCGAAATTTTCCGCAAGCTGTCCGGCGAAAAAATAGACCATTGCGCCGGCAAAAACGCTGAGAACCGGCAGGCTCGAATTGACTATGAACGCCACGCTGATCATGATGCCCAAAGGCACGCCGAAAAGCACGAACAGGAATATTCGCGATAATATCGTTTTTGCCACCGTAGGCGTATGGAAAATGCGGGATGAGTTGAATATGTACAGGGCGGCGGCGACTGCGAACGCGGCTGCGACCGGAGTTAGCGGGTACAGGAAGGGAAGCCCTTTGAGGGGCAGCCACGTGCCGAGCAGAAAGCTGAGGCCCGAATAGGCGAAAATTCCGCCGCCGAAAACACGCACTTGCTGGCGGTATACCTTGCTGCGCATGGCGAAGGAGCGCAGGAGCAGGATCGCCGCCGCGAGGAGTCCCGTGCCGGTGTTCAAGGCCGTAAATAAAATATATGCCGGGCCGTCGGCGCGCAGCAGCTGGAGGTTTCCCCATTTTATGCCCTGGAGATAATCCTCGGTGAAGCCGACCCGCCAGGCGATAAGCCCCGCGGCTATGAGCAGCGTCGCGTCGAGCAGGAAGATTTTTTTACCGTAGGGATACGTGATCGCCAATCGGAAAAAACACAGGACCGTGGCTATTGTCAGGGCTCCTGACCAACGCAAGAGTCGAACCGACACATCCGGTTGCCGGGCGGCCAACAGGAATCCCGTCGCAAACAGGAGCGAGTAGGAAAATATGCACAGTACGGCGATCCTGAACGTGCGGATGTCGGAGCCGTTGAGGTGCCGGGTGGAGCGCAGCGAAAAAACAAGAATTATGAATGCGGTGAGATAGGTAAAAAGCATCAGTCCCATAATCGTCCTGCCTTGACCGCGAGTATCGTGATATCGTCGCGAAGAGCCTTCCCCGAAGTGTAGGTCTCGCCGAGCGTCGCGAGCCTCTCCACGAGTTCGTCGACCGGTATGTCGCCCGCTTCCTTGAGGATGCGGGCAAATTCGGGAGATTCATCCAGGGACACTCCATCGGAGTTTTCAAGCTCGGTAAGTCCGTCCGTCGTGAGTATTAAAATGTCGTCCGAACGCAGTTCCACTTCGCTGACCTGGACGTTTTCGATGGGAACGAGCCCGACGATGCCCTGATTGGACTCCAGCCGCTTTATCGTGGTTCCCTTGATGGTTTTAACCACGAGGAACTGATCGGGCAGCGCCGCGTTGATATAGGACAAGGTTCTTTTCTTGAGATCGATGAGGCCGAGGAAAAGAACGGTATATTTATCGTCGAAGCCCATTTCGTGGATTGCCGAGTCGCATTTACCCAGGATTTCGGCCAGGTCCATCTTGTTCGACGCGGTGCGGATCGTGTTGGTGATGATGCCCATGACGAGGGCGGCGCCGAGTCCCTTGCCCGAGACGTCGCCCATCACAAGGAGGAAATGGTCGTCGTCGATCTGCACGGCGTCGTAATAATCCCCGGAGACGTTTACGAGCGGCCGGAAATACGCCGCCATCGTAAGCTTAGGATGCTGCGGCAAGGTTGCGGGCAGGAACGTTCTCTGGGTTTCGGCGATCTGCCGCCATTCCTTGGAAAGCGCCGCTATCTGGAAAAGCCTGGCTACGGTAAGGACGCGGTCGAAGAATATGAGGATCTCCCCGTACAGGATTCGGAAGGAGTCGTTGTCGATGCTCGCGCAAGCCCTGAAGAAAACGAATAAATAATAACCTTTGCAGAAGATGAAGATTCCGCGGGCGTTTTTTTTCCGGAGGCTGAGGCTCAACTGGTCGTCAAGGTAGCCGAATCCCTCCGAGAGCTCGCGGAAGTTCTTCTTGAGCGTGGTTATCGTGGCGGGATCCGAGCTGAGGCTGGCGGGGCTCCCGTAGAGAAGGTCCCAGGTGTTGCTTCGGATAAGCATCGCGGACGCATCCAGCGGCAATTCCAGGGTTTCGCGGATTGCGCTCACGAACTCGGGCATGGTAAAGCACGTGCTCACGCGTTCAACGAAGACATTCAGGAGCTTGGTCATTCCCTGGGATTGCATCCGGTGATGGAGCCGCTCCGTATAGGTCCTGATGAAGCCTCGTTGCGCAAGGAAAAATATGAGGAACGCCGATGCGGCGATCGCCGTCGTATTGAGGATCGAGAATCCCCTCGTGACGTAATAAATTAAAAATCCAAAAATGACCGCGAGTATGATTTTGATGACTGCGGACACAAATGATCTTACGGTCTGAAATTCCACGTCACAGGCTCCTTTAGGTCAGGTATGGTATAGCTATTCATTCTTTCCATCGTATGCGCATGGTTATTGTGCGCTCCAAGGTCATGGCATCGAGTACCGGCAGGGTATAAACAAAAATTCTGCCGTTCGAGGAGGATTTGACGACACCTCCGTCACTCTCAAGTATCGGCCCGGGAACGGTGATTGATAAGACGAAATTGCTTGCATCGATGGCTTCGATAGCGGTTTTTCCCAGGAGGGCGGCCAGCATGGATCGATAATTTTCTTTACTTACCGGGAGGTCGAACAGGGCAGGCGGGGACAGAGATTCGAGCAACTGCCTATCGACGCTCGGGAATAAATTGACCAAGGCGCGCGAGTTTATTCGCGTTATGCGGATCTGGACTTCTGCCCAGCCTTTTTCACGAGAAAAAGAAAGTATTCCTGCTTTTGAAAGCTCAGGATCTTTTTGTATGAAAGCGGCAAGATTTTTTACCTCGAATGCCCCGCTGTAGGAACGGGCATCGGGACTGCGGGATTCCTTGACGATAAGACCTCGATTTAGAAGACCCGATTCTACCGCCTTCGCATCGAAGAAACTTCCTGCGGCCGCTATGCCTCCGGTAGTAGAAGCGAGATTTCGAAGTTTCAGTTCAACAGGCCCCGGAATTCCAAAATTGATCGAAACAGAGGCATCGCCGGTTTCTTTAAGAACCATCGATGCTTCCGCGGAGCAGGAACCGAGAGAAAGAATCAAACTTGCCGCCAGACCTAGCATTACTATGAGTATCCTGTTCTGCATGAACGCTCCAGGTAAAAGACGAGTTTTGGAAGTGTCTAAAACCATACCAGTGAAGATTGCAATTATACCATAAAGAGCAATTAAATTGGAACAAACTTGAATTTATGAATAGGCGCTACTATAATTTCATGACGACGTCAGCGTTCTTTCAGAAATCTATGGAGGCTTTATATGTCCAGTATGGAACCAGTGGAATCATTGAAGAGCTACAGAGGCACTTATTTTGCCGGTGAATGGCCTACTCTTCCTGAAATGTTTTATTTGACAACGTCTAGATTCGGGGACAGGGCTTGCTTCACGGTGTATGATCCTGCCAGAATTTCCATTACATATAATGAAGCTTTTAGCAAAATTGAGCGGATCGCCGGATTTCTTTACGCCAACGGGGTGCGCCGGCACGATAAAGTAGCCGTAAGCGGCAAGAATTCTCCCGAATGGGCAATTGCCTATCTGGCTATTCTTCAGGCGGGGGCCGTCGTCGTTCCTATCGACTACCAGTTGAAAACCGATGAAATCGAAAAGATCATTATAGCCTCGGACGCTAAAATCCTTTTTATCGATGAGGAGAAATTCGACAGCTTCGAACCGAATCGGCTGGGGCTGCGAGCTCGCTGGTCCTTGTCCATGAACAAACCTGGATACATTTATGATTTAGCCGGCCAAGAATCGTATCCAAAACCGGAAAAAGCCGTGGAGAGCGATATCGCGGCAATCTTGTTTACCAGCGGTACGACAGGAACGCCTAAAGGCGTCATGTTGACCCACGCCAATTTAGTTTCTGATTGCTTCCTTGCGCAGTGCAACATGGCTATCTACGCAAGCGACGTTTTTTACGCGTTATTGCCGCTCCACCATTCATACACCATGCTGGCCGTGTTTATAGAGGCCCTCTCCGTCGGTGCCGAGGTGGTGTTCGGTCAGCGAATGGTTACAAAAGCAATACTCCACGATTTGAAGGAAGCCAAGGTTACCATGTTCCTGGGCGTTCCCTTGCTGTTCAATAAAGTATTGGATGGCATCATGAAAGGCATCCGCCAAAAGGGTCCATTTGTATTCGGCATCATTCGTTTGCTCATGGGAATCTCCGGTTTCATCAAGAAAGTTTTCAAGATGAATCCGGGAAAAGTTTTGTTCGGCTCGGTGCTGGACAAGGCGAGCCTTCGGACCATACGCATCTGTATTTCCGGTGGCGGTCCTTTGGCCCCCAGCGTTTTCCGCAAATACAACCAGTTGGGCATCGATTTCGTGCAAGGATATGGACTTACGGAAACGAGTCCGATCCTTACATTGAATCCGGTGGAAGCTTACAAGGAGACGAGCGTCGGCAAATTCCTGCCGATGCTGGAAGTTCGCGTTCTGGAACCAGACCACGACGGCCGCGGCGAAATCATGGTGCGGGGCCCCGTCGTGATGCAAGGGTATTACAAGAATCAATCGGCCACCGACGAAGTCCTGGGCAAGGATGGTTGGCTGAAAACGGGTGACGTGGGCTACGTGGACAGCGAGAATTATCTGTATTTAACCGGACGCGCCAAGAATCTCATCGTTACTTCGGGCGGCAAGAATGTCTACCCCGAGGAAATAGAGCATCGATTCCAGCTGTACCCCCAGGTGGAACAGGTGCTTATTCGCGGCTTTGTGGCTAGCGGTACCGGAACGGGCGACGATCTCGGCGAGGAGATAGAGGCGTATATCTACCCAGCCAAGGATTTCTCGGATCCTTACGCGGCCGTTGCCCGGGGACCTGAACTTCTGCTTGCCGCGATTCAGGAAATCGTGGACAAGGTGAACGCGGAGATGCTTCCGTACCAAAGAATCAGCAGGGTGAAACTGCTGGAAGAACCGTTGGAAATGACCACAACGAAGAAGGTCAAGCGCTTCGTGCTGCCCGACGGAAAAAATTAGTTAACTGAAATTAGGCTCTTGATCCATCAATGACGAGAGCCTATCGTACTGTATCGAACGGCGGGCCGGAAAGGTTCCGCATATCATCGCTATAAACGTCGGCGCACGCGCCGCAAGACGGGAGGTTGTATGAGTATCCGTTTCACGACACGAAAAACACGGGGATACCTGCGCCTCCTTGGCTCTGCGCTTTAACATCGGATAACCAAGAGACTCCAGAAATATATCCTCATCAAGAACCAGTGCGTGGGACGTTGCCGAATTAGCGGCGGTTTCAGGTGGGCTTTTAGGCCTGCCCAATTTTTGATTCAGGAGACTTATTGTGGAGTACGAAGAAGAGGTATTTGAGAGTTTTGCCGCAGAGGGAATAATCGCGGAGTTTGATTCCGTAGTCAAAAGCGGCAAGGAAGCGACAGTATATAAATGCCGCGCATCAGAATCCGTTCGTGGAAGCTTGGGAACGGATTTCGTGGCGGTCAAGGTTTATAAGGACATCGAGCAACGCAGCTTTCGCAACATGGGCGGCTACTTGGATGGGCGCATCGGCCGTACGATACGGAAGCGCCGCGACATTTTGCATATGCTTTCCACCCCGGCCAGTATGCAGGCTTTTTGGGTAAATGCCGAATACGAAGCCCTCGGTACGCTGCACGCCGCCGGGTTGTCCGTTCCCAAGCCCTTGTTCAGGTCGGGTAATTCCCTGGCCATGGAGTTTGTGAGCGCAGCGGACGGCTCGGGCGATTCAGCCTGGCGACTCCGCGACGCGCGTTTGGAAGCCGGCAGCATACAGGCTCTGTGCGATCGCGTGCTTGAATCCATAGAGATAATGCTGCGCCACGACATGATACACGGGGACCTGTCCCCATATAATATTCTTATGCGCGGTCATGAACCGGTAATCATAGATTTTCCGCAGGTCATAGATGCTCGGTATCACTCACAGGCGGCGGCGATGCTGCAGCGGGATATCGTGAATGTGGCGGATTTCTTCGAGCGGAAAGGAGCTGTGTTTTCCGTTTCGCCATGCCAGTTGGCGGATGATTTGTGGAGCCGGTATTATCGAAACGAGTTATAGTCTTTGATTTCGGGCCCTGTCCCTCTTTTCAATGGGGACAGGGCTCGAAATTTTCAGTTTTTTATTTTATCTATTGCATAAACCTGATAGCTCGTTTATATTACATATGAACACATGCTCATATGAGCAAGCGTTAACGGAGTAATTATGACATCAGATAGTATTCCTGTATGTTCCTGCGTTGAGTTGCATGCCGACGCGATGAACGCCGCCAGAAAAGCAGAAATGCCGGTGGCGGAACTGCTTCCGCTCGCCGAGTTGTTCAAGGTATTTGCGGACGCTACCCGTTTGCGGATCCTGAACGCGCTTTCCGCTTCGGAGCTCTGCGTTTGCGATTTGGCAGCAGCCCTTGAAATGACCCAGTCAGCCATCAGCCACCAATTGGCTCTTTTGCGGCGGGCTTGCCTTGTCAGGCCCGGGCGCGACGGAAAAGTAATCTATTATTCGCTGGATGACGACCATGTACGGGACATCCTGCGCGTTGCCGGCGTTCACCTGAACGAAAAGAAAGGAAATTAAGATGAAAATACAAGCTCCCGCACCTTCGTGCTCCTGTTGTTCCGGGCATGCTCCAGCCCAAGCGGCGACTGCGCCCTTGGAAACCAGTTCTGCGTCGGGAATATTCCGCAAGCTGCTTCCATTGGGAATTTCCGTTCTTATTGCGCTCGTATCATATTTTTTCTTTACAGGGAAAGCCGCTCAAAGCGGTGGGTCCTGGATGTCGGTCGCGTCGTTGATCCTTTTCGCGGGAGCGTATCTGTTGGCCGGCTACGATGTGCTGTGGTCCGCCCTTACCAATATCCTGAAAGGCCGGGTTTTCGACGAGATGTTCCTGATGGCCATAGCGTCACTGGGGGCGTTCGTGATCGGCGCAATGGAGGAAGCCATTGGCGTCATGGTTTTCTATAAGATAGGCGAGATGCTGCAAGACGGCGCCGCGGACAAGAGTCGCCGCTCCATACGCGCACTGCTTGCCATGAGGCCCGATCTCGCCCGCGTTCAGCGCAACGGTGCTTGGATTGAGCTTTCACCCGACGACGTTATCGTAGGCGAGCAGGTGCTGGTCAGGCCCGGGGAACGCGTACCTGTCGATGGGCTTATTCTTGAAGGAACCGGGGCGTTCGATACGGCTTCGATGACCGGGGAATCCATGCCCAGGCAGGCTGTACCCGGTGATGCTGCCTTGGCGGGTTACATCGCCCGCGATGCGGCTTTTACCGTGCGCGCGGACAAAAAAGCCTCCGAGTCTTCTTCCGCCCGAATCGTGGAACTTGTGGAGAACGCCTCCAAGGCGAAGGCCAAGACTGAATTATTCATAACGAGGTTTGCCCGCTGGTATACGCCGGCCGTGGTCGTGGCCGCCTTGCTTGTCGCGCTTGTCCCGCCCGTGAGCGGGCTGATCATGGGCATCGATCGCAGCTTCGCCGATTGGGCCTACCGTGCGCTCGTGCTGCTGGTTATTTCCTGCCCGTGCGCCTTTGTCGTAAGCGTCCCGCTTGCCTACTTCGGCGGCTTGGGCGGCGCGGCAAGGCGGGGTATCCTCATTAAGGGCGCCCGCGTTCTGGATTCGCTCGCGGATACCAAGACCGTGGTATTCGACAAGACGGGTACCCTTACGAGCGGCGACTTTCGGGTGCACGAGCTCGTGCCCGCGGAAGGTTTTACCGGCCATGAATTGCTCCGCCACGCAGCCTCGGCCGGCACCCACTCGAACCATCCGCTGGCCCGGGCTATACGCGGGGCGTTTGCCGAGACGGGAAACGTCCATCCCGGCTGCGACGAGGGTACCTACTCGGAAATCCCCGGGCACGGAACGGTGGCCTCCGTCGGCGGCCGCGAAGTCATGGCCGGAGGTGATAATTTATTACATCTGAAAAACATTCCGCACGACTGCCCCCCCGGCGGCTTGCGCTCCGAGAATACCGTGATTCACGTCGCCGTGGCCGGCAAGTACGCAGGGCGCATCAATGTGTCCGATACCCTGAAGGCGGACAGCAAATCTGCGCTTGCGGCTTTGCGCAAGCTCGGGGTAACGCGCATCGCCATGCTTACCGGGGATACCGAGTCCGCCGCCTTGCGCGCCGCCGAAGAGGCTGGCATCAGCGAAGTGCACCACCAGCTGCTGCCCGAGCACAAGCTCGAGAAGCTCGAGACGATCATGCGGGAAAGCGGCAGGTCGTCCGGCCGCGCCTCGGGCTCGGTCGTGTTCGTGGGAGACGGCGTCAACGACGCTCCCGTGCTGGCGCGGGCCGATACCGGCATTGCCATGGGCGGCGCGGGTTCCGATGCGGCCGTTGAGAGCGCGGACGTGGTGCTGATGAGCGACGAGCCTTCCCGCGTGGCGGAAGCGATATTCCGGGCAAGAAGGACTCGGGTAATCGTGATTCAGAACGTGGTGTTTGCCCTGGGCGTAAAACTCGTGTTCCTGAGCTTCGGAGCCTTTGGACTGGCCGCGATGTGGGAAGCCGTAATCGCGGATGTCGGCGTGGCGCTGCTGGCCGTGCTCAATTCAACGAGGGCCCTGAAATAAATCTCATTGAGGCGGGGACCCTGGGCTGAAATCGATTGCGTTCGACGGAAGCAACTCTATGGAAGGATCCTTGCTCCATTGGTCGTTCATGCGGCTTATGGTATCCGAGCTTCCGAATCCCGTGGGAATCGTATGCGCATCTTCGGCGACGATCGTCCTGAATCCTATGACGGCCGACGATTCCACGGTAGCCCGCAGGCATTGGTTGCTTGCGAGCCCGGTGAAAACCAGCCGGCCGATTCCGGCCTCGGTCAATTTTTTTTCGAGCTCCGTACCTGAAAAAGCGCTTGGGCCGGTTTTCACGACTTTATAATCCTGAGGTGTCGGCAACAGTGGATCTGCCATTTCAAAGACTGGCTTTCCTGGTACGCTAGAGCCGCCATCATCGTTATAAACCCAAACGATCATCGCGTTCGCGGCTCTCGCTTTCGCGATTAAGGTTTGAATGTTGTTCATGACGAACGCTTGTTTGAGAGTTGGCATATAGGCTTTTTGCATATCTACGATGACCATCGCATTTCCTTGGGCGGCAAGCCATTTTGGAGCCCTGTCCCCAATTTTTACTACCAAGGGTTGCGGAGCGTTTTTCTCGTTATTCTGCTTCGTTGAACAGGATTGAAAAACTAAGCCGCTTGCCAGAAGCGTCGTGCAAAGCCATAGAGTGATGATTTTTTTCCCGGTAATCATGATTTTCCTCCATCAAGTATATTGTCTTCGGGCTCAAAAGGCTCGTAGATTCGTTGTATAAAAGCATCCGTACCGTCATGGACCGCTTTCCGATATTCAACAAAAACGTCGTGAGCCTCCTGCGCAGGCCAATCTGCTCCAAGCAGTTCTTGCGGTATAGGAGGAATATTTGTCATTACTTGAATAAAGTCTTTGAGCAGAACGAAATAACGTCGGAAACAGTCTGAATCCTTAGCTTCTCCCATAGGAGTGTTGCCTTGTCTAAAATCGGACATTTCGGTTTTGTATTGGACTATAAATGTTGTAAGCTGTTTGCTTATTTCGCTGAGGTTCCAGATCCTGCGGGCGAAGGCGCGTTTGTCGCTCGTAAGCGTCGCTTGATATTCAGTAATGAGTTCTTGGTATGTAGGTGAATCGAGGAGGTTTCGTAGGTCCTGCGGAAAATCAAAGGCCCCTGCCCAAAGTCCGGCAGCTGCCCGACCAAGACCTGCGCAACGTAAAGCTTCGGTAAGTTTCTGACGGTCATCACGCCTGGATTCGGGTATTTCATAGGATATGAGGCGGAATTTACCATCCCATGTCTTTGTATCCCGCCGGAAGACGCTCCTCCCCTCGGCGAGGCTTATCGTGGCAAATCCTTGTTCAGTAAGAAAATAATAGCTAGAACGTCCTTTTTTTCTGGTATAGAAGTAACCCTTACGAGCCATTCGGGACAGCGACAATCTGGCTGCTTCCGGGGAAATTCCCATCGTTCCTAGCATTGCGCAGAGGGATTTCATGGAAAATCCTTTTTCCTCATGCTGAAATATCGCGCCGTAGAAATTAAAAATCATGAATTCCGTTATGCCAATCGTAAATTCCCCCTAAAATTATTGAAATAATTTTATATGTTACGATTATTATACGGTATATTTATATTTGACACAAGTAAGATAGAATTATTTGTTGTTATAGCTAGCTATTTTCGTGAGGCGAGAAACACGGAAGGTGTCAGATAAAAACTATCTTGGCTAGTCGTAAGCTGCTGTCCCAGTACGTCGATACTTTGCGGTATTGGTTCGAGATGGATGGTATTATGGAAGATTTGGGATAACTCATCCGTTTGTTGGTTGCGATTTTCCATCGACTTGTCGTTTAAAACAAGTAAAAAATGATTGCATCCGCATCGTTCCAGCTGTTCTGCCCAGAGGGTCCACATGTTTCGGGCTAGCCGTTGGGATCCTCTGCCCACGAGGAAGGCCGGAGGATCGACGATGCAAATATCGTAGGCTCTGTCCCTCCCGGATTCCAGGCGGCGAAGGTGGCGTGCCAGGTAACCTTGGGTCGTGTCCACATAGCGGCGGAACGCCATGCCATTCAGTTCCGCGTTGCGTCCGCCCCAATCCAGGTATTCGCGGCTGGGATCGATGTTTACCACGTCTGCGCCTGATTTCGTCGCGGCTACGGCAAAAGCGCAGGTGTATGAAAACAGGTTGAGGATCCTGCACGTGCCGAACCTGGCGGCAAGGGCGGACCGGGCCGCTTTCGTATCCAGGTAGAGGCCGAAGTCGTGCCGTGGATCGGTGTGTATCTCGTAGCGCAGGCCGGCTTCGGTGGCGGTGAGCACGGCGTCGCGCTTCCATTCTCGGCCCTGGAAATATTCATATTCGTTTGAGGCAGCGTTTTTTCTGGCTTTGACCAAGATGGGCTTGCCGGGAAATATCGATTCCATAGCGCTAACAAGAGCCGCTCCGCCGGTGGCCAGGAGCGGGTCGTAGACCGTCGCCGCGATAAAATCCCCGAACCTGTCCACGAAGAGTCCGTCGATGCCGTCTGAAATTCCCGAGCACAGCCGGAATGCATCAGTGTCCGGCGTTATTGAATGTGAGCGCCAGGCGATTGCTTGGGCAAGCCCGGCCGGATCAATAACCTTCATGTGCGGTTTTTCCGAGCAGGGAGAGGCATGCGACAAAGTCCGGCGGCAGCGGGGCCTTTACGAGCAACGGCTCTCCGCTGATCGGGTGGCGGAGTTCCAGGCTGGCGGCGTGCAGCATAACCCGGGGAATCGCGCGCCCGCCCAGAGTAGCGGCGCCGCCGTACAGAGAGTCGCCCAATAGGGGCATGCCGCAGCCGGCGAGGTGTACCCGTATCTGGTGGGTGCGCCCGGTTCGAGGCATGGCCTGGACGCGAGCTCCTTCCGGGTATCGGGCTAGTATCGCGAAATCCGTCTCGGCCAGCTGCCCGCCGGAATTTACGGCTCCCCATTTCGCCCGGGCGCTCTTTGCCGAGATCCTGTCCATCATGTTGCTTACGCTGAATCTGTCGCCCGCGCCGTCTTTGCGCACAGCGCCTGCGCACAATGCTTCATATATTTTTATCACTTCGTGATTCTCGAAGGCCGCGTGCAGCGCCGCGTTCGCGTCCCGGCTCTTGGCGAACAGTATGACGCCGGAGGTTTCGCGGTCCAGCCGATGGTGCAGGCCGACATAGGGCGCCGGATTTCCGGGGTCCCGCGCCGACAGGAACCGGACGAGCGCGGCGTGCAAGCTGTCGCGCGCGGCCACGATCGTCGCTTCCGTAGGGATTCCCGCCGGTTTGTCCAGGATGATTATCCATTCATCCTCGAACAGTATCTGTTTTTTAGTAAGCTGGAGGCTTATGTCATCGGGCTGTTTTTCATGGAAAAAGCGCTCCTGGTCCAGGAAAACGCTGATTCTGTCTTCAGGTTTTACGATCAGGGTGGACGTATAAACCGGTCTGCCGTTTATGGATACGGTTCCGTCCTGGATCATTCTACGTACTTTCGTGCGGGATATTTGACCTGCGGAATCCGTCTCGCTTGGCGAGGAATCAATGGAGTTTCGGGTCAGCAGCGCTCCGAGGCGTTCGAGGACCACGTCATCGAGCCTCGAGCGCCGCTGGTGTCCTTCCACGGTAAAAATGAATTTTTTCGGTTCGGTTCTTCCCATGCCTTATTGTAGGAAAACGGGGCATCAGAGGCAAGAGGCGCCACGGGAAAAGTTTTTTCCGCGCGTACGCTTGATTAGAACAGCCGGCTTGACTACACTGTAGGCGTTACTTTGGAGGAAATCATGACCTGCGCGCGCTCGAGCGGTGTTCTCTTGCATATCAGTTCCATACCGGGAAAGTACGGCATCGGCGATTTCGGAAAAGCCGCCTTCGATTTCGTGGATGAGCTCGCGGAAGCGGGGCAGACGCTCTGGCAGATATTGCCTTTGGGTCCCACGGGATACGGCGATTCTCCCTACTCGTCTTTTTCCAGCTTTGCGGGAAACGAGCTGTTCATCGATCCGGAAGCGCTGTTCAACGATGCGCTCATCTCCCAGTCCGACCTTGACTCCCTGTTGCAGCTGGCCGCGGATAAAGTCGACTATGGCCGCCTGATCGAGGCCAAGCGCCCGCTTCTCAAGAAAGCGGCCAGGCGTTTTCTCCAGGATCAGAGCAACAGCAAGAAATACGTGCATTTCGTCAACAGGCAGAAAAAATGGCTTTC
>CAZAJF010000007.1:120402-121360 GCA_964485395.1 uncultured Treponemataceae bacterium | reverse complement strand
GGCGGGACGTAGCAGGCACAAGTCGCCTCAGGCCCGGCCGAGGCGCTGCCGCGGGACGTCTTTACCGGTACCAGCAACGTCCACCTGGCCATGAAATACGATCTTACGCCCATCGGCACCATGGCGCACGAATACATCCAGCTTCCGCAGGCCATCAACGAGGTGACGCTCGCGAACAGCCAGAAATACGCCTTGCAGCTCTGGGTTGACGAGTACCGCGGCGACCTCGGTTACGCGCTCTCGGATACCCTGGGCTTCGACAAGTTCCTTCGGGATTTCGACCGCTACTTCGCCAAGCTGTACGACGGGGTCCGGCACGACAGCGGGGATCCGTTCGCGTGGGGACACCGGATGATAGACCATTACAGGAGCTTCGGCATCGAGCCTTTCGCCAAACAGCTGATCTTCAGCGATGGGCTGGATTTTCCGCTGGCTGCCCGGCTCCACCGCGAATTCTCCCCCGAGATAAAGGTGAGCTTCGGCATCGGCACGAACCTCACCAACGACTTTCCGGGAATCGTGCCGCTGCAGATCGTCATGAAGCTGGTCGAGGCGAACGGGCGTCCCGTCGCCAAGATCAGCGAAAATCCCTCAAAGACGATGTGCGAGGACCAAGGCTTCCTCGCGTACCTCCGGGAAGTGATTAAAAAATAATAAAAATAAGGTCTACAGCTTTTTCTTGAAGGCCTTTACGGGCGTTTCCTCTCAGTTGGCCAGTATCGACTCAACCAAGTTCCAGGCCGCGGTCCGCCATGGGGCAACCTGGGAAACCGGGATCGGCGCGGAAGCCGTCATCAATCTGAACATCCCTGACTTCGCTGGGACGCCGAAGCTGCAGGTGCTCGGTCATCCGGGCCGAGTGGTGCTGGACCTCCCCGGAGTGACTCGGGGCATCCTGCCCACCAGGCAGGAGCTGGCCTCCTGGACGTCGCCCTTGTTCCAGAAGAGCCGCCTGGCC
>CAZAJF010000007.1:0-120392 GCA_964485395.1 uncultured Treponemataceae bacterium | reverse complement strand
CGGTTTGTTCTGGAAGGCCTTTACGGGTGTTTCCTCTTGTTGTGCCAGCATCGCCTGGACGATGGTCTCGGCGGCGTTCGGGAAAGAAAGCTCCAGGGCCCTCTCGCTCATTTTTTTCTGGCGTTCGGGGTTGCCCAGTATTTCGTCCACCTTGAAACCGATGGTCAGGGCGTTGTTGGGCATGACTCCGGCGCCATGCTCGAGGATGTGATACGTATTGTACACTTCCTGTCCGGGTATCGGATCCCATATGATCATGGGTACTCCGCTCACGAGGCATTCACTCGTGGAAAGACCGCCGGGTTTCCCGATGAAGATTTCGGCCATTTTCAGGTATTCGTGCATGGCGTCGGTAAACCCGATAATCTGATACTTGTTTTCGGCGATTCCCTGCTGCGCGCCGATGAATCTTTCAAGTTCCTTTTTAAGTTTCTCGTTCTTGCCGCAAACGACCACGATTTGGCAGCGGGTTTTTATCTGCTCGAGTATTTTAATGATATCCGCGGCGGACATTACGCCGAAGGTGCCCGCCGATAAAAGTACGAGGGGCAAGGTGGACGAAATGCCGTATTTCTGTCGCAGCGACTGCTTTGACATCTTGGTAGCGAAGGCTTTCATCACCGGAATTCCGGAAACCACGATCCGGTCGGGAGGCAAGCCCAACAAGCTCAGGTGCGTCTTGCTTTCTTCCTTGGGAACGAAATAGCGGGTAAAGATATCGGTGAGCCATAATGCGTGCACGTAGTAATCGGTTACCACAATACCCAGGTTCGTATGCAGCCTGTCCAGCATTATTAGCCTGGAAATTATGGCGGCGGGCATTCCATGCGTGCAAATGCAAATATCCGGTTTGTAATCGTTTATCTTATTGATGAGCGGTTGGGAATTGATCCGGTTCATCGCGGAAACCATAAAGTGGTTTTGCCAGGGTTTATCGGTAGCCTCGAAGGCAAAAGCCCATAAATCGGGGGCGGTTTTCACCGCATCCAGATAGCCCTTGGAATAGATGCTTTGAAACATTTTGTTCGTATAGTCGAGAGCGTCTATATGGAGCACCTCGGAAATGCGCTTGTCTTTTTTGCAGGCTTCCTCGATGGCTTGAGCAGCGCGGATGTGGCCACTTCCCGTCCCAGCCGACAGTATCAGTATCTTTTTCTGCATGAGGATCTCCAATGGGTATAAAATACACTCTGAATTTTAAAAAGTCCATACTGACGTACAAATTAGAATGAGTAACCTTGAGCTTGGCCGGTAAATGCACTATGTTTGACACATGAAGATTCTTGAAGCATGGAAACAGGGTAAGAAGGAAAAACTCGCAGATTGCAGAATTTTTAATGTTTGTTCCGTGGAGCGCGAATCCACGTCCGGCAAGAAGGGTACCTTCTATGTAATAGATACCCTCGATTGGGCTGGCGTAATCCCTGTAGTCGATACACCCGAGGGCAGGAAATTCGTCATGATTCGGCAGTATCGGCATGGTACCGATCACGTTTCCATCGAGTTTCCCGGCGGTATCGTTGAACCGGGTGAAGATCCCGGCTTGGCGGTGGCCCGCGAGCTTGAAGAAGAAACCGGCTACCGTGCCGACATGATCGTTCCTTTAGGAATCCTGTCGCCCAATCCCGCTTTCATGACCAACACATTTCACGCCTTTATCGCCGAAGGCTGTACGTTCGTACGGCCGCAAGCATTGGACGAGCACGAGGAAATCGAGGTGCTTCTTGTACCCGAGCGAGAGGCGATCGATTTAGTAGGCGGAGTGGATTCGGGCCACGCGCTCATGACGGCGGCGCTTTTCTTCTATATGAGGTATCGCGGATTGTGCAATTGATTACATCGATTCACTAGCCCGGCTTTAAAAACCGGGTGGTTTTAGAACTTCTCTTCGTCAATACGATGATTATTGTTCCTGTTTTCTCCGCGCCGTTATTATCGAAGCGCCTGTTACGGCGGCGACGATTACCAAGCCGCCGATGATGGAATTGACGGCGGGTTTTTCACCCAGCGCCAGAAAAACCCAGACTGGGCTAAAAACCGGCTCAACCACGGTAACCAAAACTCCCTGTACCGCGTTGACCCGCTTTATGCCATACGCAAAGAATACCGAGGCCAGCCCGACCTGCAAGAGCCCGAGAACCAGGATTGCACCGACTGCGGGTAGCGTTATCACGGGTTTTTCCGCGAAAAACGACAGCGGTATCATGATGGCGGCGGTTATCCAATGAGCCAGTAGAATCGATTCCATGGGAGAGCCGTTTTTTTGCATGCGCATCGCCACGAAATACAGGCCAAAGGTGAGGCCCGATACCGAAGACGCGATGTTGCCCAGGAGCGATCCACCGCCCACACCGCCCATGAAGAAGATTGCCATGCCGGCCGCCACGAACACAAAGGCTATCAGTTGCTCGGGTTTGGCTTTTTCCTTGAGCAGGATGGCTCCCGCGATGGCGGTAAACACCGGTGCGGAATATTGCAGCAGAATGGCGTTTGCCGCGGTGGTGTGCTTGTTGGCGTAGACGAACAGCGTCATGGTGCAGACATTGAGGAGCGCTGCCCATATTTGCGGTTTGGACCAGTGAAAGTTAGGTTTTTTCAGGACGAACAAAAGTACGAAACTGGCTATCAAGCTGCGAAGGCCTGTAATCAAGAGCGGATTCCAGGGTACCAATTTAATGAATACGCCGGCCAGACTCCAAAGAAGTGCGCATGCCGCCAGTGCGGCCATCCCCTGTATGCGTGTTTTTGTCGTTGTTTCCATTATGGCACCAGTGTAGCGATTATCGCCGTTTGAAACAATCGGGGAGCTTTCGATATTCCGTTTTCCGGATTCTCGGCTTATACTGCTGGCATGAAAGACGCATTGTTCCCATCGTTTTTTCTGTCGACCTGCATGGCTATCGCCATATCCCCCGACGTTTTCGCCGAAAAAGCGCTGATCGCCGAAAAAATCTTTACAAGCGCGCTGTACGGTCCCGACGGACTGGAAGTTGGTTTCGACGGGGCCGTTTATGTCGCCAACTGGGGGCATTCCGGAGATGGAAAAACCGTAGTGCGGATCGGCGCAGACGGCGCTGAAACCGTCTTGGCGAACGGATTGAACGCCCCCGACGGATTGGCTCTCGGTTCGGACGGTTCGTTGTTCGTTTCATGCCATGGTTCCGGTGAAATCGTCAAGATCGCAGCGAATGGAAAAACAGAAATCGCCGCGTCCGGTCTTGACCATCCAAGCGACATTTGCTTTGGGCCGGACGGGCTGCTCTACATATCCGTCCTTGGAAATTATAATGGAACAAAGGTACTGCGCCTGTCCCCTGACGGTACTTTGAAAACATTTGCGGAAGGCTTGTTCGCTCCTCTCGGTCTCGTTTTCGGCAGGGATGGAACCCTGTATGTCTCCTCCTTCGTGACCGGCGAGATTACGGCAATCGACCGCGACGGAAAGAAGCGGCTTTTTGCCGTCCTTCCCAAAAAAGGCGCAGGCAGTTTTCAATACCTTGCGCTCGACGATGATGGGAATCTCTATTGCCCTTCCTACGGAGATTCGATCATCTATCGCATCGGCACGGACGGCAAGGTGTCGGCTTTGAAGCTGGAAAAAACCGACGGCACGGGTATCTCGCATCCGAACAGTATTTTTATCCGGGAGCGGGTATTGTATTTTACCGAGTTCAACAGCGGGCAATTGTTTCGCGCAAGGCTGCAATAGCCTTAAAAAAAACGGCGGCCGTTTCCGGCCGCCGTTTCATTCAGCAGTTGATGTTTTCAAGCTGCCGTGCACTTTGGAAATTCTTCGTCACTGATGCTTCTTCACCACTTCCAGCAATTCGGGAATATCCATGCCGATGTTCTTTAAGTGCTCAACGGTGGGGACTCCCTGGTCGGTCCAACCGCGGCGCTTGAATACCGCGTCGATGAGGCTGTTGTATTGGCGCATCCTGAAGTCGCGGGTAATCTTCACTTTCTCCGCGACCGACTTTCCTGCCGGGTCGACGCCGATTTTTTCTTTCATCTGCTTGTCGTAGCGTTCCGAGCGCGCCTCGTACTCGTCCTCGAACACCGGGCCCATGGCCCTGTACGGCGGATAGTCATCCACGCGCTTGCCGTGTCCCACGCGCAGATTGAATATGCGCTGGAAGTTGTATACGCGCTCGGACTGCCTGATAAGGTCGTCCATGCCCAGCTTTTCGCCGGTGATGGCGGTGTACAGGTCGCGGTAATTCTCCACGTGCTCGGGAACCTTGTTGGGCTCGGCATGCTTGGAGTTGTCCGCGGGTTCCACGTCGTTCCAGGGCAGTTTGCACAAACCCTGCAACCCGAACCAGGTACGGAACATCGGGAAGTAGTGCAGCGCTTCCGCCTTGTTCTCGAAACTGGGAATTCGGTTGTTTACCATATCCATGAATATGAGCCAAGCTTCGTCGTGCTGCGGACCCTTGTTGGTAAGATAGTAGCCGCCCTGCTGCGCGAGGGATTCCTTGCTGATGTACTCGGACTGCTCGAGGCCTTTTCCGTGCAGGGCTATGTCTTTCATTACCTGCGCGTCCGCGCCGTATTCCTTGGCGAAGTATGAAGACAGGTATTTTACGCCTTTGCCCGCCAATACGCCGAAGCGCTTGCCGTCCGCCATGTCGTGCAGGACTTGCGCGGCGCCCTGCCAGTTGCCCCAGGAGAGATCGATGCCGTCGGTGCGCTCCTTGTTGAGCACGCCCAGTTCCCAGCATTCCATCAGGAAGCTGGCCATGGTGCCGAAGCTTATCGTGTCGATGCCGTAGGTATCGCAGTAGAAGTTGAGCTCCAGGATTCCATGCGGGTCGTAGACGTAGAGATTGGGGCCGCATCCGGCCGCGGTCTCGTATTCGGGGCCATCGACGCAAACCTTGCTGCCTTTGTACGGGCCGGTCTCCAGCTTGAAGTGATCCACGGCGTGCGCGCAGGCCATGGTGCAGCCGTACCAGCAGCCGTCGGGCACGTTCTGGCTGAACAGTTTCTCCCATACCCAGCTGGCGATTTCCGGACCTTTGGGATCCTGGCCGTATTTGTGGTTCTTAGTCGGCAGAAGGTCGTAATCGTTCATTACTTCCATGAGGTGGGCGGTGCCCTGCTTGCGCATCTTGCACTGCTTGTCGTCGTTCTTGATGATCTCGCGGTGAAGCTTGAGGCCCAGGCGCTGTACGGTGGCGGGATCGGCCGCGTCGTTCAGGTTCTGCTTTACGCCGGAGAACCGGCATACGAGCGCGCGTATTTTTTTATCACGGAGTACCGTGCCGATGCCGCCGCGCCCGGCCTGCTTTACCCGGATGCCCTCGCGGCGCTTGTCGTACAGCGAGAAGTTCAGGAGGCCCATGGGGGAATGATCCGCGCCGCGGCCCGCCGTAACCACCGATACCGACTGCAGGTCCTTTACGTCGCGCGCGAAGGCGTGCGTCAGTTCCTCGGCTAAGAGGTGCGTGTCCTGGTTCAGCGTATCCGGAGCGTCGAAAATCTGCACGGTGCCGTCGTTGCAGTCTATGAATACGATGGTTTCGCGTTCGGCCTTGCCTTGGATTTCAAGGGCGTCCCAGCCGCCGAATTTGAGGTACGGGCCAAAGTAGCCGCCTACGTTGGAATCGATGGGTACTTCGGTCATGGGCGACAGCGAAACGACGAGGCTTTTTCCGGAGCCCGGGTAATTGGTGTTTCCGCAGACCGGGCCCATGGCGATGACAATTTCGTTTTCCGGCGAGTTCCACTTCGTGTCGGGCGTCGTTCCGTCCCACAGCAGCTTCAGCCCGAAGCCCTTGCCGCCGGTAAAGCGTTTTTTCATGTCCTCGGAAACCGGTTTTTCCTTGATCTCGCGGGTTCCCACATTTACGTACATCGTGCGCATGGCATAGCCTTTTACGATGGCTTTGGGCGTAAATTTCCATTCGGTAAGGAGCTTAAAGTCCTTTTTATTGAACATAACCATTATTTCGTCTCCTTGTCCGCATCAAGGTGTTTGACGGCGGCGGCAGCTTCGAAGGGCCAGCGGGAAGCGGGACTATCTTCTTTTTCACTGATTTCAAGCGCTTGTTTCGGGCAGGATTTTACGCAAATCCCGCACGCCACGCACTTGAAGGGCGCCTGGGCGGCAGGGTAAAACCGCATGGCTTCTATCGGGCATACCGCAACGCAGGCCAGACAACCGACGCACAAGTTTTTGTTGATCATCACCACGCCCTGGCTATTTACGGTTATTGCCATGGTGTGGCATTCCCCCACGCACTTTCGGCATTCCTGATCGCAGGCGATGAGGTGGAATTCATTGTGTGCGGAAGGAACAACCTGTATGGCGGATTTTGCCGGATTGTCTTCCTTGAAGTATGCCTTGGAGCATGCGGAGACGCAGCTCAAGCAGCCGACGCACTTGTCGTCATGGAGTTTCAGGTACTTGATCATAGGATTCGGGCCTCCCTTAGGTCCGGAAAATACGGCAAAATGCTGGTGGAGCGCGTTGCGTTTACTTGCCGATCAAAGTATAAGGGATTTGAAAAAAATCTGCAACTGATATTTCAGATGGCGCGGCTTGTTTGCTGCGGCACTTCCCCACGTTTTACGGGAAAAGTGCCGTTTTTAGGCGGAATGCTTCGTGGTTATTTTGTTATTCCGCGCGGGTTTCGTCGAGTTCTTTTTTTACCCTCAGGTATTCGGTATTGAGGCGGGACATGCGAAGGTTGAGCCGTGCCAGGCGCTGCGCCAAAAGGCGCGCCAGGAATATTCCATAGTGGGGATTGTCACGGATGAGATTGACGAAATCCTGCTTGGAAATCCGTATAAGGACGCATCGGCCTTTGGATACGACAGTCGCGGAACGGCGGTTCGAGAGCAGGAAACTCATCTCCCCCATGAACATGTCGTCGGGATTCAAGGCTGAAACCAATTTTCCCTTGGAATACACGTACAGGGTGCCTGAAACTATATAATACAGGTAATCCGATTCTTCGCCTTCCGAACAGATATATTGCCCGTCCTTGAACGTCATTTCCTGCGACATGTCGAAGATCGCGGGTATGATGTTCGATTCGTTCTGCTGATGCGGCACTTCGAACGAAACCTCGTTTCCCTTTTCGTTGTAGCTGAGCCGCTGGACGTACATGTCCGCCATTTTCATGCCCATGCCGTGCAGTTCGGGAGCTTCCTGCTTCGTATCCATGCGGGCTTGCCAGTCGAAGCCCTCGCCCTCGTCGCGGATGGTGAACCGGCTCCATTCCTGGGAAATCGTATAGGTGAAGTAAACTTTACGGGCTTTGATCTCGGGAAGCTTGTTCTTCTCGCGGATCAGGTCCATGATGTCGCGGTTGCCCTCAAGCCAGGCCGTTTTCTCGTCAAAGCTTATCTTGCAGTTACCATGCTCTATGGCGTTGATGAGAAGCTCCAGCAAGGCGACGTGAAGCTTTTCCTTGTCTTCCTTGCTGATGAGGTTTGCGTTGAACAGATAATTCGTGACCAGGTTGGAATAGGTCGTGATATCCAGCGGATCGTTGTCGATTACGAACGACCCGGCTATGTTTTTAAGCAGGTGCTGCTGTATGCCGCGCTGGAAAAGAATCTGCTTGTTTTGCCGAATCGTCTTGAGCAGGCGGATGAATCCCCGTTCCACCTCGCGGCGTTTCAGTACCGCTATGACGTTTTGATCCTGGATCAGCGGCTGCAGTACTTTATCGGCCATGTTATCGTGGATTACGATGAGTCCGCCGTAGTGAAGCCACGGATCGCTGCGAATTTCCGAAAGAATATTCTGCGCGTCCGTAGTGCTCTCGGAAAGGTAGAAAATTTTCATTTCCGGCAGCTCGTATTTCAGGAACGCGACAACTTCATCTTTGTTGGTAAAGAACACAGGGGAATATTCGCTGCCAAAGATGGTGCATTGGCTTCGTATGAACTCATTGAGCTTGGGGTCGGCGGAGATTACCGGTATCTTGCGCATTCAGCAGCGTCCTTCCAAAAAACAATGGCGCCATGCGCCTTGATGAATAGATGTACTCTATAGCAATAATCGGCAATTTTGTCTTCATTGTTGACTTTTTTTGTCGCCTGTGCATAATAAAACAACATTTTCGGGCCTATAGCTCAGTTGGTTAGAGCAGTGGACTCATAATCCATTGGTCCCTGGTTCAAGTCCAGGTGGGCCCAAAAAAGACTTCATCGCTTCCGCGATGAAGTCTTTTTTTATCAGGGCTTAGTTGGACTTGAACCGAGCAGGCGCCGAGCGATAGCGAGGATAAGCGCACACGATGTGCGCGACAGCCCGCGTAGGCGGGTTTATTTGCCCTCCTGGTACGCCATGAGTTCCCGGGATTCAAATAGTACGGTTTCGCGGTAATTAAAGTTTTTTAAAATCAGCATCAACGGTATTGAGCGTCGCGCGCAAAGACTTCCGTGTGGTATATTCCGAAGCGCCAACGCCGATACTCGTGTGCTGCGTTTTGCCTTTCAGGACGGGAATCGAAGGCAGAGGCGTCAAGTCGGAAACACTGAAATTATGGAAGACGGGCTACACGCAAAAGTAACCTGTGTGAACCATACCTTTATCCCCGCTTGCACATGAAATCGCAGAAAAAGCACATGTCGTTCGTTTTTCCGGGGAACACGAAGCCTTCCGCTTCCATTTCCTGCCGTTTGGTGGCGAGGCCTTTTTCGTAGCAGAGCGAAATATAGTCGTTGGTGCGGGCGGATTTAAAGAGCGATTCATAGCTGTCGGTGATTTTGCCGACGATGAGCTTGCTGTCCTCGTTTGCGTAGCCGCAGCACACGGCTACGTTGCCGTTAGCGTGCACGTAAAACACGTTGCCCGGTCCTTCGCAAAAATCGTCGGTAAACCAGCGGGCCGAGTTCCAGGCATTTTCGGAGGCCGCCGCCGAATAAGGAACCCTCTGCACCGGAATGTAGAGACCCGAGCCGTCGTCAAAGCCGTCCTGTATGTTTTTTGCATAAGTACTGTCGGAGATAGAGACGATATCTTCTCCCAGCTTCTTGATCTTGCCGCCCAAGAGGCCGGCGAGTTTTTCTATGGCAGCAAAAAACGGGGAGTCGTCAGCGGAGCGAACCGAAATTATTTCCGTGCCGTCCTTGCGCTTCCAGATGCTGTGTACCGTCTTAAAAAAGAGAGCGAGCTTTTCCGGGTCTTGGCCATGGTACGCGTCCATGCTGATGCCGAAAGTCCCGTCGAAACCGGCGTCGAAGAGCGGCTGGAGCTTGAGCCTAAGCTCGGCTTCATCGGCAAACCAAACGCCGTTGGTCATGATCCTGTCAAAATACATGCCTTGCTCGACGGCGGCTTTACAGACTTCCACGAGGAATTCCGAACAGAGAAAGGGTTCTCCACCGCTGAAGCCGATGCGGTCGACTCCATGGGAAACGCAGGATTCAAGCAGGCGCACCGCGTCGTCGATCGATAATTCCTCATCGGTTCTGGCAACCCTGCAATGCGCGCATCGAAGGTTGCAGCGGGTCGTAGGGGCAAAAATTATCTGCGTTGGTTCGAACATGGGTATCCCTTCGGTAGTACTTCATCGTACAGTTATCTCTAGCAATAATCCAGTGCTTTCCCTATACTGAGGGTAATTCTGCAATTCCAGGAGCGTTTCATGTCCAATCCCATCGCTAATTTTTCCACGAGTGCCGGCGATTTTTCCATCGAGCTTTTCGCCGACAAGAGCCCCGTTACCGTAGCTAATTTCGTCGAATACATAAAAGCCGGCTTTTTCAACGGGACTATTTTTCATCGCGTAATTCCCGGTTTCATGATTCAGGGCGGCGGCATGACCCCCGGCCTCAAAGAGAAAGAAACCCGCGCGCCCATCAAAAACGAGGCGGACAACAAGGTGTCCAACAAGCGCGGTACCATCGCGATGGCCCGCACCATGGATCCCAATAGCGCCACCTGCCAGTTTTTCATCAACCTTCAGGATAACAACAGGCTCGATTTTACCGCCAAGGACGCCCGCGGTTGGGGATACTGCGCATTCGGCGCCGTAACGAGCGGAATGGAAACGGTCGACGCCATCGCCAAAGTCGAAACCGGCAGCCGACCTCCGCATGACGACGTCCCCAAAACCGACGTCCTCATCAAAACCGTTACCCTTACCGAATAATCAGTCGTAATCTCGGAAAGCCAACCCGGTTTTCCGAGATTCCTGCCGGATGGGAAACCCGTCTCGGCTATTTGTTCATTTTATCGCTTAAAGGATATCCGGCTATCTGCAACATGCGCCTGAACGCGGAATCCGTCTTTTTTAGCTCGCGCGACCCTCTGGTAATCTTGCAGAGCGACAGGCCGAACTCCGCCGCGATAGATCGCTGCGATTCTCCCTCGGCCAGGCTTTTTACGAGCGCCCAGCGCTTGGCTATCTCGTCCGCCTCTCCGGGCGTCAGGATGCTATAAAGGAATTCCTCTATCAGTTCCGGTTCGTTTATCTTTGCCAGGCAGACGCTCAGCTCGGAAATATTCATGCTGACCACGGGATTGATTTGTTCGCTCATTACTTAATAATAAGTAAGAACCGGAAATAAGGCAATAGTCGCGAATTCCAGCGTGAGTTTTTCGCTCTACTGTACAGTATTGGCCGTTCCCTTTATTATTCACGGGGACAGGCAGGAGGAATTATGACAAAGGTACTATCACTGGGCGGTTCGATCGTTGCGCCGGATTCTCCCGATGCCGCGTTCATCCGCGATTTTTCGGCATTGGCCCGTGAATGGCTGGCGGCGGACAATGCCAGAAGGCTTATCATCGTGGTGGGCGGAGGCGGTCCGGCGCGCGCGTGGCAGAAGGCCTATCGCGATGCGGTCGACAAACCCGACAGCGACGCCCAGGACTGGATCGGCATCATGGCAACCCGCATGAACGCCCAGCTCGTACGCAGCCTTTTCCTGGACCTGTGCCCGCAGGACGTGGTAACCGATCCCAGCGCCGTCAACGTCTTCGGCGGGCGCATCATGCTAGCCGCCGGCTGGAAACCCGGATTCTCAACGGATTTCGACGCCGTGATGCTGGCGGAGCGCTTTGCCGCCGATTGCGTAATAAATTTATCCAACATAGCCAAAGTGTACACGGCGGACCCCAAAGTGGACCCGAAGGCTACGCCGATCGATAGCATTTCCTGGGCGGATTTTCGCGCGATGGTGGGCGACGACTGGGTGCCGGGGAAAAACGTTCCGTTCGACCCGATCGCCTCGAAGCGGGCGCAGGCGCTCAATCTTAAGGTTATCTGCGCCGCCGGAAAAGACCTGGCCAACCTGAAGGCCATCCTCGACGGAAAGCCGTTCACCGGAACTACGATCGGCGGGGTGTAGGAACTCCGCGCAGCGCGGCCCGGGGATTATTTTGCTTTGAGCTGTTCCAGCAGCGCAGTGTAGCGTTTCGCGTAATCGGGCATTTCCAGCAGGGTGGAAAGCTCGACCATATTGACCAGTATGCGCTCGACGGCCGCTGCGTCGTTTATCAGCAGGGTCAAGTTGAAAGCCCGCCGGAAGTAAGCCAATGCCTCCGCGTTTTTTGACAGCTTGCGGTTCAGTTTTCCCAAAGCTTCCAGGTCGGCGGCGATACCGAAGGAGTTTTCCGCCTTTTTATCGGCTTCAAGGGCTTTTTCCGCCCAGCCCAGCGCGCCTGCGGTGTCGCCGGCCTTGTTCTTTATCGAGGCCATGACGTAGCTGTTCGCCGCGTACTCGCTCCAGCGTTTTGCCTTTTCGTTGGCCTGCATGGCGGTTGTCAGCAGGGTAACGGCGAGCTCGGGCTCGTTCCTGGAAACTGCCGCCACCGCGCGGTTATGCAGTATCACGGCTTTCAGCTGATCCCTGTCCCCGGCCTTGCTTTCCGCCTCCACGAAAGATTTTTCGGCTTCCGCGGCATTGCCCCGGGCATACTGAAGCTCCCCGAAATTACTGAGGCAGAGCGCGATAAGGGGATCGTTTCCCAGCGCGCGCGCGTCCTGCAGGGAGTCGCGGATTTCGCGCTCGGCGTCCTCGTAGGACTTCATCATCAGGTAGACCCTTCCCAGCGAGCTTCTCGAGGATATCGCGCCCTCGACGTTGTCCACCATCAGGTTCGTCTCCAAAGCTTCGTTATAATATTGTAATGCCGATGCGTACTGGCCTTTGCCCAGGAATCCGTCGGCAAGCTTCATGTAGCCCGCCGCCTCGTTTTTCCGGTCGTTTACCTCCGTGGGCACCTTGGGCGCGGACGAGCAGGATACCGCCAGGGCAAGGACTCCCGCGACGCAAAGTCGGGAGGCGAGGCTTGAAAATTTCCCGTCTGCGTACATCATTCGAAGCTCCCTTCGCGCATGCTCTGGTACAGCGAATTCTGCTCGAGCCGTTCGGGAACGCCTCCCCGTATCAGCGGGTTGTTCTTGACGCCTTCCGGAACGTCTTGCGCCCGCTGTAGCGCGACCTTGGTCTCGTTCAGCACGGGGGCTATCTTCGGCACTTCGCCGTTGAGGCCGGCAACGATCTGTTGGAGGTTCTTTATGCTTTTCTCCATTTCCGAAACGATGGTCATTACGCGCTTGTAGAGGGCATTGTCGTCGTCAAGGAATGTCTTTATTGAACCTTGGGGGTCAAGCAGTTTTGGTATAAGCCCTGTCGGGTCGCGGATAGCTTCCGTGGTGCTTTCCAGGTTGCCCGTAATTTTTCCTACGCTGGTAACGACGCCGTTGGACTCGGTCATGAGGGAAGCCACTTGATCCAGCAAGGAGGCCACCCGTGCCTGCACGTCGGCGACGATAATATCCACGTTCCCCATCATGCCCGGCAGCTGCGCGGAGGCCTTGTTCACGTTGCCCACGATATCCCCGAGCGGGCCGCTGCTTTGACCCGCGAGCGCGCGATTGACTTCGGTGAGGGTCCTGGTTATGGCGACGGATGTTTTGGTAATGCTTTCCAGTAATGGGTTTATGTTGGAGAGCAGCCTTGAAATGGTATCGTCCTTGGGCGGAATGGAAACCAGTTCCTGGTCGATGATGGCTTGCCCCTCCACGGAGGCTGTCGTATAGATGAAGGATCCTTCCTCGATCCTCTCGGTGCCGAGGCCCGGATGGAACAGCAGCTGGGAGCCGATGGTGCCGATGGGCGACACGAACAGCTCGAGCAGCGAGTATTCAAGTACCTTCGGGTAGTACGTGTCGAAGATATGGAAGTCCACGTCCACCATGTTGTCGTCATTCAGCCGTATCTTGTCTATTTTTCCGACCGGAAAGCCTTTCATGTATATCACGGTTCCCGCCGGTATGCCCGAGCTCGAGGAGAACACCGTCTTGAAGTGATAATTTTTTGCAAACCATCGCTGGTTCAATCCCAGCATGACGACGATGGTCCCGAAGAGGACCAGCGCGATGACGATGAACAGACCGACGATCTGGTCGGCGAATTTGATCTTGAATTTCATATATCGCTCCGGCTGGACATTTCGGAGCCAGCTTCCTGTATCGGGCTAATTCCCTTGCCCGCGCGGTTTCCCCTGGCCTTGAGCCTGGCGAACGATGCGCTCAGCGCCAGTTCGGTCCGCGCTATCACATCGTCATATAGGCCGAACGCGGCCATTTTCCCGTTTTTCAATACCCCAAGGTTGTCCGCGAAGCGGTAGGCCAGCTCCGTATTGTTGGTAACCATTACGATGGACGCCTTTCTGGCTTTCAAGTCATCCAGCATGCCGAAAATCCTGTCTTCGGCGTCCTCATCGAGATTTCCCGTCGGATCGTCCAGGAAAACGAGCGAAGGGTCCATCACGACCGCGCGCGCCAATGATATCAGCTTTTGCTCTCCCGCCGAAAGTTCCGAAGGGCGCATCGATATTTCCTCATCGTAGCCCAATTTCTTCAATAATGAAGAAACCGTGGAATATATCTGTTTTTCGTCCATCGAATGTCGATGCACGCGCAGGGGCAGGGCGACATTGTCCAGAATGGATTTATTTTGCCATAGGGCGGCGTTCTGGAAGACGAATCCTGTGGATGCCCTGAATTCCGCTTCCTGTTTCGAGGAAAACTTGAACAGGTTCCTGCCATGGATCAGTACGGTACCTTCATCTGGCACGATCAATCCGGCAGCCACCTTCAGGAAGGTGCTTTTACCGGATCCCGCCGCGCCTAATATCACGCTGCATTGCGATGCGGGAAAGGCTATGTCGATGCCGTGAAGAATCCTGTATCCGCCGCTCGACGCGGTGATGGCTTTTAATTCCACGGCCGGAAGGAGTAGATCTACCGCTGTCGGTTCATTCGTGTGCTCAAGCATATTGCATCAGGGTGACGAAGACGTCGGCAACGATGATAAGGATGAAGCTGGAGCCCACGGCCCTGATTCCGGCGACCGGAATCTCGGTGCTCGCCCTGTTTACTGAAAAACCCTGATAGGTGGAGACGACCGACACGACGATTCCAAAGACGAACGCCTTGATTATTCCGGAGAGCAGGTCGGTAACGTGCAGCGCACTCATGAGGCCGCCCAGATATTCGGAGATGGGTATGGGCCGTATCACCTGAACCACGACATACGATCCTATAAGCCCGAAGAGGTTGAAATAAACGGTAAGGATTACCATGGAAACCACGACGCCGATCACTCGCGGAACCACCAGATAGGAAATGGGATTGAGTCCGACTGAAATATATGCTTCTATTTCCTGATTAACCACCATGGTTCCCAATTCGGTGGCGATCGCCGTACCCGAACGCGCGGTTATCACAAACGCCGTCAACAAAGGGCCAAGTTCCCGCGTTATCACGATTATCAGGATTTTATACATCCAGCTGCTTTGGCCAAATTGGGGCAGGATGCTCGAACCTATAACGATTATGGCCGCGCCGATGGAAACGGCCATGATGGCGTTAATGGTAAGCGCCTCGTAACCGGTAAACAGTATCTGCATGTTGAGCACTTTGTATCCAACTTGCTTTTTACGGAAAAACCGGGTGCTTTCCTTAAGGACATTGAAAAAAAAGCCCAACCCGTACAGGGATGATGAGACGGTTACGCGTATAAACCTGCCAATTCGCTCGAACATGCGGCCTTCTTTTTCTAAGTATCGACACTATCCTTCCGGGAATCAATGTCATTTGCCCTGCGCGTTTGTTTTTTTTTTTACTTGTGTTATATTGATCCCTGTGCGCTCCGCATGGAGGCATTACTACACTCGCTATAGGGAGTGCTTATGAAACGCATAAGATTATGCGCAATTTTGGCAATATTGCTTGCCATGGGCTTCGTATCCGCGCAAGACACAGCCGGCGCGCCGTCAGCGACTTCGGTTTTACAAACCGCACGGGATAAATACAATGCCGCAAGCGGCACTGCGGCGACCACCGTTCAACCTGCAGTTACAACCACAACCACGACTACCACCACGACGACTGCCCCAACCGAGGAAGCGGAGGCCCCTTCCGACGAAAGCGAATCGGGGGATTCTTTCTTCGACAGTTCCTCGATAGTGGATGACGAAGCCGAGGACTCGGAATCCGGAAAAACGGATTACCCGTATTTCCCGGCGGTTATAGGGTTCGTTCCGGGCTTGAGCTTTCCCATGGGAATCTATGACACCACCTTCGCGGTTTCCGCGATCGGAGCCGTAAACGGCAAGATTGTCGGCGTTCAGAGTTCCGGTGTTTTTTCCACGGCGCTCGATAGCGTCCTCGGAATTCAATCGTCCGGCGTCTTTAATACAGTAGAAAACGATCTGATAGGCTTTCAAGCTGCCGGCGTATTCAATATCGTAGGCGGAGACGCTCATGGCGCCCAAGCCGCCGGTGTATTCAATATCGTCGAAGGATCCGCGGATTGGCTGCAGGCCGCCGGCGTTTTCAACAGCGTGGGCGGGACCATGAGGGGCGTACAGGCAGCCGGCGTCGTCAATGTCGCGCATGAATTTTCCGGACTTATGACCAGCGGCGTCATTAATATCGCCGGTCAAGGCAAAGGTTTCATGGTCGGCGTGGTCAATATCGCCGATTCTCTCGACGGCGTAGCCATCGGACTCGTAAACATCATCAAAGACGGAATCTGGGATATCAATACCGATTATCAATTCGATTCCAAAACCGCGTATCTCACCTACCGCTCGGGAACTCCCATGCTGTATGCCGTAGCGTATGCCGGGCAGAAAACAGCCGACCTTTTTGAAACTACGAATAATATTACCGCGGGCGGCGGCCTTGGGCATCGCTTCAAGGTGCTTTTCCTCACGGTAGATACTGAATTGTGCTATGAGGCCAGTCCTATCGAGTCTTATTACACCGCTGGCAGTCTTATGAACAGCGATTACGGCACAGGATCGGCTTTCTGGAACAATCTTACCAATGATGTCGCCGGGTTCGGCAGCGTTCGAATGTCGTTTGGCTTTGGCAAACGCAAGGGTTTCGGCGTGTATATGGGCATAAAGACGGATTTCGGCGACTGGGGGAAATTCTCGGTACCGGATCGATTCCGAACGTCTTTCGGCAAGCCAACGCAAACCGGTACGGTACTGTTTGACAAATTGCTGCCGATTTGGCCGAAATGGTTCATAGGTATTCGTTACTGAGCTTGATTGGTTCATCGCGAGCCGCCGGGAAATGCCGGCGGCTTTTTGCTTTTTATCTCGAATTTAGATCCTATCCGCGCTATACTTTGTTTCGAATCTAATTCGCATTTTTATCGAGGAGCAATTAAATGAAACGAATACTTGCATTCCTAGCCATTTTTTTAAGCGTTACCGTTCTTCTTGTCGCCCAAAAAAAAGGTCCTTTTGGAACAATAGACTACGTCGAAGGCTCCGCGACGATTACCCGTGCCGGTAAGCTTCAAGGTGAAGCCAATATCGGGGACATTATCTACCCTGACGATATGATAAAGACCTCGAACGACGGTCTTCTGGTAATCGCTTTGGATAAAACGACCGGTATGCGCGGCACGCTCTCCATTAAAGCCAAAAGCGTCATCTATATCCGCTTCAAGCCGGACGCAGCCGGTGCGAAGAGCAGCATTGAGCTGATTTCCGGGCAAATCGGGTCGAAGCTCGCGAAAATTTCCGGCTCTCCCAGTTTACAGGTCGTAACTGAATCCGCCGTCATGGGCGTGCGCGGCACTGAATTCGGCGTAGCCACCGGAGCCACCGGCAGCATTTTGGTATATTGCACCGAAGGCGCGGTGGCATGTACGGACGGCGGTCCAGAAGTATCCGTTCCAGCCGGAAAAGCAGTGGAGAAAAAAGCGTCCGATCGTCTTAAGCTTATACCCGTAGCGATTTCCGACCCGAAGACTTTCGAGAAAAAATGGATAGCCGACGAAATCGAGGCTTTCAAGGCCAATGCCCCACGGGCTCTGGCGGACTACGCGAAACGCTATGACGATTTGTGGGCCAGGTTCGTCGCCGCATTCGACCCGTTGCAGAAGAGCGAAGTCCTGTCAAAGTGGATACGGGAAGATGCCGCCGGAACGGCTCCCCGCTCCAATGATCCGACGACCATGCGCGAGAAGAAAGATATGCTCAAGCCCATCATGGATATCCGCAAGATTCTGTTTATCTTTGAGCGAATCTACTATCGTATCGACCAGCTGAGCACGATTATCAGCGGTTCCACGATGGAAAAGATCGAGGTAAAGAAAGGCGTTACCGCAGGAGATTTCCTGAAACGCATTCAATCCGAGGCCACGCTCCTGGAGCGCAGGGTTGCGCTTTTCCGGTACGCCGAAATGCTTTATTCGCTCAGGAACGAGGGCGGAGGCTTCCCCGGATCGGACGGCGACGATGATTTCTTCGGCACGTCGGATTTCTAGAAACTGATTCCATAATCTGAAAACCCCCGGAAACGAACCGTTTCCGGGGGTTTTTTCTACATTTACATATATAGGCATCAGTCTTTCGCTTAACGATTCCGGCACGATAGCGTCTATTTGGCTTGACACCTGGCAGGCTAGCGATGAAACTGGGTAACATAATTGATACGTAACTTGCATGAAATTATCGGGAGAAACCATGGCTATCGGGGATTTTTTTCTTTCTGCGCTGGGTGCGAGCGATTTTATTACGCGAAATAAAGCACGTGTTTTTATGTATTACAGTTTTCTTATGTACGGTTTGTTGGCCTTGCTCATTGGGCTTTACGCGATCATTCCCTTGCCCCACGAGTTGGTTGTAAAAGGAATCCTGGGCGCTGTGGGCATCGCGGTTTTAGTGAGCATAAGCCTGGTGGTGTTGCGAACGGGGCGATTCACCCTGGCGGTTTGGTCGTATGCCTTGCCTACCATTATAATCGTGGCGCTGATTCGGTATATCAATTCCGGGCCATCTCCAGAAACGGCTTTTACAACCTATATATTCTATATGCCGTATCTGATCGTTTTCGTGGCGGCGTTCGGGAAACGCTGGCAGGTTCCCTGCGTTACGGTTTTTTTCCTCGTTGATAACATTATCGTGTGGCTCAGGGTCCAGAAAACCGGCGAAACGGTCCTCGCCTCGGCGAATACCGGAGTAATCAACAGCTCAATTGGAATTTTAACTACGGCCTTGGTTGCGTATTTTTTAGTGGATATCATGGAAAAATATGGGGTTAGCCTCAAGAAAGAAGCGGATAGCACAGCCCGGAAACTGGAGCAAGTGCGTGCCACCTTGGAACTTGCCCATGACGGCTTGGATGTCGGCGGCCACCTGAAGCGCGAGTCGGCATCGATGGAGCAGGCCATCGTTGCCATAGAAGGTCATTTGGCTACTACCAAGAGCGCGATGCTTGCACTGGCGGAAGATTCCCGTCGCAATTTAACGGCAAACCAAGAGATCGTCCAGTCCACAGAAGTACTCGGCAGCTCAAGCGAGGGTTATCAGTCCATGGCTATCCAGGCATCGGCCGCGGTTACGCAAATGACCGCGTCGATAGGAAGTATTACCGAAGTTTCCACTCGCAGCCGCGACAGCGTCGAAGGCTTGGCCATGAGCATAGGCGCAGGGCAGGGTAAGGCCGAGAGTTCAGCCAAGACGATTGCCCTGATCACGCAGGGAAGTACTTCCCTGCTGGAGTTGGTGGAGGTAATCCACACGATTTCCGGCCAGACAAACATGCTCGCCATGAATGCCGCGATCGAGGCAGCCCATGCCGGCGAGTCGGGCAAGGGTTTTGCCGTCGTAGCCGACGAGATACGCAGGCTGGCTGAGGAAACGGAAGCTAACAGCATTACCATAACCGAAGGGCTGGAACGTTATTTTAGCAATGTAAAGGATGCGGAATCTGCTAATAAGCAAATCGAGGAAGCGTTTCGGGAGATTGCCGAAGGGGTTCGCCATACACAGTCGGCTTTCGAGGAAATTCTGGCTGGAATGACGGATTTATCCAACGGAACCAAGGATATCAATAATGCCGTTTCCGATGTAGTCGCCAGTTCCCACGGGGTTGCCGGATCCATGAAAACCATCAATACGATGATTGGTTCCAACTCCGGTACCATTGAGTCCGTAATGGTTAAAACCACCGATACGCTTGCGAACCTGGAGGAGATGACTCGAAGTTTTATTGATATTTCTAAACGCGCCGGGAATGTGCGGGGTTTAGGAACAAAGAGCGAGCAGACTATAATCCAATTGGAAGAATCCATCAGGACACTTAATAATTGACCGCGGGCTTTTCTCACTGGCTGAATGCTTTGTCGTTGTTTTGCGACGCGAGGTGACATAGAGTCTTTTTGGCTAAAAAAAGCGAAGATGAAAAGATTATGCTTGACGTTCAAGTAAGTTGAACGTTATTATTCTGCTGATTCTAACGAAAGGAAAACTATGCACACCTGTGAACCGAGTGTATTTTTACATGCCCAGCTGGACAAGCTGCATGCCGCGATTTCGGAACTGGCGGCCCGCTACGACTATATATCCGTATTGGGAACCGATTCCAAAGGTATTTCATTTCGGGTAAGCCCCAGCGAGCGTCGCGTTGCCGATTCTAATTGGAGCGAACGGGGCTTCGTGTTTCGAGCGCAAAAGGCCGGTACGATCGTCGAATACGCCTTCAACGTGCTTCCCGAAGGCAATATTTCCTCGGTGGTGGCGGAAAAACTGGATACCCTTTTCAAGACTTCCAAAGATGCAAGAAAATATCCATCCTTGACCGACGAAAAGGCGGAAGCCAGCCGTTTCGCGAAAATCGGCGTAAATCCGTTTGCCGGTAATCCCGAGAAAATTCTCGATGCGCTCGAGAAAGTCAGGAAGTCAATAGCGGAGGTTTCCGCTGAAATCGTATATTCGGCCGCAAGCTCCGAGTTCGTCCAGGTTAATAAAATTTTCATTTCGCCCAGGCGCAATCTGGAACAATCCTTCGTGTGGTGCCAGGGCTACATGGTAAGCGTCGCCAAGCGCGGCGAGGTAACCAAAGATAATTACCAGGCTTTTTCCGGTCTCAAGGGCTTGGAACTGATCGATGAAATGCTTCCGGAGGCCAAAGCCGTGGCCATGGACAGCATTGCGATGCTCGACGCGGAAAAGATACTGCCCGGCGAATACGACGTCATCTCCGACCCCGACATTACCGGCTTGATAGCCCACGAGGCATTCGGCCACGGCGTCGAGATGGACATGTTCGTGAAGGGGAGGGCGTTGGCGCCCGATTATATAGGCAAGCCCGTGGCCAGTTCCATCGTGACGATGTACGACGGCGCGGAAGGGCAGGACCAGTGCGGAAGCTTCCTGTTCGACGACGAGGGCACGATGGCTACCAAAACGATGATCATCAAGGACGGTATCCTGGTTGCGGGAATTTCCGACCTGCAGTCCGCCATGAGCCTGGGAACAAAGCCGACGGGCAATGGCCGCAGGCAGGCTTTTGACCACAAGACCTACGCGCGCATGACGAACACGTATATCCAGCCGGGGAAATCCACGATCGAGGAAATGATAGCCTCTATTAAATACGGCTATTTGCTGGAAAAAACCAATTCCGGGATGGAAGACCCCAAGAACTGGGGAATCCAACTGGTAATTACCATCGGTCGCGAAATCAAGGATGGAAAACTTACGGGTAAAGTGGTGTCGCCTGTTGTTTGCTCCGGCTATGTGCCTGAGGTTCTTTCCAATATTACCATGATTTCCGGCGACTTCGAGCTTCGCGGCTCCGGTGCCTGCGGAAAAGGTTATAAGGAGTTCGCCAAGGTATCCGCTGGCGGCCCGTTCCTGAAGACAAAGATGAGGTTAGGATGATGATAGACAGAATCGTAGACCAGATAAAGAAAAACGGCAAGGCGAGCGATTACCGCATCAGCGAGAAGCGCAAGAGCGGGCTTGAATGGTATTTCGTGAGGACCTCCCTGGATTCATCGCGCGCCGTGGAGACCACGCTGTACAATGTTGCGCTGTACGCCGACTCCGGCGAAGGCGCGAACCGCACCCGAGGCGAGTGCACCATCCTGTTGAATCCCGGCTCGGGCGACGCGGAAATTCGCGCCGCAATCGACCGCGCCGTGGAAACGGCCGCCGGCATGAAGAATCCCTGGTATCCGCTGCCTGCAAAAAGCGCGGACAAGCCCCTGCCCGTGGAGAGCGCTTTTTCCGGCATGAGCCTGGGGGAGGCCATGGAAAAAATCCGCAAGGCGCTCTACGAGCCGGACAACCTGGCGGGCGCCACCATAAACTCCCTTGAGATATTTTTATCGCGCATGGACTGCCGAACCGTCACGTCCGCGGGCGTGGACGTTTCCTGGACCAGCTTCGTGGGATTCTCGGAATTCGTGGTAAACGCGGGAATTCGCGGCAAGAACGAAGTAGAGCTGTACGCAGACATCAATTTCTCAGATTACGACGCGGCCCAGCTCGGCGCAGCCACGAAGAAGCAGTTGACGGCAGCCAACGACAGGCTTATCGCGGAAGCATTGCCGGTGTGCGAGAACCTTCCGCTCCTGCTTTCCGGCGAGTTGGCGGCGCAGGTATACGGCTATTGGTTCGAGAACGTGCAGGCCGATGCCGTGTACGACAAGACGGCCAATTTCGCATTGGGCGACAATGTAGGCGCGGAGGGCTCAGCCGGGGATACCGTCAGCATGCGGGCTGTTCCCATGGTAAAAGGCTCGCCGAACGGCGCTCCCTATGATGCCTCGGGATTCCTGCTCAAGCCCATCGACGTGATCGAAAAAAACATCGTCAAGAAACTGGTCGCGTCCGTGAAGTACGCCCATTATCTGGGTTGTCCGCCGAGCGGGGCCCTGGCGCTCTTCGAGCTTGCGCCCGGCAAGCAAAGCCAGGCGGACTTGCGCCGCAAGGATCACCTTGAAGTGGTTACCTTCTCGGACTTTTTCGTTGACGGCACGACGGGGAATTTCGGCGGCGAGATTCGCCTCGGCTACCTCGTGAAAAACGGCAAGCGCACAGCCGTGCGAGGCGGCTCGGTAACGGGCACGATGATGGACAATCGGGGCAAGGTTCTTCTCTCCAGCGAGCTGGAAACAGGACCTACCGCGAAAGCGCCCGCCGCGTGCCTGCTTCCTTCGGTCAGCATTACCGCGGCAAACTGAATCTAAGACAGTATGGCCGGGGCCTCGGGCTAAAGTCCCGGGGTCCCTTTTATTTTACCTCCGCTGGATAAAACCCCGCCAAGATGCTATGCTCCGTAAACTATGCCGTACCACAAAAACTTCCTGCTGCTCGCCTTGATTCTTGCCTGCTCCTTACCGTCGCTGACCGCCGGGCCGATAATTCCGCCCGTGAGCGTAGCCCCCGATTCGGCAGACAGTATCGACGTGTATCTGACGATAGTCGGGCGCGACAGCCCCATGTATTCCTGGTGGGGGCATGTGGGCATCGTAATAGCCGATAGGCAGGCAGGCAGGATGGAAATGTACGATTACGGTACATTCTCCTTCGAGTCCAAGAATTTCTATACCGATTTCGCGAAAGGCCGTTTGTGGTTCCTCACGTCGGTGGTGCCTTTCAATGCGTATATTAATTATATCAAGGGCTTGGACCGCGACATGCGCGTCTATCTGCTAAATATCGAGAAAGACAAGAAAGTAGCGCTGCGGGCCTATCTCGAGTGGAACGAACTGCCCGAAAACAGGCTGTACCTGTATCATCATTACCGCGACAACTGCTCTACGCGGATACGCGACTTGCTTGACGACCTTACCGACGGTCAGCTCAGGGGGCAATCGGCGGCATCAACCGGAATGACGCTCCGCGAGCTTTCCAGGAAATACGCCCGTGACAGCGTCGTCGGCGATTATATCATTGATTTTTTGCTGTCCAGCCGGAATGATCTGCCCGTTACGGAATGGGAAGAAATGTTTATTCCCGAATATATGGAGCGCACCTTGCTCGGATTTTCGTACAGGGATTCCAAAGGTGAAACCGTTCCCCTGATCGCGAATGCCGTCGTCGTCAATAAATCCAAGACGTACGAGCCTATACCGATCGGACCTTTCAAGCCTGTATGGTATCGCGGGATCATTATCGGGTTTTTTCTCGCGCTGCCCTGCGTAATCTTTTTTTTCCTGGGCTTAAAAAAATGTTTCGAGATTTATCGCCTTGTTTTTTCGATTATCGCGGGTATACCGGGTTCCGCGCTGTTTTTTTTCATGTTCTTCTCGAATCATGACGTAATGTTCAATAACTGGAATCTCCTTATCGTGTCGCCGCTCTGTTTCCTGATGGTCCCTTTCAGCATATTTTGCTGGAAAAAAACAGGGAAGCTCCTGCGTGACGGCTCTCGGCTATCCATGCATCTAATGAAATTCCTCTGTCTTGCTTTCTGCGCCTTTACTGCCGCATCTTTTCTCGCCGCCAGGATACCGGCATGGAAACAGGACAATGCGATGATTTTCCTTACTTTCATGCTCCCGTATTTGTCCTTCCTCCTTCCATTCCTGCCACGGCCACGTAAGTTAATTGATTTGCCAAAATAATAAAAAGCGTTATACTGAAGCCATGAAAAGATTGTTTCCTGTTTTTTTTGGCTTGTTCATTTGTGCCTTGTCCACTCTGTACGGACAAGGCGCGGGCCCGGCGCCTATCAAGATTACCTTTTTCTGCGATGAAAACTACAAGCCGTATTCCTACCAGGAAAACGGCTTGGCCAAAGGCATCTACGTAGACATTCTTACCCTGGCCTTTTCCAGGTTGCCCGAGTACCAGGTAACCATAATTCCAGTTCCCTGGAAGAGAGCATTGGATTCCGTAAAGCGCGAGGAGGTTCTCGCGGTTTTTCCTCCTTACGCGAAGCCTTCGGAAAGGCCCTGGCTTGATTGCGCCATCGAGCTGTATAAGGAAGAAGTCGTGCTGTTCGGGAAAGAAACCACCGTCCGGGACCGCAAGCGCTGGCCGGAAGAATATAAAGGGCTCAGGATAGGGATAAATACCGGTTTCCTGGTAATCCCCGAAGCTGATCGTCCTTTTTTCTCTATAGACGAGTCTGTGGACAGTAAGGTAATCATAAAGAAACTGCTGAACGGTTATATCGATGGGTATGTGAACGATAGGTTCTCTATATTGTCCACTCTTTCCGAAATGATAAAGTCGGGGGAGTATGTAGTTAATAAATATTCGCCAATTATCGCAGGCCCCGTCATATCCAGCGAAGTAGCGTATGTGGCCTTCAGCGCCGTCGATACCGGAAAATTTCCTTACAAGGCGGACTTCAAGAAAAAACTGGCTAAAACGATTGAAAGCATGCGCTCCACCGGCGAAATCCAGAAAATACTGGATGCTTGGGCTTCAAAGCTAAAATAATCAATCCTGTTTTAACAGGGGAACTCGAGCTTGAGGGTGAATCCGTTTTTTGCGTCGATGGATAGTATTCCCTGAAGCTGTTGCGAGAGAACCTTGATAAGCGTCATGCCGAAGCCCTTGGATGATTTTTTTCCGGTAATGCCCATTCCATTGTCATGATAGCGGATTTTTATCAAGGAATCCATTTTTTCCAGGGATAGCTCGATTTTTCCGTCGCACCGGTCCTTGAACGCGTACTTGGCGCTGTTCGTGATCAGTTCGTTAATAATAATTCCTAAAGGAAAAACCATGCTGTTATGCAGCCTCAGGTCCTCTATGTTCAAGGCAAGCTCCGTTTTGCCCGAGCAGCCCAGCACTTCGCAAACTTCGCCGGCTACCTCGGTCAGATACTCGGCTATGTTTACCGATTCATAATCGGTGGAAATATACAGCTTTTCGTAGACTTTTTGCATGGTATTGATTCTGCAGATCGCATCCTCGAAAACCTCTTTTATGTGGGCGTCCCTGGACTCGCCCACCTGCAGGCTGAACAGGCTGGACATCGTGATCATGTTGTTCTTTATGCGATGATGGACTTCCTTGAGTAAAATGGATTTCTCGGCGAGAAGAAACTCTATTTGGCTTTCCTTTTTACTGAGGTCGTCGATATTCCGGAATATGGACTCGATAGCGCCATTGGGCATAAGCTTGGAATGCATTTCGACGCACAGGGAGCTTCCGTTTTTCTTTTGCAAGGGGCGCACGAGCTTTACTTTGTGGCCTCGGAGCAACTGCTCGAATCGCAGCGGGATGGTTTTCATGGTTTTAGCCGAAAAAAGATTTTTCATGTTCATGGATAGCAGTTCTTTTCGGGAATAACCGGTAAGTTCGACGGCGGCTGGATTGATAAAAATAAAATTGCCCGAGGAATCGCACAGGAAAAAAGCGTCGGGAGCCGAGTTTATCATGTCTTTATAGCATTCTTGGTCGGACACCTTGGATTGCAACACGTTTTCCATATATTTTTAGCTCCTCGTATCTTTATTTATCGGCGGTAAATACGGGGATTCAAGTATTAATTTTCAAGTCGTATTACCGCATCATAGAAACAGTCCGGTCATTTTTTCCACCAGCCAGGAAATAGGCAGAATCGTAATGGATGCTTTTCTCTCCAGGATGATTACGGCAAAAAGGGCGTACGTGCCATATTTATAAAATTTCATTTCCGTCTCTGGCTTGAGGTTCAGGCTCTGGAACAAGATATGGCTGCCGTCCAGCGGCGGTATGGGCAGCATGTTAAAAACGAAAAGACCGAAATTTATGTAACCGAAATAAAACATGGCGGTAATCACCGCTTCGTGAATCGCATTTCCCTGCGTTGGGAATAAGACAAGTGATAGCTTCAGGAGAAGAAGCATGAGCGCACCTAGAACCAGATTGGATGCGGGCCCGGCGAGCGAGATGAAAGCGCGCGCCAGTTTGGGCTTTTTAAGGTTGGCAGGGTTGAATTGAACCGGCTTTGCCCAGCCGAAACCGGCGATTATTATAAAGATCATACCCAGTATATCGATGTGCTTGAAAGGATTCAGCGTAAGGCGCCCTTGCTCTTTGGCGGTTGTATCTCCCATCTTGTATGCCGCAAAGGCATGCATGAATTCGTGCACGGTAAGCCCTATTATAACGGCCGGTATGGAATAGAGCATTGTCTTAATGTTGAACATTCGTGTTTCCTTTACTTTGCTTGTTGGCAAGGTTTATTCTCGTGAGCAGGAGCCATTCCAGCATTCCCGATGCCATGAACGCCAGGAGCACGACCCGCGCGACGGCTTCGGGGTTTGCGGTAGACCAGTTGAGTATGAGTATCAGAAAGAGGATTATTACCATACGACCGGCGAACACTACCGTCTCTTGGTACAAGATGGCATGCCCCCGGGATATTCCAAGCTTCAGGGTGCATTGTTCCAGACGTAAGCGCAGGATATTTTCCCCGAAGAGCGACTTGAGCGGAACCAGAAAGCCGTCCGCCAGGGATTTGCCGATAAGCCCTCCCAGGGTGGGGAAAACGATATACAGAAAGCGTGAGATAAACTCGGATACCGCGCCGATCCCGCTCAGGGCAATCCGGTTGGCCGGCCTGTTTGCGAGGACCCTTCGCATGATAAAAAAGAAACCGGCGCTGGCCAAGGCTATGGCCGAGGTAAAAAAGCCCATCGCGTATTCGCGCTTGAGTATCGTAAAATTAAGGATGCCCACGGAAATGGTAACCGCTATCGAGCTTATCGAAGTGACGAGGAGGAATCCCGCCCACGACAGGTTTTCTTTGTGACGTAAAGGAATCAGAAGCTTGTCAATGGCAAGGGATTGCCTTGGAATGCGGAATTTCGGCGAGAAGGCAAGCGCCAGCGAGATGACGCAGCCGCTGAAAAGGAAGGCGGCAAAATAGCCGGAAGGAAGTCCATTGTCGCCGCCGCCGAGCGGAACCTGAATAAAGCTTATTGCCAAGCCCGAAAGCGCGGGCAGGAATATGGACAGGATTATCTGCACCGTCTGGATGCTCAGCATGAATTTGTCCCGGCCGGAATCGTGTACCGAGACGATCATGGCGGAATGTCGCGCGCTCCAGAAGAGGCCTTCCGAAGCGCCTTTCAGGACGAAGATACCCGCCAGTACGAGGGGATTTCCCAGCAACGGAAACAGGATAACGACGTAAAAACAGGAAGAAGCCTGCAGTATCAAGTCCAATCTAAAAGACCGGCTTGCCTTGCCGTTGCGGAGCATGAAGATTCCCGCGAAAAACGACACGTAAAGCAATATGTACAGCGCCAGGTAGAAATATACGATTTTTTGGAACGATCCGGATAATCTGAGCGCAAGGACTATTTCGAACGGTGCGGCCAGCGTACCGTAGATGGTATGAGCTATGGAATAATAAGCCAGTTTTCGGGAATCGCCCGCAAGCGCGCTTTCTTTTTTTGCCATGAGGGCACCGAGGAAGGTCATTGGCCAAACTATAGCAGAATGCCTCGGGCTTGGCGAGCCCGCCGGAGGGTCCCAAAACCTGTAGTTAATAAATAGTAATGAGGCTTTTGTGTTGCCCGCCGCCTTTCTTAGTGACGAAACTCCCGATTGATGCTACTCTATAGAGCGCCACGAAAAACCCGCGAGGTGTATCGGGCGCCGTCAAGGCTGAAAACGAATGTGCATTGAAAGGAAGTTATATGGACCGAATTTTCTTGGAAAAATATGCCGATGTGCTACTATCGGCGGTTAACCTGCAGGTAGGCCAGAACCTGCTCGTGCGCGCGGAGCCCGTTCACCTGGATTTCGCGGCGATCATGGCCGCGCAGGCCTATAAGCGGGGCGCCCGCTATGTTCGCTTCGACAATAACGAGATAGAGAATCCGCAGCTGTACAAGGCTCGCATCGAGAACTCGCGCGACGATTACCTCGAATACGTGCCCAAATCGCGGCTGGATACCACTGGAACCATGATCGACGAAAATTGGGCGCTTATCGCGATACGCACGCCCGAGGACCCGGAAATTTTGGGCTCGCTGGACCAGGATCGCAACGCGCGCGCCGGCCGAGCCATAGCCACCGCCATGAAGCCGTACAGCAACCGCATCAGCAACAACGAGATATCCTGGCTGGTGGCTTTTTTCCCCACGCCCAAGCTCGCCGGCAAGATCATGAACATGCCCGCCGGACACGACGCCGTGGAGGCGCTGTGGCAGGTGCTCATACCCATTCTACGCCTGGACCAAGACGACCCCGCCGCTTTCTGGCTGACTCACGGCGACGTTTTGGCGGCCCGTGCGGACAAACTCAATTCGCTGCGCCTGGACTCTTTGCATTTCAGCGGCCCCGGCACTGACCTGACCGTGGGACTCATGCAGGTTTCCGTATGGCACGGCGGCCCGGACAAGACGCACGACGGCCGAAAATTCAGCCCCAACATTCCCACCGAGGAAGTTTTCACGAGTCCCGATTACCGCCGCACCCAAGGCCGGGTTGCCTTTACCTGCCCCGTGTATGTGCCCACCGTAGGCAAGACGATAGAAGGCGGCTGGCTGGAATTCAAGGACGGCAAGTTGGTAAACTACGGTGCCGTCAAAGGCAAGGACGTTCTGGACGTGTATCTCTCCGTGGACGAAGGCACGCGTTACCTCGGTGAAGTTGCACTTGTGGATTCCTCGTCTCCGATTTTCAAGGCCAAGCGCACGTTCTTCAATATTCTGTTTGACGAGAACGCCGCCTGCCACATAGCCCTGGGCTCCGCATACCCCGGCTGCATGGTGGGCGGTTCCACCATGAGCGAGGCCGAGCTCAAGAAAGCCGGCGCGAATACTTCGTCCGTACACACTGATTTTATGATAGGCTCGCCTGAAGTCGAGGTGACCGGCATCATGAAAGACGGCCGCACGGTGCCGCTTATCACGAAGGGAAATTTCGCGATTTAAGAAAATGACGCTCCCGATCCTAAAAGGGGGGGAGCGCTTAACGTAGTTCGGAGACCAAGGAGCCGTACAGGCAGCGTTGCGCGGTACAGCTCCCCCTCGGGCGAACTTCCGCCTCCGCCTTGCCTGCGCAAGCGTTTAAGCAGTCGCGGTCTCAAGGAGCCCGCGACTGGGCGTTTCCCCTTGCGGAGTCGGCGATTTCGCCCTTCCCCCTCGCGTTCTGTAAGATTTGCCTGTATACTCCTACCATGAACCCACAAGCTATATTATTATTGATCCTTGTGTTTGAAGTCTTGGCGTTCCTGCTGGAACAAGGCTTGCTTCTCCTTAACTCGCGGAACAAGCGGAGGGATATCGACCCGGCCGTAGCGGGTTTTTATGACGAGAGCAAGTACGCGGAGTCCATGGCGTATCAAGCCGAGCGCACGAAATTCGAAATGGTCAGGGCGTCGTTTGTCCTGGCTCTCACGCTCCCTATATTGCTGTACGGAGGGCTAGGCTGGCTGGACGGCGTTCTGGCCGCAGTAATACCGTCAGCTACTATACGGGCATTGGCCTTTTTCGGAATTCTTGGGCTGGCGCTGGATATCGCGTCGTTGCCTTTTCAGCTGTATTCCACGTTCGTAATCGAGGCGCGCTTCGGCTTCAATAAAACCAAGCCGCTTACGTTCGTAGGCGATAAGCTGAAGTCGTACCTTTTGGGCGCCGTCCTGGGAGGACTGCTTATAACTGGTTTGATAAGCTTGATAGGCGTGCTTGGCAGCTGGTTCTGGATTGTATTTTCCGCCGCCGCGATGGCGTTCAGCGTGCTCATGGTGATGTTCTATACGAGCCTTATCGTGCCGCTGTTCAACAAGCTTACGCCGCTGCCCGAAGGCGAGCTGCGGGATGCCATCAACGTTTTTGCCGTTAAAACAAAGTTTCCGCTTACGGGAATCTACGTAATCAACGGATCCAAACGCTCTACAAAATCCAACGCGTATTTTTCGGGCCTTGGCCCAAAAAAGAAAATCGTGCTCTACGATACGCTCATAGAAAAGCATGGCATCGACGAGCTCGTGGCAATTCTTGCGCACGAGGTTGGTCATTATAAAAAAGGCCATATCGCCAAAAGCCTCGCGCTGCAGGCTGTTCAGATATTCGCGATGATGTGGCTGTTTTCATTGTTCGTGTTTAGCCCCGGTCTGTCCGTGGCCCTTGGTTCGAGCGGATACGCGCTCCACTTAAACCTGGTAGCCTTTGCACTGTTGTTTACGCCGATTTCCCTGGTGCTGGGGTTGTTCTTGAATTGGCTCAGCCGCAAGCATGAGTATGAGGCAGACGCTTTCGCGGTAGAGCATACGTCCGCGGCGGCGATGGGCACGGCCTTGAAGCGCCTCTCCGTGGATAACTTATCAAACTTGTATCCGCACCCTGCGTATGCGGCGTTTTACTATTCGCATCCGCCGTTATTGCAAAGGCTTGCGGCTTTGTCCAGGCCTTCGTAAGGGGCTGACGGCCCCATGTCCGAACGCCTTGGCGCCTGCGTTGTTACGAGTTTTTGACCTGGGATCTACCCGATGGAAGACCGCGACGTGGAAGCGTGCTCCAGGGCGTGCGCAATCTCGCGGCATTTGAGAGAAATTTTTCTTTACTTGCTTGCTTGCGCGGCGGCAAATTCTTGAAGAACGGCCTGGTGCGCTGAGGGGGTCTCATGGATTTACTTTTTCTTGACCGGGACGAGGTGCAGCGCTTGCTGGATATCGACGAGTTGCTGGTAGCGCTTGCCGAAGGCTTCGTTGCCCTGAGTGCGGGAAAAGTCATTGCGCCGAACCGCAGCGAGATAAGCGTCCCCGAGGCCGGGCATCTGCTTGTCAAGCCGGCCTGGCTTCCGGGCAGCGCTATGACCGTGAAATTGGTCTCCACTTTTTTAGGCAACGCCCGCCGGGGTTTGCCTACGACCCAAGCCCTCATCAGCCTTTTTGACCCGGAAAACGGTTCTCCTTTAGCCATAATGGACGGCGCGTATCTTACCGCGATGAGGACCGCCGGCTGCGCCGCGCTTGCGGCAGGTCGCATGGCGCGAAAAGATTCGCGAACTTTGGCCATCATAGGTGCCGGAGTACAGGGACAGTCTCACCTGAAAGTTTTTTTCCGCATTCGGAATTTCAGCAGCGTCAGGATCGCCTCCATGAATATGGAGGACGCTCGGAAGCTCGCGGCCACGGTGCCCGGGGCCCAAGCCTTCTCTACATACGAGGAAGCGGTACGAAGTTCGGACGTCGTCTGCCTCTGCACATCCTCGGATATACCGGTAATCGATTTGAAATGGCTGGCGCCGGGCACCCACGTAAGCTCGGTGGGGTTCGCGCCTCCCGGTGGGGAACTGTCGCGGGAAATAATCTTGGCGGGCAGGTTGATCGTGGAGACCCGCCTTTCGTTCGAGCCGCCTCCCGCAGGATGCGGTGAATTATCTGGGCTTGATCCCTCTATCGGAACCGAGCTCGGCGAACTGATTTCCGGTGCCGCAACCGGGCGTAAATCCGAGGATGAGCTGACGGTTTTCAAATCGATGGGCCATGCCATGGAAGACATGGTCGCCGCCAATCTCGTCTACAGGAACGCCTTGGAGAAAGGAATAGGCCGCCATGTCAAGCTTTGAGGAAACGGCTTCGCTGCCCAGCATTTTCAATGACGTGATAGGCCCCGTGATGCGGGGACCTTCAAGTTCGCACTGCGCGGCCGCCTTGCGCATCGGGAGATTGGCGCGCGACTTGATGGGCGGACAGATCGATGAAGCGCACGTGGAATATGACCTGAACGGCTCGCTTGCCACGACCCATGAAAGCCAAGGATCGGATATGGGGCTCTTCGGCGGACTGCTCGGCTGGGAGGCCTTCGACGAACGGTTGCCGCAGTCACCCCGCATGATAAAAGAAGCGGGAATAAAAACGTCGATCGCGATCCTGGATATCGGAGCTTCGCATCCGAATACTTACAAGCTTACGCTCAAGAATGTCAGCGTCACAGCGACCATGCTGGCGATTTCCACCGGCGGCGGAATGCTCGAGCTAATCGGGATTGACGGGGCCGCGGTTAAAATCTCCGGGGACTATCATGAAACGCTTCTGTTCATGGATACCGGAGCGAACGAAATCCGCGACTGCCTTGCCGCCGACATCGAGGCGGATCGTATCGATATCTTCAAAACTGCCGACGGTCAACTTGTCGAGATCAAGACGCAGGCTCGATTCGACGACGTCGCGCTTTCCCGGATCGCCTCGCGCTTTTCGATCAAGCGCATTGCCTCGTTGAATCCGGTTATGCCCGTGCTGTCGCGCAAAGATCTTTCCGTTCCATTTCTTTCCTGTAGCGACATGCTTCGCTACAACGAAGGCAAAAATCTTGAGCTATGGGAACTGGCAGTGCATTACGAAAGCGCCCGCGGATCTATTTCGCACGGGCAGGTTCTGGAAAAAATGCTGCACATCGTGCGCGTCATGGAGGATTCCATAGCGCGAGGCCTGGCGGGCACGGAATACGCGGACCGCATTCTAGGCGTTCAATCCGGGGTTTTTAAAACTTGCATGGAGGAAGGTCGACTCCTTGACGGCGGCGCGCTCAACCGCGTTATCCTCTACGTTACCGCGCTCATGGAAACGAAGAGCTCCTTCGGGGTGATCGTCGCGGCGCCTACGGCCGGATCGTGCGGCGGGCTTCCCGGAGCCTGCATCGGGCTTGGGCATGCCATGGGTTTAGGCGTGGACGACATCGCCCGCGCAATGCTTGCGGCCGGGCTCATCGGCGTTTTCATCGCGGCGCGGGCAACGTTCGCCGCCGAGATCGGCGGGTGCCAAGCCGAGTGCGGATCGGGTTCGGGGATGGCTGCCGCCGCCTTGGTTGCACTGGCCAAAGGCAGCGTAGGGCAGGCAGTCGCCGCAGCGTCCATCGCACTGCAAAACAGCCTGGGCATGGTGTGCGACCCGGTGGCGAACCGGGTGGAAGTTCCCTGCCTCGGAAAAAACATCATGGCGGCCAGCAACGCCTTCGCCTGCGCCAACATGGCGCTCGCCGATTACGACCCGGTGGTATCGCTGGACGAGGTGATCGAGACGATGGACAGCGTGGGTAAAAGCCTGCCGTCCAGCCTGCGCTGCACGGGGCTCGGCGGGCTTTCCGTCACCCGGGCATCGAGGGAAATCGAAACGCAGCTTAATAAAAAGTAATATGAAGTCGATCCGGCGCGGCGGATCGGCCCCTCAGTTTTCCAATATGGTAATTTCCACCCGACGGTTGCGGGAGCGGCCAGCTTCCGTGGTGTTTTCGGCGACGGGCCTTTCGGCGCCATAGCCGATCACGGTGATGTCCTGTGGCAGGCGAACGCCCATTCCTATGAGCATTTCCGCCACCGTGCGCGCCCGTTCGCGCGAAAGGGTGGCGCGAGCGTCGGCCGTGCCCGCGAGCGCGGTGTGGCCGCTGACCAGCAGGTTGCGGTCGGGAAACTTCTTGAGCAGCTCGGCGATGCGCCTGATCTTTTCGTTTTCGCCGGGCAGGAGACGCGCGGAATCAGCCTCGAACTGGATGTTCTCGAGGCTTATGGTAACGCCTTGCTCGTTGGTCTGAACGTTGACGTCGGGCATGTCCGCGACGGCGGTCCGAACTTGGCCGGCGATGTCGTCGCGGTTCATCAGCACGGCTTCCACGACTTCCGCCTTGGCGATTCCCCGGTACTCGATGACGCGTCCGTCAGACAGCTCGAAAATAAATTTGAAGCGCTCTTCGTAGGCCAGCATGCCGCCTTGCTTTGGGTCCCAATAATGGATCTGGTCCGAGTAGCCCGAAATCTGTACAGGGTAGGCCGATGTCCACGAGCGCGGCGGCTTGGGCTGGTGGAAAATGGTGTAGTTTACCTTAAGGATGCTCACCGGCGTATCCCCGAGCTTGGAATCGCCCGAATATTGGTAGCGTACGTCGATGGGTATGATAAACGGGTCGGGAATGCCGAAATCCGCGCGCAGGTCATGGCGTTCCTCGCCGGGGGCGTTCCAGGTATCGCCGGGCTTCAGGTCGCGGGCGGGAAAGCTTGGTACGAAGCGCACGACGGGCATGAAGTATTGCGGGGCAATCTCATAGCGGCCGTCTGGCAGGTGCCAGTATTCGGAACGGTAAACTTGGTCGGTTACGTATGCCCTGCCCAGCGCGGACTGCACGCTGGAAACGAAATCGCCCTTGAGGAGGCCGGCGCCGTCGCTGCGCACGTCCGCTACCTCGAACGCTATTCTGTTGACTATTTCCACCGAGTTGAAGTACCGGCGATTGACGTAGACGTCCTCGGAAACTTGCGAAAGGATACGGTACTTATCGCCCTTAACGAAGGAGAATTTGAATTCTTCCGCGCCAAGAGTCAAGGCGGCTAGAATGAACAGTGTCGCCGCGAGGCAGAATTTTCCGGATAATCGCTTTGCGTTGAACAGGGTCATGGTAAGCCCGCCTTTCGCTTCCAGTATCGGCAGAAGGGGGCCAACCCTGAATCCACTAGTGTTTATCCTTCAGGTGCAGGCATTTGGCCGCAGTGTTCATTTCCAGGAAGTTGGTGGTATCGCTCTGGCCAACCGCGCCGCCGATGATTACCACGAGGTCGTCCTCCTCGATGGAGCCGCGGCTCACGAGCGTCTGCAGGGACTGCGACACAAGGCTCTCGGTGGATTTTGCCGTCTGGGACTGCTCCGAAAAAACGCCGTACGAGAGGGACAGGGCTCGTACCGTGGAAATTCTCGGGCTGAAGGCGTATACCGGCACATGGCTGCGGTAGCTGGACAGGACGCGGGCGATGCTGCCGGTTTCCGTATCCGCGATGATGGCCTTTACGGGCAGCTTGAGGGCGCTCATGGCGGCCCCACGGGCCAGGTAGAGGCGCACGTGGTTGAAAGTGGCCTCCGATTCCCGTTGCTCAACCCTGGGTTTCTGGCTTTCTGCTTGGATGGCGATGCGAGCCATGGTCTGCACGGCTTCCAGAGGGTATTTTCCGCTTGCGGTTTCGCCGGACAGCATCAACGCGTCCGTTCCGTCGAACACGGCATTGGCCACGTCGGAAACTTCCGCACGCGTGGGGCGCGGGTTCTCTATCATGGTATGCAGCATTTGAGTGGCGGTGATGACGGGTTTTCCCTTTTTGAGGCACATGGCGATTATATATTTCTGCACGCCCGGCAGGCGCTCGATGGGAATTTCCACGCCCAGGTCGCCGCGCGCCACCATGGCACCGTCGGCGAAATCGAGGATTTCCGGAATGTTGGTAACGCCCTGCGCATTTTCGATCTTGGCTATGATGCGCGCCTTGCTGCCGTGGCCGTCCAGGATGCGCCGCACTTCCATGACGTCTTCCTTGTTGCGCACGAAGGAGTGGGCCACGAAATCTATCTCTCGCTCGGCTACGAATTTCAGGTAGGATCGGTCTTTTTCCGAGAGCGAAGGCACGCGGAGCGGCACGTTGGGAACGTTGACGTTTTTACGGTCCTTCAGGACGCCGTCGTTCAGCACCTCGCAGAGGATCATGCCGGTTGCAACGCTTTTTACGGCCAGCTCGATGGCTCCGTCGTCGATGAGGATTCGCGAGCCGATGGGAACTTCGGTAACGAAGCCGTCGTAGGAAACGCCGAAGCCTTTTCGCTGTTCGTCCACCTTGGGTATGGTGACGGTCTCCCCTGTTTTCAGTTCCAGCGGCGCGGCAAGGCCTCGCACGCGTACTTCGGGGCCCTTGGTATCCACGAGGATGCCGATGTTGGGGGACACCGAGCGTACGATATCCACGACTTTCGCCGAGGCCTCGATGGTTTGATGGGCAGTATTGATGCGCACGACGTTCATGCCCGCGTTGAACAGCGCGGTGATGAATTCGACGGTACAGGTGGCGTCCGATATCGTGGCGACTATCTTGGTAAGTTTTCGGTTCTGCATGCTCTAAGTATGTGCGTATGGGGCGTGAATGCCAAGGGCCGTGCGGAGTATTCCGTGAATTATTCCCGCTGGAACCGAAGCTGTATGCTGGTTCCCGAATCGCCGGCGATGCTGAGCTGTCCGCGAAGCTGCCCGGAAAGCGCCTGTATCAGTGTCATGCCCAGCGATTCCTTTTCCTTGTGCCATCCGCGGTTGATGCCGATGCCGTCGTCTCGGATGCACAGGAGGTAAAGACCTTCGTCCTGTTCCGCGAAGCTCAAGGTAATGCTGCCCTGGGTTTCCCCCGGAAAGGCGTGCTTGAGGCTGTTGGTGATTATTTCGTTGGTGATAAGGCCGATGGGAACGGCTGAATCGATACCGAGTTCCGTTTCGCTCGGTTCGACGATCATGCGGATGCGCCCGCGGGCAGTCGCGTAATATTCAAAGATATGTGAGCAGATGGAGGAGAGGTAATCGTCCATTTTTATTCTGGCGATATTGGCGGAAAGATAGAGTCGCTCGTGGAATTCCGCTATGGCTTGAATTCGGTTTTGGCAATTGACGAGAGGCTCGGCGTTTTTCGAGTCGGTTCTTTGGGCTTCCAGGTTGAGTATGCTGGAAATGACCTGTAAATTATTTTTAACTCGATGGTGAACTTCCTGGAGGAGCACCGTTTTTTCCGCCAGCAGCCCGGCCAATTCCTCTTTTGCGGCAATCATCTCCCTTTCACGCGTGTTTACCGCTATGATCATGGAACCGAACGCGGCGCCGAGCTCGTTGGTTTCCTGCAAGCCGGTATCCTGCGACGGCATTGCCGTATAATCGTTCTGCTCGATATGCCTTGCGAGATCGGACAAGTCGAGGATCGGTATGCTTATGCGTTTCTGGCTCGTAATCGCGATTATCGAAACAGCCAAAGCGGAAAAAGCGAGGCTTAGGATGAATATGACTATATTTAAATTCACAAGCCGCTCTGATTCCGAAAATGGCTGCTGTATGACGGCGAACCAGCCCGTTTCAGGTATGCTGCTGACGCTCATGACGCTTGAAATACCGAGCGCTTTGAAACGCCCATAATAAAGGGTGCTGTTTGACATAATCGACTGGATATTCCAAACCTTGAATTGCTCGCGCTGGCTGACGAGGTCATAGTTTCTGGCGGCTATGATAACCGAGTTTTTGTCTATTATCAGAGCTCCGTCCTTTGCGTCTATCCTGGTTTTCGATGCAATCTCGCTGAGTATGGACAGATCGAAGATTCCCACGAGACTGCCGCCCGAAAACGGAACCGTTATGGCGACGGATGCTTTTGATGACGCGAACGACATGAAAGTTCCCGACCAGAACGGTTGGGCTGCGTCGGCCCTGAAGTAACTTTGCTTTGACATGTCCAAGCCGGAAAAATCATGGTTATCCAGGCTGATCGCCTTTACGAAGCCTTTTTTATCCAGAGCCAGGATTGTGGAAAAAACCGAATAATCGCTTACGAGGGTTTGAAGGGAGTCTTCCAGCGCGGCCTTGGGCAATAGTCCGTTTTCGAGAAGCGCCGCTTCGTGCCTGAGCGTATTGCGGGCATTTCCAAGAAACGTGTTTACTTCCGATGCAAGCGACGTGGAAAGGACGTTCATCTGATTTTTATTCTGTTCCCGCGCCACCGAAGTAATCAATGGCAATGCCAAAAAACCCAGGATAAGGAGCGGGACGAGCGTTGCCAGCGAAAAGGTAAGGATTAAATATGACCTCAGCTTGGCGGTGCTTTTCATGGCGCCGGCACGAACGCCTTTCCCTGCAGCTTCAATAAGGTTATCTGACGCTGCGCTTCGCCTGTTTCATTGAATTTTACCGTGCCTTCGAGAATGGAAAATTCCGTGGAAAGGAGGTTTGATCGAACTTTTTCGGGATCGGTTCCGTCCTTGGCGGCGGTTGCGAAAATCGTAAAGGCTTCCCATCCAAGGCGGGCGATGTCCGACGGTTCCGTTCCGAAACGCTTTGCATAATCCTGGTTGAACCGTTTCATGCGCTCGCTCGGACTTACCGCGTTGTAGAGCGAAGGAAACAGCATTCCTTGAACGATATCGCCCCCGTTGGTCGCCAACGCGGGGTCCATGGAACCGTCGCTTCCGACCAGGATGCCATTATACCCCGCGATTCCCAGTTGTTGCGCAAGAAGCGAAGTGTCTTTTACGTCGGTGGTAAGAACGATGCAGTCGGGGGATCGTTCCATTATCCTTTTGGCTGCAGCCTGGAGAATGCCCGTTTTTTCGTCGGGAAGGGTTTCGTTGAACACGACGACCCCGCCGCCCTGCTCGAATCTGTCGCTGAACCCTTTGATATAGCTGGCGGTAAAAATCTCATTGGCTATGTCGCCGACAAGGGCAACCCTTTTTTTCCCGAGTTTCCCGGACGCATACGCGGCTGCGGCTGCGCCCATCGCGTCCGCCGAGGGCATAAGCAGGAATAAAGCATCCTTGATCCCGAAAAGCCTGTCCGCGTTCGATGTAGGTGATAGAAGTATAATTCCCTGTTTGTTTGCCTCGGGCAGGGAGGCTGAGGTCGCCCCCGAACTCAGATGCCCCATTATCAGCTTTACGCCTTCTTCCGCGAGAAGTTTCAGCTGCTTCGTTCCTTCCTCGAGATTCGCCTTGTCGTCCCGTACGATAAGCTCCGCCTTGACGCCTTGTTTCGCGAGATCCTCTATCGCTATCTGCGCGCCGCTCCTGACTGCTATGCCCAGTTCCGAGGTCCCTCCGGAAAGCGTCGCGGTCATTCCTATCTTTATTGGATTTTTTGCGCAGGAAATCAAAAGAATCAGGAAAGTTACAGAGTACAAATAAACAGTCGTGTTTTTTTTGACCATCATGTACCTCCTCACGCTTCCTATAAGCTTTATCGCCCGGCTTGCGCTTGTCAAGATTCTTTTAATTTAAAGGTAAGGATTTCGAAAGGAGCATATTTGATTTCAGCATGTCTTTCATGCGGTTTTATGGAATTTATGGCTGTGCCGCCCAAGGTTGTTTTTGTCATTTCAGCAAGAGGCCGTGCGAAGCTTACCGTTGCCGTGCCCCTGCGATTGCAATGCTCCACGAGGCGCAATTCTATTATGCCTTCGTCAAGCGTGCGCATGGATTCGAGCGAGAGGTTCTCGGGCAGGCCGGAAAGCCAGCTGGCGGAAAGTCGAGTCTCCGTGAGGTTGCCGGCGGCGCTGAGCGGCGGCAGGGCAAAGGACAATGCCTCCCGGTGAACGCCTCCGCGCATGGCATCGCCGCGGTGCGGCAGAAGCGCGTAGCTGAAACGGTGTTCTCCCTGGTCGGAGTCCTCGTTGGGCCAGGTAGGCGATTTGAGCAGGCTGAGACCCAAGGTGGAACCGCGGGAGCTGTAGCCGAATTTGTCGTCGCTCATGAGGGCTGCGCCGTAGTCGTCCTCGGAAAGGTCGCCCCAATGCGCGGCGCAAACTTCGAACATCGCGGAATTGTAGCCGTGGTTCGAGTCGACGGGCCGCTTTACGTTTCCGAACTGTATGTCGTAGCGCGCCTCAGTCGCGTTGAGCTCGAGGTCGAACTCGGTTCGGAGCAGTACCTGACGCTCGCGCCAGGAAATAACGGTCTTGAAGTCGATGCGGCGGATTGTTTTATAAAAATATAACCGCTGTTCGATCGTCGAGGCGCCGATTTGCCTGTTGACGCCGATGATGAGCGCCACCGGTCCGTCCTGCACGACTCGTATTTTTGCCGGCCCGTCGAAGGGCAGCGGGAATCGCCGGTAATCCTCGTTGATATCCCATGCGTCCCAGCGGAGGGGGCGGTCTTCGTAGGCGCACACGCGGTTGCCTTTTCCTCCTGCCCGTATCAGCTCGCGATTCGCCTCTATGTCGTGCAAGGATGTGAAGCAACCATCCTCGTCCATCGCGATCCTGTAGAAAGGCGTCGCGAATACGATGGGCAGTTTTGGGCAATCCTGGGCTTCCAGAAATCCGGCGGCCGCGCTTGCTTCGGTGACGCCCGCAGGTTCAAGGCGCGCAGGGCAGAAGCTTAAGGGAGCGAGCCCGTCGATTGCTACCAGTGTATCGCCTTCGGGCTCGCGCTGCAGCCGCCATCGGCGATTATCGCAGAGGAGATGCTCCGCGTCCATGCGCGTTCCTTCCGGCATGACCGCAATCCCCGAGAAGGCGTGCGCGTGCCTGTTGTGGAAGGTAACGCAGCCCGGGGAACCGTCGGTGCATTTTTTCAATAATGCAGTAACTTCTGAGCCGACTTGCTTGATGCTTTCGTCAAGCTGGGCGTAGGCTTCGTCGTATACGCGCTTCACCGATGTACCGGGGAGAATGTCGTGGAACTGGTTCAGGAGCAGCGTCTTCCAGGCGGAGTCGAGCACCTGCGCGAAGTTTTCCGCGTCGCTTTCGGAAAATACGCCCGATAGGCTGCCGATGATCGAACGCAAGCGCTCCGCCGTGAGGAGGGAGTTTTCCAGCCTGCGGTGCCGCTGCTTAATTCCGCCGTTCGTGGTGTAGGTACCGCGATGGTACTCGAGGTACAGTTCGCCCGACCAGACGGGCAGGGCATGCGCCGGCGTTTTTTGGAAATCCGCCAGAAAGTCGGCGACGTGCGATATGCGCAGCGTGGGCATTCCCGGGAGCCCGCGCGCGAGGCGCTTGGCGTTTTCCAGCATTTCCTCGGTTGCCCCTCCGCCACCGTCGCCGTAGCCGAACGGCATGATGGCGTTGGGCTGAATGTCCCGCTGCTGATGCCGGAGGATCGATCCGAGCGTCTCGCTCGCGTTGCAGTTGCCTTCGTAGACGGTCTTGAACTCGCCTTTGCCCAGCGTCTGCATGGACGCGGTGGTTATGAATTGCGTCGGCATCTCGCTGCCGTCTATGCCGCGCCACCTGAAGCTGTCGAACGGCAGCTTATTCGTCTCGTTCCAGGAAATCTTCGATGTTACAAAAAGTTCTATGCCGAAACCGCGCAGTATCTGCGGCATGGCGGCGCTGTAGCCAAACACGTCCGGCAGCCAGAGTGTGCGCGAGGCTTTTCCGAAATGCCTGATGAAGTAGTCCTGGCCGCGCTCGATCTGACGGATCATGGACTCGCCGCCGATGAGGTTGCAATCGGCTTCCAGGTACATGGCGCCTTCTGCCTCCCACAGCCCGTTTTCGTGGCTTTCTTTTATGCCTGAGAATACCGATGGTTGCTTTTCCTCGAGCATTTCGTAAAGTACGGGTTGGCTCGCCATAAACTTGTAGTTGGGGTAGCTTTTCTGCAGCTCGAGGGCGGTGGAAAAACTTCTCGCGACTTTCTCCGCCGTCTGGCGCAGGTCCCAGAGCCAGGCTACGTCGATGTGTGTATGCCCCAGCGCGTGCACTGTGTAGCGGGCCATGGCGCTTGTCTTTCCATAAAGCTCCGCCGCGAGGTAGCGCGAAAGATTTTCTATGGATGCTTTCGTTTCCGGGCAATCCTCGCGATTAAGCCTGAGCCGGTACACTCCTTCCAAGAGCGCCCCTCGGATTACCGCCGACTCGTCGCTTGAGGCGGGGATCGCCTCGCAGGCATCCTTAGCCACCTTCAGGTCGTAGTACGCGTCGTGTATCCAGGCGGCGCGCCGGATGAATCGGATCCGCAGCCGAATGTCCCCCTGACTCATGCCCGTGTACAGGTGCAGGCCTATATCCAACCTTGTTCCGAGCCATTCGGGTCTCATGCGCACGAGACGGTGGTTTACATCGAGCCCGCACACCACTTCGCCGTTTACGAAGGCGAGCAGCTGCGGATTTACGGCATCCCATTCGCCTTCCCTGCCGGTGCTCACTTCCATAAAAAAAGTATAACCTTCGGACGCGGTTGGCACCTCGGCATCGAAGCTGATAAGCCAGCGATCGTCCTTAGAAGCCAGAAACCACGGCAGCGTTTTTCTCTCGGGTTTTCCGTTCTTCTTCGCGTCCGAGGGAGATGAAAAATCTCCCTTGTAAACAGTAATGCTGTCTATGTCGCCGGCTGGGGATTCTTTCCAGGCCTTGAGCGTCTGGATGGCGCGCTCTATCCTCAGCATGAAAGTTCCCGTAAAACGCGTTCCCGGTCGGGCAGCGCGGGTATTGCTCCGCGGGCTTGAACGCAAAGAGCGGCGGCGCAGTTGGCGGTTTGGAGCATAAATGTCATTTCCTGGCGACTTAAGTCCGCGAGCTTTTTGGCGGAGCACGCTATCTGCTGCATCAACGTGCCGAAAAAAGCGTCGCCCGCGCCGGTGGTGTCGAGTACATTAACTTTTTTTCCAGACACTGCGATGAGCGATCCGTCGAAAAGGGCCAGGACTCCGTTTTCCCCGAGCGTTACGCAGACCAAGGCGATGCCGCCCGCTGCGAGGATTTTCGCGGCTTCCTCCGGCGAGGATTTTCCGGTTAGGAGCGCGGCTTCCTCTTCCGACACCTTGAGCACGTCGGCGAACGGCAGGCCGAACCTCATCGCCTCAACCGCCGCTTCCTGCGACGGCCAAAGAAGCGGCCTGTAGTTGGGGTCGAAGCAGACGAGCAAAGACTCTTTTTTTGCCTCTGCGAGAAGCGCGGTAACCACCGAGCGCAATGGCTCGTCGGTGAAGGAAAGCGAGCCGAAATAAAAAGCCTTGGCGCGCCTCATGATCGAAATATCTACCTCGCGGAGTTCCAGGCCCACGTCGGCGCAGCCTTTGCGGTAAAAGCTGAAGCTGCGATCTCCCGAGGCGTCCAGGTGGACGAATGCGAGGGTCGTCGGAAGCGATGGATCCATGACGAGCCCTTCGGCGTCGATGCCGATGTCGGTAATGGTCTTTCGCAGCATCTTCCCGAAGCGGTCGTCGCCGACTTTTCCGATGAAGGCCGTGCGCGCGCCCATTTTCTGCGCCATTGCCAGGAAGTTGCACGGCGCCCCGCCCGGATTCGGCTGGAAGCAAGCGCCTTCCGGCCCGGAAAGCGGGGTCATGTCTACGAGAAGCTCGCCCACCGCCACGAGGTCGAAGATTTTATCACTGCTTCCCATATGCCCGTCCCAGGACCTTCTCGTACTCGTTGCACAGCGGGTGCAGGATGACCTCGTCTTCCTCGACGGTGGAAAAGCGACTCACCGGCTCGGCGTTGTAATTGTCTGTCTTGTCGTCGTTGATGGAAGAAACCTCGCCGCAGACAAGGTCGCCCTTGCCTTCCTTGGCCCAGAACAAATGGTACATGAAGGGAACCAGGGTGATGGACTCGCCGGGCATCACGAGAATTTCCTGCCCCGCCGCAGCGGTTCGCTTCATGCCGTCGAGGAATACCGTAACCGGGGAATTTTGATCGGGTTGCGGCATCGGCGTTTTTCCGGGCAGCGAATTGTACAGCTTGATGGCCAGGACGCCGCCGGCCCGATTGATGATGTCCTCGGTTTTGCTGGCGTGGCAATGCAGAGGCAGTCGCTGGCCGTCTTTGAGCACGATGAGTTTTTCGGCATAGGGCGTTCCCATGGAGCCGTCCTTGAGGGATCCGTTACGGAGGGTGAAAAGTACGGCGCCGAACTCGTCGAAGCGGCCATTGCCGAAATCCGTTATGTCCCAGCCGAGCATTACCTCGCGGATAACGGCGGTGTCGGCCAAATTTCGCTGCCATTCCGGAAGTTTCCAGTAGCCGAAAGGAGGCAGTTTTATCTGGCGGCTATCCAGCAGCTTTTTCGCCCATTCCAGGTTTTTATTGATTTCGGATCGCTTCATGTGTCGTGCTCCTCTGCGTTGAACGTGATGGCGTATGGTTCGAGATATACATGCAATTCCGGTAGGCCGGTCGGTTCGCTTACGTAAAAGCTGGGCGGATTCCCGGAGGCCGCGAGGCAGGTTTCGGCATGGGGGAATTCCGAATTCATGGTGAAAAACGACATGAGCGGGTCGTTCATGCGGCAGAGCACCGCGATCAGGTCGGAGGTTTCGAGCGTTCGGCGAGTTATTTTTTCTTGCAGGACTGTCCTGGAAAGAAGGGAGATCGTCAGGATCATGGGCGTCGCGGAAGGATCGCCGAGCAATAGGAAATCCTCGCGGTCGGGGTGTGCGGTAAGGCGCGAAAGGGTGGGCTGGTTGACGGTGACGGCTATTAGTTTATGGGATCCGAAAGACGGGGCGGTGCTGTAGAGTGTCTCGACCGCGATCGTACCCGGAGGCGTTTTCTTGAAGGCGCGTCCGGGCAGGATGCGCCGGATGATTCCTTTCGTTTCGAGCCAGTCCATCAATTCCCCGCTTGCGGGAACCGGTACGAGATTAAGTTTCAGGATTGCGCCTCCTGTCCGAAGTGTCCGGAAAGCGCCGGGAAACAAAAAGCCCCCGGCGCAGGGAATCGGTTTATTTTCCTTCTATCGTCATTTTAGAAACGATGTACTCGCAGTATGACATCGTAAAAAACATTCCGGGCTCTTTTTTCGGCTCATATTGGTAGGAGAGCTTGTGTTCGCTCAGCGCCGGTTTCGGAATCTTGTCCCGCCAGGCTTCCAGGGAAGCCGATATGAAATTGCTGTAGACCACGTCGTAGTTCTTGACGTCGTAGATGACCGTCCTGAAATTCTGGGGTCCTCCGCCCACGACCATTATGTAGCCTACGTTAAGGGAATCGATGGTCTTGGCGAGGCTCGCGAGAAGCGTCAGGTAATGGTCGGTTCTCATGGTTTCCGAGACGATGTTATCTGTTTTTAACACTTTGTCGATGAGCGTGTCCATGTTGAAGTCTTTTGCCTCTGCAAGCTTCGCCCGTTCCAGCAGTATGGTGTTGGCGTCTTTGGCGAGCTGGTTGACATAGGTAAAATCGTTTCCGGAGCCTATCATGGTAAGCTGCATTCCGGGAATCATGCTGTAAAGATTGATTTCCCGCACGGTGATTCCACGGGCCTCGAGGGCGGCCGTCATGAATATCGACGTGGTTTCGCTGGCCGATCCGGAGATGATGCCGATGGATGCGCCTTTTACTAGTGCCCGGAGCTGTTCGGACCTGAGTATGAAATACTCGCCGCTGGGAGCCAGTTCCTTCGGCGCTTGGGGAGCGGAATTTTTCGCCGGTGCGGATACGCAGCCGAGCGATAAAAGCGCTCCGAGGAGAATGGGGAAGAGCTTTTCTACTTTCATAAAACCTCCAAAACAATGTACGACAGAATAGTCAAATTCGCGCGTACTTGTCTATGTTGCAATCGGTAAATTTCTATCCGGCGGGAGAAATGGAGATCCTTTTACCTTTTTTACGAGTGTATGAGAGCTTGGGACTGTCATGGGAAAACTCGAATATGTCCACGGTATGCAAAAAAATCGACGATATTTTTGTAAAAATAAAATTTTACCACTTGACGGCCGAACGATTCCCGTGGTAGTCAATCTATGTACCGATGGAGGAGCGATTCCCAATAGTACGCTGGACGAGGGCGCGGATGCCCTTTGACTCCGGCCGAAAGGGGAGGATCGCCGAAGGTCGCATGCAGCCGAAGCATGCTTCTTGGACGACCGGGTTAATACCCGGCGGCTGTCGCAAGGCCCAAAAACCTTGCGGAGTGCCAACGGAGCCCGTCCCTTTTCCGGCGGCGCCGCAATCGTGCGTCAATGGTGTTTCCCCGTGCCGCGGGGAATTTTGAGGCGAGGTTTCTGTGGATCTCCATGGTCTTGGAGGTCCCTTTGATCACGACAAGAAAATGCCTTATGAAGCTCTCCGCATTTTTCGCCCCGCGCGATTATCGTGCTCGCCCGATTTTCCCCTGCGTAGGGGCTTGGTCATGAGCGGCGCGATAATCATGAAATTCGGCGGTACTTCCGTCGCGGACGCGCGATGCATCGCGGATTCCGCAGCGTTGATACGAGCCGCGCATTCACAGTCCCCCTCGCGCGGTATCCTTGTCGTGCTTTCCGCGTGCGCAAAAGCAACCGATTCCCTGTTCGAATGCGCAAGGCTGGCCGTGACCGGGCATGAGGACGATTCCATCTCGGAGCTGGAACGGCTGCTCGAGCGGCACCGCGCCATAGCGGGGAAACTTTTCGGGGCTGCCATACCCGTAGCCGTGAGCGGGACGATCGATGCGGCCAGAATGGAAATAGGCACGGTGCTTCGTGGAATCGCGATGCTCGGGGAAGTGCCCGCAAAAAGCCTCGATCTCGTCACCGGCAGGGGCGAGCTTCTTTCCTCGAGAATCCTCGCATCGTTTTTAGGGAGCGAGTGGCTCGATGCGCGCGAGGTCATGCGCACCGACTCGGGCCATGGCGCGGCGAAGCCCGTCGCCGCCGAAACCCGGAAACTATGCAGTGATAATTTATTGTCTCTTCTTGATGCAGGAAGGATCGTCGTGACCCAAGGTTACATAGGCTCCGACGCGGCAGGTACGCCCACGACGCTGGGGCGCGGAGGCTCGGATTACAGCGCGAGCCTGTTCGGGGCCGCAGTGGACGCCTCTGAGATCCAGATTTGGACCGACGTCGAGGGAGTGCTTACCTGCGATCCTCGGGTCGTGCCCGACGCCACTCCGGTGGAGAGGCTCGGGTACGAGGAGGCGGCCGAGCTCGCCGCCTTCGGGGCCAAAGTGCTTCACCCGGCTACCATTCTGCCAGCTATAAGCCAAGGGATTCCCGTTACCGTACGCAATTCGAGGCTTCCCCGCGGCCGGTTTACGACTATATCGGCCCACGCTTCCAGCGGAATGTCGGTGACGGCCCTGGCCTCCAGGGGTCCGGTTACCGTAATAACGGTGCGGTCTCCGGGGCTCCTCGGCGGCGTGGGATTCCTTTCCAGGATCGTGGAGGCCTTCGCCAGGAGAGGCGTCGGCATCGATATCGTTTCCACGTCCGAAGTCGCCGTCTCCATGACCGTGGAGGCCAACGCCGACCTTGGCCCGCTCACGCAGGAGCTTTCCTCTTTCGCGGAGGTAAGCGTCGCCCGGGACCGTGCCATCATCGCCATCGTCGGGGAGTGCCTGCGGAGGACTCCGGGCGTCCCGGGCATCGCGCTGCAGTCGCTGTCGAAGCTTCCCGTGGAGATGATATCGCTGAGCGCAAATGAAATTAACCTGTCACTCGTGATCGAGCGTCGCCTCGTGGACGAGGCGCTGCGGCTTCTGCATTCCGCTTTTTTCGGATCCGCCTTGAGGATAGCCTCATGACGGCTCGCCTGCAAAAGACTGGGATATTCGGTTGCGGCAGACTCGGCTCGGCCACCGCCGCCTATCTGAAAACCTTCTTCGACATGGAACTTTCGTGGATCCTCGATAAAGGCGACGAACCGCCGTCATCTGTGGATGCCGCGCTTGACGCGAGTGTTTCCGACGCGGTGGCGGAGCATCTGGACTGGGCCATCCGATCGGGTACGAATCTCGTTATAGGTACCACCGGCTGGGATTCCACGATCATGGAAAAAGCGTCCGAAGGGATTCGGTCATCGGGGATCGGCGTTCTGATAGCGCCTAATTTCAGCCTCGGAGCGGCACTGGTGAGGCGAATCGCGCTCGTGATGGGAGGATTCGCCGGCTTGGTCGAGGGTTGCGAGGCGGGAATTTCCGAGCGGCATCACAAAGGCAAGAAGGATGCGCCGAGCGGAACCGCGAAATCCCTCGCTGCGGCGGTGGCGCAAGGCTATTCCCTGGCCGGGGCTGGCAGTCTCTCGGGGTGGACGCTGGGAACTTGGGAGCAGGGGAAAGTCCCGATCTCCTCGCTCCGCTGCGGCAGTGAGATCGGGTGGCACGAAGTCAGGCTGGAGGCTCCATGCGAGACGATATGCGTTACGCACGAGGCGGATTCCCGCGATGTTTTCGCCGTGGGCGCCGTGCGATGCCTGAGATGGATCAATGGGCGTAAAGGAATATTTACATTCGATGATATGGCCGGCGAATTGATCGGGCAGGCGTTCGGCGCCGCTATGGCCGCGGTAAACGCCGAAGACGCAAGGAGTACGCAATGAGCAACGCAATCTCGCTAAAGGGACTTGGAGTGGCTCTGCCTACTCCATTCATGCAGGACGGCGCGATCGACATGGATTCTTTCGTGCGGGTGGTGCGCCACGTCGTTTCCGGCGGGGCCGATTTCCTCGTGGTGCTGGGATCCACCGGGGAGGCGGCGACGATAGACGACGGCGAGCGGGCTTCCCTGATCCGGGCTGCCGTAGCCAATTCGGGAGGCAGGATCGTGGTAGCCGGAACCGGGCACAATTCCACCGCCAAGGCCGCGCGCTATTCCGCGGAGGCTCGGGAGTGCGGCGCCGACGGCATTCTCGTGGTGACGCCGTACTATAACAAGCCGCAGGTTTCCGGTCTCGTGCTGCATTACCGGGCGGTGGCCGAGGCGGCGGGAGGCCTTCCCGCGCTCGTATACAACGTTCCCGGCAGAACCGGTTATAATTTATTGCCACGCGACCTGGAGCGGCTCTGGGAGATCCCGGGCATCGCCGGCGTCAAGGAGTCCAGCGGAAACCTTTCGCAGATCGGCGAGATAGCCCGCACCCTCCCCGAGGGGAAAGTCTTGCTGGCGGGCGACGACGCGCTGGCGCTTCCGGCGATAGCCCTCGGGGCGGAAGGCCTGATCAGCGTGGCGGGCAATGCGTATCCGGCTCGGATGAAGGCGTTGGTGGAATACGCGCTCAGCGGAAACAGGGGGGAGGCCGGCAGGGTGCATGCGGCCATGCTGCCTTTCATGGATGCCCTGTTCCTGGAATCCAATCCGGCGCCGCTCAAGACCGCCTTGTTCCTGATGGGCTTGTGCGGCTACTGCACGAGGCTTCCCCTGGTTCCCGCGTCCGAGACCACCCGGGCCCGCCTTGCGGAGCTTATCGCCTCGTTCCAGGCACGCGACGCGCGGGGGGTGGCGTGATGGATTCTTTACAGCTCGAGCGTTTCTATTCCAGGCCGCAGGAAGAATTATTCGCCGCTTCCCTGTTGAGCGAGGCGCACGGATACCTATTGGATGCCCTGGAGTGTGGAAGCATCGCCACGGTTATAATAAAATCAGATGGAGCCTGGGAAGCTGTACTCTGGGTTAAGAGGGCAATTCTTTTGGGTTTCCGTACGGGAATCCTCAGCGTGTACACGGGGCAGGGAGGGGCTATGTTCGATAAGTCCACTTTTCCGCCGCGTGCGTTCTGCCTTGAGGATTCCGTGCGGCTGGTGCCCGGAGGCAGTTCGGTACGGCGGGGAGCCAGGCTCGCTCCCGGCGTGGTGGTCATGCCGCCTTCCTATATAAACGTCGGAGCCACCGTAGGCGCAGGCTCCATGGTGGACAGTCACGTGCTTGTTGGCAGCTGCGCATGGGTAGGCGAGCGCGTCCATCTCTCCGCGGGAGTCCAGGTGGGCGGCGTGCTGGAGCCCCCCCAGGCGCGACCGGTCGTCATCGAGGACGATTGTTTCGTCGGGGCGCTCTCGGGTCTGTTCGAGGGAATCGTGCTCAGGAAAAGGGTAGTGCTTGCGCCGGGGATAATACTCACTTCGTCCACCACCATTTACGATCTCGTGAACGGCAGGGAGTTTCGGGGTGAGATCCCCGAAGGAGCCGTCGTGGTTCCCGGGTCGAGGCCGGCGCGCGGCGCATATGCCGAAAAAAACGGCGTATCCCTGTATGCGCCATGCATCGTAAAATACCGCGACGGCAAAACGGACGCCGCGGTGGTGCTGGAAGAGGCACTCCGGTGATAAAAGCATCACGACTTGATTCCATCGCGGCCTCCATGATCCGCGGAATGAACGAGGGCGCACCCGCCGATTGCATCCAGTTGGGGCTCGGCGAACCCAGCTGGAGTTTGCCGGCTTCCGTCAGGAACACGGTCTCGAGCGCGCTGTCCGCAGTATTCGGCGCGTCGGTTCCCTGCGCTTACGGGCCGAACGCCGGCGTCGCGGAACTCAGGGAAGCGCTTCGGGAGCGATTCAGCGTATCGGACGACGAGCTTCTGGTCTCCGCAGGAAGCCAAGGCGCCCTGTTCGCTTTTTTTCAGGCATGGCTTAACCCCGGGGACGCGGTTTTAATCCCCGATCCGGGATTCCTCGCGTATCCGGCGCTGGCCCGCCTGGCCGGAGCGATTCCCGTAACGTATCCGCTGGGTGAAAACGGCGACCTGGAACCTCTCCTCGTTGAAAAAGCTATGGACGCCAACCCGGGCGCAAAGGCACTCATACTGAACCACCCCGCGAATCCCACAGGCGGCGCAGCCTCGGCGGGGGCTATCGAAGCCGTGGCGGCGCTCTGCGAGACGCGCGGTATATTCCTCGTGTCCGACGAAGTGTATCGGGAATTATACTTAACGGAAAGGCCTGCTTCGCTGCGCGACGTCTCGGGCTACGGAGTGGTGGTATCCTCCATCAGCAAGGCCTGGGGCTCGCCCGGCCTGCGCGTCGGCTGGGCCATGGGCAACGCTCGGGCGCTGGCACCCGCGAGGACGGTGCACAATTTCATGACCAGTTGCGCCGCGCGCCCTTCTCAAGCGGCCGCGGTGGCCCTTCTCGAGGCCTCGGACGTCGTCATCCCCGCCGCGCGCGCGGAATTGCGGCTTCGATGGAACGCGTTTTCCGAAACCTGCGGGCGTTGCCTCGGCTTTACTCCCGATCCTCCCGCAGGAGCTTTTTATTACTGGCTCAAGCTTCCCGGCCATGCGCTTGCCGACCCCCTGGGATTTTGCATGGAAGTTCGCGACGAAGGCCGGGTTATCGTCATTCCCGGCATCGCGTTCGGCGAGAACGGGCGTTCCTTCGCGCGCGTCAGCTTTGCCGCGATGCCGGAAGACATCGTCTCAGGCGTAGAGCGGCTCGCTCTCTTTTGGAAGGCGCATAAAGACGCTCCGGTGAGGAGAAGCGCATGAGCCTTTTTGCATTGGATGGCGCGCAAGCACTGGCGGCGGCGAAAAAATACGGTACGCCGTGTTTTGTGTACAGAAGCGAAATCGCTGAAAAAAACTTCACGCTGCTGCGATCGGCCCTTCCGCCGCGCGTCAGGCTCGCCTATGCGGTCAAGGCAAATCCGCACGGCTCGCTTCTAAGCGTATTCAACCGCCTCGGCGCGTCTTTCGACTGCGCGTCCGGCGGCGAGCTTGAGCGCCTGCGCGGGATGCAAGTGCCCGGCACAAGAATATTGTTCGCCGGGCCGGGAAAGACCGCGCCCGAAATAGCGCTTGCCCTTGCGATGGAGGCGCGCATCCAAGTGGACGGCATAGAGGATCTCGAGAAAATAGAGTCGGTGGCCGAGATCGCGGGATCGATAGTAGGAGTTAATCTACGCATCCATCCCAAGGATATGCCCGACGAAGGCTCGGGAATAATCGGCGGGTCAAGTCCTTCCGCCTTCGGGGTGGATGAAGAGGACATGGCGGAATTTATTATCGTCGCCCGGCGTTTCGCGCATGTGCGTCTGCGAGGTATCCAGGTGTTTTCGGCCAGCAATGAACTGGACGCCGACAAGCTTCTTCTTAAACATAAGGTTACCATGAAAATCGCGCGAGCCGCCCACGATTACGGAATGTCGGTCGATGAAATAGATTTAGGCGGCGGTCTCGGAATCCCCTATTCGCCGGCTGAAACGGATTTCGACGTGGCCAAGCTCGGTATCGGCCTTGGCTCCTTGCTGGGGCAAAACCCGTGGTTCAAGGGTGGGCTCATCGTGGAACCGGGGCGTTTTCTGGCGGGTCCCTGCGGCGTGTACCTTGCGGGCTGCACGCGCGTTAAATCAAGCAGGGGCGTGCAGTTCGCCATACTTGAAGGCGGCATAAACCACCTGGCGCGCCCCTTGCTGGTGGGGCAGGCCTTTCCCATGATGTCGCCGGATGCGCGCGGTCCCTTGTCGCAGGTAACCTTGGCAGGCCCGCTCTGCACTTCGTTGGACAGGCTGGGTACGGTGGAGTTGCCCGGGCTCTCTGCCGGAAATCTGCTGGTTTTCGGGCAGGCTGGAGCTTATGGTTTTACGGAAGCCATGCAGCTGTTCCTGAGCAGAACCCCTCCTCAGGAAATTTGGCTATAGAAAGCAAAGTATCGACCTTCGTATGCTTGACTTACTAAAGGGATTCGGTTATTTTTGATTGAATGACTAGAAATCGATAATAGTCATTCAGTCAATATGGAAGGTTTTCAATGCCCGTACAAAAACTCAAATTGGTTTTCATCGTGGCGCTCGCCGCCCTCGTTCCGTTTTTCTTCAGCTCATGCATGGCCAATTATTTGTATACGAAAACCATTGTCAGAAAAAAGCAGCAGCTGCCCAAGATCGCGAGCAACCCTGGCAAGCCGAGAAAGTGGCAAGGCGCAACGGGACCTTCTTGGATCTCGCAGCAGGCCTACGAGACCATATCGATTCAATCCGACGACGGTCTGAAGCTGGTCGGATATTATCTTTCCGCCGAAGAAAAAAGCCCTTACTTCGTGATACTCGCCCATGGCTACTCGGGCCGAGGATTTCAGATGAGCGAGTTTGCGCGCTTTTATCACGAAGAGCTCGGCTTCAATATCCTGATGCCCGATGCGCGCGGCCACGGCCAATCCGGCGGCGAATACATAGGCATGGGGTGGCCCGAGCGCAAGGATTACCTGAAATGGATATCCTGGGTCATTGATAAAAACGGGATGGATACGCGCTTGGTACTGCACGGAATCTCCATGGGCGGCGCTACCGTGCTCATGACCAGCGGCGAAGCGATGCCTGCAAACATGCAGGTTATAATAGAAGATTGCGGCTATACTTCCGTCGATGCGGAGTTCAGCTATCAGCTGGCCCGCTTGTATAAAATGAAGCGCGAACCCGTGATTCCCGCAGCCAGCAAACTGGCCAAAGCCAACGCGGGCTACAGTTTCGAGGAAGCTTCCGCGCTGGATCAGGTGGCAAAATCCGTGACGCCGACTTTGTTTATCCATGGCGAGGCCGATACCTTCGTGCCGTTCGAAATGGTAGGTCCGCTCTATGAGGCTTGCCGGGCGGACAAGGCCTTGTTCACGGTGCCCGGAGCCGAGCACGGGGAGGCGTTCTGGACGGATCGTGAGGGCTATAAGGCCGCCGTGCGAGAATTTCTCGTAAAGCATCTTGCCGGTTTCGGTAAATAGGCGATGGGCGAAGACGATAAGAGGAAAAAGCTGCTGGCCGCCGCTTGGGAATTGTTTACGAATTCCGGTTACAAGGCCACGACGATAGACATGATCGCGAAGGCCGCCGGAATGGCCAAAGGGTCATTTTATCTTCACTTTCAGACAAAGGACGATGTGCTGTTCGCGCTGGTCGACGGTGCCGCGACGGCCATGGCAGCCAGTGCCGACGAGCTTCTGGCCGATCCCCGCGCGGACGTACCCGGCGTCATCCAAAAATACCTGGACGGCATCATGGCATATCGGGAAAATTACCGGATGTACCGCAATCTCGTGTTCGAGGCCAAGACCCGGGGTACGGCCTCCGTCGTGGAGGCGGTGTCACGCCTGGACCGCCGTTTCGAGGAAGAGCTTGCCCGAATGTTCCGCGCATTTTCCGAGAGCGGACTCATTGGGCCGTGCGATTGCGAAACCGTCGCGCTGGTGGTGCTCGAGGCTTATTCCGCCCTCATCGAGCGCCGTGACCGCGACGGAAACCCGCTGTCGGCGGAGCGCGTCAAATCTTGCATGACCGCGCTCCTGTACGGCGGGCTTATCAGTCCAGGCGCTCGCGAAGAATGTTGAGCATCCTTCGGAGCGGCTCGGCCGCTCCCCACAGAAGCTGGTCGCCCACGGTAAACGCCGTCAAGTAATCATCGCCCATTTTCATCTTGCGCAGTCGCCCCACGGGAACGGCGAGGGTTCCCGATACCGCCGCTGGCGAAAGACCCCGCAGCGTGCTTTCCTTGTCGTTGGGTATTACTTTTACCCATTGGTTGTCGGCCGCGATCATGGCGGACAGCTCGTCGAGCGGAACGTTTTTCTTGAGCTTCACGGTAAGGCCCTGGCTGTGGCAGCGCATCGAGCCGACTCGTACGCACAGTCCGTCCACGGGTATGGGATTTTGTCCCAAGCCGAGTATCTTGTTCGTCTCGGCGAAGCCTTTCCATTCTTCCTTGGTCTGGCCGTCAGCCACTTGCTTGTCTATCCAGGGTATCAGCGAGGCTGCAAGGGGCGCGCCGAAATTGCCCGTGGGCAGCGACCCGTCGCGCAGGGCGGCCGTAACGGCGCGGTCTATGTCCAGAATGGCGGCCGAGGGCGAGTCGATGAGCGGGGTAGCGGCGTTGCCTATGGCGCGCATCTGCAGTATCAGTTCCTGCATGCTTTTCGCGCCGGCTCCCGAGGCAGCCTGGTAGGTCATCGAGCTGATCCACTCCACGAGTCCATGGTGAAAAAGCGCGCCGACGCCCATGAGCATCAGGGATACCGTGCAGTTGCCCCCGATGAAATTCTTCACCCCGTTCGCGAGCGCGTCGTCTATCACCCGGCGGTTTACCGGGTCCAGTATTATTACCGAGTCCTTGTCCATGCGCAGCGTGGAGGCCGCGTCTATCCAGTAGCCCTTCCATCCTTCCCCGCGCAACGGTCCGAAAATCGAGGTCGTATAATCCCCGCCTTGGCAAGAAATGATTACATCCATGCCCTTGAGCGCGGCGGTGCTGTTCGCGTCGAGAAGCGCGGGTATCGCCGTTCCTATGTCCGGGCCCTTCTGGCCCGCTTGCGTGGTGGAAAAGAAAAACGGCTCGATGCCGGAAAAATCCTTTTCCTGCAGCATCCGCTGCATCAGAACCGAACCGACCATTCCCCGCCAACCGACAAAACCTACACGCACCATGATTACTCCTTGTTGGCTATTATTTTATACTGGGCGGGCAGTCTTGCGCCAGCCCCGTTGTTTTTTTGCACGTCGAGCAGACTCGTTTCATGGTCTTTACGCCCAGAAGCTCCACCTCCGGCGTATAGAATCCTTCCTTGACCGGCTCGTCCCTCATCAGGTCCGTGCTCAGGTATTTTTTATTGTCGTCGGAAAATATCGTGGCCACCACGGCAGCGCCCCCAAGGAGATTCTGGGCCTGGATGGCTCCGATCAGGTTCGCGCCCGAGGATATTCCGACGCCCAGGCCAAGGCGGCGAGAAAGCATCTGCGACATCAGTATCGCGTCCCCGTCGTCCACGCCGATTATGGAGTCCAGTTGGTTAAGTTTTACTATCTCCGGGATGAATTCGTCGGAAATGCCCTGGATGCGGTGCTTGCCTACTTTATAGCCGGTCGTCATCGTAGGCGAGTTGGAAGGTTCAAGGGGATGCACCTTTATCGCGGGGTTTTTCCCCTTGAGGAAACGTCCCATTCCCATTACCGTTCCTCCCGAGCCGACACCCGCCACGAACGCGTCGGGCGCCAGGCCGATACCTTCAAGCTGCCCCCAGAGTTCCGGACCGGTTCCCAGGAAGTGGGCTTCGGAATTGTCCTCGTTGGAAAATTGGCACGGTAAAAAGGAGTTGTCCAGGGTGGCCGCATAATCATTGGCCTTCGCGATGCTTCCCAGAAATCCGCCCTCTTCCTTGCTGACGAGGATGATCTTGGCGCCGAAGCTTCGAATCAAATTCTTTCGCTCGTCGCTCATCCAATCCGGCATGAAAATGACGACTTCGTGACCCAATGCTCGCCCTAAAGCGGCAAAGGCGATGCCGGTATTTCCGCTTGTCGCTTCAATTATAGTGGCGCCATCCCGAAGCTTGCCGCTTGCTTTGGCTTTCAAGAGTATGTGATGAGCCATTCTGTCCTTGATACTGCCGGTTGGATTAAAATTCTCCGCTTTCGCGAAAATGGTTCTTTCTTTTCCCCTGTATTTCAAATGAATCTCCAGCAACGGAGTGTTCCCTATCATTTCCGAAAAGTATTCAAGATTTCTATGGATGTTCGTGGTTTGCATAACGTTCTCCCTTTCTGAATCGCTGACTTGAAGGGTGTTTTTGCAAAAAGCGTGCCAAGTTATTTGCTTCTACTTTTCCCTCGTTTTAATGAGGGCATTAATTTGGTATTTAATTATTTATATTACGTAGAACAAATTAGCATTATTGTTGGTTTGATGATTTTCTTTTTTTGAAATTTGGTTTATTGCATAGGGCTGTAATAATGATTAACTGTATCATAATGAGACTAATAAATTAAAACTTGGTCCGATATTCGCTAATTTACTAGTAGATCTTAATTTTTACAGGTAACTGCTCGCGTGCAATGACAATAGTTGCCTTGAATGATTCATTTTATTTTAAATCAGTGGTTGTTAAAGATAGAATCTACTGCATTTTATTTATTTTTAAGGTAAAAATCTAGTTTGTACTGGAAAATACGTCTCAATATGATACTTTGTTCTCGTTTTGAGACGATTCAAGAGAGTACAGTTTTATTTTTCTATAAATAGTAGCTCGTCCTATATCAAGAACTTCCGCGGCTTTTTCGGGAGTTTCAAACTCCTTCAATGCGGCTCCTATCGCTTCTTTTTCAATCGCTTCCAGGGTGCGAAAAGGATTCGTCGATTCTGCCCTGCTGTGTGCTTCCTTTATCCGGCGCGGCAAGTCATTCATCCTGATGGAATTTTCATTGCACATATTAACCGCGAACTCAAGGGTATTTTCGAGCTCCCGGACATTTCCGGGCCAGTCGTATTCCATGAAAACCTTGTTTACTTCCGGGGCTATCGATGTAATCTTGCGGCCTAATTTTCTGTTGTATTTTTCCAGAAAACAGGAAGCCATCAAGGAAATATCGTCTTTTCTCTCACGCAGGGCCGGCAGGTAGAGGGGAATCACATTAAGGCGGTAATAAAGATCGTTCCTGAATTCGCGTTCGGCCACCATTTCTTCCAGGTCTTTGTTCGTGGCGGCCAATATGCGTATGTCTACCGGGATCAAGGTGTTGCCTCCGACGCGCTCCACCGTATTTTCCTGAAGAACCCGTAAGAGTTTTGTTTGAAGGTTCAAGGGCATGTCGCCGATCTCGTCGAGAAAAATCGTACCGTTCATGGCCAGTTCGAATTTTCCCATTCTTCCGGCTTTTCTGGCTCCCGTAAAAGCGCCTTCCTCGTAACCGAATAATTCGCTTTCCATTAAATTCTCAGGTATTGCTGAACAGTTTATGGCGACGAACGGTCCTCGGTTTCTGGTGCTTGCGTCGTGAATGGCCCGCGCGAACAGCTCTTTTCCGGAACCGGTCTCTCCTTGTATGAGCACCGTGGACGAACTGTGCGCGATTCTGATGGCCGAGTTTTTGGCTTGAGTTATCGCTTCGCTGTTACCCAAAATATCTTCGAAGGCTGTTTTCGGCCTGCCGCCTGCGATGGCGTTGACCACTTTGAGCATCTCGCTGGCGCGGGTCAGGGTTACCAGATACCCGGTGATATTGTTGTCGAAAGGAATCGGTTTGACATTGAAAAAACCGCGGCAGATATTTCCTTTATTGCGGTAGGAAAATTCCTCGTTGGATATATGTCCTCCGCGCTTTTTTACCGATTCGATGGAGAGCTTGCCCATGAGCGAGGAAATTTCCACGATGTTGGTTTTTGCGCTTGAGATGGCCGCGACGGATTCCTGGTTCGTAATTCCCAGCATTTCATCCGCAATCAGATTGAAGCGCAAAATCTGTCCATCGCCGTCCATGGTTATTACGCCTTCATCCATTGAATTGACGACCGACTCGAGCTCGCCCGCCATCTGACGTACATGGAGCACTTCCCTGTTTTCATTTATTTTCGAGCCTATCAGCCCGGCCATTATCTCGATGAAACCCAGCATGCCTTCCTTGTTGGAAAGCAAGAGATCTTTTTGTCCCTCGTCGAACGCGGCGAGGCCCATGATGCCTATAGTCTCGCCTTCTATCATGATGGGGCAGCACACCTGCGCGAATTCTTCGCAGTGAGCCTTGTTGACGCACGGTTCGCAGATTTCATTCGTCCTGGGGTCTTCGACGATCTGGCTCGTACCGATGTTCATTGCTCTCTGGTATACGCCGTTTCCCGCCAGTATCGAGCCGATGCTTTTGGAGTAGCGGCCTGTTCCCACTATTCTGCGGTATTCCGTATCGACGATGGTTATATCCACCCGAAGCACGCTGACTATGGCTTTACAAATTTGGATGAGCGTCGATTCTATTTCTTTTAATTCCTGCCCGTGCGTCCTGCCAGTCATCCCATTGCTTCCTTGCTGCCGATTTTGTACAGTCTACTCCGGTAGAATCCCCTACGCAAGCGGCGGCGCGGCCGTCGCTTGCGCGCCACGAGTGGCGAACAGTAGAAGCCAGAAATAGGACTACCTATTTCTGGACGCGGCCGTCGCTTGCGCGCCATAAATGGCGACCAACAAAAGCCGCAAATAGGACCCCCTATTTGCGGACGCGTCCGTCGCTTGCGCGCCACGAGTGGCGAACAGTAGAAGCCAGAAATAGGGCTACCTATTTACGGACGCGTCCGTCGCTTGCGCGCCACGAGTGGCGAACAGTAGAAGCCAGAAATAGGGCTACCTATTTCTGGACGCGGCCGTCGCTTGCGCGCCATAAATGGCGACCAACAAAAGCCGCAAATAGGACCCCCTATTTGCGGACGCGTCCGTCGCTTGCGACGGACGCGCTGAACCAGGAATGCAGAGCTTCCAGTCGATTTTCCAGTGACGCCTTGAATTTGCCGGCAAGGCCGGGAACCACGGCGATATTCGCTTGGGCCACAAGGTACAGGAGGATGCCTTCCTCGCACATGAAAGCATGGAGGTGAACTTCCATGGCCTGTTTTTTAGCAAGGACGACAGGGCCGAACTTAATATCCGTCTGGTTTGAAAAAACGCCGGAGAACCTGTTTTCGCCGCTGGAAAAATCCACGCGGTAAACGGCCGATCCGAGGCTCGCGTCTTTCTGCCAGGCCCAAAGCGTCTCCCTGGCGGGGATGGAAGTTAATTTTTCGTCTGGCAACTTTTGCCTGGATTGGGCATCGGCGATTCGCCAGGATTCCTCGAAGAGCACGGCGCGGCGCTTTCGGCTGGTCGAGTAATATTCTATTCCCTGCAGCGAACCGATGGATCGAAGGATATTGTAAACCGCCGTGCTGGCTTCGGCTTGCTTGGCAGAATTCAAGTATCCCGGAGGAACCGGGCATAGATAAAGCGCCTCGACCAGAATGTCCGGATGTCTGGTTTCTATAATCGATTGCAGGTTGTCCAGGTTTTTATCCCGGGGCTTCAGGCTCAATCTCGAGTCGGCTCCGGTGCCCGTGCTCGTCATTCCGCCGGAAATGCGGAGCTTGGCGATGGCTTCCGCATCAAGGAGCTGCGAAAGAGATTGCGCTCCAAGGGAGGTTCCGGCGGTAATCACCAATGAAGTTATCAAAATATACTGAAATCCGAGTCGCCGATTCATTTCAGGATTCCTCTAAGGATAAGCAGTATCGCGAGAATCCATAGGGCGATTATGGCGCAGGCGCCGATCAAGCCGGCGGTCTTGGTTTTTTTCCTGTCGAATCCCTCGGCTCGGATCCGGCATTCGTCAAAAACAAGTTTGGGTATTAATTTACGCGCCAGGATTATTCCCGCCGGAACGAGCAGCAGATCGTCCAGCATGCCCAGGATGGGAATAAAGTCGGGGATCAGGTCTATCGGGCTTACCAGATAGGCTACGACCAGAATCGCAACGGCTTTTGCGTACCAGGGGGTTCGTTTGTCGAGGAAAGCCATGTAGAGCGCCATGGAATCAAGTTTCAAGGCTTTGACCCGCGCTTTTAGTTTTTCGAAAGCCATATGAGCACTATAGCGCATTCATATGATGGAAACCTATGGCTTCCCGCAATATTTTCCTTTTCTTTTCGTAAATTCTACTATATAAAGACAGTGGAACGGTGGCTCAAATCGGCAAGATTGTCGGAAAGGTGCGTTGATGAAATTATTCTTATCTATTATCGAGCTGGTCGGAGCGCTCGGCCTTTTTCTGTTTGGAATGAAGATCCTGTCCGACGGTATCCAGCGCGCGGCCGGCGAACGGCTCAAGCATACCTTGAACCTGATGACCAGCAACACGTTCAAAGCGCTTTTAACCGGGTTGGGGGTCACGGCCATCATCCAATCGTCGTCCGCAACGACGGTAATGGTGGTTTCGTTCGTCAATGCCGGCCTCCTATCCGTGGTGCAGGCCGCCGGCGTTATTTTCGGCGCCAACATCGGCACGACGGTAACCGCATGGATCGTTTCCCTTATCGGCTTCAATTTCAAGATAGCGATGTTGGCGTTGCCCATGATCGGTATCGGGTTCCTCATGATGATGCTGCCCAAGCCTTCTTCCCGAATCCGCGATTACGGCGAGGCTACGGTCGGTTTCGGCCTTCTGTTCCTGGGACTTGAATATCTTTCTACCGCAATTCCTGCGCCTTCGCCGGATGTCCTGCATTTTCTCTCCGGGGTGGCGGATCTTGGAATAATCTCCACTTTGATAGCCGTGCTGGCTGGTACCATATTTACGGTGCTCATACATTCGTCCAGCGCCTCGACCGCCATCGTGATAACGCTGGCCGTGCAGGGCGTCATCGACTTTAACATGGCGGCCGGGCTCGTGCTGGGCTGCAATATCGGTACTACGATAGACGCCTTCCTGGCATCCATCGGCGCCAAGGTAAATGCGCGCAGGGCCGCCTGGATACATATATTGTTCAACGTGATAGGAACCGTATGGGCTGTTATCTTATTTAAACCATTTTTAGCCCTGGTTCTGTTCGTGTCCGGGGGTATGACGATAGCGCAGCAGATCGCCATGCTGCATACCTTGTTCAATCTGATCAACGCGGTTCTTTTCGCGCCGTTTACCAGGCAATTCGCCGCCCTTGTTTCGCGGCTCATAAGGCCGCGCAAGAACGAAGATACCATGCACACGAAGCTGGAATACGTGGCCGCGCCCCTCATGGGCAGCCCCGAGCTCAACTTGATGCGCGCCCAGAAGGAAATTTCCGACATGGCGGGATTGTGCGAGTCCATGTTTACCCGTTTCCGAGTGGTGCTCAAGGAGAACCCGGACAGCCTGGGCAGCGACATAGAAAGCTTCAAGGATAAGGAAAACTACGCGGACCAGATGCGCGAGGAGCTTACCAACTTCCTGATGCAGTGCGCGGGCAAGGATATGAGCGCAGGCAGCCAGGCGAATATCAGCATCATGCTTAAGATGGTCATCGATCTCGAGGACATAACCGACGACTGCTTCAGTCTCGTGATGCTGCTTGAAAAAGCCCGAAACCGCAAGCTCGACCTGGATAAGGACGAAATAGACAGCCTTGGCCCCTATACGCTGCTCGTGGAGGATTTTCTCCGCTTCGTGAAGGAAAATATCAATGAGACCATCACCGAGGAGCAGTTGGCAACCGCCAAGGACCTCGAGGACAAGATCGACGACTTCAGGACCTCGTTAAAGAAAAAATCACGCAGGCGCATGGAAACCGGAGCCGACGTAAAGGCGGAGCTTTTGTTCATGGACGTGGTGCGGCATATCGAGAAGATCGGCGACAGCGCGTTTGCGCTTGCCCAGGGCTTGCGGGAGATGAAGTAGCATCTGGGAAGGCTTGCGTGCGACATGGCATGTGTCGAAAGGCCGCCTGCGGGTGCTGCGAATTTGCGAAATAATTAAATCGGGGGAAAAATAGATGAAGGTTTTAGTAACGGGTGGCGCCGGATATATAGGCAGCACAATATGTTCCGCACTAAAGGACGCTGGGAATAGTCCAGTCGTTATTGATTCGCTTATTACCGGACGGAAAGAATTTACGAACGGCCAATACTTTTACCACGGTGATATCAGCGATAAAAACGTTATTCATAAAGTATTCATGGACCATCCTGACATTGAAGCGTGCATACATTGTGCCGCATTGATTGTCGTTCCAGATTCTGTCGAAAATCCTTATGATTATTATAGGGAAAATGTAAGTAAATCAATTGAACTATTCCAGATGCTTCACGAACATGGAGTAAAAAAAATTGTGTTCAGTTCATCCGCTTCTTTATATGACAATGTAGCTGGGTATATGGTAAGTGAGACATCACCAATAAAACCGTCAAGTCCATATGCAAGGACAAAATATATGATGGAAATGGTCTTGTCGGATTTTTGCAAGGCATATGATATGAGGGGAATTGCTTTACGCTATTTTAACCCGATTGGAGCAGACCCGCAAATGAGGTCGGGAATACATATAGCTAGACCCAGTCATATCGTTGGCAAGCTAGTCGATGCATTACACGGTAATATCCCATTTTTTGAAATTACGGGAACTGAATGGGATACGAGAGATGGGACGGGAATTAGAGATTATGTGCATGTATGGGACCTTGCTCTTGCGCATGTTTCCGCAGTGACAAAATTCGATTCGGTTTTTCTCGCTGACGAGAGTTATAAGGTTATTAACCTTGGGACCGAAACCGGTGTGACTGTTCGCGAGATGGTAAATGCTTTTGAGAAAATTGTCGGAAGCCAAATAAGCAAAAAGGAATCGCCGCCCCGACCCGGAGATGTCGCCGGAGCCTACGCAAACGCAGATCTTGCCCGTAAACTCCTTGGTTGGGAAGCAAGTATTTCAATTGAAAATGGAATTGCCGATGCTATCAAGTGGTCAAAAATAAGATTAAAAAGATTAGGATATTAAAATTAACTCAATGAATCAAAGGCCTCGAACGATTGCCTCAACTCGGCAAAAGCTTTGGTACGGCTTGCGCCCTTCGCTATGGTCGCTGGACGTCTATGGGAACGTAAGAGGTTGAAAATGAACGTTAAAATCGTGTTTTTTTCCGGTACGGGGTGTACTGAATATGTTGCCAAAACTATTTCGAATGAATTTCTGGCGCGTGGACATAAAACAATTTCTTATAATTTAAAAAAACAAGTTGATAGCAAGGATGACTTTGACTTATTGGTAATTTGCCATGTTGTCCACGCATGCAATGCGCCTGAACCGGTTATGAAATGGGTGAAATCACATAACGAGGTAAATAATATACCCGTCGCCATTCTTTCAGTTTCAGGCGGGGGAGAAGTTACGCCAAATCTGGCTTGTAGAATTCCATTGAAAAAGCTACTTAAAAAAAAGAAGTATCGGGTAATCTATGAAAAGATGATTGTCATGCCTTCGAATTGGATAGTTGAAACAAAACCGGTGCTTAGTCTGAAATTACTGCAAGCGTTGCCGTATAAGCTGTCCTACGTCGTCGATGACATCCTCAAAGGTAATAAACATTTCACATATCCGTTGTTGGGTAATCGATTGCTTACATTCTTGGGAAAATTGGAACAGGTAGGCGCGCCTTTTTTTGGGCGAAATATAAGTGTACTGGATGCCTGTAATGCCTGTGGGACATGTGTAAGGCAATGTCCTGTTGATAATATTACCATGCAGGACAGCAAGCCCGTATTTGGCGATAAATGCGTCTTATGTCTTAATTGCATTTATTCCTGTCCGCAAAAAGCATTAAACCCGAAAATAATGAAATTTGTGATTATAAAAACGGGATTTAATTTTAAAGAGCTGCAGGAAATGCCTGATGATGCAGAAAATATAGATATTGCCAATGAAGCAAAGGGCTTTTTATTTCTAGGGGTTAAGCGGTATTTATTAAATACCTCAGATATGCTTGCTCCGATGCATAAGAAGGACAGAAATGAAGTTATTGGAAAAGTACAAGCAAAATAAAGCGTGCATACGCATATATAGGCATTTCGATGCCAACCCGTTAAACGGAATAATCATCGATTATTCCGATGATTATGTGCTTCTTAAATATGAATACGACTTTTTTTTTGACGGGCATAGAATAGTCAGGAGAAAAGATATTGCCAGATTGAAATATAATAAAACGGATCGTTTCCATGATGGCATTTTAAACCGAGAAAACGAAATCCTCAAAATCGCCAAGCCTGTCAAAATAAATATCGATACCGGGAAAACGATAATAGAAAGTCTTGAACGTGCGAAAATGCTGGCGATCTATGAACTCGAAGCAGGGAACAGCGAGGAATTTATACTGGGTTATATTAAATCGATCGACGGCGATGAACTATCGATATTGTCCATCGGTAGTGACGGTAAATATCAGAAAACCCCGGTAAAACTTCCGATTGCCGAAATTACCATGTTTCAAATCGGCAATCGATATTTAAAAATGTTTAAAAAGTACAGCGGCAAAAGCATGTAGCGCCAGCGGAATAATCGCTCCAGGCTCAGAGCGGCAGGTTCTGCTGCGTCGGCTGCGTGGCAGCGTGCGCCGCCATGGATTTCTTGATCTTCTTGGCGATGAGCTCGCGGTTGTCAAGCATGGGCGACAGGCTGCGGTTATGGTGCAGGAGCGAGATTATCTGCGCAAACAGCGTGGTAACGTCGGCCTCGATATACCATTCACGCTTGAGCAGGGATTCGTGGTGCACGGCGTTGGTTCCGATGATGCGGAAAAAGTGGCCTTCGCGGTAGGCGGTCTCGAAATCCTCCGCGGCTGTGGCGGAGAAGATGGGCAGGGATACGGCGCAGATGACGCGTTCGGCGCCTTGTTCCTTGAGGTAGCGCATGGCCTTGAGCAATGTTCCGCCGGTGCCCAGCATGTCGTCCGCCATGAATACGGTCTTGCCGCGGACGTCACCGAGCAGTTTCATCTCGGTTATATTTGAATTATTGGCGTCCTTGGATACCTTGGAATAGTCGCGTTCCTTGTAGATAAGCGCGAGCGGCCGCTGCAGGGTACTGGCGTAGAATTTATTGCGGTCCACGGCTCCTGTATCGGGTGAAAGTACTACGAGGTTTTCGTCGGCCACGTCGATGATGCCCGCCAGCTTTTCTATTACCTGGTACGACGCGTGCAAATTTTCGAGCCTCAGTTTGTTGAAGCAGTTCTCTATTTCACGGGAGTGTATGTCCAAAGTGATGATGCGCGAAACTCCGTAATACTCCATGATTTGGCCGAAGCGGGCGGCGGTGAGTCCTTCGCGTCCCTTTTTTTTGTGCTGACGTGAGTAGGGGTAGGCGGGAAGCACAAGCGTAATGCGCCCGGCTCCCGACTGGATTGCAGCGTCAATCGTGGTCATCAGGGCAAAAATATGGTCGTTGACCGATAATTCGCGCATGTCCCTGCCGTCGTTAAAGGAACAGGGGAGACGGTTTTCCACATCCTGGAAAATATAGATGTCTTTTCCGCGGAGCGAATCGATGATCTCGGTTTTAATCTCGCCGTTGGGAAACCAGGTATAGCGCGCGTTTATCCTGAATCGCGGTGCGCGGTATTCATTGACGTTTCCGGGTACGTAGAGGAGCGAAGAGTTTATGTCGTTGTCGAAGTTCATCTTCCGGGTGGCCAGTTCCTTGGTTATATGATAACGCTCGGCCAGAACCTGGGTTTTTCGCTCGAAGCGGCGCTTGTAGATGGTGGAAAGGCGTTTGACGACAAGTTCGGCGAAACGTTCGCCGCCGGGGCACGCAAGAAGACCGATATTCGCGGGGTCGGAGTAGTTCATGGTACGCCTTTTGGAAGTAGTTGCCATATTGTATACCAGGATTTTGGATTATTCAAGGAGATCGAGGATTCACGCGAAAACTGGAAAAAAACACAGTTGTTGCGAAAATATTAGGCTTACCCCCTGTCGAAGTACGGAAAGGGCGATTATAATCCTAACATCAGAGAACTGCTTCGAAGGAGTCCGCCATGAAAACAGCCTCGGACCTGTATGATGTATGCGTGATTGGCGCCGGCGTCTGCGGCGCGAATATCGCCCGCCGCCTGTCGGCTTACGAGCTTAATGTCGTAGTCGTTGAAAAAGAGGCGGATGTCTCGTTCGGCGTCTCCAAAGCCAACTCGGGAATCGTGCACGGCGGATTCCATCACAACAAGAAATATCTCAAGGCGAGGCTCGAGATACAGGGCGCCATGATGTTCGATAAACTGCGGCAGGAACTTGATTTTCCTTTCAAGCGATGTGGAATCGTGGTTGCGGCGATGCATGAGGACGAGATGCGCGCCATCGAGCAGCTGTACCTGCAGGGCGTGGACAACGGCGTAATCGGCATAGAGATGTGCTCGCGGGATCGGATGCTCGAGCTTGAGCCCAAACTGCATCCAGATACGCTGGGCGGCCTTTGGGTTCCCGGCGGCGGCATCGTCGAGCCGTATCGTTTCGTGTTTTCGCTCATGGAGAGCGCCAAAAAAAACGGCGTGGAATTGCTGACGGATTTCGCGGTGGCAAAGGCAACGAGAAAGGGCGACGAGTGGCTCGTGGAATCGGCGGATAAGCGGCAGGTACGCGCCCGCTTCGCGGTGAACGCGGCCGGTCTCTACGCGGACGATGTTTCGCGGATATTCGGCGGCGAGGAATTCGCCATTAAGCCGCGCAAGGGCGAGTATTACCTGCTGGACCGCATGACTAAGGCAAGACCGGCCCGCGTGGTTTTTCCCGTTCCAACGAGCGTTTCAAAGGGCATGCTGGTTATACCTACCGTAGAAGGTACGGTACTCATCGGCCCGACGGCCCAGGCCATCGAGGACAAGACGAACCTGGCTACCACGAGGGAAAACCTCGAGAAGATATTGTCGTCGGCCCGCGCCATGATTCCGAGTATTTCGGAGTTTGACGTGATAACGAGTTTCGCGGGCCTCCGGCCTACGTTGGACGAAGATTTCTTCATCGAGATGAGCGCGAAGGTTCCAGCTCTGGTTCAGGTTGCGGGCGTCCAGTCGCCCGGGCTTACAGCGAGCCCGGCCATCGGAGAGTACGTCAAGGATCTGCTCAAGAAGGCAGGGCTGCGCTTGAGTGAGAAACCCGGCTACGACCCGTTCATCGAGAAGAGGCCGCACGTCAAGGATCTTTCGCCGTTCGAGGTGGATAAGCTGGCGCAGATCGATAGTGCGTACGCGAATATGGTTTGCCGCTGCGAAAAAGTTTCGGAAGCGGAGATCGTGGAAGCCGTGCGCGCCGGCCACACGACGCTCGACGGCGTAAAATACTTTACCCGGGCCCAGATGGGGCGCTGCCAGGGCGGATTCTGCACCTACAAGATCGTCAAGATAATCATGCGGGAGACCGGTCTGGGTTGGAACGAGGTGACCAAGAACGGCGGGATGAGCTTTATCCTCAAGGACGTGTTATGAAAGATTTATTTTTTGACGCGGTGGTGATAGGCGGCGGGGCGGCGGGAATGGCCGCGGCCCTCGAGCTGGATTCGGCGGGCTTTTCCTGCGCCATCGTGGAGCGCGAAGACGGCATGGGCGGAATCCTGACGCAATGCATCCACAACGGTTTCGGGCTTATCGAGTTCAACGAGGAGCTTTCGGGCCCCGAGTTCGCCGAGCGAATCGAGGAGCGGCTGGCCGGAACCAAGATACAGTCGTTCGTGTCCACGACCGTCATGGAGATGGAAGGCCAGTCCGACCCGAAGGTTCTCTACTGCTACTCGGCGGTTTGGGGCGTGCTTCGGCTCACGACGAAAGTCGTGGTGCTGGCCATGGGCTGCCGCGAGCGCAACCGGGGGAATATCCGCATTCCCGGTTCCCGTCCCGCGGGCGTGTACACGGCCGGCCTTGCCCAGCGCCTCGTTAATATAGAAGGCTTCGTGCCGGGCAAGGACATCGTCATCGTGGGCTCCGGCGACATCGGCCTTATCATGGCTCGGCGCATGAGTTGGGTCGGATGCAAGGTGCATGCGGTGGTTGAGATACTCCCGTATCCGTCGGGGCTTACGCGCAACATCGTGCAGTGCCTCCACGATTTCGATATTCCGTTATATTTATCCCACTTGACCACCAACATAATCGGCAGGGACCGGGTGGAGGGCGTGGAAATAACGCCCATAGAAAACGGCGCCACGATTCACGAAAAGGCTTTCGTGATTCCTTGCGACACGGTGCTCCTCTCCGTGGGCCTCGTGCCGGAAAACGAGCTCTCCAAGATGGCGGGAGTGGAGCTCAACCCCATGACAAACGGCCCGGCCGTGGATTCCATGCTGATGACCAACGTTCCGGGAATCTTCGCCTGCGGAAACGTGCTGCACGTGCACGACCTCGTCGATTACGTCGTGGAGGAAAGCAGGCGGGCGGGTGCGCATGCGGCCAGATGGCTCAAAGGCGCGCGGCCAGCCAGGGAGGCCAGGCTCAAGGCGGGCCCGAACGTGCGCTATGTGGCTCCCGGCAAAGTTGATATAGAAGGCGGCAACAAGATTTACCTTCGAAGTCTGGTGGTCAAGAACGATGCCATGCTCGAAATCAAGGTAAACAACCGCGTCATTCGGTCCAGCAAGAAGAACCACGTTCAGCCCTCCGAGATGATCGCCGTGGAGCTGAGCCGAAAAGACCTGGAGCTTGCCGTGGACGCGCCGGATCCTGTTATAGAAATATCCATTTCGTGAAGACTGCCAGGAGGAATCCATGAGCGAAGAGCTTGTATGCATAACGTGCCCGCTGGGCTGCCGCTTGAGCATAACCCGCCGTCCGGAAGGGCCCTTGGGCCAAGGGACCCTGGCGGTCGGCGGCAACCGCTGCCCGCGCGGCGTCAAGTACGCGGAGGAAGAGCTGCTCGCCCCCAAGCGCATGGTCAGCGCTACGGCGCGCATAGTAAACCCGGCGCGCGATGCGACCGGGCCCCGCTCGGGCGGCTTGGGCGAGATTTCCAGGCTGCCCGTACGCAGCACCGGCGCGTATGCCAAGGAAAGCGTGCCCGAGTTGCTGGCGGCGATATACGCCTTGAACGTTTCCCTGCCCGTGCGCAGGGGCGACGTGCTGATCCGTGACTTCAAGGGAAGCGGCATCGACGTCATCGCCACGCGGACCATAACGGAATCAGCGTGATTTTTTGCAACCAACGGGTATTTCGGTCGTCTAACATGTACCGGAAATTCTGCCCCAAAGTGAGTCCAGCATGAACCAAGCAAGCGCGGCCAGCCAGGTGATGATAGCGGTAATTCCCATCGTGGGCATCGTGATGGGTTGCGTCGTCGTATTCTTTTACATCCTTTGGAACCACCGCGAAAAAATGATGATGATAGAGCGGAATGCGTATAACCCCATTCCGTTTGACGTGGATGCCTTCAGCCTGCTCGTGGGAATACTTCTTACCGCGGTTGGAATCGTCCTTTCCGGGGTGTTTTTTGCCGTAGCCCGACTGGGTTTCGCCATTCTGGGAGGCCTTATCCCGCTGTCCATCGGTATCGGGTTTCTTGCTTTTTACCGAGTTCGCCTAAAACGATCCCGTTCATGATTCCGGTACGCCCCGAGCCCAATGACCGAGAGGTCATCGCGCGGGTGCTCGACGGCGACACGAACGCGTTCTCCGTATTGGTTGCACGGTATCAGGAACGGGTTCTGAGGCTCGGGTACGCGTTTTTCAAGAACGCGGACGAGGCGGAGGATTTTACCCAGGATGTGTTCCTGAAGGCCTACGCGGGGCTCGCCGGGTTCCGCGGTATTTCCGCCTTTTCAACCTGGCTGACGCGCATTGCCTACAATGCGGGGATCAACGCGAAGCGGCGGAACGGCCGGTTTGAGCCGCTTGAGGCGGAACCTGCGGACCTCAGGACTCTGTCCCCCGAAGAGCAGAGCCTTCATGCGGATTCGGTGCGAGTGCTTGGGGAGGCCATGAAAAAGCTGCCGGAAAAATACTCGCTGTGCCTCGATTTATTTTTTTATCACGGCATGAAGTATCAGGAAATCAGCGAGGTCACCGGCTTTCCGGTCAATACCGTTAAATCCCACGTGTTCAGGGCCAAGCAGGACTTGCGCGCGGCTTTGGACCTTAAAGGAGGCTTTCATGACATGTGAGCAATTCAATCGCGAACTGGACGCCATGGATAACGGGGACCCGTCGCCCGCCATGAATCGGCATGTCTTGGAATGCGCCGCCTGCGGCAGGCTGTACTCGTCGATGCGCAGCGCGTTGGCGGTGTATCGGTTGCCGCTTGCCCTCTGCTCCAGGGACTTAGGTCCCAGGATAGCGGCAATGCTTCCTTTCATGCAGAAGCCCAAGCGCGTCATGGCTTTGCGAAACTGGCTCGCGGCAGGACTCGTGCTCATGGTGTCGGTGGCGTTCATTCCTTTTTTGGAAGCGTTTAAAATGCTTAACGACGTGTATGGAAACGGTTTTCTTATTCCCTTGGGAATCGTTACGGGAATAGCCGTTTCCCTGTATCTGATTATTTTCATAGCCACGCACGTGGAGGATTTTTCCCGACGTTTCGGCATACGCAAGCACGCATAGCCGAGACATTCAGGGGCAAATAAAAAAGACGGCGCGGACGCCGTCTTTTTTTCGTTAAACTTCGATTACACGCCTTCTTTTACTATCTCTATCTTAATGCCGTCCGTGGTGTGGCTGGTTTCCCGAGGCGGTACGACTACCTTGAGGATTCCGTTCTTGAATACGGCGCGAACTGCCTGCTGATCGAATTTATCAGCGGGAACGTAGTATTTCTGCTTGTCGATGTCCTTGAGCTTGAGGCGTCGCTTGAAGTAGCGAACCCCTTCTTCGTCTACGGCTTCCAGGTTCATAACCGCGGAAAATACCATATAATCGCCCTGGAAAGTCAAGGAAATGTCTTTTTCGTCAAACCCGGACAATGCCAACTCCAGCACGATCGATCGATCCTTGGTCATATAAATATTCATGGGAGGGTACGAGTAGCTGGGGTACCAGTCCGCGTTTTCTTCCTGATCCATATTGAACCACGGATTTCCCGTATGGATCTTTCCGTCCGGCCCGAAATTATCTTTTATCTGATCCCCAAACGTTTTTGCCGCTTCGAATACTTCATCCAGCATCGAGCCGATATCCACGTACATGCGATTGCCTTTCATAGGGTCCCCCTGTAAGGCTTGAAAAAATGCCTCTCCATGCGGAGCAGGCCGGCATGGAACCTTGTGAGTCTCCATGTCTCGTCGCGGGTTTTACCCGCTTTCACTTAAAGAATAGTAATAATGCTCTTTAAATTCAATCGATTAGAAGGATAACCTAGGGTGCCAATTCTTTTACATGGCTATCCGCGTCGTTTTGTTCTATCTCAAGATGCAATTCGGCGTAAGTATCCCTCAGATTGAACCAGGCATCGTAATAATCGGGCCTGGCCTGCGTCGCCGCCAAAAACATCTCCCGGGCTTGTTCGAATTCGCCGTCCTGAAAAAGCAACACCCCGTAATTGTTGAGGGCTTCCGGGTGATCAGGCTCTATCTTTAGGGCATGTTTGTACTCGAGCATAGCTTTTTCGACTTGTCCCAGGTCAAAATAGGCCAAGCCCCTGTTGGCGTAAAGATCCGCATCCACGGTGCCCAGGGTTTCGGCATTTGTAAATGCGTTGAGCGCGTTTCTCGGCTGGCCGCTTCGCAAATAGGCCAAGCCGAGGTTAAAATAAAGATCTCCAGAATCCGGGTCAGATGAGCAGGCTTCGTGAAAAGCTTCCGCGGCTTCCTCATATCGGCTGTTTTTCAGTAATTCGATTCCGTTGGCGGCGGATTTCGCCGCTGCGGTAAGATCTTTCAAGGTAGGTTTCGCCTATAGGCCCAACATCTTGGGCAGGAAGATTCCCAACGCTATGAGACCGCCTACCGGCAGTACGACGAGCAGTAGGGTGTCCACGATCCAATTGAGCTTTCGCGCTCCGCTTAAGAGATTTGATACGAGGATTATTCCGACTCCGGCAATAAGATTGGCGAGGTTGGAGCTGAAATAAGGTAGGGTGTGCGAAAGGTCGAACAGCCATTTCATGAAGCTGATGTCCAGGGAGATGGAGAAGAACAGGAAACTCATCACGTACCCCATGAAAACTGGGGTGTAACGCTGATCGGAACCGAAGAATACGCGCAGGAACAGTATTACGTAAAAATAGATTACGAGCGCGATTGGAGAGCCCCAACCCTTCAGGTTTGCGGTAAGTAATTCCTGTACCTGCGGAAGATTGAACATCGTGAGTACGGGCGGGGCCAGCAGAAGGAAGGATGCCCAGCCGATTACATTGAATACTTTGTGCCGCCCGCTGCTGCTTGAAACGGCTTTTCCGGTATCCCCGGTGTTTGCCGGGCTTGTCTGTTTGTTTGTATCACTCATGGAAGCTCCTTGTATCGCGGCGATCCCGGCTCCTGTCGGCGGCCATGTACGTCCGGTATTTATGAGATTATTATACTGGAATTACCGCGAAAAGGGAATCATGAATTTTAAACGGCTAAATTGCCAGGGCGTCGGGTTTATTGGAGATAACGCCTTCACAGCCAAGGGCCAGGACACGGCGTGCAGCTTCGGCGGTATCGACTGTCCAAGGCAGTACTTTGCGGCCGCCCAGCGTTTTCCCCCAGAACATGCTAAAAGCGCTTATCTGGATGTGCTTGGGTTTCAAGAAATCTGTCGCGCCGATAACGGCTCCGAAGCCGTGCCGGAGGTACCAGGGAACTTCGTTGCCGCCGTGGAATATTATCGCGGTGGGAATTGAAGGTTCGATGTTTTTAAATCGTTTCAGGGCTATGGGGTTAAAAGACGACACGATGATGTTTTCCGCACCCAGGTTCATTTTTTTGAGGAGTTGCGCGAGCGCTGCCTCCGTGCCTCGGTCTGCTGTTTTCGGCGCTTTTATCTCGATGTCGTAGTAGAACGAAGTCCCGAATTCCTCAAAAAGCTGTTCAAGCAGTATGGGCCGTTCGGATGCCCATTCGGGGCCTTTCCAGGATCCGATATCCACGTTTTTCAGTGTTGCCCATTGTTCTTCGACGATGCGGAAATCCGTACCGGGAGCAACGCGCTTTGTGCTGTCGTCGTGGAAAACCACCAGTTCGCCCGATGCGCACAGGTGGATATCCAGCTCGATACCCGGCGTACCGAGCGCTTTCGCCGCCTTGAATGAGGCCATCGTGTTTTCAGGCGCTATAGCGGAAGCGCCTCGGTGCGCAAAAACCAGCGGCCGTTTTTGGCCGGGAAGGGGAGTCAGGTGTCTGGCCATGACTAGGACGGATTTCCGGAAGCGGGCGGGGTTTGGTCGCCGCCGCCCATTTTGCGCTTGAGATTAGCCAGTTCATCTTCCGCGTCCAAGGCTTTTAAGCCTGCGTCGCTGGTGGCCGATATTCCTCCCAAGGCCTCTCCGGTGGCCATTTGCATTTCCGCCAAAAGCAGGTCGGCGTCCACCGAGCGCTCGCTCATGGCTACCATCGGGAGTTTTTCCTTAAGGCGGGAAACCTTATAGCGGAGCGAGTCGCGTTCGCCTTCCAGCGCGGTGAACTTCGCCATGATCTCGTTTACCTTGGCCGTAGCTGCGGCCTGTAGTTCCGCGGCGCCTTTTGAGACGGCTAATTCAACGCGCTTGGTCCACAGGTCCAGTTCGGTTTTTACCCTGGTCAGTTCCATTTCGGTGGCTTTGAGCGTCGTTACGAACTCGAATACGTATGCCTTGGCGTCTTCGGCGCTCAGGCCTCTCAGATCTATGTCATCCATTGTTGTCTCCGGATTAAAATAAGGCGGCCGCACGAGGCAGCCGCCTTGATCGATTTATAAAAGCTACTGCTTGATGGTTACGCCGACACCGACGGAAACACCGCCATAGGTATCGAACCATTCCCCGAAGCCGTCCAATACGCCGATCATGTAATCGAACTGCAGATCGGCGAATACCTTGAGGTTACGGTTCAGGAGGTACGCGCCATAGGCGCCTGCGGATACGCCGTAGTGGGTAAACCAGGGATCGTCGCTGCCTGAATTGGTAATCTCCTCGAGTATCCTCGTTATAATATTTGCACCGCCGGCAAGGCCTACGCGGCCGCCCACTTCAAGGCGCCTCAAGTACAGGCTGTATTGGCCGCCGACGATGGCTGCCAGCTGGAAGGCTTTTTCCGAGTCCAGAAGCGCCTGGATGGCAAAATACGGCTTGAGATTATAGAATCCTCGCACCATTTCGGTGCGTAGACCGAGGAGCAACGTACCCGAGTTCGAGGCATACGTGATGTACTGCATGTAATTGAGATACGGTTCAAAATTCAAGCCAAGGCGAGGAATCTCGCGGAGCTGTACGTCTTTGACGACGGGAATGCTGGAGAACAGGGTAATGGCCTTGGAGCGCGCATTGCCGACATCCTTGATCATGAGGAGCCCGACTTCGCGCTCGTCGGTGATGCCTTCGAGGGTGTCGCTGACGATAACGGAGTATTCGTCGCCCTTTTTGATACCCATGTCCGAGCCGAGCTGGATATCCACAGTGCCCATCGAGGAGGCGAGTACGCGGGTGTTCAGCTGGAATGCGGGGATTTTGCGAATCTCGAACTGGAGCTGCATGGGAATCCCGTCAATGGCTGTCTGGATGGATTTATATTGGGTTTCCTTGCTGTTTCCCGAAGTTTCGACATTGGCAATGCCCAAAACCGTGCCGTCTTCCACGTTAATGAAGGTGATATTCGTCTTGATGTCGGTTTTCCATTCTTTGTTGTCCACGAACTGACTGTTATAGCTCGTGACTACCGGCATTGCTATGATAAAAGCCCCGATCAGTTTCTGAAATTCCGACTCGGTTAGAAACGCTTCGCCGAACTGATACTTTTCCGGCAGAACGAAATTGGCTTCCTTTGTTTTCTTGAGCACATCGATGAATGCTCCGACGTCCGCGGAAGAAAACCGTTTTTCCATGCCAAAGATGGTGAATCGTCCAAGGTCTATAAAAACGCGCTGGATGTCGATATCAATCGTTCCCAAGGTTTCTTTTGGTATATTCCAGCCAAAATAGCCGAGGGCAAAGATGGCGACTTCCTTTTTTTTGCTTACCGCAGGTTGCGCAAAAAGACCGCTTGCGGTCAATGATAGCATTGCTATGGCGATGATAGCCGTGATTTTACGATTCATGATTCCTCCTTGATTTGTGTCAATGGACAGCACGTTCTGAGTATAAACAATTAATCGGGGTTTTTCGAGGTTTTTTGGTAAAAAAGTAAATTTTCATCGTTATATCGACCAAATTTTCCCGCTCTTGTATGAGGAGCGTCAAGCACGGTATCGTATGCCGGTATGGCACGTGGATATATCGATACCGAATCAGACATCAGCGCACTCGCGAGCGCTCCCGGCCAAGGCGCACTGGCGGTAATCCGCGTTTCGGGGCCGGCTTCCCTGGCCAAAACGGCCGCTCTTTTCTCGAGGCCCGAGGCGTTGTTAGCGGCGGCGGGGAACTGCGCGGTGTACGGTTTCCTTCTCGACGAAAACAGGCAAAAGATAGATGAGATCATAGCCCTGGTTTTTCGCGCTCCGGCCAGCTATACCGGACAGGACGGAGTGGACATCATGTGCCATGGCGGTCCCGTAACCACGGCTCGAATCCTGGCGGCATTGCAGACCGGCGGTTTTTTTCGCGCGCTTCCCGGTGAATTTACCTTTAGGGCTTTCGTAAACGGCAAGATGGATCTGGCCCGCGCCGAGGCAGTGGACGAACTCGTGAAGGCTCGTACCGTCGCGGCGCAGTCCGACGCGCTGGCCAGGCTCTCGGGTGGCTTGTCCCGCGAGATACTGGGCATCCATGCAGAGCTCGTGCGCCTTGCCGCTGCCTGCGCGCTGAGGCTGGATTACGGCGAGGACGAGAGCCCCGATGATTTTGCCGAGGAGCTTCCTGCCTTGCGGAATGCCCGCGATGCCTGCAGTAGCCTTGCCGAAACTTTCACGCTGGGCAGGCTCATGCGCGAAGGCGCGACAGTGGCGCTCGCGGGGCGAACCAATGCAGGGAAATCATCGCTCTTCAATCGCCTGCTCAAGGAAGAGCGCGCCATCGTTTCCGATACGCATGGCACTACGCGCGACTATGTTTCAGCAGGGCTCGACCTGCATGGCCTTCCGGTGAATATCGTGGATACCGCCGGCCTTCGCGAAACGCGCGATTCAGTGGAAGCGGAAGGCGTACGGCGTTCGCGCCTGGTGGCGGAATCGGCCGACGCGATACTGTACCTCGTCGACGCGACGCAGGGCATCCATCCTGACGACGCGGAATTCCTGAGCGCGAATCCCGGTGCCCTGCAAGTCTGGAACAAGGTGGACGACCTCGCCGCCTTGCCCTGCCCCGACGGCTGGATTCCGGTATCCGCCCTGGACGGAACGGGCGAGCGCGACTTGGCCGACGAGCTTAGGCGCACGATACTCGGCCGGCGCGCCATCACGGATTCGGCGGCCGGAGCCACCGTTACGAGCGCCAGGCAACGGGATGCCCTGCTTCGCGCAGCCGCCGCGCTGGATGACGCGCTTCTGCTGGCGGCCGGTTCCAAAACCCCGGCGCTGGATATGCTCGCCATAGATATTTCGTCGGCTCTTTCCGCCCTCGGCGAAATTACCGGCGAGACCAGTCCCGAGGACATCCTCGACTCGCTGTTCTCCAATTTTTGCGTAGGGAAGTAATATGGATTACGATGTCATCGTCATAGGCGGCGGCCACGCGGGAATCGAGGCGAGCCTGGCCTGCGCGCGCCTGGGCTGTTCAACGCTGCTCGTTACCCAGGATCCCGACGCGATAGGGCGGCTGTCCTGCAACCCGGCCATCGGAGGCCTGTCCAAAGGCAATCTCGTGCGCGAGCTGGATGCGCTGGGCGGGGAGATGGGACGCATCATCGATAAAACAATGATCCAATGGCGGCTTTTAAACCGCTCGCGCGGACCGGCGGTTCAAGCGCCTCGCGCCCAGGCGGATAAAGCCGCGTACTCAGGCCTCGCGCGGAGAACCGTGGAACGGCAACCGGGCTTGGCCATCTTCATGGATACCGTTACGCAGCTGTTGGTCTCCACGGATGCCCTCAGGGTCGAGGGAGTACTTACCGAGCGGGGGCATCGAATCGGCGCCAAGGCAGTCGTCCTGGCCGCGGGTACTTTCATGGAAGGCCGCATATTCATAGGCGAGTATCGCGCCACGTCGGGCAGGCTCGGCGAACCGGCGGCTCTCGGCTTGGGTACGTGGCTTCGGGCGCAAGGCTTTCCCGTAGGCCGCATGAAGACCGGAACGCCTGCGCGGGTCAAAGCCTCCTCTGTGGACTTGGCTTCGCTGGAGATGCAGCACGGCGATCCCGAACCCCATCCGTTTTCCTTCATGAGCGATACGGTGGAGTTTACGCCCAGCCCTTGTTATATTACCTATACCAACGACGAGACGCACCGCATTATCCGGGAGAACATCCACCGTTCCCCGCTGTTTTCCGGAGACATCGTGGGCATCGGCCCGCGCTACTGCCCCAGCATCGAGGACAAGGTCGTGCGCTTCCCCGACAGGGACAGGCACCAGATTTTCGTGGAACCCGAGGGCTTGCACACGGACGAGCTCTACCTGAACGGCCTGTCATCGTCATTGCCCGAGGACGTGCAGGAGCGTTTCGTTCGCACGATGGCCGGTTTCTCCCAGGCGCAGATCGTGCGGCCCGCCTATGCGGTGGAATACGACTACCTCGACCCCGCCGACCTGTTTCCCACGCTGGAATCCAAGCGCCTGAAGGGATTCTACGCGGCCGGCCAGACCAACGGCACTTCCGGCTACGAGGAGGCGGCGGCGCAGGGGCTTCTCGCGGGAATCAACGCGGCCATGGCCGTTACAAAAAATGAACCGCTGATCCTGTCGCGCACCGGAAGCTATATCGGCGTGCTGGTGGACGACTTGGTGACGCTGGGCACAAAAGAGCCGTACCGGATGTTTACGAGCCGCGCCGAGCACCGGCTTTCGTTGCGCCACGACACGGCCGACCGTAGGCTTACCCCCTTGGCCGCCCGGGTCGGGCTGGCGGGGGCCGAAAGACTGCAGCGCTATTCTGAGAAGATTGTAGGCATGGACGCGATAAAGCAGCTGCTGTTAAACAGGAAGGTAGCGAGGGCGGACGTGGCCGTTTGTCCGGGGCTCGTGCCCCATGTCGGGGAAAGCCTGGCCTCCGCGATCAAGGATCCGCAGGTAAGCGCCGCGGATGTCGGCGGCTTGCTCCGCGGCGGAGAATCATACCCGCCGGAATGGCTGGAAGGCGTCGTCCTGGATCTTCGCTATGAAGGCTACATCGCCAAGGAAGACCGTCTCGCGACTCGCCTGGGCAAGATGGACGGCACCCGGCTTTCTCCCGATTTCGATTACCATGGCGTGCCGGGCCTGTCCGCCGAGGGCAAGGAAAAACTGTCAAAAGCCAAGCCTTTGACCCTGGGTCAGGCCGGCAGGATTCCCGGAGTGCGCCCGGCCGATATCGCGCTTCTCGCGGTACGGCTATCTTCGCCATAGGCGCGCGAACGGTCCTGAACGGAATATCCGGGGAAAGCAGCATGTTTTCTTTACTTCGGGAGCCATATTCGCCATATTGATACTATGAAGGCGGGTTGTCCGTATCCATGAACAGTTTTAATAAGGAGTCGTCGATGAGCGAACAAGCATCCGCTAAAACCTTGAGAATCGTCATAGCTATTTTTGTCGCGGTATCTTTTGTCGCGGTGCTGACGGTAAACGCACTGGCCAATATTCTCCCTCTCAACAACGTGGGTACGGGAACCCTGTCGGACGAGATCCCGAACCTGTTCGTGCCGGCCGGCCTTACTTTTTCTGTCTGGGGCCTCATTTACCTGCTGCTTGCCGTATATTCGGCAACCATCGTAGCCCAGGCGTTCCGCGCGTCGGGGGAGGCCTGGCAGCCCATGGACGGATTGTTATTTATTGTTAATGCACTGGCCAACGTCGCCTGGATTTTTTCCTGGCATTGGAGGGTGATTCCCCTGTCAATGCTCATGATGCTGGTAATATTGGGAACCCTCGTCGCCATGGAAGAGCGGAACTACCGGAAATTCGGCACGGGCGGGACTCTCTTGAAATCGGGAAAAACGGGCAGGTTCGGCCGCTTCGCGCTTACGGTACCCATAAACGTCTACCTCGGCTGGATTTCGGTGGCCACCATCGCCAACGTAACCGCGCTTTTGGTAACGGCGAAATGGAACGGCTTCGGCATCGATCCCCGAATATGGACCTTTATCGTCATTCTGGCCGGTTTTGCCGTTGCCCTCGGTTTGATCTTGCGTCGCGGCGCAGCGGCCGCCCCGATGGTGGTTGTATGGGCGTATATCGGAATCGTTCTGAAGCGAAGCGCGACGGACCCGGAATATTCCAGCCTCATCTGGATAAGCGCCGGCCTTGCCGCCGCCGCCATCATGATAATTCTCGTGATACGCGCGGCTAAGAGCCTGAAGTCGGCCAAAGCTTGATTCCTGCGCGGCGGGCCGGCGTCAAGCTCGGTTCGCCGCAGGGTTTATTCGATGATCAGCTTGACGGAATCCGAATAGCTTTCGTCGCCCGAGTAGTTCAAGGCATAGAAAGTAATCCAGTATTCACCGGGCGACAATTTTAAAAACTCGATTTCACCGCCTTTGTAGCGAAAGCTGTCGCCTTCAACGTAATATTCCTCTTCGGTCTCCTCGTCGATGGCCAGGAAGAGCGGCGTTATTTTATCGCCCTTTTTAATGGGGAATATGTTTTTGGAGGGAACGTCGGTTTCCTCGTCGGTGGCCTCGACGGCGTTGAGTATCTCGAACCAGGTATCCACGCCGTTGGCTTCGATGCGTTCGAGGATGTTGATGTCGCAGTCGAGCCCGTTTACGGTCGCCGGCATGGTAAAGAGGCGTTCTTCCTCGTTTTCGTATTCGAGGTAGAGCGGAATCTCCTGGCCTTCCAGAAGCGCCCATTCCCCGGTCCACTCGAAATCAAGCTCAAGGCGGCTTGAATCCGCTTGCCTGCGCTTCAGGTTGCCGTCGATGCCTATGACGACTTCCGCCACGCTGCCGTCGGCCAATTCCTCCATGGCGCTCAGGTAGATGCCGGCCTCGGCCACGTCGTCGCCGGAGGCCATCATCGTTGCCGTGAAAACATCGCTGAAGTCCGCCGTTTCGTTATACTTTTTTGACCAGCCGTCCTTGAGCGGTTTCGTGTCGAGCCGGAGACCCGGTTTGAACTCGAGCTCGGGAGACGTGCCTTCTATCGCGGACCGGTAAGACTGCAGGTAATCGCTCCAAGCTTCGGAACTGGCGCCTTCGGCGGCGTATCGGGCGTTTTCCTTGACGGAGGAATTCCTGCCGGCCTGCGGAAAGAATATGGAAATTCCGCCGGCCCCCGACCTTCCCTTTCCACTCGCCGAATATGCTACCGCTGCCTTGGCCGCGGCCGCCAGGCTTGCCGTTTTTTTCGAACCGCGCTCGGATTCAAGAGCTTGGAGAAGTTGGATGAGATCGACCATTCCCGACGAGGCGCGGCCCGAGCGCTCATCGCCGTATTCCCGCGTTTTTTCGCGCAAGGCGGCGCTGCGCTTGGCGTTCAGGCGCTGAAAATCCGCGGCTGCCGTATCCAGGGCGATCGATAGTGCGGGTATCGCGGCCAAGTCCAAAACCGAGACGGTAAGCAGCGAGTCGGTTCCCGATTTGGCCGCTTGCGCCTGATACGTATCCGCGATGATTCTGCCGATTTCCGCGCCGTCAAGCCCCGAGGTGGCGCCGAGCTTCGAAAAAAACGCGGAATAGTCCCAGCCGTGCGAGGGTTCCACTTCCTGTGAGGCCACCATATAGCGGGCGAATGGTTCCACCGCCGCGGCGGTTTCGACTGTGGCCATGAGGCAGGCGTCAAAGCCTATCAGTTCGAATGAGGCCTTGCCTCGCTTCGTTCCTTCCGAAAGCGACCGGCCCAATTCCCGCAAGCTCAGGGAATTTCCGCTTTTTTCGTCGTAGCCGTACCCTCCCGCCGCTCCCATTCCGTGGTTCCATAATATAAGTGAATATTTTTTTGCCTTTATTTCGGTAAGCCCCCAGGCTATGAAATCGGCGAGCGAGTCCGCATCCGCCATGTCCATGATCGTGGGAGCCCCTTTTGAGACCAGGTTTCCGCCGCTCAGTACCCAGCGGTTTTGAGGGTCGGCGGCCACGAGAGGGTTCCTCCAGCTGAGGGCGCCTCCCGTCTGCAGGGCAACCTGAACGGTTGCGCTCTTCAGGCCCGACAGCATTTCCTTGATGTCCTCGGAGGCCGCCCCGTTTTTACTCTCCAGGTCGGAACCGACAATGTACACGAGCACTCCATACTCGGAACCGGGATTTGATGCCGCGGAACTGAAGAAGAGGCCAGACATCAGCACGCCGCAGCATAGCGCCGCGGCAGATGCCGGACGTAGTGGTCGCCCGTATTTCATTTTCTGTTTTCCACGCTCAGTTCGATGGCGTCGATGTCGTTTCCGTCGTTCCAATCGGCCGCGACTTCGCCTTCATGGAACCAGTCGGTCCAGTTTCCCTCGACGATATGAACCCTGTAGGTAGCCTGATACGCCGTCGAATCGAGGAAAAACACCACGTTCCTGAGCGCAGAGTCCTCTTCTTCCGCTACGGTTCCGTTTTCCACCCAATCTTCCGTATCGTTAACCATATAGGTTATTCCGCGAATTTTTTTCGCGGGATCGGCGACGGTTATCGCGAGCGACGCCAGCGCGTCGCCGTTGGCGCTTCCGGCCTTGATCGGTCCCGCTCCGGTGACTTTCTTGCAAACGCCGGATTCCAGGCAGAAGGTTATGGTAAATATCGTTTTGTTGCCGGCGGCCGCGCTCTGAGTAGCGGCGCTTGCTGCGGGTGCGGCAGGAGCGGGCGCGGGAGCGCTTGCCGAAGAAGAGGATCCGGCTGAAGGTTTCAGGAAGGATATCAGGGCAGATGTGGAGCTTGTCCCTGATCGCTTGACCAATATTTTGCCTGTTGCGTCCATTACAAGGGTAGTGGGCCACCCTTCTATTTTAAATTGTTCGTATTCGTTCGTGTCGTCGGTGAGATACAGCGGAATAAAATTCGCGTTGACATATTTTTGGAAGGTCGGGTCGGCGATTACGTCGGCCTCGAGTATTCGGCAGGGCTCGCACCAGGAAGGAGCCGTAATGAGCGCGAAGATATTTTTCTTTTCTTTGGCCGCCCTGGTCTTGGCGTCTTTTACGCTTCGCGCCCAGTTATAGCCGCTTGGAATCTCACCGGTCGGTTCTTCCGGGGCAGCCGCGGCGGAGGAGGCCGATGGGGTTGAAGCCGTCGGGCTTGGCGAGGCTGCGGGGATGCCGCCGGCGGGCGGATAAGCCGATACCACGAGAGCCGCCTGGGCATTTGCCTTGATGGACATTGAATATTGAGGCTGCTGCATGTTGTCGAAGAGCGGTTGGGTGCTCTCGTCCATGATGGCTTTCCATGTGGCGCCTTTGGTCTTTACGGCTTCGTCGAGGGCGTTCATGAAGGCAACGGTAAAGACGCCGCCGTCCGGTTCTCCGCCCAGGGAGTATTGGCCGGGAATGCAACCCGACGCGATGAAGGTTCCCGCGGCTTCCGCGAAGAGCGCGCGGTAATTTGCCTTTATTATTTCCGGGGACGGCTTGGTGCGGTACGGTTTCGCCGGAGCGGCGTACGGCGCTGGCGAATTGCAGTTGTCCGAAAGCACGAGGAGCAGCCGCGGCTTCTTCTTGAGGAGTTTTTGTTGTACGTCGTAGAGTTCCATCCAGCCGTCGTTCTGCAGGGCCATTACCGGCCACTGGTTGGAGGTGTCCTTCCATCGGAAGCCGTGGCCTGAATAATAAAATATAACTGCGTCTTGAGGCGCGGGGCTGACTGCGTCGAGGGCCTTGGACACCGCCTGGACCGACCAAACGTCGTCCTTGAGGACCGTTTTCTTCACGGTCATTCCGGAGTTTGACTCGATTATCTTGAGCTCTCGCTCCCAATTCTGCAGATCGTAGATGCAGCCGATGCCGGTATCCTCGGTATTGATCACCATTATCACGTGGAGAGTCTGCGCCGCAAGGGGGAACGCTCCCGCCAACGTCAGGATGCATGCGGCTAAAATAGGCCTGAATCGGTTAGTCATGATTTCCTCCATTTGCCCCTGGCAAGTCCGTAACGGATTTGAGTAAAATTTTTATAGCGTCGCAATCCTCGTACATCACCTGCTTTTGCCCGTCGAAAAAAGCCACTTCCATGCGGCTGCGATCGTAGAGCACCCAGTAGCTTTTTCCTGCCCTGTCGAAGCGGAAGCCGAATTCCGGAAAGAGCGGGCCGCGTTTGGCTAATGAAAAATTGTATGTCGAAGTGTCGAGAAACGCCTCGGACAAGGCTTTTTGGAGATTTTGCGGAAGCTCCAACCCGGTTGCGCCGACGGCAAAGCCAAGGATGCGGGGTTCGCCCGGCGCGCTTTTATCGGGGTCGATTTTAAAGACAAGCACCCGGTCCGGGGATTGTACCGTCATGAAAAATTCGGTTCCCCATAGTTTTTTCAGGTCGGGGGCTTTTTTTGCGGGCTGTTTGGCCGCCATGCCCGAGCATGAAGCGAGTAGGCACGCCGCAAGGATAAAAAACGCCTTGCGGTATAATTGCGGGATGCGGTTTCGATTGCTCATGGTATCCTTCCTTTCCTGTTACAGGTAGATGGAAAATCGGGGTGGCTTTCCCGGTACACCGATAATCCCACTCAGCGCAACTTGTCCAACAGTCCGCTCAGCTTGGCGCCGTAGGCAGCGCGGTTGGTTTCGCCGAAATCCTTTTCCACGAAGCTTGCGTAGGCAAGGGGTAGTATACCAGATTCTTTGGACATCATGTTTAGTATTTTTTCCGGTTTCGTGTCCGCGGAAACCACCACGAACGCGCATACGGGGGATCCTCCGCTCTTTTCCAAACCGGTGCGCATCAGGTTCAGCCATGTTCGCACGGGCGGTACGACATGCCATGCCCATACAGGTGTGCATACGACGACCCTGTCGTACAGCGAAGGATCGAACGCAGGACTTGCGATGGGTGTGGCTTTGCCCATGGAGGAATCCGCGCCGGCGCTCAAGAAGCCGGCCAGCCCTGGTTTTCTCGGCTTTGTTTCGACGATACGCTCGATGTCGGCTGATAGGGCTAAGGCCAAATCCTCCGCTACGCGTTTTGTGGCGCTGCCCTGCGAGAAATATACCACGAGGGTTTTCTTGCCGTCGTCAAGCCGCGGTATTTCAGTTTGGGTGGTTAAGGTACTGCCAGCTGGGCTCGCCCCCGATACGGTATCTGCGCCGGTGGCTCCACCCGTTGTGTTGCACGACGCGGCGATGGCAAGTAAAAGCAGGGCCATCATCTTGATTATTGCGGAAATTGCCGCTTTCCTTAAAAAATGTGTATCGCTCATGTTCAAATTTCTCCTATGGTCGGGTTCATTTTCTGCGAAGCCAGGTAGTTCCAAATATATACCGCGTATAGCACGGGCGCGTGCGCATCCATGTTGGAGTCGCGAATGACGCTTGCCGCGTTTCCTCGCTTGGCGCCGCTCATGATGCTCATCGCATGCTTTGCGACGTTGAAAGCCACGGATTTTATATTACTTCCTAAAAGCCCTCCAAGGTTGTGCGGCGCGAATTCCGCGCTTGGGTTGGCCACGAGGTTTTTGCTTTCGTCCAGGTACAGGGCATTGCCTGCGTGCGTAAAGAAATTTTGTTCCTTTGCGAGGCCCGGCAGGTTGGGGGGAAGGTAGGGTACGGGATCTCCCGCGTTGATGAACCGGAAGGAAAGTCTCGGGAGCGTTTCGCAGAACGCGGCGTTCCCCACGCGGGGAGCTCCAAAGGTATAGAGGGGGCCGGAGAGGCGGGCAAAGTACGATGAGGCCAAGGTCGCCAAGGCTCCACCCAGGCTATGCCCTGTAAAATAGACGCTGTCTGCTTCTCCGGCGTGGAGAAGTTCCTCGATGTAATTCTCGAGGTTGTCCGGACCCGTTACCGCCTCGTCGAAGGCAAGTTTGAAACCCTTGTGTACGAGACCTTTGCCGTAGAAGTCGACCATCGCGAAATGCACGTCGCTTATTATGTCGCCGATCATTTTGGCGCTTTTTACCTCGGTTCCCCGGAAGGCGACGATGCAGGCCTTCCCAAGCGTGAAGACGATGACCTGCGTGGTATTCCAGGTGAAAAATTTATAATGCGCCGCGCCGATGCTTTTAAGCACGAACCTGACGAATCCGGGATGCTCGTACGCGAGCAGCGAGCTTTCGGCAAGCCACCAGGCGTTGCCGAGATTGCATCGGCTTTCATTCGACTCGAACTCCAGCGACTCGTGTCCGCCGAAATAGTCGTAGTTCATGTTTGGCGGGAAAAGCATCCTGAAATCGACGCTCTTTTGCATGGTCATGATGTACTCCCGTTCTTTTGCTCAATAAGGGGGCCGGATATTATGGTGCTGACAAGGTCCGAAAATTCCTTCAACTGCGCCCGTGTCGCGGTTTCCGGAGGCGGAGTTACCGGAGGATGTATGATTATCCGAACGTGCCTGTAGACGATGCGCGCCTGCAGTTCGCATAGGTCGGTATGCGGAATGAACATTTTTCGTATCGTGATGGGCAAAGGATACGATACTATTTTTTCGCGGATGGGCAGGATGGTTACGGGCAATACAGGCTTGTCGATCTTGCCTGCGATGTAGGCAAAGCCGCGATGAAAAGGCCTGAGCGGAAGCGCAGGCATCATGTCCACGAGCGGGGTATAGCCTTCGGGGAATATGCCAATCTGCTTTTCCCTCGACTTGATGAATATCTCGCCGATGCTTCGCAAGGTCGTCTTGCCGATGGTGGATACGATGATGGTGCCCGCCATTCTGGAAAACGTGCGGATCACGGGGATGTCCTCGAGAAAGCTGGCGCCTATCCAGCGGACAGGAACGCGGAGCGCGACGTTGATGATGAAAGGATCTATATACGTTCGGTGACTTGCCGCGACGGTAAACTTGCCGTCTTTGGGAATATTGGCCATGCCGCGCTTTTCTATGCGCATCGTCGACTTCAGCAGCAGATTGACGCACGAGTGAAATATTCCGGCCGGGTCAATTTTGTGCATGGCGCCGCGATCAGATCATTTTAAAAGCGTCGGGTCTGCTTTTGTGTAGACCATTTCCGTGTCGTTGGTGCTGATGGACAGCTTGTTTTCCAATACTTGCATATTCAGGAATTCCTCGGCTTTTTTCAGGTCCGTGCCTGTGGCGCTCGCCAGCCGTTTTGCCGTTACCTTGCCATCCGCCAGGCGAAAGAGCGTATCGAGCTGAGCCTGGGTAATGGCCGTGGCTTTTGCGCCGCCTTTCGCGGCCGGGGTTCGGAATAGATAATTAATGGGAAGGTGGGCCAAAAGCGTTGCGCCTAAAGGAATATAAAAATACCAGATCCCGTATCGAGCGTGGAAAAAAATTGAAAGCGCGGCGAGCAGTACGTTACCGAGGATCAAACCGGATCGAACCAGGGTCTTTCTGGATATGGAGGGAAGGTTCAAACCTTCAGCCGCCAGGAACCCGTTGCCGGGTCCGGCGCTTGATGGTCTGTTCGTCTGGATTCGACCCGCGCAATTCCTGCACACCGGCTTGGGCATTACGGCCGCCATGCATTCGTCGCAGTACCATTTACCGCATTCGAGGCAAAGATTGTTTCCCGTTCGCTGGCCGTGATTGGAGCACTGCATGTCAGCTGAAGTCGTACTTGATTTTTCCGTCCGCCTCGATGAGCTCTTTGGCCATACCTCTGCCCACCAGTTTTTTCACGGCTTCCTCGGCTTCGTCTATCTCGAGGTTGGTGTGCGCGATGATCTGTTTAATGGTAAGGATTTCGTTGTCTTTGGTAAGGCTGAGTATCTGTTTTTCCGCGCTGACGGTAACTTGCGGCACGGGGGCTCCTGCCGGGGTGTTGACGTTGACTACGATATTCTGGCTTTGCTGTTGATTTTGCTGGCCGCCAATCAGGCCGCCGTGCTGGCTGTTGTAGAGATCGACCTGACCGCTCAGCGTGAACACGTCGATGAACCAGCCGATGCCGACGAATCCACCGGTAAACAGATAGGCGATTCCCGTGCCCACTTTATCCAGGTAGAATTTATGAGCGCCGAATATTCCGAGGAACCACCATAATAAATAGGCTACTGCTTTCGATTTCATAAAATCTCCTCGTAGTCACTGCTGCTTTTCAGTTTACGCTATTTAAATGAGCCGTGCAAGCATGTTTTTATCTGGCTTCCCTTGACAGACGAATTCCTTCGGTCATAATTTATTTAGAAATCGCGGATCATTTTAGTTCCGCATGATTTCAAGAATCAACGTTGTCCCAGGAGGAATCATGAAGAAGCGAAGTCCGGTAGGCGTATTCTTTTTCCCGTTTCTTACGTTCGGCATCTATTTGATTTATTGGTACATCAGCGTCGCGGCCGAGATGAAGGCAAAGGGCGCCGAGATACCTCACTGGATTTTGATATTCATCCCGATCGCGAATTATTATTACATGTGGAAGTTCTGCGTTGGCGTGGCCCAAGTAACGAATAATGCGTTCTCGTCCGGTACTTCCTTTTTACTCATGTTCTTTCTCGGCCCGATCGGTATGGCTATACTTCAGAGTAAACTGAACGAAGTCGCCTGATACAATAAAATAGATCAATTGAAAACCGTTTTCCTTCAGAGGGAGACGGTTTTTTTAAATTTCATGGTTTTACGAAAAAACTGCGCTATATTCAAGTCAAAATATTGTATTTCGGCGGTTCGTGCGCGCGCCAGCCGTGGAGGGTTTTAATGGGAAGCGATTCGATTCCTGATGCGTCCCGGTTTTTTGTGCATACCGCCTTGCGATCTACCATAAAAGAATGCCTCGAATACTATGGGGCCTGGTATGGCCAACCTGCCGCGGATTCCCTTGCAGCGTCATTTGCTCACACGGAGAACCTGTATGCGGGGAAATATCCCGGCTATGCCGCCTGTAATACCGATTACCACGACTGGAACCATACCCAGGATGTATTCGTCGCTACGCTTCGAATCCTGGACGGCTATAACCTAAGCGAAAAACCGTTGGATGCGGCTCTTGCCCAGGATATTTGCGTAGCCGCGCTGCTGCATGACTCAGGCTATATTCAAGAATCAGGGGATACCTCCGGCACGGGCGCCAAGCATACGAAACACCATGTTCCAAGGAGCGCCGCCTTTGCTCGGAATAATGCCGGGGCTTTCGGGCTTTCCCACGACCAAGCCGCCCGCGTGGGCAGGCTGATCCTGGTTACCGATATCTCTTCCGGCGTGCTGTGCGACGACACCCCCGGGGAAGCTCTTGCGGGAGCCATGCTGGGAAGCGCCGATCTGCTCGGGCAGATGGCCGATCGAACCTATCTTGAAAAGCTCCTGTTTCTCTATTATGAATTCAAGGAAGCCGGCTTTCCCGGCTACGACACGGAATTCGACATGCTTAAAAAAACGCTTGGGTTTTACGAGTATACGAAGACGCGCCTCTCTGATTTTCTTTTAAATACGCAGCGTTATGCGGAGCCTCATTTCGCCGAAAGACAGGCCGTGAAGGGAAACCCCTATGTGGAATCCATCGAGCGGCAAATGCAGTATCTGCGCGAGATCATGGACGACAATACAACCAACTTCCGCAAGAAGCTCAAGCGGCTTGATTTGGAAGAGTCGCAGATAGCGTAAACTTCGCGGCAGGTCGATTTAATTATTTTTTAGGGATATGGCATGATCATTGCATTATAAGGACTGGCGGATAAATTCCCGCCGGTACTGAAAGGATGCAAGGATATGCTTTTAATAAAGAACGCAAATGTATTCGCGCCGAATCCGCTTGGCGTGTGCGATATTTTGGTGGCTGCGGAAAGAATAATCGACATTCAGAAGCATATTGACGCACCGGCGGGGATTCCCTGCGACATGATCGATGCGGGCGGGCGAATTGTAATTCCGGGCTTGATAGACGCGCATGTGCATTTGACCGGCGGCGGCGGCGAAGGTGGATATCATACCCGAACCCCCGAATTGACTTTGTCCGGCGCGACGATGAACGGCGTAACGACGGTTGTTGGCGTTCTGGGCACTGACGGCGTGGCTCGAAGCCTGGAATCGCTCGTGGCAAAAGTATACGCCCTACGCGAAGAAGGACTATCCGCCTGGTGCTATACCGGCTCCTACCGATTTCCCGTAAAAACGATTACCGGCGACGTTTCCAAGGATATTATGATGATTGACCCGATAATTGGGGCAGGTGAGCTGGCGATTTCCGACCATCGTTCGAGCAAGCCGTCAGACGCGGAAATTTGCCGGGTGGCCACCGAGGCTCGTGTTGCGGGGATGCTTTCCGGCAAGGCGGGTATCGTCAATGTGCACCTGGGCGATGCGCCTTCGGGTTTTAGCCAGCTCGAGCGGATTATTTCCGACCGGGAGTTGCCGCGCACGCAGTTTTTGCCCACTCATTGCAACCGGAACCCGGAATTGATGCTTCAGGCCTCTCTTTGGCTCCAGGCAGGCGGGAACGCGGATTTTACCGCGAGCTCTGTCCCCGGGGACGGAGAGTCAAGCGCGGCCGGCGTATTATCCAGACTGACGTCCGACGGACAGTCTCTGGCGAACGTTACGGTTACGAGCGACGGGCAAGGCAGCTTGCCTCGTTTTGATCTCTACGGGGCGCTGTCCGGTTTGGACGTAGGCACGTGTTCCAGCTTGCTTGTCATGCTTCGCGAAGCCTGCATTCGCGATTCTCTTCCGCTTGAATGCGTTCTTGCGCCGATAAGCGCGAATCCTGCGCGGATTCTGAAGCTTTCCCGCAAAGGAAGGCTTGAACCCGGAGCGGATGCGGATATAGTTATCATGAACGAGGGATTCGTTCCCGCTACGGTAATCGCGCGCGGCGCTATTATGGTGCTGGAGGGCAAGCCGGTGAAACTGGGAACTTTCGAGACAGGATTGGTGGCACGCTTTTGATGACAGTACTCGCCATCGTCGGCGGAAGCGAGAGTACGGCCCGCGCATTGTCGCGCCAGCTGGAGACGTATCTCGCCGGCAGGGTAAACATAAAAACATACTGGGTGAACGGTGGCCTTCCCGATTCGCTGGACGCGGACCTGTTCGTGCTTTCCAGCGAACTGGTTCTCGAGGACATGAGGCTGCTAGGTTGCCTGCCGGTAAAAGGCAGTGTTATCGTAGGCAAGCGCACGGTGGACCCTGACGCATTGGAGAAAGTCGTGGCTTTGCCCGTGGGCACGAAAGTCCTCTTCGTCAACGACCGGCAGGAAACCGCCGGAGAGTGCGTGGAGTCGCTCCTTGATTTGGGGTTGGACGCGGTTTCTTGGCTTGCTTGGCATCCCGCTTTGCCTCCTCCTCCCCAAGAGTACGCCGTTGCCGTAGTTGCCGGCGAGCCTCAGTTGGTTCCGCAGAGTTGCCCGGAAATCATCGATATCGGCGCCAGGATTTTCGGATTCGGGACGATTGCCGAAATTTTTGCGCGCCTTCATATTCCCTACGAGGATATCGAGTCCTTTTCCCGGCGATACCTCGCCAAAATCGTAAGCTTGGCCAGGCGACTGGCGAAATCCACCGAGGAAGCCAGGCGCCTTTCAGGGCATCTGGGCTCGGTCATCAATAGCTTAAGCCACGGGGTGCTCGTCTACGACATGAACGGACGGGTATCGGTATGCAACGAGGAACTCAAGGAGTTGCTCGCGCTCCGCGCAGGAGCCGGCGTAGGCAGCAGTCTTGTCTCTCTCGTCCGCCAGCATGAGTTGCTGGAATTCCTGGAATCGCGCTACGGGCAGGCGGAGGCGGCGTTCAAGTTGCCCGGCGGTACCGTGCTGGTGCAGCGTTTCGACCTGGACGACGGCGAGCATACCGTCGCCGTGTTCCGTACAGAAGGCGACATCGAAGCGGTCTCCGCCAGGCTGGGCCGCGAGTATCGCCGCCGCGGACACGTCGCAAAATGGGTGTTTTCGGACATCGTAGGCGAAAGCGAATCTCTGAGGCACGCGAAAAAAATAGCCGCGAAATTGGCATCCACGGATCTTTCGATTTTGGTGCACGGAGAAAGCGGAACCGGCAAGGAGCTGTTCGCCTCCGCCATCCATGCGGCGAGCGCCCGTTCCGAGGGGCCGTTCCTCGCGGTGGACCTGGGCTCGCTATCCGACGACCTCATCGAAAGCGAGCTGTTCGGTTACGAGGAAGGCGCTTTTACAGGCGCAAAAAAAGGCGGGAAACCCGGTCTTTTCGAGCAGGCAAACGGCGGCACGCTTTTTTTGGACGAGATCGGCAACATCTCTCCCAAGGTGCAGACCAGGCTGCTGCGCGTGCTTCAGGAGCGCGAGGTGATGCGAGTCGGCGGAAGCGATATCAAAAAAGTGGATGTCCGGGTAATAGCCGCGAGCAACGAGGATATTTTCGAAAAGGCCAGGCGGGGCCAGTTCCGCGAAGACCTGTACTTCAGGCTTAAGATGGGTTGGCTTTCCATTCCGCCGCTCCGCGAGCGTCGCTCGGATATTCCGGCGCTGATCGAGAGGTTTCTTGAGCTTGAAGGGCAAAAGAATATTACTGTTTCCGGGGATGTGCTCGAATCCCTTTCGTCCCGCGATTGGCCGGGCAATGTCCGCGAGCTCCGGAACATGCTTACCTATATGCTGGCAGTGCGGGAAGGCAGCGGAATCGGCGCCGTAGACCTGCCTGACTCCTCGTATTTCGAGTCCGGGGCCTCTTCCATTCCGGGATTTCCGGGCGGCTCCGGCGAACCCGGGGTTCCTCTCGAGGAGGACGATCGGCTTGTATTGCGGGCAATCGCCGAATTAGAGACGAACGGGAGCGCCGCCGGCCGGGATACGATCGCCGAATTAATCTGCTCCAAAGGTTTTTTCCTGGGTCCCGGTTCCGTACGCGCCTCGCTGAAGCGGCTCGGTTCTTTGCTTTTGGTCTGTACCGGCAGAGGACGAAAAGGAAGTCGCCTGACTTCTGAAGGCCGTCGGATACTTGCTTTGGTTCAATAGGGTTTCGCATGAAACCAATTATCAAGTTAAATGGCTAAATAGGTTTATTAGGCTATTTTAATAACCAATAAAACCAATTAAGAGGATGCAATGAGTAATGGAAGCTTACTAATCGCCGGTGGAGAAGTCTCGGCCTCAAGCAATAAGATTTTTAGCGCATACATTGCCGCAGCTGGCGGCGTTCATAAGCGATTCGTATTGCTGCCATCGGCATCGTCTGAGCCGGATGCCGCTTTTTTAAGACATGTTCGCACTTTGGTCAATCTGGGAGTCCCCGAATCCAACATTTCCCTGCTTGAGGTTTCGCTTGCGAGGCCGCAATGGCAGAATGGCGCACGAAATTCGGATCAATTGGCCAAGGCCGAGCAGGCCGATGCTTTCTGGATTTACGGCGGAGATCAGAATGCCTTGGTAGAAGCCTTGCAGGAACGCGATGGCACGGATACGCCTTTGCTGGCATTGATGCGGAAAAAACTGGCGCAAGGCTGCGTAATCGGCGGCTCCAGCGCAGGCGCGGCCGTTATGGGCGATATCATGCTTGGCGGCGGTACCAGTTTCGGCGCTATGGCGGAGCTTCGTGCCGAAACTGCCGCAGGCGAGGAGATAAGCGATGCCCTGCTGACAGCCACGGGGTTCGGCTTTTTTTCCGCAGGGGTCATCGATCAACACTTTGATACGCGCGCGAGGCTCATGCGACTGGCTGAAGTCGCGTTCACCGATGACGCACGGAGGCCGGCGTTTGGCATTGCGGAAGATACGGCCATCGTGGTGGATCTGGAAAAGGAAAGCATCGACGTTATTGGAAGCGGCGGCGTTTATATTTTAAATCCGGACATTGATGGAAGAACCCGCGCGAACGGACGGCTACGCATACAAAACCTGGGGCTGTCATATTTAACCGAAGGTGACAGGTACTCTTTTGATACCGGAGTGGTCTGTTTTCCCGGCAAGAAGGAAATTCTGCCTGGTACCGAATATTACTCGGTGGAAAAGCCGATTGCATCCGGGGTTTTGTCGGGATACGGAACCTTGGCCGCGTTTATCGCCAATTTTGTCGTGGATAACAAGTTGGACTGCCTGTTTGAGGATAAGATCGGCAATGTGATGTACGGAAAAAGCTTCTTGATGGGGACAGGGCTCAAAAATGACGATGACCTGCTCTGTTGGGAAATCCACCTTGGCCGACGTCCTGGATTTACCCGGGGCTGGGCCGGGGCGCGGACTTCTTTTGAAAACGTCATTGTGGATATAATTCCCGTATCGATTTCCATAACTTTGTTATCGTAAGAATCTTGATTGGTACGGTTCTTGCTCTAAGAAAGGACAAGGGTGCGATTCTCCGCGTATGCGGCCGGTACCCGACCAAAAAATCAGCCAAGGAGGCCGGTACTATGAAACGCAGGATTATTTCCGCGATCATGATTTCCCTTTCGATGATGACAGCCATTGTTGCGCAGTCAGGTGCGGATCGCTACAGCACTACGTACAGCGAAGAGCCCAAGAACCTCAATTACCTGTACTTGATCGATACGACCGCGCAGCGCGTGGCCGCCAATACACAGGACCAGCTTGTTGAGCAGGACAGGTTCGGCGGAATCATTCCCTGCATCGCGCAGAGTTGGGTCGCCTCCGACAACAGTACTGTTTGGACCTTTACGCTGAAGAAGGGCCTTATGTGGGTGGACCACCTGGGCAAGGCGACCGAATACGAGATTACCGCCGACGACTTCGTCGAAGGCATGCGTTACGTCGCCGATCCCAAGAATGCCATCAAGAACGTAAGCTCCATCAAGTCGGTGCTCGCCGGACTGGCGGATTACTATAACCTCATCCTCGACATAACCAGCGGCAAGGTGAAAGACAAGACGCGCGAGCAAGTGCTTGCGACGTTCGATACCGTCGTGGGCATCAAGGCCATCGATAAATATACCTTGCAGTATAAAATGACAAAGCCGACGCCATGGTTCCTGTCCTACCTGACCATGGACATGTTCAACGCGGTGGAGAAGACCTTCTTGGATAAAGTGGGCATCGACAACTTCGGCACCGCCAAGGAGCGACTGCTGTATTCCGGCGCGTATTACCTGTCCGACTACACCCGCGACAAGCAGATCGTGCTTACCCGCAACGAAAACAACTGGGACAAGAAGAACGTCAAGGTAAAGACCGTCACCATGCAGAAAGTTACCGACCCCGCCATCGAACTGCAGATGTTCATGCGCGGCGAACTGAGCACGACGACGCTTACCGCCGACCAGGTCAAGGGCCTCGGCAACTCTAAATACGCCGCAAACGTGTTCTTGGCCGATCGTTCCACCGTGACGTACTGGTACGAGTATTTTTTCCTGTCGAAGAACCCCGAGTTCAAGGCGTTCGTGAACAACGTGAATTTCCGCAAAGCCCTGTACTATGGAATAGACCACGCGAAACTGATGGCGCTGTACGACCCCATCAATCCCACGGCGCCGAGCCGCAGCACCATAATTCCCGAAGCCACCGTGTTTGACGAAAAGGGCCGCGACTATACCGATTACGCGGGCTTGAAGGAGCTCAAGGCGCTCGGAACCAAGACCTACGACCCGGTCAAAGCCCGCGAATACATGGCCAAGGCCATAGCCGAGCTTACCGACGGCAAGGGAAACATCAAGGGCGTAACGGCCGCTACGGTGGACATGAAGCCCATAGCGCAGTTCGACGTAGACGGCAAGCTTCCCTTAACTATTCTGTACGCACATGGCCCTGATTCCCTGAACACGAAGTTCGCGCTGCTGTTCCAGGCCCTCATGAAGGACGTGTTCGGCGCGCAGAACGTTGATGTGGTGCTGGGCCAATGGGTAGACGACCAGTACGGCCAATGCGTGGAACCTGGGCTCTTTGACATTACCCGCGAGAATTTCCGCTTTGCCTACGCCGATCCGATGGCCCAGCTCGGCCGTCTCGTCACCAAGGGCGGCGTGAACGCCGGCATGTATTCCGATCCCGAGGTGGATGCCTTGGTCAAGGAAGCCGATTCCAAGGTGGGGCTTTCCGAGCGTTACTCGATTTTCGTGAAGGCCGAGAAAATGCTGATCGACCGCGCCTATATAATCCCGTACATGGCCGGCGGCGGCGCGTACACGATGAGCAAGGTTCCTCCGTATACCGTCCCCCGCGGCGGCTTCGGCGTGACGCGCTTCAAGTACAAGGGCATGAGCGTGGAAAAAAACATTCTTACCACGAAACAGGTCGATGCCCTGAAGGCGGCGTTCTTCAAGGACATGGAAAAGGCTCTGGCTAAATAAGCGCGGCTTTTTCCCGTCCGGTGAATCAAAGGCGGGGCTCCGTATGGAACCCCGCCTGTTTTATGGAGATGCAATGAAATCATACATTCTGAAGCGGCTGGGTCAGTCGGTCGTCACGGTGATGCTGGTGGTGTTCCTGGTATTCATGCTGCTGCGGCTTATGCCTACCACCGGATTTTTCGAGCGTGACGACTATATCAACATGGACGAGGCCGCGCGTACCGCCTATCTCCGGACGCTCGGAGTGCTCGACGACCCTTTTACCGCCTTCGGTAAATTCGCGGTCGGGCTTTCCAAGGGTGACTGGGGCAGGTCCATCAGAGTGTATCCCAAGACTCCGATAGCGGAAATTCTCGCGCAGAAGGCTCCCTATTCCCTCGCCTTCGGATTATGCGCCATTTCCATAAGCATCGTAGTGGGCCTATGGCTGGGCATCGCCATGGCCAATCATAAAGACCGGCTGGTGGACGGTATAGGCACGTTCTACATCGTGATGGTGCGCGCCATCCCCAGCCTCATCTATCTTTTCCTGATACAGACCTGGGTATCCGGACTCCTCGGGTGGCCGATGATCTTCTACGAGGACCAGCCGGTTTCGTGGATACTGCCGGTAATTTCCATCGCGCTTTCCAGCGTGGCGTGGTACGCGATCTGGCTCAGGCGCTTCATGGTTGACGAAGAGAATAAAGATTATATAAAATTCGCTATTTCCAAGGGAATACCGCGGAAGCAGGTGATGACGAACCATGTGCTCCGCAACGCCGCGGTTCCCATAGTCCAATACCTTCCGTACCAGATATTGCTTACCGTATCGGGTTCCCTGATCGTGGAAAGCATCTACTCGATTCCGGGTCTGGGCGGATTGCTCGTGTACGCCATACGCCAGCAGGACAATCCCCTCGTACAGGCTCTGGTGCTTATTTTCTCTGTACTGGGCGTGTTCGGCGTATTCCTGGGCGACGTGCTCATGGTGCTGGTGGACCCGCGAATCAAGCTCGCCGGCGCAAAGAAGGAGAGGGTCAAGGCATGAAAGCCCCGATAACCGAAATAGATTCGTCGCTGTTCGCGAGGGCGGATCTCGACGCCGCCGCCGCCGAACGCACCGGTTACGCCCAGTATTCCTACTGGCGCTCCACGTTTCGCACGTTCTTCAAGAGCAGGCTGTCCATAGCGCTGCTTCTCGTCATACTGCTCCTCACGGTCTCGTCCTTCCTGTATCCCGTCTTTTCCCGCGTCAACCCCAACGAGGTGAATTTGAATCCGGACAAATGGAACCTGTCGCCCGAGATGGGAGGCGGAATCTTCGGCACCGACGGCTTGGGCAGGGACATGTGGGCGCGGACCTGGTACGGAACCCGTACCAGCCTCGAGTTGGCGTTCATCATCGCGCTGCTCGACGTGAGCATCGGCGTGCTCGTGGGCATGCTATGGGGCTATGTGAGGCGATTGGACCGGGTGTTAACCGAACTTTACAATGTGCTGAACAACATTCCCCAGACCGTGCTGCTCATACTGCTTTCCTATATCATGCGTCCCGGTTTCTGGACCATCATCGTGGCATTGTGCGCCACCGGTTGGATAGGCATCGCCCGTTTCGTGCGCAACCGGGTTTTGACGATCCGCGACGCCGAGTATAACGTCGCTTCCCGCTGCCTTGGAACGCCGTTGGCGCGCGTCCTCGGCAAGAACGTCTTGCCGTACCTTGCAAGTCTCGTGATCATGGAGGCGGCCCTCACCATACCGTATTCCATAGGCGCTGAAGTATTTCTTGGATTCATCGGCCTCGGCCTTCCCCAGGATACCGTATCGCTGGGCAATCTCGTCAACCTGGGAAAGAATAACTTCATGATATATCCTTTTCAGCTCACCTGGCCCACCTTGATCCTGTCGGCCGTGACGATTTCATTCTATATCGCCGGCAACAAGTTCGCCGATGCCTCCGATCCGAGGAATCACGTATGAGAATAAAGAATAACCAAGGCGGAATCCCGGGAATCCTGCCGGACGAATCCCCGAGGCGGGCGGGCGACGTGCTCATCGAAGCGCGCGACGTCGTGATAAACTTCAGCCTGCGCGGCAAGGCCCTTACCGCCGTACGGTCGGCTTCCGTCCAGCTCCGGGCGGGGGAGACCTTGGCGGTCGTCGGGGAATCAGGGTCCGGCAAGAGCGTGTTCGCCAAAAGCTTCCTGGGCATGCTGGACAAGAACGGCCGGGTAGGTTCGGGCACCGTCATGTACCGCGGCGTGGACCTCGCGAAGCTCAAGACGGAGAAGGACTGGCACGGTATCAGTGGCAAGAAGATCGCGATGATCTTCCAGGATCCCATGACCGCGCTGAATCCTCTCAAGCCGGTAGGAGAGCAGATACGCGAAGTGGCAGTGCTGCACCGCGGTCTGGACGCCTCGAAGTCGCGTCTCCTGGCGCTGGACATGCTCGAGCGGGTAGGTATTTCCGAACCCGAGCGCCGCTACAAACAATACCCGCACGAGTTCTCGGGCGGCATGCGCCAGCGCGCCGTGATCGCCTCGGCGATCGCCTGCGGGCCGGAAGTGCTCATCTGCGACGAACCTACGACCGCCCTGGACGTCACCATCCAGGCGCAGATCCTGGAGCTCATCAAGAGCCTCCAGAGGGATCTCGGAATGAGTGTTCTTTTTATAACGCATGACTTGGGCGTGGTGGCCAAGATGGCGGACCGCATCGCCGTGATGTACGCCGGCCAGGTCGTGGAAGAAGGATTGGCGGACGAAATATTCTACGATGCGCGGCATCCCTACACTTGGACTCTTTTAGCCTCGCTCCCGCAATTGGGCATAAAGGGCGAGGAATTGTTCTCGATAAAAGGCGCTCCGCCGTCGCTTTTCAAAGTCATAAAGGGGGATGCCTTCGCTCCCCGCAATCCTTTCGCGCTTAAGGTGGATTTCGAGCACGAGCCGCCGTTCTTCCAGGTTACCCCGACGCACCGGGCCAAGACATGGCTGCTGGATCCGCGCTCTCCCCGCGTGGATGTCCCGGAAACGATTGTGCGCCTGCGAGCGCGCCTCAACGAGGCCCGGGACGGGGACGCGGAAAAGGTACGGGCGGCATCGGCTGCCCGGGCGGATAAATTAGCGAAAGGGGGCGCCAAATGAGCGATGAAAACCTGCTTACAGTAAAAAACGCCTCCGTTACCTTCGGTTCCGGGCATAAGGCCTTCAAGGCGGTGGACGACGTGAGTTTCGCGATCCGAAAAGGCGAAACCCTGTCCTTGGTCGGCGAATCCGGATCGGGAAAAACCACGATAGGGCGCGCCATCATGCGCGTACACCCGCTTTCCGGCGGAGAGATTCGCTTCGGCGAAGATCGCATCAGCGGAGCCATATCGGGCACGGAGGAGCGGAAGCTCAGGCAGAAGATTCAGATGATCTTCCAGGATCCCATGGCCTCGCTCAACGAGCGCGCCAAGATCGACTATATCGTAAGCGAAGGTTTATATAACTTCAGGCTTTTCAAGAACGAGGCCGAGCGCGCGGCCAAGGTGGAATCGGCGCTGCTCGAGGTGGGATTGCTGCCCGAGTTCGCCACGCGGTTTCCCCACGAGTTTTCCGGCGGCCAGCGACAACGCATCGGTATCGCGCGCGCCCTCGTGATGGAGCCCGAATTGCTGGTGGCGGACGAGCCAATCAGCGCGCTGGATGTCTCCATCCGCGCCCAGGTGATCAACCTGCTCAACCGGCTCAAGAAGACCCGCGGCCTTTCGTATCTGTTCATCGCGCACGACCTTTCAGTGGTTCGGTTCATCTCGGATCGCATCGCGGTAATCTACCGGGGAAAGCTCATGGAGCTGGCGCCGGCGGAGCAGTTGTTCGACAAGCCTACGCACCCATATACGCGCGCCTTGCTTTCCGCGGTACCCGTGCCCGATCCCGAAATCGAGAAGGGACGCAAGCTCGAGGTGTACGACGCTGCGATGCACGAGTATTCGAAGGAGCCGCCGTCCTGGACCGAGATGGAGCCGGGGCATTTCGTGTACGGCTCCGAGCGGGAGTTGGAGGCGTGGACGTAGTGTGAGATCGACGGGCGCCATTGACTTTCCGCCCGTCCCCGGTATATTCACTATGCAATGCAAACAACCCTGTGCCTGGCTCCGCTTCACGGCGTGACGATACGCGTGTTCAGGAATGCGTATTTCAGGCATTTCACTTCTTTCGACACCGCGATGGCTCCCTTCACGCCGTCTATACGCCTCGCGGAACAAGCCAATGTCGCCCACTTCAAGGATATTCTGCCGGCGACGAATATCGGGATACGCTTGATTCCGCAGATCATGTCCAACGACGTCGCGGATTTTATCTCCACGGCCAACGTCATCGCGGGCATGGGCTACGGCGAGGTCAACTGGAACCTGGGCTGCCCCTCGCCGATGGTAACCAGAAAAACTCGCGGTGCGAGTCTTTTGCCGCACCCGGATCTCATCGATAGGTTCCTCGACGCAGCCTGCTCCGAAACTCTCGTTCCGCTGTCGGTGAAGGTGCGCCTGGGCATGGCGGACAAAGGCGATCTTCCCGCGCTCGTACCCGTGCTCAACCGCTATCCGCTGGCCAAGGTCATCGTGCATCCGCGCATCGCCACGCAGCTGTACGGCGGAAGCGTGGACCTCGACGCGTTCGGCGAGGCTGCCGAGTCGTTGATCCACCGGGTGGTCTATAACGGCGACATACGGGATGCTGCCGGTTTTGGGATTCTGCAAAAGCGATTCCCTGGTATCCATGATTGGATGATAGGGCGCGGAGCGATCATGGACCCTTTCCTGCCGGCGCGCATCAAGGGCGAATCGATTCCTGCGGATCCAAAACCCGCGCTCAAGGCTTTCCACGACGACCTGTACTCGGGCTATGCCGACTATCTGCACGGTCCGCGCCATTTGCTGGATAAAATGAAGGAATTCTGGGGCTATCTGGCGGCATCGTTTCCGCAGGATGAAAAACGCGTGCGGGAGCTTATTAAAGCCAAGTCGCTCGAGGCTTACAGGCGGGCCGTCATGGAGCTGTTCGCTTAGTCTTTCATCCCTACTTGTGACAAAGCAGGCCCTGCGCTACTATAAATTATATGAAGGGTATAATAGTTGCTGCCGGTTACGGCACCCGTTTCCTGCCGGTTACCAAAACCGTGCCCAAGGAAATGCTTCCGCTTATCAATAAGCCAGCCATCGCGTTTATCGTGGACGAGTTCATCGCCTCGGGTATCAGCGATATCATCATAATTACCAGCCGCAGGAAGAAGTGTCTCGACGACTACTTTGACCACGATGCCGAGCTGGATGCCGTTTTTACGCGCGAGGGTAAAAAAGACAAACTGCAGTTGGCCGCGCCGCCGCCTGCCAATTTTTCCTTCGTGCGCCAGACCCAAATGCTGGGCACGGGCCACGCGTTGCTGCAAGCCGTACCGCTTCTGGGCGGCGAACCCTGCGTGGTGGCGTATCCGGACGACCTGCATTTCGGCAATAAGCCGCTGACCCGCCAACTCATCGACATGTACGAAAAAACAGGCTGTTCGGTGATGGCCGCCTGCCATGAAGACGGAGACGTTTCTCGATACGGCGTCATCGACCCGGCGGCGGACGGGGTTCACGTCAAGGGCTTCATCGAAAAACCGGCCAAAGGCAAGGAACCGAGCCATGAAATATCGATTGGCCGTTACCTTTACACGCCCGAGTTCTTTTCATTGTTGGAAGAGGGCTGGAAACGGCACTCGAGCGGCGAATATTACCACATGTTCGCGTTGGATAAACTGATCGCCTCGGGCAAGGTAGCCTGGGCGCGCGTGGAAGGCCAGCGCCTCGATACCGGCGAACCGGCTGGTTATTTAGAAGCCATACTCGAGTATGCCTGGAACGATCCGTCCTATAAGGCCGTGATAGAAAGATTCATCGCGTCCAGAAAATAAGCATTGGAGCAGTCATGAAACGAGCTACGCGTCTCCCTGGTTTTTTGGGCCTTTTCGTCGTCTCGCTTGCTATAGCGCTTTTTTCCTGCGTGGGTGCGCCGGACGCGAACTTGCCTCCGGTTTCCTCCGTCCTGCCGGGGGGCAGCGTCTATGCGATGAGTGACGCCCTCCCGCTGGCTCCGGAGCTCACGCGTGCCGTATTGCCCAACGGCCTTACCTATTATCTGCGCAATAACGGAAATCCCGGCGGACGCGTGCTCATGTATCTCGTAGTGGCCACCGGCTCCTCGGCCGAGGAAGTCGGCGAGCGCGGGTATGCGCATTTCGTGGAGCACATGGCCTTCAACGGAACGGCGGGTTTCCCCGAAAATGCCCTCGTCGATTACCTCAGGTCGATCGGCATGGAATTCGGAGCGGAAATAAACGCCTACACCACCCGCGAGCAAACGGTCTACACGCTTGAAATACCGACGGACGACCCGCAGCTTTTCATAACCGGCCTGCAGGTTCTAAAAGATTGGGCGACCGCCATCACCTTCGATCCCATAGAGGTGGAAAAAGAAAAAGGCGTGATCCTCGAGGAACGCCGTCTGGGGCTCGGTCCCGACGAAGTGGCCAGGAGGCGGGAGCTGCCGGTGATGCTGGCCGGTTCCAGGCACGGCGAGCGCGAGCCCATGGGCACGGAAGAAGACCTCAAGGCGGCCACCGGCGAAAAGCTGAAGGCCTTTTTTGAGCGCAATTACCGGCCGGAGCGCATGGCCGTCATCATCGTGGGGGACATCAAGGTGCATACGGCCGAGTCGGCAGTGGTCCGTGAATTTTCCTTCGCGTCCAAGGACGGCGTCACCAGCCCTCGTCCGTTCTTTCCCGTGGCTCCCACGGAGCAAATGAGCTTCGTGTCCACCTTCGACAATGATTTCGACCAGTCCGTCGTATTTTACGAAAAAATCGTGCCCTACAAAGCCGAGACGCTCATCAGCGATTATTTCAAGATGATGAAGCAGCGGGTGGCGGTCGAGGCCATCAAGCTGCGACTTGCCAACTTGACGCGGGCCGGAGGCAAAAAATGGCGCGAGGCCAATTTCGACGACGACTATTTTTTTGGACAGACGCGCCTTTACGCGTTTACGCTCGCCACGGAAGACGGCAAGGAGCTTGACGCTTTTTCCGACCTTGCGACCGAGGTGGAGCGCATACGCCGCCACGGCTTTACCCAGAGTGAATTCCAGCGGACGGTGGATTCCTACCGCAAGTGGCTGTCGACGCTGGACATAGAAGACAACGACCTGAAGAGCAGCAGTTTCGCCGATGAATACGACCGGAATTTCATGTACAACGAACCTGTGCCCGGTATCATAAACGAACGCGTATATATTAAAGATGCCCTGGATTCTCTGACTCTCGCGGAGTTGAGCGGCATTGCCCGCTCGATTCTCGGGGAGGACGAGGGTTTCGTGGCGGTTCGCGCCAAGAAAGGACCCTGGAACGCCGCGCTTACCAAGGAAGGGTTCGAATCCCGCCTCGAGTTGGCGCGAGCCGCAGAGCTTGCTCCCCCGGTCGAGCTTGCCGCCCAAGGGGGGCTTTTCGACAATTTGCCTGAACCCGGAACCATCGTGAGCGAGCGTTCCTTAGGAAACGGAATAACCGAGTTGGTGCTGAGCAACGGCGCGCGCGTCCTTCTCAAGCCCACCTATTACGATAAAGATACCGTAAAATTCATAGCCCTGTCCCCGGGCGGGCTTTATAACCTTCCCGTGGAACTCCATCAGACGGCAACCCTCGCTCCGGCGCTCTTGTCCGGGGCCGGTTTCGGCGCACTGGACGCAGTGCGCGTCGACGAGCTTACCGCTTCGCTTTCCGTGAGCCTCGACTGGAGCATTTCCGACATCGCCGAAGTCATGTCCGGAAAAACGACGAAGAAAGACCTCGAGTCGCTGCTCCGCCTCGTATATCTCAATTCCGCGGAGCTGGGCAGGGACCCGCAGTCCTTCGGCGCCATGAAAAGCCGTCTCATATCCCAGGTGGGCACATACGGCAACGATCCCGATTACCTCTACAATACCGCGTGGTACAGGCACCTGAACGGCGAGAATCCCAGGACGGCCTCCATGAACGCCGACGCCATCAAGGGCATCACCCTGGAAAAAACGCACGACCTGGTGCACGGTCTGTTCGCCAACGCATCCGGCTTCACCTATATCGTCGTTGGTGATTTTTCATTAACAGAAATCAAGCCCATGTTGACGCGGCATATCGGAGCCATTCCCGCGGGTTCGCCGCGAAAGACCCAATGGCAGGCGCCGCTCCGCCCGAAGGCAGCCGGAAACCAGCGGATCGAGTACAAGTTGGCGCGCGAAGATCGCGCTACCGTAAACATGGTGTGGGCCACGGAAGCCCCATGGTCGTACGAACGGCAGAAAACCATGGAGTACATGGCGCTTGCCCTCAACAATCGCCTGCTTGACGGCTTGCGCGAAGAGTTGGGCGGCACCTATATCGTTTCCTGCGAAGGGGAATTCAGCAAGAATCCGGTAAGCCAGTTCCAACTCAAGATTACGTTCAATACGGACCCGCAGCGGGTAGATGAGCTGATAGCGGCCGTGCGCGCCGAAATACAGGCCTTGCTCGACGGCAAGTTTGACCCTATGTATATCGATCAGATCCGCGCGGCTGCCGTGCGTAATATAAACAGCAGGATGGATACCAACGATTTTTGGCTCAACCGCCTGGCGGTGGCGCTGTTGTACGGGTACGACTTTAACGTGCGCGAGCGGGAAACAGAATCCCTGAAGAGCATCGATGCCCAGTTGTTCCAAAAAATGGCGCAGGAAGTATTCAATAAAGACCGCGAGTTCGTGTATATCCTGCTGCCTCAGGAAACAAAATAATAAGCGACGCGCCTAAGGCCGGAAAATGACATATTGGAAAAACCCCGGAAGGCTTTGAAGTCCCCGGGGTTTTTTATAGATACCCCTAGAGGTGGAACATTTTTTTCAGGGTCGTGGTTTTGGCGATACGGTGATGAAAATAAATAAGGAAGCCGGACACCGGGATCAGGGCGAAGCCCACGATCGAGGACCATTCCAGGAATATTCGGCCGTTCCTGAACAGATCGATGCTGGCCTCGGTTACCATGGACACCGCGGTGGCCGCGAGAAGGCCGTATGCCACGACGTTCAAGCCTCTGCGCTTTGAAAAAACCGAGGCTGCTGCGGCGCTGCCGGCGGCAATTTCCACGGCGGCCGTGATCGGCATGCCCAACGACATGAACCAGCTCATTTTTCCGTAGAAAAAGTCGAGCGCAAACAGGAATCCGAAGGGTGCAAGAGCCACCAGCGGAATCAGGATCAGCGGCTTGTTCCGGAAAATAAGCGGGAGGCAGACCATCAGCCAGGCGAAGGCCAGCGAGGACAGCGGATAAACCGACCAGGTTATGTGCTTGTTTACGATTATATCCACGATGATCAGCGACAAGGCCGCCATTCCCATGGAAACGGAAATAACCTCGAGCGCCAGGATATTCTTGGCGATCACTTGTGCCGCCTGCGCATTCACCGGAGGCGAGGAAACTTCGGCGGAATCTTCGCTCGTCGAGGTCATATCGATTCCGCACAGCGGGCAGACTTTCTCATTACCGATTTCCACGCCGCATTTTGGGCATAGTGCCATGGTTAATCCTCCTGTACCGGGTCCAGTTTCACGGGAACCCCCAATGAAGCGATCCGCGAAAAGACGCGTCGCTCGATTTCCCTGGTTCTTACCCTGCTTCCAAAATTAAGGTAGACCGTATCCTGCCACGAAAGCACGGACGCGTTCGTGCGCGTATCGTTGCTCGGCGCGGGAATGAAATCGAATCGCCGTACTCTTCCGGCAATTTCCGGAGGCAGGCTGACGGCTCCGAGATTCGATATGAAACTCGTTATGATCGACTGCCCCAGCGTCCTGAAAAACAGTTTCGCAAAAAAATCCTTGATGAACAGGGGTACGAGGCGCACCGCGATTATCCTCGTCCCGCCGGCATTGCGGCTGATCTGCCTCGCGATGATCCGCTCGTCGTTTTCAACCCGCATGACGTTGCGCACATAGGTTACCAGCTCGTCGAAAGTCCAGGAGCCCAGGCGCGCGTCGAGGCATACCATAACGTAGAGGCTGAAATTACGCAAGCTGAGGGTTTTGTAGAACTTTCGCATGTTTACCGGTACTTCTATGGCGATATTCTTTCCGGCGCGCTTGCGCGACTTGTGGCTGGAATCGCTCCAGAAGCCGAGATATGCCTCGAGCAAACACGCCACGAGGAGCTCCGTCATGCTCGCGTTCCTGTCTTTGGCAGCCTTGAGCAAGCCTGCCAGGGGAATGGCCGCCGCGGTAATGCGGTACATCCTGTTTTTAAGGCGTGGAGAATCCAGATGGTAGGCGCGGGGAAGAGGCGCCGGGGTGGGGGTGCCCTTTTTATAATAACGTTGATAGGCATCTTCGGATTCTTCGGGGTGCACGGGGCTGTCAGGCATAAAAATATCCGGAGCGCCGCTGCATTCTATGCCTTTGTGCTTGAAATATTCCGTCAGGATGCTCTTCAGAAACGTCATCGCGCCGGTGGCATCCGTAAGGGCATGGCTGAATTCACAGGCGATGCGCTCTCCCTTGAGGCGAATCCGGAACGGGAATTGCTTTTTCCTGTGCACGCTGAAATCCATGCATGGCCAGGCAGGATCCGGCTCTAATCGAGGAATTTCATGCAAAGGCTGAAAGTAGTACCAGAAAAATCCGCGCTTCAACTCTACCATGAAATAGGGGAAGCGGCGCGAAACCGCGGCCAGGGCGTCGGCCATGATATGGTAGTCTATGGGATGGTCCAAGGTGGCGGAGAGCCGGAACAGGAACGTGTCTTCGCGATTGCTTACTGCCGGCATGATTACCGCCGCGTTGTCCAGAATATACCAATGGCCGGTCTGATCCAAAAATCGAGTCTTCGCATGGTGCGTATTCAATTTGCTATGACTGACAAGCTGGGATTTCTTCCACATACCAACAATAATAATGGATTGCGCCATGAATGGCAACGAACCTGCGTTTGTAACCTTGACCGCTTTTCGTTCGTTCTGTACTATACAAGTTTGAAAGGCGGGTTTATGGCAGAAACTTCGGAAAAGATTAACTTCGATACCGAGACTGATATTGAAACATCAAATGCTATTTTCTGCGCTAACTGCATTCATTGTAAATTGGTTCCCGCCCCCGCCGGCCAAGGGCGCTATTATCTTCGCGTACGCTGTACCCAGGGCAAATGGCTGAAAAAATCCGGCGAAGAAAAAATCTATAAATACTTTACCGTCGCCAGGCGGAGCATCGAGCGCTGCGAGTGTTACGAAGATATGGGGGAAGGTCAGGAATTCCTTCGGGATCTCAGGAACAGCCTCCCTGCCGTCGATGAAGTATACAATGTTCCAACGGGAGAATTTTAATGAGGCCAGCAAGGTTTTTTTGTTCAATGATACTTCTCTTGACTCTCGCGACCCTGTCGATCGCCTGCAAAAGCGCTCCGCCGCCGGCTGACACTGAGGGCTTTACCGTGCTTCAGATGATGCAGCGCGCACAGGATCGCAGCGAGGCGCGCGACTGGGCCGGCGCAGCCGCCTGGTATGAGGCAACGAAGCTCAAGTTCGCCGATGATTTGAACACGGTAACCTCTTGCCGATATGAGCTCGCATTTCTTGCATACAAATCCGGAAAGTACGCCGAGGCGAGAGCTCAATTCGAGGCTCTGATCGCGGATTATTCCGGTGAGAATGGCCCAAAGATGCCGCAACATCTGCTTACTCTTTCCCGTAAGGTTCTGGCGACCATGGCGGAAAAAACAGGAAAGTAATCGTTCTCTCCATAGAGACGACCGTGAAAGGCAGTTCATGCAAGTCTCATTTACAGCGTTGGACGCTTTTTTCGGTTTAACTCAAGCTCCGCTGCGATTTGTCTATTTCGAGGGCGATCTTATCGCTTTGGCAAAGCAATGGCCGGACCTCGAATTCCCCGGTTTGCCCTATGCCGATGCTACCCGCAATGCCCCTGCGGAAAACCTGCGTTATTGCTACGTCTGCTCGGAAGGCGATAAAACTCCCTCCTATCGCCAGTTGCGACTGCGACACGATCCTCTTTCCAAGACTTTTTTTGCCCGGGACGGAGTCTATCCGGTACTTCGGTCGGCAAACGCCAACCTGGAGTCTTCTTCCCCCGAATTGGCGCTTTTTGAATCGGTGATATTGGTCTCGAGGTATCACTATTCCATAGACCTGGTTCTCCCTATTCGCGTTCCCCAGGACTTGTCCGCACAATACCAGCGGGACCTGCTCGATCTGATCCTCACTTCCCTGCATCCCGAGCGCGGTTTCGAGTTGCTCATGAAAAGCGGCTTTCTGGCGCGTTATTGGCCGGAAATCGCGTGCCTGGCCGAGGTGGAGCACGCCAAGGATTTCCATCCCGAAGGGGATGTCTGGCGGCATACCATGGAAACGTTTTCCTACCGCAAGTCGCCGGACCTGCCTTTGTCGCTGGCGCTGCTTCTCCACGATACGGGGAAGCCCGAAGCCGTATCCAACGAGGGGCGCCGTTTTGACGGGCATGCCGATATCGGGGAACGGGTAGCCAGGAATTTTCTTTCACGTTTAGGCTATCCGTCGGCGCTCGCGCATGAAGTCATGTTTCTGGTCAGATATCACATGATGCCCGCGGCCTTGCCTGAAATTCCGTCTTTTAGGGTTGAAGATCAGTTGCGGAATCCGCTTTTTCCTGTTTTACTTGAATTGTATCGATGCGACGAATTGTCTACATTCAAAGGACCGGACGGCTATTACGCCGCCTGCGCCGCCTACAAGGCATGGTGCAAGAATACGAAAAACCCCTACCGTCACGATGACGGCAGGAAAATTTCCTCCGGTAACAGGCGGAAGCCCGCATGGTAGCGATGGAGGCAGCGTGTTAAAAGAATATTCTCCCTTGAGACAGCATGACGAAGGCTTTCGCCGCCTGTTTTACGATGATTTTTTTGATTTGTATATTTGGTATGAAAGGCGCGACAGCCCGATAATCGGATTCCAGTTGGTCTACGACAAAGTCGAGAATCCGTATTCGCTTACCTGGTTGGCAAAGGAAGGCTATTTGCATAACAAGATAGACGACGGCGAACCCGGCGACATGGGGGCTAAAATGTCGCCTATCCTCGTGCCGGACGGACTTTTCGACTCGGTCAGCATAGAGGCCAGGCTCCAGCGGGTTATCGCCGGCGTCGAGCAGCCCATCCGGGATTTCGTCCTTGAAAAAATCCATTCTTTCGACAACAACATGCTCGGCAAGATATTATGAAAACCGTGTTTTCCTGCGTGTACCAGACGGACCTGCTCGTCATGAAATCCTTATTCGATTCAGCCTCCATCTATTGCGAGGTTCTTTCCGGCGGAAAGCTCGACGTTAATCCCGTATTCAGTACCGGTGTCACGGGTTTTTCCCTTATCGTCGGTGACGACGATGAAGTCGATGCCCTGGCCCTACTCTCGGAATATAATTCTCACGGAGGAAGCAATTGAAGAATCCATCGTTATCGCCGGAGGACGTTTCCTCGATACGCCGCATGGCGGCCTCGGCCGTAGACAGCGCGATACGCCATCGGCGGGCGCTTCACGCGATTCCGGAGGTAGGCCTCGAGCTGCCCAGGACGGTGGATTATATAAAGAAGGCGTTGAGCGCTGCAGGCCTGTCGCCTAAAGCCTGTTCGTTCGGTCTCATCGCGGATATCGGAAATGCAGGGCCGCTTGTCGCCGTTCGCGGAGACATGGACGCCCTGCCCATGCAGGAAGAAACGGGTGTCGATTATGCAAGCGCGATTCCCGGCTGCATGCATGCGTGCGGCCACGATGCCCATGCGGGCATCCTCCTGGCCACGGCGGAAGCCCTGATCAAGAATCCGCCCGTCGATTACCGGGTGCGGCTTATTTTTCAGCCGGGGGAGGAAGGCGCTTTCGGCGCTCGGCACATGATCGAGGCCGGCTGCCTGGATGGAGTCGTGGCTATCGTCGGTACGCATGTGGGCGATCTTTCCGAAGAATTGGCTCCCGGGCAGGCGGGTTTTCTGCCGGGTCCGATGATGGCGGCCAGCGACCGCTTTGAGGGAAGTTTCTTGGGCGCCGGCGGACACGGCAGCGCTCCGCACCAGACGAAAGATCCCATTCCCGCGCTTGCCCAGTTCATATTGGCCACCCAGGTAATACGCGGACGCCGGGTAGACCAGCGCAGGCCGCTTGTAATCAGCATGTGCCAGGTCAATGCGGGCACGGCATTTAATATTATTCCCGATAAAGCCGAGTTCAAGGGCACGGTTCGGACGCTGGCACCCGCGGACCGGACGTTTGTGCGTCAGTGCCTGGAAGAAGCGTGCAGGGGATCCGCCGCCGCCGGTGGCGTGGAGGGCGTGTTCGAATGGCTGGATTGCTATCCTCCGGTGCGCAACGACCCGGAAGCCACGCGCCTTGCCATGCAGGGTGCCGCCGGCGTGATCGGCGCGGATGCCGTAGTCCAGATGGGCGTTCCGAGCATGGGCGGAGAGGATTTCTCCTATTACCTGGAAAAGGTCCCCGGATGTTTCTGGTTTTTGAATACGCAGTCGCCCGCGAAGGGCTTCATCTACCCAAACCATAACTCCAGGTTCGACGTCGATGAAAGCCTGTTCGAGCGCGTAATCGCCGTAAACCTCGCCGCCGCCGCGCTCTTTGCCCGGGCGTTCGGCTGAGGTTTCCGGGGGTTATTTTTTCTTTCGTATATAGATGAGCTTGCCGGCCGGATCCACCGCGCTGGTGCGCTCCTCGATGTCGAACCAGCCGCTTGCCTTGATAAGCTCGCCCAGCTTCCGGTAGCCGTAGTTTCGAGGATCGAACTCCGGCTGCCTGTTGGCGATATACTGCCCGACGGGGCCAAGGTAAGCCCAGCCCGAATCGTCGGCCGAGTCTTCCACCGCGGCCACGAGCAGCGCGCGCACTTGCCGGTCTATCTTCATGTCCGGCGCCTGGGTCTTGCGTTTTGGCTCGCCTTTCACGGTGGCCGCTTCTTCTTCCGGCTCGCGCAGGATCTCGGAGAAAATAAACTTGTCGCATGCGGCCACGAACGGCCTTGGCGTTTTTCTCTCTCCGAAGCCCAGTACGAATTTTCCGGCTTCCCGAAGCCTCGCCGCCAGTCTGGTAAAATCGGAATCGCTTGAGACGATGCAGAATCCATCGAGTTTTTCCGTATACAGGAGATCCATGGCATCGATGATCATGGCGCTGTCCGTGGCGTTCTTGCCGCTCGTATACGCGAACTGCTGTATGGGTTGGATGGCGTACGCCAGGAGGCGTTCCTTCCAGTGTTTCAGGTTTGTGGTGGTCCAATCGCCATAGGCGCGCTTTACGCTTGCGATGCCGTATTTTGCGACCTCGGCCAGAAGGCCTTCGGTTATCGGGGCTTGCGTATTGTCAGCGTCGATAAGTACGGCCAATTTCAGCTGACGGCTTCCGTCAATCTTTTGGGGTAGTGCCATTGGTTTCTCCAAAGAGGAAATTTTGAATGATGCGGACTCCCGACAGGGAGCGGATGGGTAAGGTAATGGAATTTTCCATATCGGAAGGGCCGGTGGAGGTTACGAGGACAAGTTCCAGCCCGGACTCGCTCCTGTTCATTTGCCGGACGATTCCTTTTGCCTGGGAGGGCATCCCGCGTTCACCGGGCCAGACTACCTCGATGGGGGTTCCTTCTTTGTAGGCTCGCTCGACAAGGCGGACTTTCCCCGGATAATCGAGGGCTCCTACTTTAATGCCGCCGGCGAGCTCATTGTTGAGCATCTGGTCTTCAGAGGTAATGAGCCGCGATTTTACGCGGTCCGAGAGCATTTCTTCCAAGGAAGGGTCCAGCTTGAGGGAACGCAATATGCCGAGCAGCTTGCTGACGGTTTCACTGGCTCTTTTATCGGCGTCAACAAGCGCATCGTCTTGAAGCACGAAATTTTCCACCGGCTTCAGCGCGGTTTTTGGCATGGGGGAAGAGGTTCCGTGGAAAATGTCCTTGTGGCTTATCCTTCGGATTCGGCCGTTTTCGGCCATGTTTTCCTCGGGTTCGGTTCCGCGAAGGTCGGCGTGTATCCCGAGCTTCCGCAGTTTGCGTTCGGCGTCCGCTAGATTTATCGCGTCTACGAGGAACACGCCGTTCGCGAGTTTTTCGCGTACCAATCCCTCCGCCTTGGGGTTATGCTCCAGCACGAGCGATAGATGGTCGTCCAGCAGGACCACGACGCCGGAGCGGAGCCTGACCGCGTTGTATTCTTTTTCCCATGACTGGAGGGAAAAAAGCGTGCTTTGGGAAAGCTTTCTTCCGGACAGTCTTTCCAGCGTGGAGCACAGTTCCTCGGCGGCAAAACCGAACGCGAATGCGGAAAGCGCGGCTTCCTTGTCCAGCGTTGAATTCCAGACGAGGCCTGTTTTGTCCATGCGGGACAAGATGCTTACGCAGGCGCGTTCCGCATGGTTCGCCTCGGGAAGGATTCGAATTTCGTGCGAATCTTCTATGATTACTTTCGGGGTATTTACCGCTGTGGGTTTTTCGCCCAAAGCGACGGAGTCCTGTCTTTCCGACATGCGTACCATGTTCGATGACGCTATGAATCCCGTTTCATGCGGCTCGAGAAGCCGCGCGCTTTTCAATGTCTCCAGAAGGCTGTGTACGAGCGGCGACATGAGAAAGTCGAAACTCGTCTTTCTCTCGAGCGCGCAGGAAAAGACGAGCGGATATATTATGACGAAAATCATGCGCTCGGCGTCCGCGTTGCTGAATCTGACGGCCTTGGGAAAGGCTTTCAGTACCGCTGAAAATAAAGTTATAAGAAATTCCACGGAGAAAATATCGGTATGGATGGCCTCGTTGGCGGCCAGGAAGGCGAGTTCGGACCTTTGCCCGAACGCTTCGCAAATGTCAAGGAATATCCGGGGGCGAGGCAGGGCCTTGTCCGATTCCGTCTCGGCCAGGCATCCGGAATTCAGCAAGGTTCCGTGGAGGGTTGCCAGGTATTCCGACGAATCTCCCGCAACGTGCGGCGCCGTGGCGTAAAATCGCTCGGCGGCCTTTTTTGACAAGGACGAGCTCTTTCCGAAAAAAGGCTTGGTATGCACCGCGACGGACATGAAGGAGCAGAGGTCGGTGAAGAAATCGCAATCGGAATCCACAGGGTCGAGATGTTTTATTTTCGTAACGAGCCTTGAAAGCGGAAGCTCGGCCTTCAGCTTTTCCTCCAGTATGGGATTGATGAGGATGGCGTTGGGAACGGGACCTCCGGAATGGGTATATACGATAAGCCTCTCGCGAAGAGCGTTTACCCTGGCCTTTGAGTTTTCGATGGATGTTTTTTCCTGCTTCTCGGCGGCGAAATAGGCCAGGGTATCCGCGGAGATAAAGCCGGTATGCCGTATCAACGCAAGGATTCGCAGATCCGTGGAATCCAGCATGTTGATTATCATTTCCGCGGTTTGCGGCTTTCGCAGGTATGCCTCGAGCCCCGAGGCGAGTTCATGCTTGTTGAACGGGGTCTTGATAGGGCCGAGGCAGCGCCTCGATGCGTCGATGAGCAGGTTGGTGTTGTCCGAAATGAGGGAGTCGCGCCAGGACTTCAGTTTGTCGGTTCCCATTCACTGGCCTCCCAGGCTTCGATCGTATAGCGGTAGCCTTGCTCGGTAAGGAATCGGCGGCGGTTATCGGCGTATTCCTCTTCTATAGTATACCTTGAAACCAGCGAATAGAAAAAAGAATTTTTTTCCTTGGGGCGCAATACCCTTCCCAGCCGCTGGGCTTCCTCCTGCCTGGAGCCGAACGTTCCCGAGATCTGTATCGCCACCGAGGCGTCGGGAAGGTCTATGGCGAAATTCGCCACTCTGGATACCACGATGACCCGAACTTTTCCCGTGCGGAAATCCGAGTAGATCCGCTCGCGTTCCGAATTGGGCGTGGCTCCCGTTATCAGCGGCGCGTTCAGCTCCTTTGCCAGTTTCGTCAGCTGCTCGATGAATTGACCGATCACCATGACGAGATCTTCGCTATGGTTGTCCAGGAGCTCGTGAACTACTTTCGTCTTTACGATGTTTTCCGCGGCGATGCGATGACGCTCGCGAAGCCCGCAGGAGACATAGCGCATCCGGTCGTGATCTTGCATGGGAACGCGGATCTCGCGGCAGAACGCCTCAGCGATGAATCCCTTGGCCTCCAGCTCCTTCCAGGGAACGTCGTAGCGCTTGGGGCCGATGAGGCTGAACACGTCTTCCTGCAAGCCGTCTTCGCGGATCAGCGTGGCGGTGAGGCCGAGCCTGCGTATGGCCTGGATTTCGGCCACGACGCGGAATACGGGCGCGGGGAGCAGATGCACTTCGTCATAAATTATTAACCCCCACTTTTCCTTCCTGAAGATGTCGAAGTGGGGAAAGTCGGACTCTTTGTCGGGACGCCAGGTAAGCACCTGGTACGTGGCTATCGTTATGGGCATGATCTGCTTGGCCGATCCCGTGTATTCCCCCAGGTCGGCCTGGGTCAGGGTCGTCTTGTCCAGGAGCTCGTCCATCCACTGGTGCACGGCAGCCACGTTGGTGGTGATTATCAGGGTCTTTCGCCCGATGGCCGCGGCGATGGCCATGCCTACCACCGTTTTTCCCGCGCCGCAGGGCATGACTACGACGCCGTACCCGGTGCCGGGAAGGTTGTTGCCGATGAATGCCTTGATAGCGTCCGTTTGATAGGCGCGGAGGCCGAAGGCCGTATGGTGTCCCCCGGCGCTCGCCCGTTCCTGGCGCAGGGCAAAAGGGAACGGGTCTCCGTCCACGAGCGGCGCGATGTCCATCGCCGGCCAGCCGAGCTTCATCAATTCCCGCTTTACCGTTCCGCGTTCGGTAAGGGCGATGAAAATCGAGTCACCCTGCACGGACAGGTATTTAGAGAGTTTTTTTGAATTTTCTATTTCGGCGCGCACGTAATGGTCTTCGCAAACGAGCTGAAGCGTTCCTTCCTCGCCGGAATCCTTGATTATCACTTTGCCGAACCTGCTCATGGTGGCGCGAACGGATTGCGCGAGGGAAGGGGGAAGCTCGTAGCGCGAAAACCTTGAGAGGGTCGCCACTATTTCGTCGGGAGAAAGGCCCGCGCTCGCCGCGTTCCAGAGCGACAGGGCATCGAGGCGGTACGAATGAAAATGTTCAGGACTTTTTTCCAGTGTCGCAAAGGCGGAAAGAGCCGCGCGCGCGTCCTCGAATTGCGGGTCATGTGCATCCAAAAGGAGTGATTGGTCGCTTTGCGCGATGAGTGGCTTGCTGTCTACCATCTGATAGTTGTACCACGTCAGGGGCGGTACTGTCAAAAGAAAGCTTCTATGGGTTGATTGAAGGCTCTTTTTTGACAACGGCCAATACCAGGCGCAGGGGCAAGTGATCCGAATAGCCCGAATTACCGGCTTGGTTCCATCGTATCGGCTGGCCCTTTTCATCCACCAGGAATGCGGGAGGCTCGGCGCTGAAGGACTCGAACCGGAAGGAGGTGCCGTTCAGAAGGTTTGGCGACAGCAATATATGGTCGATGCGTTCCTCCTTGCCGGCGTATTTATAGCTATAGCCTCCCGCCTGTTCCCATGGGCTGAACAGGACGAGTTCCCCGTCGACCGACCGCGCATCCTCCGGATCGCCGCTTATGTACAGGCCCGGACCCGCCGCCATCGATGCCGGCATGAGCGCCGTCGGGTACTCCCTGTCGACCAATTCGAACTCATCCGGATTTTCGTTGAGGTCCCCCGCGAGGATTATTCCGACGGACGAATCCTCGGCAAGGCGCTCGAGCATGATCCTGCGGGCGAGGTCCGCCGCGAAGCGCCTGGATTTTTCCGTTTCCGCCGCGCCGCCCAGCTTGCTTTTCCAGTGGGCCGCCAGTATTACGAGCCTCCTGCCGGCCACGTCCAGCTCCGCCTCCAGCATGTACCTGGGGATGGAATCCGCGATGTCCGAGGGAGGCGTGGCCAGGTGGGCCCTGGCCTGCCTGAGAGGATAGCGGGAAAGTACGCCGCATGACAGAAGGGCTTTTTCCTCTGGTGAAGCAATTATAACAAGGTAGCCGCCGAGCTTCTCGGCCAGGTCCTGCAGTACCCGACGGTTTTCCGCCTCCACCGTCACGAGAATGTCGGGGCCGCCAGGCTGTAACCCAAGGATGGCGGCCGCCGTATTGGCCAGGCGAGCCTTGTAGCGGGTCTCGTCCCATTCGCCCTTGGATACCTGCCAGCCGTCGTATTCGCCGCCTTGGTCCACCGGATCGAACAGCGTCATCAGGTTATACGAAATTAATGTCAGTGTCTTGGGAGCGGTCGCCGCCGCCGCGCATCCGGCAAGGGCGGTTATCAGGGCAGCCAGAAAAAGCAAGGAGATGGTTTTTTCGCGCATGGCGTCCTCCGGGGCCTTTCCCCGGAGGAAAAGGCGGTTTTATGGGCTTAATGCTTCCATTATAGTAGACGCGCAGCATTTCGACGCCGCTTGCGGATTCTGGAACACGGGAGTGAATTCTTTTCCGAGTATCTGCTCGTACGCGTCGATATAGCGCAGGGCGGTCTCGGTGCGCACCGCGTCATCGATGGCGGGAGGCGTGCCTTCGCCGGAAAAACCCCGGTCTACCAGCCAGCGGCGGAACGTTTCCTTGTCGAGTTCCCGTTGGTGTTCGTTGGCCTGGAATCGCGTCATGTAGGAATCCGCATGCCAGTAGCGGCTGGAGTCCGGCGTATGTATCTCGTCCGCCAGGATGAGCCGGCCATCGAGGAGGCCGAATTCGTATTTCGTGTCGACGAGGATGAGGCCTCGCCTGGCCGCCAGTTCCTGGCCCCGCCTGAAAACGGCTATGGCTGCTTTTTCCACCAGCATCCAAAGATCCCGGCCGACCAGTCCGCTTTTAATCAGTTCTTCGCCTGAGGCGGGTTTGTCGTGACCTTCGGATTCCTTGGTGGATGGAGTCAGTAGGGGTACGGGAAATTTTTCGCAATAGCTTAGGCCTGAAGGCAGGAGAATCCCCGAAATCGGGTTTCCCGCTTGGTAATCGCGCCAGGCGGAACCGGTAAGGTATCCGCGCACCACGACTTCGATGGGAAGCATGTCGCATTTTTTACCGATGACGCAGCGACCGGTGCGCGCCAAAGGATCAAGGCCGCCGAGCTCCGCCGGACCGAGCACGTGATTCTGTATGATGTCGGACGTGTTCTCGAACCACCACGCGGAAATCCGGGAAAGCACTTCCCCTTTAAACGGGACGCTGGAAAGTACGCGGTCAAAGGCGGATATCCTGTCGCTGGCTACAAGGGCTATCCGGTCACCCTTGCTTACAACGTCGCGGACTTTGCCTTTATATAGCGATGCTCCCGGTGGTACAGCGGATGCATCGATACCTTCAAAGCAGGATCCGAGGGCTGCCGACAGCGTTTGGCTTGTCATAGACCCAGTTCGGCCCGTGTGCGCGCGATTCTCGAAACCAATCCGTAGGTTGCGGCTTCTTCGGCGTTCATCCAATAATCCCGGTCCGTGTCCTTGACGACACGTTCGAGTTTCTGGCCGGTTTCCTCGGCGATGAGGCGGTTCAACTTGTCGCGGGTTTTTTCAAGCTCGCGGGCGTGTATCTCAATTTCCGTCGCCACGCCGCGCAGACCCGAAAGGGGCTGGTGGATCAGGTAGTGCGAATTAGGCAGCGCCACGCGTCGTTCCTTGGGAGCGGCCAACAGGATAAGGGCGCCGGCGCTGGCTACGAGACCCATGCCGATCATCCAGACCTGCGGCTTTACGAAGCGCGCCATGTCAAAAATCGCGTATCCCGCGTCGACGTCGCCGCCGGGGGAATCGATCATTATCTTTATTGGATTATCATTCATCGATTCAAGCAGCAGTAATTGGCGTACGACTTTTTCAGCCAATTCCTTGTTTACTTGACCTGAAAGAATTATCGTACGGGTTTCTAAAAGGCGTTCGGCAAGAATATCCTGGCCTTTGCCCGATTTATCTTCTTTTTCCTCTTCCTCTTCTTCTTCATCAAATCGGAATCTCTGGTTTTGCATGGACATTGGCTTCTCCTTGTGCGCTGTTCCTCAAATATAGCAAAAATCGGCGGGTTAGGCTATCTCAAGCCCTGAGAAAACAAAACGGCTTGATTTCAGAGTATCGTACGTCCGCGAAGCGAGCGGGCCAAGGTGAGCCGATCCGCGTATTCCAAGTCGCCGCCTACGGGAATCCCCGTCGCCAGCCGGCTGATTTTAACGCTCGATCCCTCGAGAAGCTTTTTTATATAGAGCGCGGTGGTGTCGCCCTCCACGGTAGGATTCGTGGCGATTACGATCTCGCGCACGCCCAGGTCGCGAACCCTCGAAACAAGCCAGTCCAGCCGCAAGGTTTCAGGGCCTATTCCGTCGAGCGGGGAGATAAGGCCGCCGAGCACATGGTACAACCCGTTGAACTCGCGGGAGGCTTCCATGCTCATTACGTCATGGGCCTGCTCCACGACGCAGAGTATGGTTCTGTCTCTAGAAGGCGAAGAGCATACGGGGCAGGGGTCTTCCTCCGTATACGAGCCGCATTTCGAGCACAGCTTGATACGGCTTTTGATGCCGGCGATTCTCTCGGCCAGCAGTGCCGCGAACTGATCGTCCGCCTTGAGGAGGTGGAACGCCATGCGGGAGGCGCTTTTTTTGCCGATTCCCGGCAGCCGGGAAAGCAGGTTTACCAGATCCTCGAGGGCCTTCATGCGCTGGGCATTCCGAAACCGGGGAGTCCCCCAGCGCCCAGCGTGCGCGCGACTTCGCCCTGCATCGCCTGCTTGACCTTTTCCGAGGCGTCGTTATGGGCCGCGCGGATCAGGTCCTGCAGAATCGCGGTCTCTTCCGCTATCACGACTTCAGGTGATATTTCTATAGCAATCAAGTCCATGGCGCCGTTCAGCGTGACGCTGACCATGCCGCCGCCGGCCGTACCCTTCGCGGTAATGGACGCCACCTTGGACTGCATCTCCGCAGCCTGGCGCTGCAAGGCCTGCGGGTCCTTGAGCATCTTCATTATATCGCCTAAATCCATGTTGTCCTCCATAATATAATCATGTTGCATGCCCGACGGTTACGCCTTTCGAAGCGAGGCTGAACGTCGCGCCTTAACCGTTAAAAGCTGGTTTTTCCGTTATGCGTTTGCCCCGAAAGACCTTTTCCACGATGGCGACCGGATCCGCTGGCCCATCGTCTCCGTCATCGGAGTCGTCGTCGTCATCCGACTTGGGGGCGGGAGCCTGAGCCTGGACGCTTTCAGGCGCTCGCGGCTCGATGCGCAAGGTTCGGCCCGCCAGTTCCGTCGCCCTTCGGGTAATGATATTGGCGTCCGTCAAAACCGTGTTTGCGTCGTAGGAGTTGGCGCACAAAATCTCCAGCCGATCCCCGTTTATGGTCCATTTGGTCGAGCGTTCCAAGCTTGATGACAGAACGAGCTTTTTGCTCAGCGCCGCAACCAGGCTGTGCTTGAGCTTATCCATATCGAGCACGGGTTCCAGTATCTCGTCGGTGATGAGCGGATCGCCTGGGTCTGCCGCGGCAATTTCGGCTTTCTGATGCCGTTGCGCGGCAGGCTCCGCCGCTGCCTGAGGCGGCGTGGCCAAGAAATCCGCGTTACTGTTTTTTTGTGGGAGCGCAGCGGGTTCGGATTGCTGATCCGCCTGCGGTGAAAGACCCGCTGCCATGGCTTGCATGAACCCGCTCCCTACAGCGGCGGAAGCGGGGGCTTTGCCTCCGACGATGGCCGCTTTTAAGCCGTTGATCGTGCGGGAAAGTTCGGCGGGAGGTACGTAGTCCTTGATAGCGCAGAGTCGGGCTACGGCCAGTTCAAGCTCAAATCTAGGATTGATGCTGTAGCGCATGTTTCGGTACAGGTCGAAAAGCCCGGCCAGCATGCGTTCCACCCGCGGAGCGTCGATGATGGATGTGATGGTCGCCGGGAAGGAATTTCTCGGAGCTCCCAGAAGGCCTTCACGCTCGATTCCGCATGACAGCAAAAGGAGAGCCCTCACGTAAGCCACGGCATCGGTGGAAAACTGCTCGACGGAGACCCCTGAATCCAGAATGGAGTCTAGCATCGATAGGGCCGCGCCGCGGTTTCCCTGCACGCACAGTTCCATGAGCGATGCCATGCGTTCGGTACCGACAATTCCCAGCTTGTCCCGGATCTTTGCTGCGGTAATGTGTCCTTCCGAGAACGACGCAACCTGATCGAACAGCGTGTACGCGTCTCGGAGCGAGCCGGTTGCCTCCCGCGCTATCCAGAGGATCGCCTCGGGATCCGCCTTCACCGAGAGATCCGCCGCCGCCGAAACAAGGCATTTCTGTATGACTTCCAGCGGTATCAACCTGAAGTTGAATTGTTGGCATCGGCTTTTTATGGTTGCGGGGACTTTGTGCAGCTCGGTAGTGGCAAACATGAATATAATATACGGCGGCGGTTCTTCTATCGTCTTGAGCAGGGCATTGAACGCGCTGTTGGAAAGCATGTGCACTTCGTCGATTATGTAGATTTTATATTTTGACGAATTGGGCGGAAAGAGAACTTCGTCCTTGATTTGCCTGATGTTTTCAACCGAAGTGTTGGACGCACCGTCTATCTCTATGACGTCCAGGGCCGCCCCGCGGGCGATTGAAGTACAGGAATCGCAGGTGCCGCATGGTTCCGCCGTAGGGCCGCTTTCGCAATTCAGCGACCTCGCGAGAATTCGCGCCGTGCTGGTTTTGCCGCATCCCCTCGGACCCGCGAAAAGATATGCGTGCGCTATCCTGCCTGATGCTATCGATGCGCGCAAGGTCGCGGACACGAATTCCTGTCCCGCCAAATCCTCGAATGACTGTGGCCGTTTGCGTGTCGCGGTAATTTCGTATGCCATGGAATCGAGAATACCATGGAGAAGGTGCCTAGGCAATATCGGAGCCGGGGGAAGCGGTATTTTAATGCGGGGCTGAAATAAAAAAACTCGAGCGTTTGTAGCCAGGCTTGCTATGACACAAGATCATTCCGCTTACCGTTGCTCCCTTCCGGGCCTGGCGGAATTAGGCGGCGAAGCTTAGCATAGGGCCTGGCTACAAGCGCGCGAGTCAAAAACGGAGAGAGGGGGATTCGGTTTTCATCGCTCGCGTCGTGCTCACTAGAAAACCCGTCTCACCCTCTGCCGGCGCCTTCGTGGCGCCTTTTCCTCCCGTTGGTCGGCGAGGGATCGTTTCGAATCCCCCACGTTAAACACAACGGAAGCCGGTTCCCGTAAAACGGTAGCATGAAAAACGGAGAGAGGGGGATTCGAACCCCCGGTGCCTTGTGGGCACGCACGCTTTCCAAGCGTGGACCTTAAACCACTCGGACATCTCTCCAGTCTGGAAACATCAGCCTTTTTAAATTAGCGGAGAGAGGGGGATTTGGTTTTTATCGCTTGCGTCGTGCAAGCTCAAAAACCCGCT